>CAYONI010000098.1:0-2507 GCA_964405295.1 uncultured Methanosarcinales archaeon | reverse complement strand
AGGATAAATAAAAAAAGTGCGAGATCGGGAGACCCGGCACTTTTAATAACCCTTAAAAAACCACAATGCAAACATACGACATCTAAATCAGAATGTCAAGTATTTTTAGTTATAGTTTAGTTGAAGTGTTCTCCCTTCCTTTTCCTAACTAAATATTCGTCTAGACTAGGCTGCCCATATTTCTTTATCTGATGCACAATCAAATTCTTCCATTCCCTTAACAGCTTACTACTCCCCTCACTCTTTAATGTGTAGTCTGTATGTTTAACAGTGTAGTCGGGGAGAAGGCAGCAATTAAATTTAGTTTTAGTTAAAGCCTTAGTCACCTCATTTTCAATCCACCCATAGCGTTCAGCATTTTTAGGAACAGGAATCTTCCCACCCATAGCTTCTATGAAATCTCCCCTAAAGCCTATTAATGCCCACGCATAAAAACCTCTTGGGATTACCCCTTTATAGCCACTAGCAGAAATTGCTTTTCCCCTCTGCTGTCTAACTTGTTTTGCCGTTGAGAGGATGGCAAGTCCAATCTTATGTTTACTACGTAGTAAGGCAGCCATAGCAGCCACCCACCCTTTACATTGTGTATGCTCATCAGGGTCAAGCCCTATTAAGACATCATTAGCATTTAGCTTACAATATTTATATGCAGCAGTCCAATTCTGACTAACACCTACATTCTCTGTTTTATAATACAGACTACCATATTTCTTAGCTAGTGCCTTTAGTTTTTTGGTGTTGTTTCTCTTAGATTGTTCAATATCATCAGGAATCACATTCCCTTCTTCAAGAGGAAAGCCTAAATCAACAATAACATGTTTAAAACTGGCTTTGTCGTTAAGCTCATACAACAATTTAACCGACTTCTCAGTCTCACTAACAAGATTGTAGGCTAATGTATGTACGTAATTGGTAGGAGGGGCAAAAGTTCCCTTAGTGTCATAATCTACATGTTCATTAGACATATTGGCAAATAGCCCATTATTAGAACAAGACCAAAACTCAGCTTGAAATCTATCTTTCTGGTTTAGTGTATCAACTGATTTTAGTGATTGGATATATACGCTGTTAAACCAAAAGAAGTTGCCTGAGTAGTGTGGTTTTCCGTTCCATTCTAAGAATTTAACACCACACAGACTATATCCCATAGATAGTTTGTCAATACACCCCTGATGTTTAGTTATGTTATAATGTCCCATATAGTCACGCCAATATTTCCCTCCACTAATTTTAGGAAAGCTAACACCCTTAGTGTGCATATATAGTCCTTGAAACAGATCACCATTCATACAGTCATCGTACAATAGCTGTAATGTGTAGTATTCATAATGTTTCTTGTTAAGGCTGTGTGCCCTCACTATGGCTTTTGGATAGGCTTTCAGTATCTGTTTTAGTCTTGGCAGTCCATGTCCCAATGCTCCTATGTTAATGCTGTCTATCTTGTTATATAGTCCAGATGATTTAATAAGTGAAAGCTGTTCTTTAACAACCTCTTCCCAATTGTTCACCATTAATATGTGATAATATATTCTCATCTGTATTCCTTTCTCTGCCAAAATATTGTTTTCTCCAACCCTTTATTAATACCAATAAGGGGATGCCACCCCAATTCCTCCTGTGCTAACGTAGTGTCTAACAGCCTTCTGTTGATTTTGTCAATCTTCCTACTCTTAACATTCTTCACCACAATAGGTGTCCCAACTAAATAGGCTATTTTATTAGCCAACTCCATTATTGACAGCTCGTCACCTCCACTAATATTGTATTCCTTGTTTTTAGCCTTTTGCTCTACACACATCTCCACAGCCCTCACCACATCACTAACATATGTGTAGTCACGTGTGTCTTTCCCATCTCCATATATTGTGACAGGCTTATTGTTTAGTATAGAATCAACAAACTTACCCACCACACCCACAATATCCTTATCAGGACGCTGATTAATTCCATAGACATTGGATAGCCTCAGAGTGGTATAATTACCCCTTAGCTGTAAGTAATGCTCTGCTATTAGCTTGCTCTGATCGTAGGCATTGGACACATTGTCAGGCGCACATTCTTTAGTGGGCAACTCTGCTGCATTACCATATACAGATGCCGTAGATGTATATATTATTTTACCTTTAAACCTCTCAAATAGCTTAATAGTGTTTAGGGCATTTACCTTAAATGTTTCAATAGGCTCTTTCATTGCATATTCTATGTTTATAGTAGCACAATGAATCAAAATGTCAAAAGAGTTTAGCACATAATCACGTAGGTCGTTAAAATCTGCTTTAAACCTGACAGGAATCTTATCCTTTAACCATTTAGGATTTATTTCAATGTTTCTGCTATCACCGAATGTTAGGTTGTCCACCACCCATACATCATATTCATCTTTAAGGGCATTATAAATGTTGCTTCCTACAAATCCAGCACCACCTGTTAATAATATTTTCATAGCTATTTCCCTTTATAAGACCAATTTACATCACATGTTTTGTACAAAGCAAATTGTATTGCTT
>CAYONI010000097.1:0-2518 GCA_964405295.1 uncultured Methanosarcinales archaeon | reverse complement strand
GCAATTCAAGATTTACATTTCGGCCACAAATATACAGAGAGAATGTACAAAGAAGAATGCCCTCTTATAATAAAAGAGTTAAATGAGAGAGATATTGACATTTTAAATTTCAATGGAGATTACTTTGACAGAAAACTTTCAGCAACAGAGCCAGCTACAGCTTATGCAATCAGATTCTTTGATGAGCTTATGGAAATTTGTGAAGAAAAGAAAATCAAAGTTAGAATCATTCTTGGTACACGCTCACACGATTTGAATCAGTATGTCACATTATTCCAACATTATTTCGAAAGACCTGAGTTGGATATTAAATATATGACAAGCGTTACTGAAGAAACAATCGATGGAGTGAAATTTTTGTATGTTCCTGAAGAATATCCAGAAAGCAGCGAAGAATATTATAAAGAATACAAAAAGAAAAGTTATGATGCTATGCTATTTCATGGAACATGGGATTTCGTGTCATTTATAGCAAACTTAGAACATGAAAAACGTAAAGAAATTATGCGTTCAGCACCAGTCTTCTATTATGATGAATGGGAAAATGCAATCAAAAATGGCTTTGCTCTTGGTGGGCATATTCATCAGAGACAAGATTTCAAAAACGTTTACTACTCAGGAAGCTTAACTGCTTGGGGATTTGGAGATCCATCTGAAAAAGGTATCATGTACTATGAAGTTGATACAGAAACTAAAGAATGGAAAGTTGAATACATTAATAATGAAAATGCACCTGACTATACATCAGTGTCTATGAAAAAATTATTTAAAGGACAAAATTTAGATGATTTGACTCTAGAAGATATTCAGATAGTTTTAAATGAGTATGTTAAAGATACAGACAACCTTAAGATTGATCTTGCTGGTTTGTCTGAAGATAGAATTAAAATATTCAAAGATGTATTTAAAAAAGATCCGAATGTAAAAGTCGTAGTTAAAAAAAGCAAGAAGCTTCTTAAAGAAGAAGCATTAGAACCTGCAATCTACGAAAAATACGGATATATTTTAAAACGTGAACTTCCACTTGATAAAACAATTCAAAAATTTATCAAAGATGAATACAATGGAAAAATTACATTAGAAAAAATAAATGAGATAATCAAAGAATAAAAAATACAAGATGAAGGAAAGATGCTCGATGAATGAAAAACATGAAGTAGTATTGAAATTTTTCAATGAAAACAATATAGATTTACCAATCGATGTCGCAAATGCTCTGCAAGATGTATTTGATGAGAATGAACTTGTACAAACAGTAGAAATTTATTCTAAAGAAGATATCGATGAAATAGAATCGGATATTCAAATTGTAAATGAAATAGATGTATTCTTAAGCAAACCATCATCAGGTTCTTTTCAAAAAGCGTTTACATACTTTGGCTATGTGGATCATTCTGTTAGTGAATTTGTAAAGCTTTACGACTTGGATAACAAAGTCTTAGAGAACATTACAAACATCGATAATAGATCTGCAAACTCAAAAATAGATTCTAGTGATTATGTAATACTCTTAATTGAAACAGTAGAATGGGGAAATTTGGAAATGACAACAACTCCAATTCTCTATGTATACTGTCCAGAATCATTTGAGGAGGAATAAAATGGCGCAAATTTTTACAGATAAAATACGCATGAAATTTAATTTTGCACAGCTTGAACGAATTATTATTGCCATGCTTGGTAATAGCCATAATAAAGTTTTTGCTGGAAACGTTTTAAGACTCTTTAACATGTTTAAGGAAGAATCGTATAAAAATGATTTCGAAAGTGAAATCAGAGTTTACATCATAAAGAAAATTGCAACGGCAATTATAGAAAAAGACCTTACAAACAGAGATGCTATACTAGCATTCTTAGACTTTAGTGGGAAATACGAAAATGATGCAATTGATGTAATGAATAACGTTGTAAAAGAATTAATTGACTATGATTTAGATGATAGTGAATTAAAAGAATTAGATAAGAAAATTACTCAGCAACTTAAATTTAGTGTATTGGGTAATGATAGTAGAGATATTGCCGACTTACTTATGGATTTAGAGAATGAGAACTATGAAGATTTTGATGACTTCATTAACACATTCGAGGGTTCTTTATCGAGCCTTGCAAAGAATCTAAAGTCAGCAAAGGAAAGTATTAAGGACTCTAAACAAGACATCAGTCTTGCTAGTGACCAGTTTGTTAATGTACTTGCCGCTATGATTGAAGAAGATAGAAACCCTTCAACAAAGATTAAGACGGGGATTCAATATATTAATGAAGCATTTAACGGCGGGTTCGAAAAATCAAGGGTGTACTTGGCCTTGGGATTGGCGGGCGGCTGGAAAAGTGGATTTTTGCTTAATTCAGCGTTATGGAGTGTAAAACACAATAAATTCAGTACCAGAAATCCGAAATTAAAACCTGTTGTAGTATATCTTACAATGGAAAATTCTCGTAATGAAACTATTAAGAGAATGTGGTCTCACTACTTTGGAAATGACAGTGAAATGTCGGCATACGAACCAGCAGACGCTGC
>CAYONI010000096.1:0-2547 GCA_964405295.1 uncultured Methanosarcinales archaeon | reverse complement strand
TAGACTTTTTATTTGAATATGAGTTAGATAAGGATAAGCGCTATTACTACCCAGTAAGCGGAGATCTTGCAACGGGTGAAGAAGTTGTAGATGATTTTTTAGAATTTTTTTATGGCAAAGATAAATATGAATTATGGGAATCCTATTGTATAAAGGATTTATCGGGTGGATTTTTACATGAAGAAATGACAGATGAAGATCTTGAAAAAAAATATGATGAAGACAAAAACGATGTAGAGCTTTTCTGGAACATCTGGACAGATGGCAACAGCTTAGAAAGGGAAGGTGAAGAATGATAAAACAAACAAATGAAGAAGTTTTAATTGATAGATTAAGCGATTTTTATGACTTGCACCCTGAAATCAGCGACTCAATTTACGACGAGGCTATTTCAACCCTTGATTCATATAATTATGATGATGTTGACATGCTAGATGAACACGTTTGGGTTTACTTTTGTGATTCGATCATGGATTCAATGACCGACAAGGGGCATGTTGAATTAATTTCACTAGATGACGACTCTTTTAAAAAAGAAGTTTCAAGAATCTTAGATCAAGACCAACTAATGGGTGCGATTGTCAAGATCAAATAAGATTAAAATAACAAACATTTTAAAGGCTGAAAATGTTAAAAGAAAAAAAGGCCTGATAACCTAATATAAACATTCATAACGAGGGGAACCACTATGAATAATAATGATAAAGAGATAGTAAAAAATGACTATCTAGTTGAACTAAAAAATACACAAGAGATGTGTAAACTATTAATGCAAACAAAGCATTACGATACTATTGGAGCGGTTGGAGTTTTTGCAATTGTTGAAACTGCTAAATCGCTTGGAATTGACCCGCGCTTAGCTCTTGGCGGTGGTCTATACTATACACGGGGCAAGGTCGAGATGTCATCTCGCATGATGAACGCTTTAATTAGAGCTCAAAAACATTCAGTTACTCGAGATAAACGCTCAGACGATACAATTTGTATTTTACACGGCAAAAGATCAGACACTAACGACATGTGGTCAGAAAGTTTTTCAATTGAAGATGCGAAAAAAGCAGGAATTTACGGATCAAGAGGACCTTGGCAAACATATACAAGAGACATGCTTTTTGCAAGAGCTCTTTCAAGATTGGCCAGACAGCTTTTTCCAGATATTATTGGCAATTGCTATGTTGAGGGCGAAATATCTTTAGATCCGAGCATTAAAGAGCCTAAAACAAAACATATTGACATTAAAAGCGAAGCCCAAAACGACAGCGAAACAGTAGTCGAAGTTGTTGCAGACCTACGAACAGATGAAGAGGTGAAAACGCTAATGGATTTATTCAATGTCGTTCCAGATTACAAAAAAACTATCGAATTATTTTTAAGAAAAAAAGAAATCTTATCGCTTAAGGAAATGCCAAAAGAAATGTATTCAAAAGTGGTGAAAATTGCTCGTGAAAAAGTACAAGAATATGTTTCTTCATTGCAAACTAAATTTTCTAACAAAGAGTTGGAGGTAGCAAATGCATAAAAACGATTTAATATGTTGGATAGTAACTGGAGTTTTATTTGTGGTCTTTTTACTAGGCTCTTTTCACCTTGCAAATGAATATAGCATCGTGGCAACTAAAGCTAAGACCGAAATCGAATTAAAAAAACTTTCACTTATGGGGGGATCACATGCATAAAATTATATTTGAAACAGAATCAGAGTGGCTTAAGGTCAGAAAAGAACATATTGGGGCAAGTGACGCTGGAATTATCATGGGCGTATCGAGATGGAAAACTAACGATGGGCGTATAAAAACGCCTTATCTTTTGTGGCAAGAAAAGCTGGGTCTTGATGAAATGGATTGTGACAATCCCGCGACACGTTACGGAAAAGTAATGGAAGCGCCTGCAAGAGAAGCATATCAAGAGATGGTTGGTGATTTATTTGAACCAGTTTGTGTAAAAAACGCAAAATATCCGCACTTAATGGTTTCATTAGATGGCTTAAACGTTACAGATGACCGAGCAGTTGAGATAAAAAACTGCAAATCAGAAGATCATGAGCTAGCGAGAGCTGGAAAAGTCCCTCCAAAATATTATGCTCAAGTCCAAATGCAAGCGATGGTAACTGAGTTACATTTTGTTGATTATTTTTCTTTCCATAAAAACGAGGGAATCCTTGTTAAGGTCGCAAGAGATGAAGTATATATTAAAAAGATGGAAAAAAAGCTTGATGCTTTTTGGAAATGTGTCGAAACACTTAAAGAGCCTGCTTTGACCGATGATGATTTCGTTGAGCAAGGAAATGAATGGCTTAAAATTGCTGAAAAATTATATGATCTGAAATTGCAAAAGAAAGCAATAGCCGATCAAGAAAAAGATCTTGGAGAAATGCTAAAAGAGAGTTCAAGCCACAGAAACGCATGCTCAGGCCTCTATCGCTATACACGCAGTACAACCATAGGGCGGGTAGACTACAAAGCCATTCCTGCGCTTGCAAACGTCAATCTGGACGATTTCAGAGGTAACACCGTTACCAGTTGGCGCATACACAAGAGTAAAAGTTAA
>CAYONI010000095.1:0-2571 GCA_964405295.1 uncultured Methanosarcinales archaeon | reverse complement strand
TAGTAATCTTACACCCTAATGGTTTTCTTGTCAAGATAGGCAGGAAGGCTTGTTTAGTTATACTTATTTATGATTATTTTTTTCTGTCTATTCTTATACTTTAATAACTCACTTACTTTTTTATCATCATTCATTCTTTTATATTTTCCACTATTAAGATATTCATTTACTTTTTCATTATATTCAGCATTAGCTTCGTCAAACTTTTTCTGTCCTATTTCTTTTTTAAACTCAGTCATTTCTTTAGTAGTTTTTGTATCCCAGTTATCTTTGAACTCATAAGTATTAGCAGAAAATCCTAAACCATCTGCTATAAAAGATAGCAAAGCCATTCCCATACCATCAATTTTCTTAGCAGTCCAAGCTCCTTCTAAAACCATAGGGATTCCCATATTAACTAACTCATTTTTAAGAGTAGGTTTGTCTCCATCAAATGTCTTTCTATTAACCATATCTTTAATTAACTGACCTATAGGAGATAATTTATTTTCTAAGAAGTTCCAGAATAAATCAGTTCCACTTGTAGAACCAAATCCAACACCTTCTTTTTTTAGACCAGTAATAGTACTCTTAATAGAATTAGATTTTATACGAGCTATTAGAGTTAAATATGGAAACATACCACCAGAAATATCAAATCTAGTATTTAGTTTTTTAATCTTTCCTAAGTCAGAACTTGTTGTATCATCTTCTACATCAGCACCTAATCTTGAAGCTACAAATAAAATTACAGCTATACTAGATGCTATCTTTAATAGGTTTATTGAAGCCTGTTTTCTAGTAAAAGCAGTCTTTTCTGTAGCAAATCCAGTTAATGTATCAAAGTTAGATTTAGCAAACTTGATTGAAAAGAAAGCAGTATTAACAATTTTTTGTACTTTAGGAGACAATGGTAAACTACCACGACCAGTCATTGAATTAACTAATCTATTTATAGCACCTACTTGTTCATTACTTGTCATATCAACTTTATTGTTTTCTGCTATACTATATAATTTATCAGCTAAATCAGCTCTTAATCTCATAGCACCAGCTTCATAAGATACTTCGGCAGCTTTAAATAATCTACCTAATACAGGAATCTTAGCAGGTAAAGATGTAGGAAATTCCTCTTCTTGAATACCTATATCTAACTTATATTTTCCTTTAGTATATAATCCTTTAGCATAATTTTCTCTTGAGTATATCTCAGCTTTAACACCATCTAAAATAGCATCACCAGCTACATTTCCACCTTTGAGAGTTTTACCTATGTCTTTAAATGAAGTAACAAAATTCTTAGCCCATAATTTAGGATGAGTATAAAGAACCTTAATACCTTGACGACCCCAAAAACTATTATCAACTGAAGCCTTAATAGCACGAGAATTTTCAGCTATAAAATTGAATGATATAGAACCAGCTCTACCTACTGCTCTAGGAACTTCTCCTATCTTTTTAGGAATTATAAAACCTTTTCCTTCAGATATTCTTTCTAATCCAGCAATATAATTATCATAGGCTACCTTTTTAGCACCAAATTCTAATCCTTCTTTGACACTATTCCAAGTAAAATCTTCATTTCTTTTGGCTTCTGCTTCAAACATATCTTGTCCTAGTTCTGTAATAGTTTGAGCTTCTTCTAAAGTAACATCAGCATTATACTTTTTACCATAAATATCAGCAGTTAATTCATTTAAAAATGATTCATTCTCAGCAGGGTTAAACTTTCTTCTTCTTTTCTCAGCATAAGCATCTTTAATCTTCTGGCTTGCAGCTTGTTTTTGTTCTGTAGTTAAACCAGTAATTGTTCTAGCCCAATTAACTAATCCTTTTTCTTGATTCTTTAATAGAAGTTTTTTTTCAAATTCTACATTAACTATTTTAGCCTGTTCTTCACTTAAAAACTTAGCAAGGAAAGCTCGTCTTTCTGCTGAAGTCATAGCTAATAACTTATTAGGATTTATTTTACCTTCTTTAATAGCTTTTTTTAATTTTCTGACTCCTTCGTCAGTTAAACATAATACTGCCATATAATTAACTTATTAACTTTATTAAAATAATTAGACCTATTACAAAAATCCAAGTATCAATATCACTCATTTGTTCTATTCTTTCATACATATAATTAACATTTAATTTCTTGAATAAAATTATCCCATTCGCTAAGACTTATTTTTTCTTTAGTAATAGCTTGTTTAGCACTTCTCTTAATACTCTTTTTTACTTCGGTTACTGATTTACCTCGTTCTTTTAATCTTCTCTTAGCATTAGCTTCTCTCATTCTTTTAATTCTATATATTTTAGCAGATACAGAATCTCGTCTTCTTTCTCTAATGAGTCTAAGGGTTTGTCCTGCTTCGCTTGTTTCTGTAGCTATAGGAGACCTAGCCAACTCTAATAGTAATTCAGCATCACCTTTCTTCATAGCATAGTTTTCAAGCCCTACTAATAGTGTAGCACCTTTTAATCCTTCTGGGAGTGGCTCATTACCTTTAACTACTTGTAATACATCTTCTTTAGAGCTTTCTTGTATAAACTTATCAAATATTTTAGTCTGTTCTTTTATAGTAGTAGCATTATATTCAGCAA
>CAYONI010000094.1:0-2579 GCA_964405295.1 uncultured Methanosarcinales archaeon | reverse complement strand
GTACTTAACAATATCGTCAGGGAATATTGTCGAGTAGTGGCCATCTTCCAGGCAACGGCCAACGGAAACCATTATCGTTTCTATCGCTGGGCCATCTTCTGCTGTGTATCTCTTGCTTCTCTTCCGCGAGAATGAAAGCTCAAGCGGGCCGAGGCATGTGCGACACAGCATCTTGCCATTGCCTTGTCTCAAGGATGGATGGGAACTCTCTTGAACTTAAGCCGGGCCGGTGTTACTGTTTTCATAGGTATTGTTGAAGAGGAAGCTTTATGCTGTCAAACAAAGGGCTTCCTCTTCTTTATCTCCTTTAGGGATCTTCTCCCTGTTCTTACTCCATTAAAACATAGTTTTAGGTATATGGGAAAAAATCATTTGATGATGGATTGGAAATTATCATATCCGGCTTAGTCCTATTTTAAGTTTTAAAAGATAATTCTTGACTTCAGGAAGAGGGTGAAATAAAATAAAACAGTAGGAGTACAGTAGTTATGATTAACACTAAGTAAATCATAAGTTCTGGTGTAACAAACAAGGAGGATTACTATGAAAAAGGTTTTTTTGGTAGTGGCAATAATGCTACTAGTGACAACGTCGGTAACTTTTGCAGCTGGTCAACAAGAGGCAGCGAAACCAAAAGTGACCGTGTTTTGGGCTTTGTATGATGGGTTGACAGAAGATTACCGAGTAAGATTGCAAGATGCGTTTATGGCTGAATATCCAAACATTGAACTCGACATTGTGCCAATCCCTTGGGACAACTTGTATGATAAACTCACCACATCCCTCGCTGGAGGCAATGCTCCTGAGTTGTCAGTAATTGGTACTCGTTGGGCTCTTGAACTTCTCTCTCTTGATGCAATCGAACCTGTTGACAAATACGTCAGTCAAGCAACTTTGGATAATATCTTTGAAGGTACCAAAGAAGCTTTTATTGATGGTAAATTAATTGGTCTTCCAGTTGCCGCAGGTGCAAGAATCTTAGTCATTAATAATGATCTTACTAAAAAAGTGCCCGCAACAATGGAAGAGATGAGACAAGAAGCTAAAAGCGTAAAACAAAGAACCGGCAAATACGGGATAATCATGCCTGGTAAGAAACATACTGAACTTACAGACTTTGGTTATTATCTCTACGCCGCAGACGGAGATATCTTTGAAACTAACGCTGATGGCAGTTATGGCAAATGTGCCATTAACTCCCCAGCTGGTGTAAAAGCTCTTGAATTTATGGTGCAACTTGCTAAAGATAAAACAGTCCCAAGTGGCTATTTATCACAAACAAGAATGGAATCTCACCCTGTGTTCTACTCAGGTGAAGCAGCTTATGTAATGATTGGTGCGTGGGTTGAATCAGCACTTGCTCAAGCTGGCGCAAATTTTGATGTTACATATGCACAAATTCCAGGATTTGAAGGGGTTAACTCTACTCCATTAGTAATTACAGACTCTATTGCTATCTTTAAAGAAGCAAAGAATAAGAAAGAAGCTGGATTATTTCTTGACTTCTTCTACCGTGATGAATGGAAAGCAGAATTTGACGAATTGATCGGATTCCCACCTGTAACAATTTCTGCTGCTAAACTTCCTCAGTTCCAATCTCCTTTATATCAAGCTCTTAATATAGCTGCTGGCAATGCTAAATCATGGCCATTAATTGAAGGGTTTGCTGAAATGACTGACGTAATCTGGGATGCAGTTTCAATGGCATTCCTTGGACAAAAAACTCCAAAGGCAGCTCTTGATGAAGCAGCTAGATTAGTTGATCAAATTAAAGCTCAGTACTAATAAATTGTGATTTTGTACATCCGCCTAGGCCTTTTGGCTAGGCGGTGTTCATGTAGTAACATTGATTTTTTGATGAGGAAGGCTGTACATGAAATCACTTTCAGCGAAACGACATAATGGAGAAACCGCTTTAGCATATGCGTTGCTTACTCCTGCGGCTCTGTTTATTGCAGTATTTATGATATACCCCATTATCTACGTTGTGTTGATGTCTCTGTATAAGACCAATAAGTTAGGTATCTTACAAAATTTTGTATGGTTTGATAATTTTATACGATTAATGAAGCAAAAAGTGTTTTGGGAAGTAACTGCACGTTCTTTGCTTTGGACCACATTAGGTGTCTTTTTTAAAACTGTAATTGGAATGATCATTGCTTTGTGTCTGAACGTAGAGTTTAGAGGGCGTAAATTTGCTCGAATGCTCTTTATTATTCCTTGGGCTTCATCTGTTCCTATTAGTGCAATGCTATGGAAGTGGGTGTTTGATCATGAGTTTGGTCTTCTTAACCATACTCTCAAAGCTCTTAGTATTACTCAAAACCCACCAGTGTGGTTAGGAACTCCTATATGGTCGTTCGTTTCCTGTATGTGGGTCGATATTTGGATTGGAATACCCTTTATGGCATTGGTCTTCTTAGCGGGAATGCAATCTGTCCCAAAAGAGTTGTATGAGTCTGCTGAAATTGATGGGATAAATGCTTTTGGTAAGTTCAGATACATAACTATTCCTTCAATTAAGCAAATTATCTTTATTGCAACTCTCCTCTCCGCTTTGTGGACATTTAACGACTTTA
>CAYONI010000093.1:0-2592 GCA_964405295.1 uncultured Methanosarcinales archaeon | reverse complement strand
GTAAGCGTCAAATAGAAGACGCATTTCAAAACCAGCCATATTTTGATAAAATACTACTAAAGGTGGTGTTTTAAAATGAATATAGAAGTAACTCCAGAAGAGAAATGGCGAAAGCTATTAAAGGACCATAAAACAACAAATCAAACAATCAAATCATTTTGCGAATCAAATTATGTGAAAGTACATCAATTCATATATTGGAGAGATAAGATTGAACGAGGAATAGTTAGAAAAAAGAATAAAAAGTCATCATTTATTAAAGTTGTCCAACATATTCCCAAAGAGACCAGCAACATCGTTCCGTTCTCAATCGAGCTAAATAAGATCAAAATCAATGTCCCATTCAATTTTGATCATCTAGAACTTATGAAACTAATTAAAGTGGTACAAGCAATTGATTAACTTAGATAAGATAACAAATGTGTATTTAAGTTCTAACTATACTGATTTAAGAAAAGCAATTGACGGATTATCAATCATCGTTGAAACAGAGTTTAAGTTAGATTTATTTGAACCATCGTTATTTATTTTCTGTAATAAAGCAAAAAACAAAATAAAGATTCTGCATTTCGATAATGGCTTTTGGTTATATTACAGAAGACTAGAACAAGGCAAGTTCAAATGGCCAACTAAAACAAATGAAATATACAATATATCATTTGATGAATTGAAGTGGTTAATAAACGGGCATAGCCTCAGGTTAAAAGAGCGCAAATTCAAGGATATAAACAAGTTAGAATTTTACTAATAATATATGATATAAAACGGCTAAATAGCTTGATATTTAGCCGTTTTTATGATACACTATTTATAGATAAAAACACTATAAAAAGGAGGCTATTTCATGAATAAAAATATTGATAAACTACTTAAAGACAACCCTGATTTAGCCGACTATATTTTAGGGTTAAATACTAAAAATAAAGATCTTAACATTAAATTTGAAAAGCTTATTATTGAAAATCAAAAGTTGGTGAACCAATTTGAAATGGAGCATTTAAAACTTCATGAACTAGAAAAACAAATTGAAGTTTTAACTTTCACATTAAGTAAAATGAATAGAACTCTTTTCGGTACCAGCAGTGAAAAAAGTATTCCTACTGAAGAAGAGAGAAATCTCTTTAACCTAAATGAAGCTGAAGAAAATCAAAACTTAAACGCAGTTGAACCAACAATTGATAAAGTAATCAAAAAACGTAAAGCTAAAACTACTAAAGCTGAAAGTTTTAAGAATTTAGAATCAAGAGAAGTTATATATGATTTAGATGAAGATGATAAAATATGTCATGAATGTGATGCATCACTAGTTGAAGTTGGCAGTAAGACTAGAGAAACAATAGAAGTAATTAAAAAAGCAGTTAAAGTAATGGAGAAATCCATTACTTATAAATGTCCTAAATGTAATTCTTTTCATAAGGCAGCTTTATCTAAACTACCTATCGAGGGAAGTATCGCAACATCTAGCTTACTAGCACAAGTTATCGTTGATAAAACGGCTAATGCCTTACCGTTATATCGTCAAAGTGAAGACTATAAAAGAATAGGACTTAACTTAAGTAGACAAACATTATCAAATTGGATGATTAAATCAAGTTTACAGCTTGAACTTATCTTTAATAAAATGAGAGATGATCTTACAAGTAAGAACATTATTCACGCTGACGAAACCACACTTCAAGTTTTAAAAGAAAGTGGTAAGAAAGCAAATAGTAAATCATATATGTGGACATATGTATCATCAAACTATGATGATAATATAGTCTTATACGAATATACATCTTCAAGAAAGGGAAGTAACGCTAGTGAGTTTCTTAAAGACTTCAAAGGGTATTTACACGTTGATGGGTATACCGGATATAACCAAGTTGATAATGTGACTTTAGTTCATTGCATGGCTCATTTAAGACGTAAATTTCATGATGTATTTGTGTCCTTACCTGAAGATAAACGAGCTAATAGTAATACATCAGATGCGATGAATTACATTAACCGTATCTATTCATTAGATAGAGAATCAAGAGATTTATCTATCAATGAAAGGTATGAGTATAAACAAGTTCACATAAAACCATTAATGATTGAGTTAAGGAATTGGTTAAATGAGAAACAGTTAACGAGCGCTCCTCAGTCAGGGTATGGTAAGGCGATAAATTACGCCGTTAACTATTTACCAACAATCATGAATTATTTACTTGATGGAAGACTTGAACTTGACAACAATAAAGCAGAACGTGCGATTAAGCCATTTGTGATTGGTAGAAAGAACTGGTTATTTAGTAATACTCCAAATGGGGCAAGATCAAGTGCAATTCTTTATTCAATCGTTCAAACTTGTTTACTAAACAAGATAAATCCATATAAATACTTAGCATTCGTGCTAGATTATTTAGCGAACCACAAAATCAATCAGATAAAACTTAATGATATTTTACCCTACAGTAAAAATATCATTAAGGACTTTAATATGAATAAGGAGCAATAACTACAATTGAGTAGTTGTCGCTCCTTTTGTATTACGTCCAGTATTTGACGCTTACGTTATTTCTTTGTTTACTATCTCTTCATTTTGAATATGTTCAACGACTTTAGGAT
>CAYONI010000092.1:0-2605 GCA_964405295.1 uncultured Methanosarcinales archaeon | reverse complement strand
GTTCAACTAATCGTAAAGTTCGCGAGGTATTATAGACAATAATACTTACTAGAACTAAAGATGTTAGAGCTGAAAATAAACGATAACTACCAACACCAACTGTAAATCCATAAATAATTAGACACAAATAAACCACAAATCCTACGGCAGTTATAATGCTAAGTATAAAGGATGATTTTTGTAATGTCACGAAAACACTTTTTGTTGTTTCACTAGGCTGCATGTTGCTAAGTTTAACAGTGAAATAATGAAGTGGAAGCTGTAGACTGAATAAGAAGAATGAAATTAAAAACATCATTGCTCCAAGAAAATCAAATACAAATTCAAAAAGATTAATGGACAGAAACGATGATATTAATAAAGCCAATGTCACATATTTTAAGTAGCCTTTATGTAAAAATGAATCGTAATGTACATTTTTTTCTTCTTTTTTTGTCAAAGTCATTAGATTTCTTAAGTTCCAAGTTATGAATAGCAACTCAATCATCAGAATTAACTCAGAAGTAAAACTTTGATATACACCTTCAACGTATTTTAAAGTATTATATGAATAAACTGAAAAATTTAATAAAAGTGCAGGGTTTCCTTCAATCATTTTATTTCTTAAGATATCCATAACACTTAGAATGATTGAGTATTTAAATAAGTAAAGGATTGTGAAATAGAATATCGAAATTGCAAATACATATACTGTATGGATAATGACTTGTTCTTTCAATAAGTTATTGTGCTTGCTTCTTCCCCACCAAAATAATGAAATGAATAATGTTACTACTCCAATAAATTTTATTATGAAGACCATATCAACAACGTTAAAACCAACTGTATCAGTGGAGCTGATATAGAAGCTCATTACGAAATTTAATATTTCAAACAATATTATTATGGATAATACAATAGTGAATTTACCGATGAAATTATTATCTTTGTTAATCATGAGAGGTAGTCCTTTCTATGTAAAATTAAGAAAATGTGATTCTTTATTTAATGAAGAGTCTAAAATACATTCTGTTTGCTGCCATTATTGCTCTATATTATTATATCATGTGAACAGCAAGTATGCATCATAATTTTATAACAAAAATAGTGATAGTTCAAGTTGAACTATTATCATATTATTTTGTCAAAAATTCTAGAAAAAAAATCATAGAGATGGCTAATATTGGATAATATTAGCCATTATAACTAATTTGTTGGTGAGATGAAAGGATTTTCTTCATCTGGGTAAAGAGATACAGATAAGATATCATTTGAAGAGAGAAACGATGAATTTAGAATAGATTGTAATTCTAATTCTGAAACTGCAATATCTCTAAGAAGTAAGCCTGTATTTTCAGGATGTTCCCCATCTAAGAATGGGTTATACTCCTTATCAAATACATAGTCGTTCGTCGCAACTTTATAATAAACATCATCCTCAAAAGTTGTAATATCAGTATCAAATGCATCCGAACTAGTAATTCTATAGCTACTTATTTGAGCACCTGTTAAATATACAGTTTTGATAATATTATCAAAAGGCCACACTTGATACAATAATCCAAGGGTAATCATTTCTGAATCATCTATCTCAGTTCTTGTACCTCCAAGATTATGAAAAGCTATATCACTACCTGATGTAATTCGCATTAATTTAGCAAGCCATCTGGAAAGATCATCTCTAGATAAATCTTCTCCAGAAACCAAAATAGGTGTATTGAATAACTCGTCTGTTTCTAATAAGTATGTATCTAAAAGATTTTGTACTTCCTCATTTTCAGCTTGGAACAATGCACTATCATAATAGCTTAAGTTTTCAGCTGAAGATGTGGTAATTGTTTCTTCGTCTAAATCAAGTCTTACATGACCAACATATTCTCCATTGCTTCCTGATTGAATAACCGGAATCCCAAGATCAGTATATGCATATTCATTATGTGAATGTGCATTGAAGATTGCATCAACCTTATAGTCGCCAGTAAGGGCTGAAACTCCATTATTTATATTCCCTGAATCATGACTAACAACAATAACTATGTCAACCAATTCAATAGTTCTTAAATGATAAGCATATTCTTCAATAATAGGTACTGGAGAAGCAAATTCATATCCTGCAATCTTACTTGCAGCAATAGAATATTCAAGGCCAAATCCCATTGTGCCAATTATACCGATTTTTACGTTTCCACGTTCAATTATTGTATAAGGTTCAATATTGTCTGGAATAATTTCTGTGCCTTCTAAAAACACATTTGCACCTAATAATGGGAAATTAGCTTCACCATTATCTTCATTTCCATCAAAATAGTTTGTAACTGTTTCTAATCCCCAATCAAATTCATGATTTCCAAGAGTAAATGCATCAAAATGCATTAAGTTCATCATATTAATAGTAGATAAACCTGAATAATAATTTGATAATGCTGAACCTTGTAACATATCTCCACCTGCTAATACTAATACATTTTCAGGATTAGCTTCTTTTTTAGTATTGATAAAATTAGCTATATTTGAAATACCAATTTGATCGTCTGATGGTAAAATTGCCCCATGTAAATCGTTAATGTAATAAATATCAAGAAATGGTTCAATTACGTTTTCTTCCTCTGTAGTTTTTTTACAAGAA
>CAYONI010000091.1:0-2625 GCA_964405295.1 uncultured Methanosarcinales archaeon | reverse complement strand
TATCTTCTGGCAAAAAAGCACCAGGGGAAGTTTATCCTCAGGATTGAGGATACCGACATTGCCCGTTCAAAAAAAGAGTTTGAGGCAGGAATTATCGAGGACTTACACTGGCTGGGTCTGAACTGGGATGAGGGACCGGAGAAGGGGGGAGATTTTGGACCCTACCGGCAGTCGGAACGACTGGAATTCTATCAGGAATATGCCGAGAAATTATTAAAGGAAAATAAGGCCTATTATTGCTACTGCAGTAAAGAAGAATTAGAGCAAAGAAATAAGGAACTTCTGGCTAAAAGAGAAAGCCCGCGCTATGATAACCGCTGTCGTGACCTTAGCGATGCGCAGAAAGAAAAATATATCAAAGAGGGAAGAAAGCCAGTTCTCCGATTCAAGATTCCGGAAAAGACCATTGAGATTAATGATTTAATCAGAGGAAAGGTCAGTTTTGACACGAAATTGATGGGGGATTTTATCATTATGAAGTCCGATGGCAAACCGGCATTCAATTTTGCGGTGGTAGTAGACGATATTTTAATGGAAATCACCGCAGTCATCAGAGGAGAGGACCATCTTTCCAACACCCCCCGTCACATTATGCTTTTTGAAGCATTCAACAGTAAAATTCCCGAATTTGCGCATATGGCAATGACCCTGGGACCGGATGGCGGTCGTTTAAGTAAGAGGCACGGGGCAACTTCGGTAATGGAATTCAGAAAAATCGGGGTTCTCCCGGAGGCATTGTTTAACTATCTTGCGCTTTTGGGCTGGGGGACAGAGGAAAGTCAGGAAATTTTCACCAAAGAGGAATTAATTCAAAAATTCTCGCTGGAAAGGTGCAAAGAAGGAGCCGCTATCTTTGATACAAATAAATTAACCTGGATGAACGGTCTTTACATTAGAAAGAAAGAACCGGAAGAATTAGTGGAACTTATTTTGCCTTATTTAGAAGAAAAACAACGGGAAGGAAATAAAGATTACCTCATCAAGGTTATTGCCCTGGAAAAAGAACGCATCAAGAAACTTTCCGAGGTTCCTGATTTGATTGAATATTTCCTGGGTGAAGAGATAAAATTTAGCCCTCAGGCATTGCTTGTTTTAGAAAAACCAAAGGTTAAGGAAATCCTGGTTTCGCTAAAACAGGAACTTGAAACTCTTTCGGATTTTTCGGTCGTTTCCCTGGAAAAAATAATTCGTGATTGGACTAAAAATAATGGTTTGAAAACTAAAGACGTTTTTCACCCTTTAAGAGTAGCAATCACCGGCAGAACAATTGGTCCCGGACTTTTTGAGATGATGGAGATTCTGGGAAAGAAAAAGGTGTTGAGAAGATTAAAGGAGGTGGAGAAAATATGTTAGTTAAAGATGTGATGAAAAAGGATGTGGTTATGGCGAGGAGGGAAACAACCTTAAAAGAATTAATCGGCATTTTCTATAAATACACTTTCCATACCATCCCCGTAATCGAGGATGAAAAGATAGTGGGGATTGTGGAATTGGAGCATCTTTTAAGGGTTTTCCAGCCCCATCCGCCGCATATCCACGAATTATTGAAAAGTGTCCCCTTCCTCCAGGAGGAGGAAAGAAATATTTTTGCGTTGGAGGTTAGCTCAGAGATAGCAATGCTTTGTATCGTTGATGATATTATGGAAAGAAAATTTTTAACTGTCAGCAAAGAGGCAACGGTTCAGGAGGCGAGGCGTCTGATGAAATTACACAAAACTCAAAGATTGATGGTTGTTGATAAAAAGAATAATTTACTCGGAATCATCAGTTTATTTGATATTATCTTATCAGTTTTCAAAGAGAAAGGACTTTGCTCGGACTTTAAATAAAATGGATACAATCTTTTCCCTGGGGATCATTCTTTTTACCGGACTTTTTGCGGCCAAGATATTACACCGATTCAAATTTCCCGCGGTCACCGCCTATCTTCTCCTGGGCATCATTATTGGTCCTCCTCTCCTTAATCTGGTCTCTCCCGGAGTTATCAATTCTTCAGGACTTATCTCCAATATCGTTCTTTCCATCATCGCCTTTGGTTTAGGTCAGAACTTTTCTAAAGAGCATTTCAGAAAGATTGGTAAGTCGGTCCTTACGATTTCCATTTTAGAGGCAACCGGTGCCTGGTTTTTGATTACCCTTGCCTTATTTTTCATTTTGAAACAAAATTTTTATCTTGCTCTTCTCTTTGGCTCCATTGGCACTGCTACTGCTCCTGCGGCTACCGTAATGGTTATCCGCGAATATAAAGCAAGAGGAACCTTTACTAACACCCTCCTGGGGATTGTCGCAATCGATGATGCCTGGTGTTTAATCATTTTTTCTATCTCTCTGGCTATAGCCAGGGCTTTATCCTTACATCTTGATGTCAATATTCTTAAGGTAATCTTTCACGCTCTTGTCCAGATTATCGGCGCTTTCTTCCTTGGGGGATGTTTCGGGATTCTTCTTAGTTGGTTAGGTCGTTTTGTTAAGACCAGAGCCGACCTTCTGATTATTACTCTGGGTTTGATTTTTTTTACTACCGGGCTTTCCATTATCCTTGGCCTTTCGGTTCTTCTGGCAAATATGGCTCTGGGAACGGTCTTGGTCAATCTCAAAAAGGAAAATTACGGATTCTTTGAGATT
>CAYONI010000090.1:0-2688 GCA_964405295.1 uncultured Methanosarcinales archaeon | reverse complement strand
GTGCGGGTTTCTTCTGATGCAGGTGGGGAAACGCAAATGGCGTGTGATCCGGTATGGTATACTCCTGCGGCGATTGTGGCAAATGGTGACTGTGAAATATGGGTGCCGATTACGGGTTCGACGACTACTGATGTTGATTTTTATCTTTGGTGGGGCATGAGTGCAGGTGGTACAGGATCACAACCAGCAGCAGATAGCACATATGGGAGTGAGGCGGTTTGGGCTAATGATTTATGTGTCTATCATATGGAAGAATTGACCACGACTACAATAGGTGATTCAACTGCCAATGGGTACACAGGGACAAAAAAAGCATCTGATAGTCCGATAAAAACCGCTGCCGGATATATCGGGACTTGCCAGTATTTTAATTATAGAAATTTCATTACGTCCACAATGACATCCACGGAACAGGATTATACTGCAAATATGTGGATTAAGAGCACAGCGAGCAATGATTATGCACAAATTGTGTATTCTCCTTTTGTTCGGATGTGTTGGAATGGCCCAACGGCTGGTGAGTTTGGATTTCTTACAATAGATGGCTGGACAACTTTCACAGGCTCAACTGCATCTGCGGTGTCATGGGAACATCTTTCGTTTGTGTTTGATGCAACTGCAGGGACCGCAAAAGTATATGTGAATGGATCGCAAGACGGCGACACAGAAACGTATACTGGGACAAATTGGTCAACAAATACAACATTTGGTGCAGACTCAGGCCTATGCCCGCGCATGTATTTAGACGAATTTCAGTTTACCGAATCTGCAAAATCAGCTACGCAAATCGCAACTGAATACGCCATGTATTCTGCTGACTTTGCAACGGCTACAGCGCCAGTGCTGTCTGAATTTGGCTACAAAACAAGTTCGGCAGGCGGTGTTATTAATGGGGGGACATTTGGCGGAATTACATCAACATCAATCCGACAAAATTCAGGAGTCGGTGGAAAAGATTATTTTGTGGCGGCAAATGGTGATGGCACCAGTGATGGACATTCTTATACCGATGCGATTTATCCCTTCGGGAGCCTAACACAATCCAATTTAAAAGGGCTGGATATTGTTTATTTTTGCGGTTCGGTTAATGGGGATATGCAACCCACGCAGAGCGGAGATGATATTAGTCACCCCATTATTTATTCCAGTAATCATCCGGTTCAATCTGGCGCTATCAGTGGATTAAGAACCATTGATAATTCCGATTGGGTATTAGTCAGCGGAGATCTTTACAGGGTTTATATGCCGTCTGATGTGGATTATGTATTTGGGACCACTCCGGGTTCTCCGTCTGTCGGGGAAAAATGGATAGATACTGATCTCAGTGGACCCAACGCAGTTGAATGGGATGGAACAGATTGGCTGGATTGTGACTGGTTTTACGGTCCGACACGAATATATGTTGATGGGGTAGAAACCGATCCGGTACAAACGGCAATAACGAGTGTGGTCTATCCCGGCCTAACATCTTTTAACGATGCGACAGACCTTGCGCGAGCGGCTGCCGATTGGTTTACAGGCGCAATATTTGTATATCATACATGCAATTGGTTAGTAGAATCAAAAATTATAACATCATCCACTGCCGCCGGAGTGATATCATATAATGCGTTTAATAATGTTCCTGGTGACTATGGTGGTGGAATTTTTAAACATATCGAAGGGTGTATCAACGAAATTGATGATGATTATGAGTGGGGGTGGAAAGATGATTATCTATATATGCAGTTGCCCTCTACGACCGGACAGTCGGTAGAGTATATTGCAGATTGTTACGGTATCTGGATTCAAGAAACGGATAATATTACGTTTGATAATCTGACTATCGGAAACACAAACGAAGCAAATATATTTAGTTATATGTCTGATAATATAGACATCACAAACAATACGTGCCGAAAAGCCTCGCCCAAACAAGCGTGGTGGGGAGCCGCGATTCAGGCGTTGGGGGATAGTCGCACTGGTAGTATGTGTATGTGGGACGGTACGTATGCACTCCCGGGGAATGTTAATATTAATATCAGTGGGAATGTTGTCTCTGATTGTATTATGGGAAGTGGTATTACGGTAGGGCGTTACGCTGGGGGTGAAGTTGATGATAATGAAATCACAGATATATGCATAACGGGTAGAATCAGAAGTCGCGGCAATGGTATTTATGTCTTAAGTGCTGATCTTGAATCTGTGAGTTATAATAAGACAACGAATACTGGATATTCCGGTATTCAAGTAGTATTTAGGGTGGATATAATAGAATACAACGTTATTGATTATTTCA
The DNA here is from genome assembly GCA_964405295.1 of uncultured Methanosarcinales archaeon. Taxonomy (GTDB): domain Archaea; phylum Nanobdellota; class Nanobdellia; order Woesearchaeales; family CAYZNE01; genus CAYZNE01. Next base: position 410 of record CAYONI010000090.1, on the reverse strand, counting down.
TGCAGTCAGTCAGTGATGGTGGTGGAATTTATGGTGCGGGGGCAGGATGCGTGGATGAAGAAATCCGGTACAATACCGTTATGAATGCGGGGGATGGAGCTTCAATCAGGGGAATTTATCTGGATGCGTATACGCATGATAATAATGTTCACGATAATATTATTTGTACTATGCCCTCCGGCGCGACCCGCGCCGCATTAATGGCATATGTATATTCATACCGCAATACCTTTAAGGACAATAAGATTTATGATGCTGATATCACATTATATATTGATAATGGCGCACAGAATACATTTCTTAATAATACCAGAGAACCAGAAGGTGATTGTCCGTAACGAAGTGCCAACAGGGGGAACACCGGCCGTATCCGCACGATACGAGCGACGGCTTAACCCTAATCAGCTAAA
>CAYONI010000089.1:0-2740 GCA_964405295.1 uncultured Methanosarcinales archaeon | reverse complement strand
ATATTTTCAGGGAGGAAATCTTTCAAGGTTGCCATGGCTCAACCCAAGGAGGGGGGCCCTGTTTTTTTGTGGGTTGTGGTGTTTTCTGCTGTGTACCCACCTGGCCCAAAGGGGGAACAAGGGGGGAACACCCAAGAGGGTGATGAACAAAGGGTTGTTCCTACTGTACCTACTGTTCCTAGTATATATATATATTAGTATACTATTATATATCCTGATAATTCCTGTAGTTTTTATAAGAAAAAAAAGTATAGCAATATTAGTCAAAAAGGGGGGTAAAGAAGGTACAGAAGGTTTTTCCTTATATTTCAATAGGTTATTTGTACCTCCTTTAAACTGTGTACCTCCCTTAAGTGGGTACAAACTAAAATTTCTAAAAAGGTAGGTTTTCTTCTTCATCTTCCAACTCCCAATCAATTTGATATTTTATTTGAGTTTCAAACTCTTTCCTGCACTCTTCTATTGCCGGGAACTCTCTATACCATTTTAATTTTTCGCCTATTCTTTTTTTAAAAACTCTGACTTCTGGACATATTTTTTTGACGAACAATCCAAACTGAGTTGGAGATAATGGATATCTTTCTTTGACCTGATCAGCAAACCTTAGATAGTCCAGGTGCTGTTTTTTCCTGTTGACCTGACCCCATAAAACCGATTCCCCTACATAATTAGAAAATTCACTTTCATCTTCTATAAAGGATAAGATTTCTCCTTCTTGGAGTCGTTCATGCCAATACTGCATTTCGGTAGACATGGAATGGATTTTTTGTTCGTACAGTCCTTTCGTTTGCTCAAACGTTCCTAATTTTATGTCAGAGATATCCATCTTGAGCAGGTCATAAAGCATGGCCTGAAGTCCGTTTTCTTCATACATCTGGCGCATAACTTTTTCAAAATATTCAGGGTGTCCTTGTTCTCTGCTGCTGACATTCAGGACACAGAATCGTCTTTCTTGCATGTTTGCGGGAACAACCCAATCATTATTTGAGGCCATGATCAGATTAATGTGGTTCACAACCCTGATAATATCAATCCCTTTTTGTTCAATAGCCATATACAGTTCTGTAATAATACTTTTTAAAACTCCTTCCGCCTGCTTATCCCCTGCCCAGAACCCTTCATCAATAAAAACCAGGAGCTTGTTTGTCAGGTGACTATTAAACCTCCCAGCCACTTGGGAGGCGTGGGACACGGGAAGATAATGCCGTCCAAAGAAATCCCCGACAGTGTTTGCGAAAACCCCTTTCCCGGTTCCCTGACCTCCCTTCATTACAATTGAAGTCCCTGGTCGTCTGCCTCCCGGGTCTTGTACCATCCTTGCTACCCAGGCAATTATCCATTTTCCTATTGTCTCGTTCCCGTCTGCTATCACATTATAGATATGATCCTCAAACCTTCGCCAGTCCCCTTTTTTTGGTTTTATGGAAAACCCTTTCCACAGATTGTAATACCCGTCCACATTCAGCCTCGATGGATCAAAAACTATCCCGTTATATTCTCGTCTGCACTGATCAACCAACCATATGTCTGAAAGCCGTTTCTGTTTCTTGGGGTCTTTTGGGTCTGGTGCAAATTTGTTGGAGTACATTGTTTTAAAATCAGGAACACTCAGGAAACCAAGATCAATACCACCGTCTATGGCTTTACTTTCATCCATGACCCGGCACTTGCTTCCTATCTTTATAACTGCATGGCGTTGGTTCATCTGCTCTACAAGGTCACTGGCGTTGCCTGTGGACTGTTCTCTTTCTTGGCTGTTTGATGCCGTTTCCCTTGCCGCCTCTCCTTCTTTTTCTGCCTGCTTCCAGATCCCGGCTTCCTTTAACACATGAATGATAGTCCCCCTGGTGCTGCATCCTCCACCGTCTTTGAGCCCTCTGGCCTGATCAAAAGACTCCCATCTATCCATGGTGTCTTTTCTACCTTTATATTTATTGCTCCCCTGGCTCCATTGGTCGAATAACAGCCAGCCCTCATTCCCTCCACCTGTTTCATGGTGGACAGCAGCGCCGATGGTTATCCAGTTGTCGCGGTCATTAACCCAGGCACTGGGTAGTAAGGACAGCCAAGCCTTTAGCTCTGCTATACCAGCCTTGTCTGCCATGTCCCCTGCCCCCTTCATGGTGGTGAAAGGATCAGCCACCCTTTTGGGCGCCTTATGGTGAGGATTCTCACCTTTAGACTTTTGTTTTTTTTCTCTTGTCCAGTCTGCTTCCGTTGCCAGGCGGTCAAATTCATCCTCAAGGCCGGATATGTCCAGCTCGTCCCAGGTGGTAAGATCGGCCATCGCAATATTAATAGGGGAATGATCTTTAACCCAGGAGAAAGGTTTGCCGGTATCCGGGTGGATACCAAAGGCAAGAAAATATTGATCCCCTGGGGAGAGGAACTCTATTTCGTGTTTCTCTCCTGATTTGTCGTACCATGTGTTTTTATGTTTCTTTTTTATTGCAGATAATGGGGAGGCAGGGACTAAGAATTTAGGGGGAAGCCCGATTCTGATCATTTCTTTTCTGCCTATATTCGCCCGGATATATTTTACAAGCTTATTAGACACAACTTTATTTTTGACATCGCAATCAATACCACACAGCCCGGTCAGGGCTATACTCCCTGCCCCTTTCCCGTTTGCGGCCCATTCTTCTACTTGTGCCTTGTCTATATCTACCTGCCAGGACTCCCCTTTGCTCATAAATGGTATTTTCGTTCTTGGTTTAATAGGGATAGGCTTATATCCATT
>CAYONI010000088.1:0-2780 GCA_964405295.1 uncultured Methanosarcinales archaeon | reverse complement strand
AAGCATGTTTTGATTCCCTTAATGATAAAATTCAAATCTTCAGCACTGTGTTCATCCGATCTGATAAGATTTAATAATGGGACTGTTGGTAACTTATGGAAATAGAACATTCTAATCTCATTTTCGTGATGAAATTCTTTACGTTTTAAACAAAATGGCATAAAAAGTTTAAAAGTTAAATGATTATTATTTATATTCCTGACTAAAATTTCATCCAATACTTTTTTTAAACCTAAATGAGTTTTATAATCCACTACATTAAAATTTAAATACTTTATTTTTTTAAAATTATTAATTTTGGTAGAAATTCTTATCGATTTATTATTGTGATTGTAAATCCGCCACAAAGCATCCGATTCCTTTTTCTTACTCCAACTAATACAAAAAATTAAGTAATAAAGAGCACTATAACGTAACATTGCTAATATGGTTTTCTGATTCAAATTAGTAATGTTTATTTTAAAGTCACCATCTATATCAAGATCACTATCTTTAATTAATGTATTAAATCTATCAAACATCTCGGACATACTTTCTTCATGCATTAGTTTACGATAAAAATAACCTTCATAATTATCATCCCATAAACTTGGGCTTTTAAGAATTAGTTTGCCTGGAGTTTCGCAAATATCAACTAATTCTTGAAAGGGAATAAAACGATATAGCTTTTGATTTTCTTTCATGTTACATTATCCTGTTATATGATCATAATAATATGATTCTTTAAAATCTATAGCCAACAGCAAAGTATGGATTTGAACCTAAATTAATAATATCCTTTTCTTTGAATTCTTTGCCAGCATAGAAAATTGTGCCAATTTTAATAACTAGAAACTGATCCAAAATAGTATGTCTTTCAAAACAAAATGATAAATCTGCGGGTACCCATCCATCATCGTCAATTCCTTTCACACTAGAGTTATACGAACGGAAATAGCTTAAATTAAATACCCATTTCCCACCAAAATCAATATCTACAAAAAATCTATTTTTATGATCATCACTTTTAATAAGTGCACCTGCTTGGAACGACCATGCATCAATTAGAATTATTTTATTAGATATGAGAATATTACCTATAGAACTGAAACCATAATAAAATGATATGTTATCATTCAATAAATTATTTCTATTAAATATGATGAGTTTAGCTAATATTGGTGTTTGAAATCCAAAACCACCATTAAAAAGATATAGCATAGGTTTTGGTTTAAACACAGTATTAGGAGATTTAAACATACTTTCATATAAATAAACTGGATTATCATTACCATATAAATTGTAAGCAAAGTTTAGATTTTTTTGACGCTCAATTTCATTTTCATTTTCGATTTTACGTATGAATTCAGTTTTATGTCTTTCAGAAAAAGCGAAATTAATAATTTCTTTTTTATTATATTCAATTTGAATATCTTTTTCAAGAACAATGAATTTTTGAAATTCAGCGTTTGAAATTATTTTGTAATTACCAGTTAGCAATTCAATATTATTAACTTGATTGCCAACATAAACAATGCTATCAGTTTCTTTATCAATAATCTCAAACTTTGTATTTTCGATATTGGAAGTTACTGTTAATATTCCTTTTTTGGAAAATAGTGAATCTCTAATAACAATAATTTCACCTTCTTTTAATTGGATATTTTTTTTTATCGGAATATATGAAGTCGCGTGAACACCATCTTTTTGTATTTCAATATTATATTCACCTTTGGGGTATCTTTTTGTTTCCTTATTTGATAAAATTTCATCATAAATGCCATTTACCATAATTTTAAGATTATCAATGTTTGAATTAATTTCAATGGCACCTGAAATGTCTATAAAATCAATATGTTTTTTAATGAGCTTACCATTTGCAACATATAGTGTATCCAAATAATAATCATGAAGAGCTGAATTAGGTTTTGCACTCAATTTATATACACCTGATGATAGACCTTCTTTCGCTCCATGAAGATTTAATGGAGTTGATCCAAAGAAATTATCATTTAAATAAATTTCAGCGCCAGTTGGTTCAGAAGTAATAGTCAAATCACCCCACAATGGTTTTAGTTTAACGTCTTCAAATATATGCTCTTTTTCAAAAATTGAAAAAACTGTATCTACAGGCGAGTATCTAAATTTTGAGATATTAAAATGATATGTTATTGCTGGATAATTTTCTAAAACGCAAGGAGTTTGTTTTTCAAAATCTGGGTATTCTTCAATTTTTACGTTAGCATTCGAGGGTTCTGTAGTTATTGTTAAAGTTCCTTTGCCAATTGATGCAATTTGAATTTCTTCTTTATCGGTAATCAGTTCAACTTCATAAACACGTTGAGCTTTTACATTGATTCCGAAATCAGCAAGTAATCGTATTTCTAAAGGCTCATAATCTGAGTGAGTGATTTTTACAACTCGTTGATTATCATTCAGGTAAAATTTGTAATGATGATCTCCAGCAATATATTCTGCGGAGTGTAAGGTTGGTCTGCTTACATTTTGGAAGCCAAGACCTTTTAAATTTGTTTTCACAATTAAGACAGGCGCATATTTGCCATCTGCATCACGTACTTCAATGTTCATACTGGTTTCGGGCAACATTTCAATAGACTCTATCCGAAGTGTTCCGAGAGCATTTAATAAGTTAAAAACCGAAAAACAAAATACAAAAATTATAATTTTCTTCATTAAGAAACCTCAATATCTTCTATAATATTTCAAATAAAATGTTTAAATTACGAATCAATAAAATCTAAAATTTTCTAATTTCATTTGTTTAGAAAGATCCCATTCAC
>CAYONI010000087.1:0-2788 GCA_964405295.1 uncultured Methanosarcinales archaeon | reverse complement strand
TCCTTCTAACTCTTTATCAGACAGTAAGAAGGTTTTTTCACTATCGGGATAATTTATTTTCATTTCATCCATTTTCTCCCCTATTGTAGATATATCACATGTCTAACTATAGGAGAATCAGCTAAATGGAAACAAAGAGAATGATTGAACAAGCATTGACCCAACTCAATGCAACTATCTGTGAATATAACTACAAACCAGAAACGATGAGAAAATATGGGGTAGCGATTTCAAACCTATCCATTTTCCTCACGACTTATCAAGAATCTGGGCTTTCTGGGAATATACTTGAGGCCTATGAGCCCGAAATTGAAAGCAAGCACTATTCAAAACAATACCAAGCAATACAACTGAGAATCGTATTCCTGATACAGGGGTTTTTAGAAACTGGCGTCATTGACGGAGCAAAGAACAATGGCAAGCCCAAAACCAGCATTTTAAATCAGAATTTTCGTCATCTATTTTATGCATCGATTGTATATCTTGATTTTGGCATCAAAATAACAACAGCTAGAGTATATTCACAGGTCATAAGGAAATTCTGTAATATGCTATCTTCAGAAGGAGTTATTGCTTTCTCTGAAATAGACAGTCAGACCCTCAATACAATAGTGCAAGATTTTACACAGAGCTGTCCCGGATCAATGGATCAGGTTATCAGATCAATAAGGCAATTCCTTGGTTTTCTCAATTCAAAAGGATTATGTACAGAATTCAAGATGGATCCTGCAGTCTATAGGGTTCCAAACCGCTCAAGGACAATACCCTGTTTCACTAAAAGTGAAGTGCAGGAGATGCTCAACTGCTGCAATCAAGAAAATGAGATGGCATGTAGAATCCGGGCTATCATACTGATTGCAGTGACAACAGGTCTGAGGGCATGCGACATTGCCACTTTAAAAAGACAAGACATCGATTGGAAAGATTCAACAATAGCAATACGGCAAAAAAAGACAGGGAGACGGGTTGACCTGCCATTGTTACCCGAGGTTGGTAATGCAGTTGCTAAATACATCCTTTGTTTTCGTGGTGAGACAGAGACCCAAATGGATGAGGTATTTCTACAACATACCAGGAAAACCGTACCAATCCATGGCGGGGCTATTAACTCGCAGTTCTGGCGACTTTGCAATAGTGCTGGAATAGAGAAGAAGGAAGGAAGAGGATTCCATGGTCTGCGACGTTCGGCAGCTACCTGGCTCTCAGAAATTGATATGGATCCACATGGAATATCCCTTTTTCTAGGGCACTCCTCCTTCAGTTCTATAAACAAGTACATCGCTACCAATCCAAAGATGGCAAAATGCTCTTTGAATTTTGAAGGGATACCCCTCCAAAGCGAGGTGTACCATGACTAACCTAAAAAGCTTTCTTACAAGTCAAATTCAAGATTTCATCGAGTTTCGCAGTTCATTGGGCTATTCAAGAAAAAGCCTAGAAGAAAGGGCGGCTACCTTTGACCGCTTCCTTTATGAGCAATATCCCAGCCATACAATGCTCACTTCTGAAATGATATATACATGGGCAGAGAGTAGGAATGAAGAGAAGCCAAACGGTAAGAGGGCCAGGCTCTTCACCACCAAAACATTTCTGAGTTATCTGAATGAGACAAATTACTGTGATTTGCATATTCCGCCGGAGGCAATACCCAGAGGCGAGCACTTCAACCCCTTTATTCTCTCGGACAAGAACCTGGTTGACATCTTCCATGCTGCTGATACCATGCCCGTTTTCAGGTTATGTCCAAACAGGGAGTATGTCATGCCTGTAATGCTTAGGATGATGTACTGTTGTGCCTTGCGGCCGGGCGAGCCATTCCGCCTTTTAAGGGATGATGTTGACTTCACCAACGGCACTGTTTTTATCAGGCAATCCAAAAAATACAAAGACAGGATGGTATGGATGTCTGAAGACCTATTCATCTTGTGCAAAGAATACGACGATGTCTTTGGGGACAGGCCGTTCTTTTTTACAAGCCCGACCAAAAGCATGTACGCCCCTTCGTGGTTGCGCAGCCAATTTGAAATATGCCTGAAAAAAGCAGGATTGTTTGATGAGGCCCCAAGACCCAGGCCATATGACCTCAGGCATGCTGCAGCTTCAAGGATAATCCTCAAGTGGCTCGACGAAGGGATTAGCTCAGTTGAGATGCTTTACCGTCTCAAGGTGCATCTTGGACATGAGAGGTTCGAAGATACAATGTGGTATTTGCATACACTGCCAAACAATCTTGTCAACAGCACCAAGATAGATTGGGATTCTTTGGATGTGGTCTACTCGACTTTGGGGGGTGACCAAAGATGAAGAAATTTACAGACCCCATCTTTTTCGAGGGAATCCGGGACTTCCTAGGTACATACCTACCAAAAGTCAAAAATTCTTCACCCAATACAATCTCCTCATATAAGGCGACACTTTCTGTGTTTGTTTCCTATCTAAAGCACGGTCTCAATTGTTCAATCTACGATATGAGCGCGTCAATGATAACGCAGTCCACTATAGTGGGGTTTCTTGATTGGTGTAGGAACGAAAGGGGAAATGGGGCAGCAACACTGAACAACCGGCTTTCTGCTATGAAAACCTTCTTCACTTATCTCTTGCAATACAAGGATGCATCAATTTCTGTTTCTGCCAACAAAATAGCAGACATCCACAAGTTCCCAGAAGAGGACAGCGGCCCACATGAGTACCTTTCACAAAACCAAATGAGAATCCTGTTCGGTCTGCCTAAAAGGGATACCCTCTATGGATTACGCGATTTGATGCTGATGTCGTTGATGTATGATTC
>CAYONI010000086.1:0-2828 GCA_964405295.1 uncultured Methanosarcinales archaeon | reverse complement strand
CATAATTCTTCACCTAAAATAGATTTACTCATCCAATTATTTTTATTTTTTGGTTTGGGAAAAAGTATAGGGTTGATAGCAAAAAATATTAAAAGCCCTATTAGAAAATACCAATTTTGGAACCAAACTGATATTGGAATTAAGAAGAAGGCCATTACTCGAGTCCAGCCACTTAAAGGATTGGTGTGTCTTTTCCATATTTTCTCACTAAATATTTTCATATTGTTATTTTATATAGTAGAAGTTATAAATGTTTGGTTTAAAGGCTTTTTCTCAATTTCGTATAACTTAGGAATTCCTGTTAAACTATCCGAAGAATTGAATTTTAGTGCAACGTTCGGCGAAGCCGAAAAATCCAAAGTAAGCGGGCGAGCTTATTTTAGAGGTTGGTGTAGTTTTATGAAAAGTAATAACTTGATAGTAGTAAATTAATCGAAAGATTTAAATACTAGTTATTTATTATATTGTCTATGATAAATCAAAGTAGAACAATTAATGATGCATATAGAAAACAATTTCCAGACTGGGATAATTATCAAGCTCTTTTGGAAAGAATTAGTAAAGGTTATTTAGGTTCTGAACCAAGTGCAAGAAAAATGGCTAAAGAGCATGGATTCCCAATTACACAGTTAGAAAAAGCACTTAAAGAAGGTATACAAACCAGTTATGGACACTCTCTTTTGGAAAGAATTAGTAAAGGTTATTTAGGTTCTGAACCAAGTGCAAGAAAAATGGCTAAAGAGCATGGATTCCCAATTACACAGTTAGAAAAAGCACTTGAAATTTGAAAAGCAAAGAAACAATAAACGCCAACCTCTTTTTTATTATTTCTCAAATTTTTAATTTGACTAACTTTTAGCTCGCCCACTTATTGAAACTAACTTGGAAATTCCTGTTATGTTCTTTGACCATACAGAATGTGGTCAAACTTCGTTCGAAGAGTTTTTGAGAACGCCGTTTTAAAGGGCGAAGCCACATCTAACAAACACATCAAGGGAAGGAGAGAACTTTAGATACTTTAATTACATGTAAAAAAGAAATACTTAAATAATAAACTATTTATGTTTAAACTATGAACAAGGATTTACCAAAACCAAAAAAGGGAGCAGTTTTCTTTGAAGATAAAAATCTCTACGCAACTTTAGCAAATTATCCTATAACAAGAGGACATGTAGTTATTGTCTGGAAGAAAAAAGTTACAGATTTGCATTTGCTCAAGAGAAAAGAATACGAACATTTAATGGATGTTGTTGATGCTGTAAGAGACGCTATGCTTAAAGCATTAAAAATAAAAAAAGTTTATTTGGTGTATATGGATGAAACAAAACATGTTCATTGGCATCTTATTCCAAGATATAATAAAAAAGGAATGAATGTCTTAGAAGAAAAACCAAAAAAGCTAGTTAATATAAATTTGGCTGAAGACCTCAAGAAAAAATTATTTGCTTTCAAGAAGTTGATAAACTAAATCTGTTACTCTTTCTGTGGCTCTGCCATCAGTTCTAAAACTGGAAGCTTGTTGTATTAATTCTTGCTCTCTGTAATTTCTATCAACAAATGCTTTCTTGACTAATGCTCTACAATCTTCTGGTGTGTAGTCAACAGGAATTATTTCATTTTTTGTAAGAATTGCCAAGTAATCTTCACATTGTAAATTTGGCTGTTATACGTTTTTCTGCAAGAAAAATGCCGAAGCGAAGCGTAGGCACAGTATGACACAGGTCAGCCCGTTAAATGCTTAGATATTAGATCAACTTTTTCTTTTCGATTAATTAATTCATAGAATTTTTTAGCGTATTCTAAAGGTAAAATCGGAATTTGCAAATCATTCCATGAGATTTTTTCAGTCTTATCAAACATATCCAATTCTCTGTCACCATAGGAATTTATCTCAACTTCAAAATTATTAATGTCGCAGACTATTGAGTAACCATTTATCTTTTGACTGAAAAAATCTTTAACAATATATTTCTTCAAGGCATCTCTAAAAATTTCAATTCCATTATTATTTGTGGTGATGTCTAAATCTTGAACAGAAATATCAACATCTTGAATTTTTAGATTAGCACTTCCTTCAAGTCTCCAAACAAATTCTTTATCTTGAAGACAATCTAGAATGATTTGCAAAATTTCTTTGATATTTTTTTCATCCATAATTCTAAAAAATTCTTATATATATTTAAATCTTCTGAGGGCTGACCGATTAATATTACGTATAACTTGGCAAATTACTGTTATACGAGGGTCGAACGAAGTGAGAAGCGTAGCGACCCCAAGGATTTCTGAAAGAAATCCGAAGCGTATGACACAGGAGCCGATACTATATCCTCTTTTCCATCAATACAGAAGGCCCTTTATCTTTTTTAACTTTATAACCTTGTCTTTTGTATAATCTCTTAGCAGGATTGTCTTTGAAAACCTGAAGTAAAATTTTCTTATGTCCTTTCTGCTTAGCTTCATCCTGTATTATACTTAATAATTTAGAACCTATTCCTTTCCTTTTAAGATTATTTGAAATGTGAATCTCTTTGATGTAATAGTCTCCATTTTCTATAGATATTTGATAAAATCCAAATCTTTTGTTATTATATTCTAAAATTTTTACTTGGGAAAGAATAAAATTGTTTCTAAACTTACCTTTTTTCCAGCCCCAGTACTTTTCAATAACTTGGTACATATCCCTTTTAAATAATTTATAACAGTAATTATAATCCTGCAATGTTGCTTTTCTTATTGTTAAATCTAAATTTCCTACTTTTATTCTCATAATCTGAAAGGGACTTCTGTTTTATATAAATTTGTCGGCTCCGAGTAATATGTCGTATAAC
>CAYONI010000085.1:0-2888 GCA_964405295.1 uncultured Methanosarcinales archaeon | reverse complement strand
TAACAATTTTTGCATCTCCTCTTTCGATATCTCTTAAGAAAATAGATGCATACTTCTGTTCTTCTTGTGTCAAAGAAGCGAATGTACTATGAAGCTCATTTAAGGTTTTTTCTTGTTCTTCAGGACTTCCACTGTCTAATGCTTTCAAATACTTGTCAAACTTACTATTCATATAGTTGGTATCAATTAGTCCTGTGTTAATTTCTGTCAAATATCCATCTATTTCGTATGGTACATCTTCTGACTTTGGATCTTTTGAAGAAGTTGGTAACTCTTTATATCTCAACGCTAAATTCAAGTAATCATTCTCTACAAAATAAATTTCTAAATCTTCTTTTAAAATGAAAGGAGTTTCTTCTATATTATCCCAATTGAATCCTTGAATTTTTGCTGATTCTAGTGATTCATTAAGTTGTCTAAAAAGTTTAGAGAATTTCGCTTTAGTGGGTGGTTCTTCTGGAAGTTTGGTGAAATCCGTATGATCACCTACTATAAACAGTTCTTCAATTTCTTTGTAGATTATATTAAGTTTATCTAAATTGTCTTTTAGTTTAGGTACAAATAGTCCTAGTGGTTTATCTCCTGAATATAGTTTTATCGATATTTCAATGTTCTTTTCCATTGTATGTGGCTTACGATAATACTTCACTGTTCCAAACGGTTTGTCTGGACCAAATAGTCTGTTTGTTCTAGAAAATGCTTGAATGATATGTTCATATTTTAATAACTTATCTACATAAAGGGTATTAATCCATTTAGAATCAAAACCAGTTAACATTTGATCGACAACAATTAAAATATCAATCTGTTTTTCTGGAGTTTTTTCAATACTGATATAGGGCTCTTTATGGGCAAGTCTAGAAGCAACATTCTTTTTGTAATTACCCCAAGTACCTAACGTATACGACATCCCATATCTGGCATTGTAATCTTCTAACAACTCAACTAATCCTTCTTCTTTGTAGGTTGTATCCCCATTATTATCAATACTAGGATCAAACAGTGCAGTTACTTTTATTGTTGAATGATTCGCTTTAAATAAACGATAATAATCAATTGCTTCTTTGATGCTTGAAGTCGCTAATATTGCATGGAATTTCGAATTACGACTCAATGTTGTCCAGTTTGATATAATATCTTCAACAACCATTTGGTGATGTATCGGGTTATCATATTGAGAACTTGGTATGTAATCTTCAATTCCTTTGATATAAGAACCTGTATCATTATAGAATCCTGCCATTGGTACGTTATTGATAAACTCATAATATTTATCACTTTTAGCAGGATCTGAAATAGCATCTGCTTCACTTGTAGCTTTTGATTTTTCTAAAGCTACAATCTTTCTTAAACCTAAATCTTTATAGGTTGTTACTTTATATGGATCGAATCCTAATACGTTTTTGTCTCTAATACCATCAGCTATGCTATAGCGATGCAGTTCATTTCCAAATACATCAGCTGTGGTAGAATCATTTCTTTCATTTTCTTTGTGAATTGGTGTTCCGGTAAATCCAAAGAATATTGCTTGTGGGAAAGTTGTTTTAATAAGATAAAGCATTTCTCCAAATGTAGATCTATGTGCTTCGTCCACAATAAAGACAATACGTTTTGATTTCATCAACTCGATATCTTTTGCTTTAAGTCCATCTTCATCTTCACTAATGCGACTCATTTTTTGGATTGATGTCACGATTAGCGTATTAGATGGATCACTGCTTTTCAGTTTTGTTACAAGCACATTACTGTTTTCAGTCGCTTGAACATCTTCATTTTCACTTGCAAAATTCTGATATTCTCTTAACGACTGTGTACCTAGTTCAATACGATCTACTAAGAAAATAACTTTATCTGCATCTTTCGATGTAGATATTAATTGAGCAGACTTAAAACTGGTCATCGTTTTACCAGACCCTGTAGTGTGCCAAATATATCCACCTAAATTGTTTTTCGCAGACCAATCTGTTTTTGATACCTTATCTGATATTGCATACGCAGCATAATACTGATAACTACGTAATACCTTTAATAATCCATCTGTATTGTCCGCAACAGTATAAAAGCCGATTAATTGGTGTGCCATTGGTATTGATAATAACTTCGCAGTTACTTCTTTCCAATCATTGATTGGTTCATTGTTAAAATCAGCCCAGTGGAAATAAAAGTTTGGATTGAATTTATTATCTTCACCTGGATTAGAAAAGTATAATGTTTCTTCTGGAGTCATTGCGACAAATATCTGCACTAGTGAGTAAAGACCCCTAAATACGCCTTCTCTTGAATATTTTTCAATTTGATTGGCTGCTTGAGATACTGGAATACCTGATTTCTTTAATTCAATATGAATGACAGGCATACCATTGATCAATAGCATTAAATCTCCTCTCCTGTCATTCAGAATACCAGGAGTTTTAAATTTGGGTTGACTTACTATTTGATATTTACTAGAACCAGCAGCAATTTCCATACGATCATAGATTTTTAAACTGATTTCTTTACCAAAATGTAACTTATCATGAGGATTATCTCTTTTAATAGAAACAGTTTTCCCATTAATAAAACCATTTAGTTTCAACGGTGTTCTTTGAGATTTGATTTGTTCTATAATTTGTTGCATTTCTCCATCAGTAAGTGGTTGGTTGTTTAAACGGTCAATCTCTCTATTACTAGAGAATAGAATATTTGCCCAGTTTCTAAGCAAATCCTCTTCTGATGGATTTTTAATGATTTCTTTTTCCCATCCATATTGTGATAGAACAGACATCAATTCTTTTTCAAATATTAATTCATTATCAAATGCCATACATATTCCGTCCTTCCTATACAAACATCTTTTGAAGCAATGCTTTTTTAATATTTACAAGTTTTTCATACTTACGCTGATGAAG
>CAYONI010000084.1:0-2890 GCA_964405295.1 uncultured Methanosarcinales archaeon | reverse complement strand
CTTATAGTATATTGCTTGAATATCAAAGGTTTCCTTGTATTTCTTATCCAATTTGATTAATTCATCATGTGATCCATTTTCAATTATTTTACCGTGCTCTAGAAGGAATACTCTATCGCAGAACTTAGTTGATGCTAATCGATGCGAGATAAATAATGAAGTATTATTTTCTGTGAACTCATCATATAGCAAATACAATCTTTCTTCTGCAAGTGGATCTAGGGCTGCCGTTGGTTCATCTAAAATTAATAATGGTGCATTTTTATATAAAGCTCTCGCAAGCATTAATTTTTGAGTTTCTCCACCACTTAGTCTTACACCTTTCAAATCAAACATTTGAGTTAAGTATGTATTTTCTTTGAGTTCAAGACTTAATACTTTTTCTTTTAATCCAGACTTTTCTAAAGCCTCGTATAAACGCTCTTTATCAACTTCATTATTTCTTTGACAAGTTATAATATTTTCAATAGTTAATGCTAGTGGTTCTGAATCTTGGAACACAACACTAAACAAATTCATATAGTCAGAAATATTAAATGCATGTATGTCATTACCATTTACAAGTATTTCCCCTTCATCAGCTTTATATAATCCTGTTAGTAGTTTTATTATTGTCGTTTTCCCTGCTCCATTGTCTCCAACCAAAGCTACTTTCTCTCCTGGACTGATTTTGAAGGAAAGATTTTCAATTGTAGGTTTTTCTGCATCAGGATATGAGAATGAGACATTTTTAAACTCAATGGAGCATGGAATGTTTAGATTGCTTATATCTATTCCTTCGTCATGATTAAGTTCATTTTCTATATCTATGCATTTACGGAATTCATTAACGGCTATTGTTGAACTTCTTAAGTTATTAGAAGCTTCCACAAAACCATTGAGCCACAGTGTAAATCCAGCTACTATACCTGTTAAGAATGTGAAAGTAGTGATATCGATATCACCATTTAGTACAAACGATATTAGTAAGGAGAATACAATGAAATCTCTAATCAGCAAAAATATTGAATTTGATACATTAGCGAGTATATATCTTTTCTCGATTTTTTTTGCAATAGTTACTCTCTCTTTTGTTAAAGCTATCAGAATATTATTGAACCAATCCTTTAACTTATATATTCTAATGTCTTTTCCATAATTAGGATTAGTTACGTCTTCAGTTAAATAATATTTTTGCTGTTCATGATTGTTAATATCATCACGTCTTGATTCCATATACAAGTTTGCTCTTTTCGTTAGAATAAAATTAATGACTGTCATTGCGAAGAGAACAACCAATACTATTGGTACGTAAAAAGCTACTAATCCTCCATAGAATATCATTCCAGTTATATTGATTACTAGTAACGGAACGTTCCTAAGCATTAACTCAATACCAAAAATATTACTTGCAACCGCCTCAAAAGCTTTAGAGATCAGTTTCCTTTTTGATTTTGGTTCTATATTTTGATAATCCGTATTCAGTTGATGATCAGACAAAAACAAGAAAAAACGAGACATTCTTGTGTAAATATTTTCAAAAGTATACATTGTATATGACCAGTAATATAGACTTTCAACTATCAATGTTGCTAGTGTAAGTCCTATTATCACTGATGAATAATATGATAATTCTTTCCCGCTTGTTAATGCAAATACAACTGATGTAGTTAATAAAGTCGCTAAAAATGGTGTCAATATTTTTGTTACGAAATTAACCAATAAATATAATTTAATAGTCTTTGAATGTGAAAATGATTCCTTGTATACGTAAATCATGTTACTAACTAATGAATAGGTCATAGTAACCCCCTTTATATTAACTATCATATAAATTATAAGGTATCATCTATTTGAAGTAAAGCAACCTATAGTTGAATAAAATCAAAAAGAAAAAGCCCAAAAGGGCTTTGTTATAGTATGTATATCATTAGTTACAACTATTTGTGATACGGCTCATTATAACGTTTTTAGTTGCAACTTGTTATGATATTAGTATCATTTAACTATACTTATAATTAATCATAAGAAAACTGCTTTTCAGGAAACTCATCAAATAAAACCTGATAAAAATCATTTTCCTCAAAATCAACATCTACATAGTTAAATCTAAAAAAATTATAATTTATAATATCTGTTTTCTTTTCTCCATAAAGATTCAAAGATAATTGAGGATCAATAGTGTAATCTTTGGTATCCTCAACATAAGACAATCTATATTTGATAAAATAGGACTCTTGATAACTAAACACTAAAGAAATAATCTCTTTCTCTTTAATGACAGTGTTTAGGTTCATATTATTTGTATGATAGTAAACAAATAACGCACTATCATCAGTATCGTCTGATTTTACTACGCTGATACTATCATAATTAAATTGTCTAAAAACCACGACAACTGAATGAGGTTCTACATCATTATCTAAAGCATCATTATATAAATTTTCAACAAGGTTCACTACCAAATCAATCATAGAAGCACTTATTACTAGTTCATCAAATTCTACCTCAATTATAAGGTCTAATTTATTATCCAATTGCATAATCTTACCTTCTACAGTTGCGTTTTCTAAAGATACATCATACTCGCCCTTCTCAATATAATCTATAACTCCAAGAGGAACAATATCCTCTGACATAGTACGATTACAACCTTCTTCTTTTCCAAATTCGGATAAGCAATTAAACATTTCTTTTGAATCAGACCTAAATAGACTACATCCACTTAAAAATACGATTGTTACCATCATAAAAACCACTAACAATTTTCTCACAATACAAACCTCCGTAAAGATAGTCCTATAAGAGGACAAAAATTCCCCTTATGTTTTCTCATCTATATTGTAACATAGATTAGTTTTAAAAGTGTACAATGGTTTCAAATAAAAGCCAATTTAACACTACCTTCACT
>CAYONI010000083.1:0-2894 GCA_964405295.1 uncultured Methanosarcinales archaeon | reverse complement strand
GTAAGCGTAAATTCGAGCCCTCTACAATATAGATGAACAATATCCGACAATGACAATCGTTGGAGGATATGATGAAAAAAAGAAGTACAATAAGTGAGAAAGAGCGGCAGAGCAGACTGCTCATGCTCCAGGATTATGAACAATGGCGTTCTGATACTGGTAGCACATCAAGGGTGCATTATGCCCAAGAGAGGGGCATCGAGTTGCAATATCTAACAAATTGCCTTAAATGGCATTATGAGGCTTGCAAGCGTGGGGCTGAGAGAGGCCCTGTTACCAATGCAGACAACAAGCCCAATGACTTCCCCTCCCTAGTTGCCGTAACAAAAAAGGATGTTCAGACAAAACCTTTACCCGATACTCAAAGCGATTCCGCAATCCGAATCAGAATGAGAGCTTCAAACATAGACATTGCAGGAGACATAGCTCCAACACTGCTGGCGCAGCTACTTTCCACATTGGGGGCCCTGAATGTTCTTTGACTTTGAAAACTACGAATACTACATATGCCCCCAAAGTGTGGATATGAGGTGCGGGGCCCAGAAGCTGTCCCAGATCGTCATAGCCCAGATGGAGCTGGATCCACTTTCCAATAAGATGTTCCTGTTTACAGGCAAGACCCGTAAGGGTGTTAAGATCCTGACTTGGGACCGCAACGGGTGGTGGATTTTGTATAAAAAGCTCTATGCCAGGGGTACCTTCGCCTGGCCAAAGAGTGAAGAGGCTGCTCTGGAGATAACCACAAACCAGATACAGCAGTTCCTTTCCGGTGAGGATTGCTGGCGAAAATTCCCTGAACTGTATGGGGATTTAAGCTGAAAAATACCTCAAAATGATGCCCTATTTTCACTAAAGCAGTGTACTAAATCGTTGCAATAGTGTATTATAGGGCATGATTAGCAATGGCAATAACGCCTCCGGGAAACCGGCAGAAAAAGTCATGGCCCAGGAGATTTTCAAGCTCAAGATGGAGCGTGATGCCTACAAAGCCCAATATGCAGCAGTGGTCAAGGAGAACGAAAAGCTCTCCACCTCCAATGCTGCTTTGCAGTTTTCCAAGGAGCATGGGGAGCTGGTTCTCCGCAATGCCCTTGAACTGATCAAGAAGTTTCAGGCCGCACTGTACGGCAAGTCTAGTGAGAAATCAAAATCCCTGGATATCTACTGCAAGAACCTCTTCGATGAGGCTGAACTTCTCGACCTGGTAGAGAAACAGAATCAGGAATATGAGAAGGGCCAGCAGGATGACAGCGAAAGCTCTGCAGTCGAAGAACCAGAGATAATCAAAAAAAAGCGCAAAGAGCACAAGGAACAGGACCTCACTACACTCCCTGCTAATACTCCTATCATCGATGTGGACCATACAGGCGACTGTATTACACCAATCGATTCCAATACGGGTAAGGCTATGGTGCAGATTGGCGTCCGTTGCGAGAAAAAGCTCGGCAAACAGGTCCGCACAGTCATCTACAACCATATCTTCCCAGTCTTCGGACCTGAAGAGGATTATGAGGCTGAGGATGGTGAATATAATTCAGTCGTGGTCTACCCCCAACCGGAACGAATCCTCAAGGGCTCGATGATAAGCCACGAAATTCTGGCAGAGGTAATCACCAAAAAATATCTTGACCATATGCCCCTCTACCGCCAAGAGCAGCACTTCAAGAGGATGGGTTTTGCAATATCGCGGCAAAATATGAAAAACTGGATATTCAGCGCGTCCAAAAGGTGTGGCCCTCTGATAGAGTTGCTGCGGAAAAGCCTTCTTTCCTGTCCTCTAATTAATATGGATGAAACAATCCATCGAGTACTGAATATAGAAGGAAAGGCTTCAGATACCGAAAATTATGAGATTATCCAGGTCGGCACGTCCGATTCCTGGCGCGTGGTCATGTTCTCATTCAATGTAAAGCGAAATTCCAAGATTCTTGCCGCCCTGCTACCTAATTTTACAGGCACACTCATGACCGATGGCCTGCAGTCTTATAACGTGGCTGTCGCCGACGAGGATAATGATTTGAACTGCACCAAGCTGGCTTGCTGGGCTCATGGTCGCAGGGGTTTTGTGTCCCTGCTGAAATCAAACTCGAAGTCAAAGTGCAAAAGTGTGCTCATGTATATCTCTGAATTGTATAAGGTGGAGTCGGAACTGCGAGAGCTGTTTGGGAAAGGATCCATAACAAAAGATGACTTCAACATGTTGCGGACTGAAAAGACCCAGCCCATTTTTGAAAAAATCAAAAAATGGATCGATGATGCCAAAGTCCGTGCACTTCCAGGCAGCCAGCTTGAAAAGGCTACAAACTATTGTCTCAACCGTTGGGACCAGCTCATAGCATACCCTTGCGAGTTCCATGCTACGCCCGATGACAATTTGGCCGAGCGATTCACAAGGCCATTTTCGATGGGTTCATCCAACTGGCTCTTTTCTGATACTGATGGAGGGGCTGAGGTTTCCAGTGTAATGTTCACCCTTGCCCAGAACGCGAAGCTGAATAATCTCAACGAGGTGGATTATCTCTGGGCACTCCTGGACAGGATTCCCAGCTGCTCCACTGAAGAGGATTGGGAGAAGCTGCTGCCTTGGAACATTGATCTCTCCGATATCAGTGAGAAGAAAGCCCTGCTCAGTTCGGCAAAGCCAGATCCCTTGAGGACTGAGCCCTATGTTATTCGGGGCGGAAAATACTGACCCAGAAGGGTTGATACCAAGACAACTAACCAAGCAATTGGGGGTTGAGGATGCTGAAGGGCAACTCAGCCCTCCATCTTTATATACTGTGCAACCAAAAATATCCGACTGAATTTCGCTTGTAGCCATGAGATTCCTCTTATGACTTCATTATTACCTAGGATCTAAAATAGTCACAGTGGGGTCGAATTTACGCTTACTC
>CAYONI010000082.1:0-2914 GCA_964405295.1 uncultured Methanosarcinales archaeon | reverse complement strand
TAATTGTAAAATATATTTACCTAAAAATGCTATAAAAATAGATTTAACAGTGGATTTAAAATAAGGAGGATACTTTAATGATACAAATTAAAATATTTACAGAAGATGAACATATTGTAAACAAATGGCTTAGTGATAATTATGATTTAGAAATAATTGATATTAAAAGAAGAACTATAATAGATTATAATACAGATGGAACTATATTTGATATGTTTTCAGAAACTATAATAATATATGAAGATGGTGGTAAAGAAAATTTAATTAAATCAAACGATAAATTAAAAGAAAATTGGATTAGTGTTGATTATATTCAAGATGTAATTGACAAAATGTATGACGAAAAATGTGATATTAGAGTTATGATTAAAGATGGTGAATTTCATCCTAGTTTAGATAGACATGATACATTCAAATATTCAGATTTTAAAGATGAACATATATTAGACTTTCTTATGACTTTATATGATATAGATACATTGATGTGGGGTAGATGGTCATATTTAGAAAATATCATTGAAGGAGATGACGATTAAATGAGAGATTTTATATTAAGAGAAATGAAAAGATTAAACGCAGATGGAGTTGAATTTATATCTTTATTTGCAGATTTTTTAAAACCATATAAAATGTTTGCGGATATGACATTTAAACAAGTAAAAGAAACAGAAACATTCCTAAAAACTAATCGAAGATATTATAAATTAGTAAATGGTAAAAAGGAATATATTGAATATACTGAGGAGGAAGATTAAATGAATATAATAATTATAGGTGAAAAATACACAGGTAAGACTACTTTACAAGACGAAATAGCTAATATAACTTCATTCGAACCAATTCCATCATGGACAACTAGAGAACGCAGACCAAATGAAATTGATGGAGTTGATTATCATTTTATTGATAGAAAAAAATTTACTGAAATGAACAATAATAATGAGTTTGTAGAACATGTTGATAATTATGGTGCTTTATATGGAATTACTAAAAAAGATTTTTTAAATGATAGAAATCATGTGATTGTAGTTGAAATGAAAGGATTAAAACAAATATTAGACTTAGAAAACGCAGGAGATATATTTATAGTAAAATTATCATGTTCATGTCACACTCAAATGGAAAGGATGGTTAATAGATTAAAATTAAAATGGATAAATATTAATCTATCATTATCTAAATATAATGATATGATAATGGAATCATCATTACTTAAAGCAGATTATATTAGTTTTAAATCACTATATTTAGATAGCTTAATTGATATGACTATAGATACTACTAATTCTAATAGTAATAATATAACAAATTTAGCAATAGATGTATTAAAAGAAATCGAATTGCAGAAAGGAGTAATCAAAAATGAATAATATAAATACTAAAAAAATTAATGAAATTAATAAACTTAAAGTTAATGAATATTATATTGCACATTATGCAGAAAATGTAGATTTAAACGAGAAAGCATATGCAGTTAAGATTAAAATATTAAATATATATAATAAATATTTATTGATTGAACAATTTTCAGAATATACTTTTGGAAGCATAAATAGAACAACAATATTAAAATCAGATATTATAACTAAAAGAGTTGTAATTGAACCTATTAAATAAGGAGTTGTAAAATTATGGAAAATAAAACAGTTATTAAAAAAAATAAAAAGGTAATTAAAAGAAAACGTGGATTTGAAATTATTAAAGAATCATTAAGAAAATATCCTTTATTAAATATTGAATTACCTGTTAGAAAAACTATATATTCAGCAGGATATGACTTTTCTGTTCCTGTAGCTATAAGTATTCCACCACAAGGTAAAATCGTTGTTATGACTGATGTGAAAGCATATATGCTTAAAGATGAAGTATTAAAAGTATATATTAGGAGTTCATTGGGTGTTAAAAAAGGATTAATATTAATGAATGGAACAGGAGTTATTGATAGTGATTATTATTCAAATAAAAAGAATGATGGAAATATAGGATTACCACTACACAATACATCTAATAAAACTATTAATATTGCTAAAGGTGATTGTATTGCTCAAGGTATATTTGTTAAATATTTAATTACAGATGACGATGATACTATTGTTAAAGATATTCGAAGTGGTGGAATGGGAAGTACAACTAAAAAAGACATTAAATAAAATAATGATTATATTACTTGACACTAATAGTTGATAGTGGTATAATCATATACATAGAGCAAAACAATTATAAGGAGAGTGTTAAAAATGAAAATTATAGCGATAGGATATGATGATAAAAATGAAAAATAAAATTATATTACATGCAATGATAGGATTATTAATAATTAACGTAGGTTTACTGTATAATAATCACAAACACAATCAATTAATAGAATCACAGTCAATTAAACTATATAATACTCAAAAATCTAATGTATTGTATAAAAGTGAAATAAATAGACTAAATGATGAGAATGAATATTTAGATACCGTCCAACAAGCTCGTGTGATAGCTTTAAATAAAAGGTTGGACGAATTGCACCTAGAGATACTAAATACTTACTACATTGAAGATATACCACTAGAACAGAAAGAACAACAATTTATCTATAAACAGTGTACTAAATATGGAATTCCTTATGAATTAATGCTTGGATTGATATCTTTAGAGAGTAATTTCAATTCTAAGGCAATAAACACTTTAAATAAGAATGGTACAATTGATTTTGGATTATGTCAACTTAATAGTTGCAATATAAATGATTTAAATGAACATTTTGGAAGAGAATTAGATTATTTAAATTTTTATGATAATGTAGAAGCAGGAGTATATCACTTTAGTAAATCATATGATAGTTATAATATAGAGAAATCATTGTTAGTATATAATAGAGGTGCAAATGGAGCTAGAAAATATTATAATAAATATTTGACATATAATG
>CAYONI010000081.1:0-2921 GCA_964405295.1 uncultured Methanosarcinales archaeon | reverse complement strand
ATTTTACAAAAAAATTTAAGACAACGTGTATACACAATATTATACCAAATGCGATCGCAACATCTTTTCCCAAAATTAATACTATCAAATCTTGTAACATTCCTCAATCTCCTTTTAAAGCCCCTTAAAGCCCATTATTTTATCATTTAAAGACTATTGTCCACTTTTGCGATAACTTGCTTTATTATATCTCTTCGTGATGTAATTTGAAATTCACCGTGAATAAATATTTCACAGTCATCAAGAAGTGTTTTATCGTATGTAATTATTAATTCAGAAATCTTTGATGAGCAATACCGATGCTCTTTAGATATTAATTTTAACTTTGTTAACACATCCATGTATATGCTTACAAAACTTTTTGCCACGTCCTGTACTCCTATAATATATGCTGGCTTGATCAATGCTATTTTATTTGTAACTATACAACTGCTATATTGCTCTTCCACTATTTCTCCTTTTAACGCCCCTTGGCGGGTTTTGTTTTACATTTATACTTAATCATACACGGCTAGGTGTATTAGCCAAGCCAAGCCGTTATTGTGCTAATCCTTGGCTATCTCATAAGGAATCCAAACTCTTCTTTTTTAATGTCTGAGGAAACTGAATTCGCTTTCCAGTCTTCTCTCCTTAATTCTTCTATCTCTTTCCATTCATAAAGAAGGTCATCAGATAAATAAAATTCTTCGGAAGAAAGAAGCTTCCCCACCTCTCTTATTTTTTCCATACTTTTACAATATGGCTTTAAAATATTTTCAAAAGCCATTTTATAAGCTTCTTCATTCGTCTTACCATAGCCAATTATATCATAATCTAAAAAAGTGCTATAACTATCTGGCTCTTCATCTTTTATTATAATTTTATATTCTTCTATTTCTACTAATTTATATTCCATTTTTTACTCTCCAACTGTTTTATATTTTAATTCTTCATAAAGGTTATCTTCATCTTGTAAAAGCTCCTCTAGAAGGCTATTGTCAAACAAATCCTGAACGCTCTTAAACTCCGAAACCTTCTCCTCCGATTCATTTTTTATCGCTTTTTCTCTTTCTATTAACTCCTCTAAATCCCCTTCTGCCGTTTCGCTATACAAATCTAATGTTAGTTGGCTATTAAAAGAATTAACGACAACTTGATAGCTGTTCATGCTCTTAACTGTATATGGATTAACATCCTTAAGCTTCTTAACCAGCCTCTTATTATGATTCCCGCAAACACCTTCTTTCTTCTTCGCTCTCTCTATGTAATATAAAAATCTTTCCCTAAAAAGTTCCACTCTATCACAAAAAGAAAACTCTATATCGCTAGTTATCTTTACGTAATTTTTTGTTATCAGAATATCATATTTTCCGAAATACTCCTTAGCCAGCTTAATATTTTCCTTTTGTGGCAATAACCCACTAGGATTTTTTCTTAAGAGCATTCTTAGATATGCACCTACGCAATTAGGTTTGACTTCCTGACAATAAATGATTAATTCCGTTAGCTTCTCAAAACTAAACTTCTTTAAGAGATAGCCTATGTAGCTTTCTTTTAAGCTAGCTTCTAGCATTTTTAATTCCCCTATCTCTTTTATAGAAAAACAACGCTCGCGCTTGCGCGTGTTACAATGTTCCTGAGATACTTCTTTAAAAGCTTCTTTGTTCTTCCTTGTTATACCCCTGTCACTTTTGTCGCTATCGTGAACACTTTTGTCGCTATCGTGAACACTTTTGTCGCTATCGTGAACACTTTTGTCGCTATCATTTTGGCTATAAACATCGTTTGTGAACAAGAATGTAGATAACTTTTTGCCAATTTTATTTATAATCAACACGCCTTTTTCAACCAATTTATTAGCCCAATATACAACCTGTCTAGGTGATAAAGCATTTTTTAAGAAGCTTGAAATGTCTGTAAAAGTTAATGATACTTCGTTCTTTGAACCGAAAGATTCCATTATAAAACTTAATGTTTTATGTAATAGGGCAGGCTGCGGTTTGTTGTTGATAAACCTATCTAATTTTAAAAAAAGCGGGACTTCTTCATTTAAATTTAGCTCTTTAATATTTCCCAATGTAAACCATTTTCTTTCGTGGCTTTTAATAAAGTTGTGGTTGCCTTCAATTAATAGCCCCTCTCTAAATATCTTTTTAATATCTCTTTTGACCTGTGAAGCCGTAAGACCCGTTGAGTATGCTATTTGTCGGTATGTCGCATAATACCAATAGTTATTGTCTTTGCAAGCCTTCCTTACCTTCTTCTTTTCATTCGATGTAATATGATAATATAGGTGCTGTAACACAATCGAAAAAGATAAATCATATTTTTCTAGGAATGATTTTCTATAATATACTTTTTGATGATCTTTAATTTGCTCAACTTTTGACATAATTTCCACTCCAACGTTACCAATTTTTTAACTGTTGCGAGAAACTACAAGGATATGGTATTATACTTATGTTTTTAGTGTAAAATATTTAGTTTTACGCTTTTAGTAAAAAACCCTCCAATAAGTTTTTCACTTTTTGGTTGTTTTTGGGTTGTTATACTTTATTAGTATTTGGTATAATCGCCTTGTCTTTGTAATTGACGCTGTATAGGTAATCTAGGTCTGGTGGACTTTATGGTTACCTATTACTTTTTAGATATTATCTAAATAACGAGCTTTTCAGCCTTAAAAAAACACTATAATATAATACCTTATAAAATCCAAAGCTATTTTTTTACTATTATATACGGCATCATTAAGCCTGTTTTTGTGCTAATTTTTGGAAGTATTCAAACTGCATTAAGGGAAGGTTTAATATCTTTTCGCAAATATATATTGAGCAGGCTAGCTGTAAATCTTTAGAAAATTTATCGTTTTTTTTGTAACTTTTGAATCTAAACGTTGTGTATTTACAGGGTGTTCCGTTTATCTCGCCTTTCCTTTTATCAAG
>CAYONI010000080.1:0-2947 GCA_964405295.1 uncultured Methanosarcinales archaeon | reverse complement strand
TCGTTGGTCATGAATCCATTAAAAGTTTTACGCGTTTTCGTCTCTTCTTTCATAACTTCGATTAGTTTTTGATCAGCCTTGTATGCTTTTTTCATCGTAATTATCATTTTTATTGTGAGAACTACAAGCACTAAAAAAACAACAATTTCTATTATTACTAATATTGTCTTATAATCAATCATACCCCCTCCTAGAAACCGTAACGGTATGAAACTATTGGTGCAAACACTGTTCCAAGCACTGAAAATTGTGGAACAGATATAGTTACCTCATGGAAATGGTCTTTGTATTCTTTTCCAAATTTTAATGATGGGAAAATTCCACAATTTATAACAGAGATGTCGTTAAAAAGAATTGACGAAGCAAACACTCCTGCTCCAATTCCCATATAAGTATTGTTATTAAATTTCTCAAGAACAGAGACATTAAGGGTTAGTCTATTTACAAAGATCAGACTAGCTATGCTTAAGTTTATGTCAAATCCATCTTCTTTGTTCCAATGTCGACTTCCAATTGAAAACGCTGGTGCAATAACATCTGCTCCAACTGCGTTGTAATTATAAGATCCCTCTTTTTTTTCAAAAGCACAAATCATGCTAGAAGTTATTATTAATGCTAAAATTAATTTTTTCATTTTGTATCCTTTTGGTTTATTCATCTTTTTTTTTGAAAATTTCTTCGTAATCTAGGCCTTCATACTTTGCTAAAAAATTAGCAATAGCGACATCCATGATATAATTTAGAGACTTACATTGCTTAGCTGCAAGCGTTTTAAGCCTCTTATGTATGTTGGGATGTACCGTAATCTTTAGTTGTTTCTTTATCATAGTACTAATGTACCTTATTGGGGAATTTACAACAATATCCAATATAAAAAAATCATTCAAAATGTTATTATATGGTCAACGGCCCGAACCACAAATGGGCATTCAAACACGCGAGAAAAAAATGACCAAAAAAATTTACCAAGCCTATTGTACGGAATTACCATTTATTAGTGTTCCACCGATAGCAAAAGAATATCCAAGAGCCCCAACGGCATCTGACAAGAATTTCTCTATCGGATTTCCATGGGTTTATAAACCTACAGCAGACACAGCAGATCATTATATATATGGTGGTCTTGATTCATCTGGAGACGCTATTTGGGTTGACTCATCATCACCATCTGGAAGCACTACTGTCGAAGGTACTGTTAGACTAGCTACAATTGCAGAAACACAAGCTGGGATCTCTGAAGCAATAGCAAATACACCGGCAGGACTTGCCGCAGTAGCCATTGCAGGCGCTCCGGATTGGAGTGAGACAGTTAAGGGTATTGGACAGATTGCAACGACAGCAGAAACGGTTGCTTTGACATTAGACACAGTAGCAATTACACCTTCAAAATTAGCAGATGCTTTTGCAGCACCAGCAGCGATCGGCTCTGGAACACCAGCAGCAGCGGATTTCACAACATTATCAGCAACAGGCTTAGCAACACTTGGAGCCTCAGCAACTATTGTAACGGGAGCAGTAGCTCTTTCTTTGGGAGCAGATGCTTCAACAGGAGTGATTAATTGTGGTACAGGTGCCGGAGCACGGGTATTAACGTTCGGAAATATTACTGGTGCTACTCAAGTTGTTGTTAATTCAGGAACAGCAGGTATCACTTTAGCTTCAACAGGAGCTGGTGACATTACAGCTAATGCAGGTGACAAATTTGTCGTAGATGCAGCCGGAACAATTGATTTAAATTCTAGTGCAGCAGCAATTAATATTGGTAATGATGATGTTGACCAAGCAATTAATTTAGGTACTGACGGTGAAAGAACAATTACTTTAGGGTCCTCAAATGGAGCTGCTTCAGTAGTAGTAGATTGTGGAACTGGTTCTTTAGACATCGGTACAAACGCGATTGCTCACACATTAACCCTAGGAAACAATACAGGCGCAACAGCTATTGTTATGGAAGTGGGAACAGGCCATTTTGCTCTAGACGGTGTTGCATCATCAACTTATACAATAGGTTCAGCAACTACAACTGGAACGGTTACAATTGGTGGAACAGCTCAAACTGGAACAATGACTCTAGGTGACTCCTCAGGCATAAATATTGTTCAAATAGGTTCTGGGGAAGGAGCGACAACAATTGATATTGCAACAGGTGCAACTGCTGGAAAAGCAGTAAATATAGCAACCGGCGCAGTAGCAAATGTGCTTACATTCGGTTCTGTAAGTGGTGCTTCAAGCATGGATCTTTTAGTTGGAACAGGAAACTTCACTCTTGAAGGAGCGGTAACTTCAACTTATGAAATTAGTTCAACTGGTGTTAATACTGGAACTTGTAAATTCGCTTCTGGCACAGGTGCTAGAACAGTAGAAATTGCTGGTGGCGGAACTGGTGCTAAGACGATAAATATTGGTGCGGCAGCATCGGCTGACGTAATCACTGTTGGTGACGCAACGGGAGCTGGTTCATTAGCTTTAGTAGCTGGAACCGGTGGAGCAACTTTAGATTCTGGAGATGCAATTTCTGTTGATTCAGTAGCCTCATCTAACTTTACCGTTACAGGTGCAGCAGCCGACTTGACATTAGCTTCAGTTGGTGGATCAGTTCTAATAAATGGTTCAGAAGCCGATGCAGCAGCAGTTAGCATTCAGGCAAGTAATGCTGGCGGAGGGATTGATTGTGATTCTGGAACTCTAGGAACACTATTAGACTCTACAGGAGCGATTAGCTTAGATGCAGCAGCAGCTTCTAACTTTACCGTTACAGGTGCAGGAATTGATCTTTCATTAATTTCAACAGCCGGACGTGTAGTTGTAAATGGAGAAGAAGCAGCAGCGAATGCTATTACTCTATTAAGTGCAGCAGGCGGAATTGATGCAGATGCAGCTTTAGAGATTAATATAGCTTCTTCACAAGCAGCAGCTACAGCAATTTCATTAACAACATCAGATGCAG
>CAYONI010000079.1:0-2990 GCA_964405295.1 uncultured Methanosarcinales archaeon | reverse complement strand
ATATTTATCCCCTTTTATATTAAGTAATAATACTGCGATATCTGCTACCCAATAAAGCCTTAATTATTCTTCTAACAGAAACTATTAAGCGGGTACCTCTATATTAAGTACTTCAACCAACCATGCCGCAATGTCTCCTTTAAGATCATTGGAATTCAACCCTGACTCAATACCTAATTGTTTCTCAGCTCTGAGTAATACAGCATAGAGATCATCCTTGGTAAGGGATGCACTATATGTATAATCAATCTTAGTGAATTCATTAATCTCTACAGTAGCTTTATCATTAGCAAACACATTACATTCAATATCAGTGAAGACAACTACTGCAAGTAAATCCTCCCATGTAGAATCATGTACCTTGATATACAACTCATCTTCCTTGAGACTATATGTAATAGGATAGAACTCTTCGTTGGTAACATCTACACCACCATCGGTTGTATGATGTACCATGCTTAGAGCTGCATGATCTGATGCTAACTTAATGTAATATCTTTCACTATCAAATCTAATGTCCTTGATATGATCTCTGTTCTCTGGAGCTAATAGATATTTGCCTATCTCGTTAGCTGTCCTGCTAATCGCTACACGGCCGTTGAGCATAAAGTTCTTACGCAGTAGATAGATAAATATCCCCGTCGCTTCCTCTTGTGAAATGTCTTGTCTAATCATTATTCTCATAACTATCTCCTAAATTTCTTGTACTTCTAACCATACATCAATATATTTGCCATTTGTTTTTGGTAATACACTACCACTTATTCGTGCACCTTTGTTAAATATGAAGTCAGTAGCATCTCCACCACCAGCAGCCTTACCTTTCTTAGTTGCAAAAATGCTTTCTGTAAAATAGGTTAATCCTGAATCTGCTGATAATCTTAACAAAGTATTCTCGTCAGCTTCTGGTGATACCTGATAAGCTATAATCTTAAAGGGATTACTAATTGCACCAGCAGCTATTAATTCTGTGTCTAACCCGTAACCTGGGCTTCCACCAGTTATCCTTAAACCGGTAATAGATTGAGGTTCTACACATATTGAAAATTCGCCAGTTATACCATTCCAATGATGTTCACCTGCTTCATCATTTACATTCAAAGTATTTTCGTGGAAATTTATTTTATTAAAATGTTGCGATACCCCTGCGACAATATGTATACCAGTAGCACAGCCACCAATATCTAAATCATCAAAGTAGTTATTGATACTCAATGCATCATCTATATGAATAGCTTCTAAACAGAAATGGAAATGAACATTTATATAATTACATATACTTGCTTTTGTCATAACTATGCCACTTGTTAATGCTATATTGCCAAGTATTTCTACGTCATCTATGATCCCCTCTACAACCTCTCCACCTGTTCCATCTATATGAATAAGGTTATTTGCTGAACCTGTTGTGAATTGAGAGTTGAAACCACAACGTCTAATACGGTAATGTGAGCCGGTAATTATAACTCCATTAATTGCTGCCGTTGTTCTTATTCCTACGTCAGAGATACTAACTTTCCCCGTAAACTTCATTATAGCTGCAGCCGAAGCGTGGTTATTTTCAATTAATGCCCATATCCTATGCGTTCCCTTTATCTCATAATTTCCGGTCCAAGTAGGAGTACCGGTTGTATTAATATCATAAACCTTAGTGTTTACCACCCCTGGTGTTCCAACTACTCCACCCTCACAAGGTGCTAATAAGATCAAGGTCAAGTCATCAGGATCCACACTTGCAGCATCTAAAGCATCCTGCAATGTAGTGTAAGCTTTCTCAAGAGTACTACCGTCAGTCCCGTCACCATTTTTCGAGACAAATAATGTTTCAGTGTATAGTGCCGCGTTAAGGAATTCAAAGTTACTGTTTATCTTTGCCGACTCTGCTCCCCATGTTGATGGGTAAATAATTGGTACTATAGGCATAATAATTTCCTTTCTTTTATCATAATAACCCTGTCCCTGTTAATAATGCCGTCCCTACTAAAAGAACCGTAGGCACATATTCTATCACCTTAAGGTATTTAATTATACCATTAAAATCTAATTCTGAATTACCCCCATGACCAATACATCTTATATCTGGAATCACTGCATAGTTCAAAGTTATTGTTCCTGTCATTTCCACATCATCTAATGTTGCCGTAAAATCTTCCGACGTATAATTATATCGAACCTTCAACACATGGAAAGAATCTATGTCTGTAAATGCTATTGTTTTTGTTACATAAGTTCCATTATAAAAACATACCTTTAATACACTATTATAAATTTCGATTATAAATCTTCTTGTGTCATCAATCGCAACTATGTGTGAAGAATTACTTGCATCATTAGACATAAAGCATATCTCCATATCTATGTCTGCATCTGGTGACAATAATGGTGAAGGAACATCAAGACTTTTCTGCCCATAATAATTATTCCCATTAGCCGCATGCTTTGGCTGAAGTGAAATATCAGACTGAAGGAGATTAAAATAGGTCAAGCCATCAACTCCACCGCCCCCAACATCAAGCACTTTAGCTACACCTTCACCCACTTCTACTACTGTATCATTTGCGTCTAAAGTTACATTTGTTCCAGTTGAAACAAATACGGTTCCCACGTTACTATCAGGAGCACCATCAGTTGTGAAATCTCCACCATCCTGTGCAGTAATCTTATACTTAGTTCCTATTGTTAAATTGCCAGAATCTAAGGTTTCACCCTCCCAACCCAACTTACACAAACTTCCATCTTCATTGTATAAACTAAGTGGTTGGTCGAATCTATAAGCTGCAACTACTCCGCTTGCCTGATATAGTTCCCACGCTTCCTGATTGCTCTTACTTGGATCTTTCAGATAGTTAAATACTTTCTGTCTCTCAGTAGCATCCAGTACCTCAGAGTAATTAAGGATATTACTTATCGCAGTCCAGTCATCATCAATCTTTAGTGCTTTAAGGAATAATCTCTGTATCAATAACTGAGTTCCAAACACCCGGATATAA
>CAYONI010000078.1:0-3000 GCA_964405295.1 uncultured Methanosarcinales archaeon | reverse complement strand
CAAAAACTGCCTATTCTCCAATCGATACTTTATTAGCTACAGATCCTCAATTAACATATGATACAATCTTTGCTACAGGATATAAAGACGAAAGTGACGATACATTCAGCAACGTCGACTTCAGTCCTTATAAATAATAACAAATAACTAATAAACAAAACCTCTTATTTTTAAGAAATGAACACTTTGAGCCTAGCTTAAAGTGTTTTTTCTATATTTTTTTAGAAAGGTATCGCAAATAATTACATAAGTTTGATATAATAGATATAAGGTGATTAAAATGATAGAAACTAAAAGACTAGAAATTAGATTAATTCAAGAGAATGATATAGATGACTTGTTTGAATATGTTGGGATGAAATTGTTTATGGAATAAATGTATTTGATTGGAAAAGTAGTAAATAGTCATATTTTAGTAAGAAAGGAATAGGTGATATTATGAAGAAGCAAGAAATGGAAAAGATAAATAAGATATATCGAGAAAGCTTGAAACCTCTTTGGGAAGAACTTGATTCAAATGAAACTCATCAGGGTCAAGGATTAGAAAGACCTGTTTACTTAAAACAGTATGAAAGTGATAATATTATTGATTTAGAAGTGAATGTTTCTCATTTAGAGAAACATACGTTAATGGAATCGGTTCAGTTAAGAAAAAGCATTCGTCAATATAAGAATCAAGCTTTAACTTTTGATGAACTAAGTTATCTAGTTATAAACACTTGTAAGATCCACAAGATAGGTAAAAACTGGACTATGGGTGTAATTCCTACACCAGGAGCTACAAAATCATTGGAAACATATCTATATATTGATAATGTTGAAAATCTTGAAAAAGGTTTATATCACTATAATGGTAGAGATGGCAAACTTTATATGATTAAGAGTGACGTAGACATCAATTGGGTTAATAAAGCGCTAAGAAATCAATTTAGGGGAGCTCAAGTTGTCTTTTTCTGGACAGCAACTCCAATAAGAACTGAATATAAATATAGTTTCACTGCTCATAAAATGATTTCAATGGAGGCAGGCCATGCTTGCCAAAATCTATACTTAAATAGTACATGTTTGAATTTAGGTATGGTTGCAATTGGAGCATATTCACAACTTGATTGTGATAAATTACTTGGTGTTGATGGAGAAAAAGAATTCACTATTTATGTAGCAACAGTAGGCCATCCAAAAGATTAGTATTTAAAATGCTATTTGAATATAACTGGATTAAATTCCAGTTATTTTTGTTTTTTTTTAACCATTTATACTAATATCTTATTTGTTTGTTATAATTAAACTGTGAATAAATTAGGAGGTAAGATTATGAGAATGGAAAATGATATTAAACTCGATTTTAAGGATGTACTAATTAGACCAAAAAGATCTACTTTGAGCAGTCGCAAAGAAGTAATATTATCTAGAAAATATAATTTTAAATACAGCAAACACGAGTGGAATGGCATTCCAATAATGGCCTCTAATATGGATGGTGTTGGAACAATTGAAATGGCTTTGGAATTAGAAAAATCACAACTTTTTACTTGTTTAGTAAAAAGCTATAATCTAGAAGATTTTAGTAAGATTAGTATTAACCCTGAATATTTCGCTGTTAGTACTGGAATTGGCAAAAGAGATTACGAGAATTTAAAGATCATATTGAAAACATATTCAAGTATAAAGTTCATTTGTATTGATGTTGCTAATGGATATTCGAATGCTTTTGGAGATTTTGTTGAAAAAGTTAGAGGAGATTATCCAAATCATACAATTATTGCTGGGAATGTTGTTACCGCAGATATGACTCAAGAATTAATTTTAAGAGGTGCAGACATAATCAAAGTTGGTATTGGACCAGGTAGTGTATGCACTACTAGAATTCAAACAGGTGTTGGATACCCTCAATTAAGTGCAATTATGGAATGTGCTGATGCAGCGCATGGTCTTGGAGCTCATATTATTTCAGATGGGGGATGTACATCTCCTGGGGATGTAGCAAAAGCTTTTGGAGCTGGAGCTGATTTTGTTATGCTTGGAGGAATGTTAGCAGGACATGATGAAGGTGGAGGAGAAGTTATTCTTGAAACTTATCTTACGGGATTGGTTGGAAAAGAATTAAAAGATCCAAAGTATCAAAATAGAAAATTTGTAGAGTTTTATGGAATGAGTTCAAATACTGCGATGGACAAACATCATGGTGGTATTGCAGATTATAGAAGTTCAGAAGGTAGAACAGTGAGAATCCCTTACAGGGGTAAGGTTGAATATAGTGTTAGAAATTTACTTGGAGGAATTAGATCCACATGTACTTATGTAGGCGCGCCTACTTTAAAACAGTTATCTAAATGCACTACATTTATTAGAGTAACAAAGCAATTTAACGATGTATTTGTTGAGTAATGAAAATCACAATCTGAAAACTAGATTGTGATTTTTTCTTTCCTTAAAAAAGTGATCATGTCATTTTTAATAATAATTTGTATCTTCATGATATAATAAACACGATAGAATATATTTTAAATGGAGGATAAAAAATGATTATTGGAAATATTGAAAACTTAGAGAGCAAGGCTATTATAATGGCTGGTGCTAAAAATTCTGCGATGAAGGTGTTAGTTTCTCCAGTAGAAGGTTGGGAAGATTATGTAATGCGAGTGGTAGAAGTAGAAAAAGATGGATATACTCCTAAACATAACCATCCATGGCCACATATTAATTATATGATTGACGGTGAAGGAGAACTATTTATTGATGGCAAAATAAACAAAGTTAAGGCTGGATCTTTTGCTTTTGTACCACCAGGTGCAATGCATCAATTTAGTAATTCAGGTAAAAGTATATTTCGATTCATTTGCATAGTTCCAAAAATAGGTCACAAATAAAAAAGCCAATTTGGCTTTTTTTGATGAAACAATTTTTAAATTTATATTGATATAGAATAATGGTATAATTATTGTAAGAGGTGATACAAATGAATAAGAGACTATTAGTTTCAGTTATTGCAGGAGCTAT
>CAYONI010000077.1:0-3031 GCA_964405295.1 uncultured Methanosarcinales archaeon | reverse complement strand
AGAACTCGAAAAACAAGCAGACCGATTAATTGAGGCTATTAATAAAAAAACTACTGTTAAGAAAAAGGTAAAACCAATTAAAGAAAAAGTAGTAAAGGAAGAAAAAAAACCAAAAGTTAAAAAAGAAACTCCAAAAGTAAAACAACCCGAAACTTTTGAAGAAAGACTTGCTGCTACAAAAGAAATATCTGAAGCACAAAAATTAGTTCCTGAAATAAAAAATTCTGAACAAAGAACAGCTTATAATGAAAAAGTAGAGGAGTTACGAAACAAAGAACGTATAAAAATTGCTGATGATAAAATAGCAAATGGAATAGATGAATTAGCCGATATTATAGGTGCACGTAAAAAAATAATATTTGAATCTGGTGAAAATCCATTAGATAGACCAAGTGTTTATAAAGCTGTTTATAAAATAGCTGATGGATTAGCAACTAAAACTGGAATTAAAATTGAGGAGATTATTAAACAATTAAAAGAAATAGTTAAAAAATATAAAATTACAGGTGATCATGTTGACGAGTATGTTGATAGATTTAAAATTGATATTGGATTATCTAATGAATTTACCGAAAGTGGTAAAGGATTATCTAAAATAGTAGAATCAAATGTAAATAAAAAAAGATCAGAATTAAAAAAAGAAAAAAAACAATTAAAAGGAAATATTAGAGAAAAGATTTTTGATAGAAGGGTTGAATTAGATGTAAATTCTTTTAAAACAAATTTATTTATAAATGGAATAAAAAAAGTTACAACAAAAGCAGAAAGAGATTTACTTCCATTTTTATTAGAAAAAACTGATGTTCCAAAAAAGCTTGGCAGAAAAGATTTAGAAACTTTATATGCAGATAAAGAAACTAGACAGAAACTAGAACCACTTGTCAAAGAAGTAAGAAAATATTTTGATGATATGTGGAAATATATAACTGAAAATACTGATAAACTTTCATCAGAACAAATATCAGATTATGTAACTCATATATGGGATGTTCCTGTTAACAAACGACAAGATGTAAGTAATTGGTTTGCCACACAAAATAAGTTTCTTAAAAAAAGATATATCGAAACATTAAAGGAAGGTATTGAATTATTTGATTTAAAACCTAAACATCTTGATATTACTGATATAATTAGAGTTCATAGTTCAATATCTCATAATGTAATTTCTAATAATAAGTTTATAAAAAACTTAAAAGAAATAAAGAAAGATGGATTAAACCTTATTATGAAGGCAAATCAAGCTCCTCCAGGTTATGTTACTATGGAACATCCAGCATTTAAAATAAATGTATATATTCCTGGTAAAAATGGAAAGCCTGATAAAATAATCCCATCATATTATAAAGTACATCCAGATATAAAAAATTATTTAGATGTAATATTTGATAGTAGATTTACTGCTAGAGTAAATTTGCTTGGAAAAGAATTTGATATAATTAAAGCTTATGAAGATGTAGGAGGGTTTTTAAAGAAAACTCAATTAAGTTTATCATTATTCCATCATGCAGCATTAACTGAAACTGCTATTGCTAAAATGGATTTACCTAAAGCAATAAAAGTATTAACAAAAGATTTTTTATATGAAGGATTAAGGAAAAAAGGTGATATTCCAACTTTTAAAAATCCCGAATTAACAATAGAAGCTATAAAAGCAGGAGTTCAATTTGGTTCTACTCAGGATTATCCTGTTAAAAGAATACAAGAATCTTTAGAAAAACTTTATCAGAAAACCAAAAAAGTTCCTGTAGCAAAACAATTAACTTATTTATTAAAAACATTTAATGAAAATTGGGATAAAGGATTATGGGAATATTTACATGATGGATTAAAGCTATATGCTTTTGAAAGTGCAAAATTAAGAATGCCTAAAAAAACAAAAAATCCAACAACATATTTAAAAGAACAAGCAAAATTTATTAATGATTCTTTTGGTGGTCAGAATTGGGATGTTCTTATGGTATCGAATAAACAACAGCAAATGTTAAGGTGGTTTTTACTTTCTCCTGATTGGACTATTA
The DNA here is from genome assembly GCA_964405295.1 of uncultured Methanosarcinales archaeon. Lineage (GTDB taxonomy): Archaea > Nanobdellota > Nanobdellia > Woesearchaeales > CAYZNE01 > CAYZNE01. Next base: position 1,013 of record CAYONI010000077.1, on the reverse strand, counting down.
GTACGATTAGACAAGCTTTAGCACCAACAGGAGCGGGTGCAATGTATAAAGAGAGTGCAAACATTAGACGTAAGGCAGGAGCTATGTTTTGGCTTAAAGCAGGTTTATACTATGGAGTTGGAATGAATATGTTAAATTATTATTTCAGAAGTGAGGATGAAAAAGAAAATCCGGATATATATCCTAAAAATATGAAGTTTTGGGATTATACAATGTTTAATAATACACTTGGTCATAAAACGCATTTATTTACAGGAAGATATGATGATGGATCTGAACGCTATATGAGATGGGGAAAACAATTTAGGGAATTTCCTGAATTAATTATGGATGATGAAGGAATTCATTTTCCAAAACCAATGTTAAAAAAAATTGGTGGTAAAGCTGCTCCACAATTACAATTAGGAATACAATTATTCACAGGGAAAACATTAAGTGGATATGAAAATTGGGATTTAAGAGATAAAAAAGGATGGGATTGGACATTAGGTGCTATTAAAACAATTATAAAATCACCATTACCATATAGTTCAACTAATTTATTGAGGGAAGATAAAGAATGGTATCCATCTGATTTAGCATTTCCTTCATCAAAAGGATTAACAAAATCTAAAGCTATAAAACTTTATAAGAAAGCTATAATTCAAGGTGACAAATCTTATGTAGAAGAAGTTTATCACATGGCTATAAGAAATAATATAGATGCTTATAGAATGTTTAAGGTAGCATTACAAAATGTAAAAGCTGAAAATACTACTGAATTAAAAAGTGGACTTAAAACAGAAAAAGATATTTTAGATAAAATTAAAAAAACAAAAAATTCTATTGAGATTGATAAACTTAAAAGATATTATAAGAAAATATTAACCGAGAAAGAAAATATTAAAAAATCAAATGAATTATTAGGTAAAGTTTTAGAAGATTTAGAAAATTATGAATTAAGAGATGAATCTACTAAAAAATCTAAATCAGAAAGAATAGAAGGTGAATTATAACATAGATAATAATCTTTA
>CAYONI010000076.1:0-3093 GCA_964405295.1 uncultured Methanosarcinales archaeon | reverse complement strand
TGTGGATGCATGAACCCAACAGGACTGACCCGTGAGCTTTGTCTGCGATATGAAGCTGAAACGAATGGTCATTCCACAAACAACGGAAAACGTGCCTATCAGTACCGGATCAGAATGTTCGTAAGATATCTTGGGCGCAAAAACCTTGTGGATAGGATGCTCGAACATGCAATCAAGACCAGATACCGTATCCCTAGCAAGATTGTAACTATCCTCTCAGAGGAACAGAAGAGAGAAATATGTGCAGCAAGGAACTCTAAGGGTGATTATCTAAACCGTAGCTATGCCATGGCTATGCTAGCCTTGTACCTCGGACTAAGATCGGTGGATATCATCAATCTCAAGTTCTCCGACATCTCATGGATTGAGAACCACATAAGGTTGGTCCAGCAGAAAACAAAGAAAGAGATGGTTCTCCCTCTCATCCCTGTAGTCGGGAATGCAATTGCCGATTACGTGCTGGACCATCGGCCCGAGACCGACTCTCCTTACCTATTTGTCTCCCATCGATTCCCTTTTGGCAGACTTAAGGCTAGTTCAAACTGTTTTGCAGCATCCACAAAGCTAGTGACACAAAAACCTGACGGACAACCATCGGGGATGCAAATCATGCGAAGAACACTTGCCTCTGATCTTTTAAGGTGCAATGTGAGTCATGAGCTGGTGTCCGGATTTCTTGGACATGACAGCCCCTTATCCATAGATCCCTATTTGAGCATAGACCAAGAGAGGATGATGCATTGCTCAATACCTCTCGGCCCTATCGGTGTCCCGGAGGTGTTCAAATGAAAGAGTCATCATTTTACAAAAAAGAATACCAAAGTGTCCTTGGTCTGAAGATAACTGAATTTATACAACAAAAGCAGGCCTCAGGAGTAACTTTTGCCCATGCGACTTGGGATCTGAAAATATTCGACCGATTTTGCATCGAAATAGATATCAAAGCTCCTGTTTTCACGCAGGATCTCATAACCAAATGGCTCGCTTCAATAGAGGATTGTTCACCAAGTTCGAAGAAGGGACTTTTTGCTGCGGTTCGTGGTTTTTCCCTCTACCTCAATGCAGAAAATCCTGAAAGCTTATTGGTACCGATCGTATTGAAAAAATCTTATGAGTGCAAAAGTATCTTGGCTGAGTTCATTGATGAATTTATCAGCATCAAACAACAACAAGGAAAGAGATACAAAGATGAGGATGCTGCTCTGAAATCGTTCGATCGTTATTGCTGTGAGCAAGACATAGGACGAATAGAGGATATTACACCAGATTTTATCAATGCTTGGCACCAGAATCGGATACAGACCCTAGCTTCTAGAGAGGATTACCGGTACGTAGCAAGAGGATTATGCATTTTTCTCAAGACAGCCAAGGGTCTTCCTCTTGAGATAATGCCGACCCGTAACAGAGAAGGGCATCCAGCTGAGAACTACAAATTTGGAAGCATCTTTGCTGAATTGCTTCAAGTCTTTGTCCTAGACAAAAAGGTTTCAGGATTCAAGTATGAATCAGAGCGGAAAATGCTCAAATATTTTGACCTGTTGTGTAAGAAGAAAAAGGAGAGCCAACCCATCCTTACCAAGGCCCTGGTACAGCAATGGTCGATCCAAAGACCTACCGAAAGCCTGATGTACCGGAACAAGCGGGTCAGTATCATCCGCCAGTTTGCAAATTTCCTCATTTCTAGGGGGCATAAGGCATACATTGCCCCATGCTGCCCTTCTGCTACCTCTTGCAGACCCCATATCTTCAGATATGAGGAGCTGGTTGACTTCTTCGCATGCTCGGAACGCTACCCGGCTAAAAGTCCCTTTGTCAGACTGACCCTGCCAGTCATCTTCCGGTTCTATTATTGTATGGGCTTGAGGTTGAATGAGGCGGTAATGCTCAATCGTGGAGATGTCGACCTCGGGACTGGGAAGGTGAAGATTCTGGGGGCAAAACTCATGAAGGACCGCCTCGTGTACATGCCTGAGGACCTTCTGGTCCTGGCCAAAAAATACGACCAGGAGATTCAAAGGAGTATCCCTAACCGCCAGTATTTCTTTGTCGGTGATTTGTTGGGGAACAATCTCGTAGATACCAGCCTCTGCAGATACTTCACCAATATTTGGAATATGACAGAATTTGCAGAAATGGTGGATAAGAAGCCTACGATACATTGTTTCCGCCATACTCTGGTCTCCAGGAAGTTGGAGGAGTGGTACAGGGACAAGGTCGACTATACCTATTGGCTTCCTTATCTCTCCGCTTACCTAGGTCACACTTCTCTAGAGGATACCTACCATTATATTTCTCTGGTGGACTCTTCCTTTCCGATGATCCGTGAAAACATGAAGCAGTTTGAAACCATGTATCCACAGGAGGTCCTCAGATGAAAACCATTAAAAACCATCTTACGCAGCCTCTGTTCAGCTATACAGGAGCTTTCTTGTCTGATTATCTGGTGGGTCAGTTGGGGCGTAGCCTAAACACCATTACATCCTACAGGTGCTGTCTGCGCCGTCTTCGTGATTATATAGAAGAAAAGACTGAAAAAAACTTTTTCAAGTTCACTTTTGAGCAAGCCACCCGTGATTTCTTTCTCGACTACCTTTGTTGGGTTGAGAAGTCTGGAGCTGGAAAGGCTACAAGAAACCAGAGACTTGCATGCCTGAAGACCTATGCACGGTATGTGATGGACTGTGATTTCGAACTCACAGTCTGGGGCTCGGGAGTCCTTTCCATTCCCATGGCCACCGCAGAAAAACCGATGATTGGCTGGCTAAGGGAGGATGCCTTAAAAAGCATACTGGAGCAACCAGAGGATTCGAGGTTCGGAAACCGTGACCTTGCCTTCATGATCCTAATGTATGAAAGTGGCGCTAGGGTCTCCGAAATGCTTGATTTGCACATTCGTGACCTTAACTTCTTCGATTCAGGTTCGAGCGTGAGGCTTCATGGCAAGGGAAAAAAGACCAGGGAAGTGCCAATTGGGGAGAAGGCGAGAGCTACAGTAGAAAAACACTTGTCGCGCTGGTTCGGTGATGGTCCGCGTGGTGCTGATGACTATGTTTTCTTTACAGTCATCCATGGGATGCGCTACCGTATGTCAAT
>CAYONI010000075.1:0-3119 GCA_964405295.1 uncultured Methanosarcinales archaeon | reverse complement strand
AAACATTTACACAGACACCCAAAACCTATTAACAAAATGGGGAACTTACACAGCAGAACAGCTTTACAATATCTCTAATGCAACCTACATAAGAACTGGAGAAATTTACAGCGACATGGCAAAAGCTTCTGCCTTATCAAATATGCAGACTAATATAACTTGGCTGATAAATAATGTAGCAACACAAACAAACATTACTTTAATTAATTCAAAATTAGACACAATAAACTCAACTGTTAGTTCTATCAAAACCCAGACAGATTGCTCTAATCCAGCAAATTCAGAATTATGCACTTATCTAAACAGCATAAACACAACAGTTAATACAATTTATTCTGAAATGGCAACTCAAGAAAACATTTCTGCAATTCTTTCAGATACAAACTGGTTAGTTAGTAATGTCGCCACACAGGAAAACATAACAGAAACATTTAGCAGATTAACAACAATTAATGATACTATAAATTCAATAAGCTCTGATTTAACAAGCATTAATTCAAGCCTGCAAACTAAAATAGATAATATTCAAAATAATATAACTTGGTTAATTAATAATGTTGCTCTTCAATCAAATATTTCTACAATACTTTCAGATACGAATTGGTTAGTTAGTAATGTAGCAACTCAAACTAATATGACAGAAACTTTTTCAAGATTAACAACAATCAACAATACGGTAAATTCAATTAGTTCTGATTTAACAAGCATTAATTCAAGCTTACAAACTAAAATAGATAATGTTCAGAATGATGTAACTTGGGTAAGAAACAATGTAGCAACACAAGAAAATATGACAGGGGTTATAACAAGATTAACTGAAATTAATTCAACAACAAACGAAATTGACACTTATTTAGATGGAGAAATCACAACAAGATTAACAGAAATTAATTTTACTACAAATGAAATTGATGATTATTTAGATAATGATATTACAAATAGATTAACAGAAATAAACACAACAACACAAAACAATTATGATTATCTGCAAAACACAGTTTACACAAAACTAAATTTAACTTGGAACAACACCCAGCAAACTTTAACTTATATTGGAAATCCTGCTGATGATGAAAACAATAACACTTTATTTGGAGAACATCAATACACTCAAAATAGAGTGGGCGAGATAAATTCAAACCTAACTTATTTGATAACCTTAACAGAGCATATCAACATAACAACAGAGGCAATTAATTCAACTGTTTCAACCATCTTATTAGAAGTTGATGACTTGGAAGAATTGCACCAATGCTCTATAAATCCAAATTCAACTATATGCACTTTGCTTAATAATATAAAAACAGATACAGGAGATATTTTAACATTAACAACAGCAATTAATACAACTATTTCCTGCTTAAATTTATTTTCAATTTCAGCCCTAATTGCAGGCTCACCAAGATATGCAAATGAAGAAGCTTTAATTGAAGCAACATTTACAACACAAAATGGTTCTTATATAACTCCAGATACAATTAACATAACAATTTATGACCCAAATGATAATATCTGGCAAACTGCAACAAAGCCACAATTCACAGAGGGCTCTGACCATATCTGGACTTACAGCAAATCAATAAGTGCAACTCCCACAACAGGAATGTATACTGTTCATATGGTATCTTCTTATCAAGGAGTTTCAGCTTCACGTTCAGCACAATTCAGGATAGCAACAGGCGGTCCTTACAAAGTTTATTTAGAATGCCCTGATTCAGGTTATGTAGGACAAAATTTAGTATGTTCTGTTATTTTAAAAGATGAAGGTGAAGTTCCAACAGAATCAACTTCTACTGTCTGGGTTGACCTTGACAACAATGGGGTCTGGAATGCTGGAGAAACTCAAGTTTCCTTCTCAAAAGAAACAGTGCCTTTACAAAATGTTACTCAATCTGTTTCACTAAATGTTCCAAGCTCATACCCAACTGGTTTGCAGGTTATAAGGGTTGATACAAGTTATGCAAGTTCTTCACAACCAAATTCTGGTGCAAGTGATTCTGTAACATTCAGCACTGCCCCTGCTGAAGATGGTGGAGATACAGGAGCTGGTAGCGGTGCAGGAACAGGCGGAAGTGGTGGAGTTCCAACTTTAGAAGTTGAGGAAAAAGAAGGCAAAATACAGATTATAGATAATTTCCCAGAAAAAATTGAAATAATAAAAACAGAATCATTAGAAAAAACAATTGAAGTTAAAAATATTGGAGAAGGAAATTTAAATAATGTTGGATTAATTGTTTCTGGATTGCCTTTAGATTCTTTTACAATAACTCCTGAAAAATATAATATAATCTTGCCAGAAGAAACAAAAACATTTACAATAACATTTAATGCAGATATTGAAGCAAAAGAATATGAAATTAAATTTATAGTTACTTCTGATGAAGGAAGTAAAGAAGTTAATAGTGTTTTGGTTGTTAATGGAATTGAAGAAGTAATCCCTAAAGTAATTTCTGAAGAAGAAGAGAAAGAGAAAGCCCCTATTACAATGCCCTCTTACCTGCCTTATATCTTAATTGGCTTAATTGTTTTAGCTGGATTAGTTTATTTCACAGTAAAGAAAAAAGAAGCTATTAAAGGATTATTTAAGAAAAAACAAGAGCCTGAAAAGAAAGCTACAAAAAAAGAATACACAATATTAAATGCAAAAAATATTCTTATTGCAGTTTTAGGTTTGGTTGTTTTAGGTTTAATATTGCTTAGTTTATCAGGCATTTCAATTAAAGAACTGCCTGCAAAAATAATTAATGCTATGAGCATACCCTCTTTTGCTTTCAAAGAAGTTTATGTTACATGGATAATCTTAACTGCTGTTTTAGTTGTTTTAATTCTTATTCTTAAAGAGCTTAAAAGAATTGCTCCAAAGAAAAAAACAAAGAAAAAGAAATATAAGAAAAGAACAAAAAAATAAATTATACAAAATGCCCCCTATCTTCTTTTTTTAGAAACACGAGAAAATCAAAGATTTTCTGTGCCCTGAAAATTTTTAATTTTCATGGAAAGAAGCAAAAAATCTAACGCCCCTTTCTCGTCCTAACGGACATATTGTCTGCTACGCAGTAATTGATATTAAAGTAAGTAAAAACTACGGCACCCATCAGATTTTCGGCAGTAAGAAAACT
>CAYONI010000074.1:0-3129 GCA_964405295.1 uncultured Methanosarcinales archaeon | reverse complement strand
GATGAGCTATCCAACAGTTAGAAAGTATGTTGATGAATTGGGTAATAAATAAAAAACCGCTAGCGCCAACTAGCGGCAACAACAAAGCGTGAAAGGATTATAGCACATGGCAACTAAAAAAAAGAATAAATCATTTTTCTTCAAAATTGAAGCCTCTGATTTTATGTGTGCCGTGTTGGGAGTACCGGAGGAAGAACGCGGAGAATGGTTGATGGAGTTAGCAACTGATTTATTGCGAGCAGATCCAGAAAATACAACTAATTGTTTCGCAAAAGATTTAATAGCAGAGTCTCTAGATTTTAGAGCACAAAAGGCAAACGCTGGCGCAAAGGGTGGGCGGGCTTACAAGCCAACTGAGCAGTAAGCAACAGTAAGCAAACAGTAAGCAAAAGTAAGCACTGCTTGGGGTATGCTAAAGCAAACAGTAAGCAAACAGTAAGCAAAAGTAAGCCATTAGCATTAACAGTAACATTAGCACTAAACCCTATACCCTCCCGCCATACAAGAACTTTATAGAGCGAACACATACACAGCAACTTATATATAGAGAGTGATATATATGCAATTACGTGGATATCAAACAGACGCGCTAAATAAAATACGGCAAGCATGCTCAGATGGTAAAAAGTCGATATTGGTTGTAAGCCCGACAGGCAGCGGCAAAGGGGTGATTCTATCATCAATAATAAAATCAGCTAACAATAAGAGTAAAAAAGTCCTGTTTCTTGTCCACAGGAGAGAAATATTATTTCAAATATCAGAATACCTGGACAAATATAATATTGATTATGGCGTGATCTTATCTGGCGAAAAATATCATGGAGGGCATCTTGTAGAGTTAGCAACAGTACAAACATTAAACAGTAGGATGAAGCGTATAAACTACCAAAAAGCAGACATAATCATAATTGACGAATCACACCACGCAACTTCTGAGACATACGGTACAGCAATAGAGGCGCACAGAGGGAATATAGTCATTGGGTTTACAGCTACTCCTTGCAGAAAAACAGGTAAAGGACTGGGAACGCTATTCGATACGTTGATAAATGTTGCAACGATAGCCGAACTAACAAAACAAGGACACCTTGTGCCGATAAAATATTACGCACCAAGTGAGCCAGACTTATCAAAAATTAAAATAACAGCAGGTGACTACAACGAGAAACAACTCGATCAAGTCATGCGCGAGCCTAAGCTTGTTGGTGATATTGTTGAAAACTGGTCAAGGATAGCAGCGGGGTTACAAACAATAGTGTTTACAACGACCGTAGCGCACTCTGTAGCGGTCTGTGAGGCGTTTAACCATGTGGGCGTGGCATCTGAGCATATTGACGGCAGGACAGACAAACAAGAGCGTTTAGGTATAATATCAAGGTTCAGAAGCGGACGCACGCAGGTCTTGTGTAATTGCGCTGTTTTGACTGAGGGAGTTGACGTCCCAGAAATAGCTTGTGTAATTATGGCAAGACCGACAAAATCACTCGCGCTATATATGCAAACAATCGGCAGAGGAATGCGTCCTGCTGAAGGTAAAACATTTTGCACTTATATCGACCATGCAGGGGCATGTTACGAACATGGCCCAGTTGATGAGATAACAGACTGGACACTTGACGAAGATAAGAAAAATAGCAGTACGAGTAATGATGAGAGAAAAGAAAGAGAATCAAGGCCGATAACCTGTGACATGTGCGACATGGTATACACTAAGCAGCTAAAATGTCCTCAATGTGGAACGATTCCAGACATTAAAAGGATGTCAAAAGACGTTGAATACATTGACGCAGATTTAGGCGAGGTGTGTTTCAAGACAAAAAAAGTTAAAAAAACACATAGTAAACAGGAAAAACAAGATTGGTATGCACAGTTTATCTCATACGCTAGAACAAAAGGGTTCAAGGATGGTTGGTATAGTCACAAGTTTCGGTCCAGATTTGGCACCTGGCCAAAGGGTTTAGTGCGCAGAGAACAACAGCCAACAGTTGAAGTACTTTCTTGGATACGTGGGCAAGCTGCAAGGGCTGCGATTGCTAAAAAAAATGGAGGCTAACATGGATGAATTAATCAACGCAATGATGGATGCTGGACTTGAACCACCATGCAATATTATAGCAGATGGTGTAATACACCGATATGCAGCAAGCGATGATCGACAAAAAAACTGCTGGTATATACTACATCCAGATGAACCTATTGCCGGTGCATTCGGCCACTGGAAAACTGGTTTAAATGTTAAGTTCAACTCTTCAAGCAAGTTGTCTCAAGAGGATAAGAAGCTGTTCAGAAAAACAGTTGATGAGGCAAAAGCTAAACGATTGATTGAGCAAAAGCAAGCGCAGCAAGAATGTAGAGAAAAGGCAGTTCATATCTGGGACAAGTCTATTTCTGGCGGTTGTTTAATGAATAATAAGTACGTTACAAGGAAGGGGATAAACCCGTACAGGGCAAGATTAAACAAAGAGTCGATAGTTTTACCAGTAATGGACTCAAGCGGCGTACTTCATGGACTACAGTTTATACAAGAAGACGGATCTAAAAAGTTTCTATATGGAACTGCAAAAAAAGGATGCTATCTGAGCATTGGTAAAATAACAGATACGCTTTTGATATGTGAAGGATATGCAACAGGAGCTAGCCTACATGAATGCACTGGATTAGCTGTTGCGGTATCGTTTGACGCTGGAAACCTTGAGCCAGCAGCTAGAAAACTTAGAGAGAAATTCCCAGCAGTAAAGATAATTTTTTGCGCTGACAACGATAATATTGGGATTGACAAGGCGATTAAGGCCTCTGATTCAGTCAATGGACTGGTAGTTTACCCGCCAAAACACGGACAAGACTTTAATGACTACCATATTTCAGAAGGAAAACTCGCTGTGTCTTGCCTTTTGTCTTGACACTGTGCTGACATATAGTACAATGAAACAAAAGGGGGAATTATGGCGACTAAGAAAACAGACTTTAGATTGACCTATCAACAACGGGATTTGCTCGCGCAGATCGGACGTAGTTATAAACACGCCAACGGCAGAACTGGAACAATGACTGACGGCTTAAGTATTGCGATAAATAGTTATTATAAAGGCTGTGAACGTGAAAAATAGATTAGAATTGCAACCAACACCC
>CAYONI010000073.1:0-3155 GCA_964405295.1 uncultured Methanosarcinales archaeon | reverse complement strand
CTAATCTTTTATTTATTACTTCAAATTCTTTATTTGTTAGGTTTAGTGTTTTCATAGTAAATTCACCTTTATTTTAGTATCAATATCATCCAACCATTCTTCCATTGTTTCTGGCTTACCTTTCTCCACCCCTATTGAAAAAAGGTCTTTTAGAATAACTTGGTCGGAATTTGATAGTTCATTCGTTAGAGTTGGGTTTCTATTGAAATTTAGAGTATTACCACACAGACAGATGGCCATAAAAACATCATCCTTTACTTCTCTTATTCTTTTACAATCTGGGCAGATAGTTGATTTCATTCTTTTGCCTCCACAACCATATCTTCAACATCAATAATATCTCCTTCAACTAATCCATACATTTTTTGTTCTTCTTTGGTAAAATTAATGATCAAAGTGTTACCATATTTTTTTAATCTTTTTTTCATGTTTATATTAGTTTATTGTAGTTTATATATGTTTGCTTTTTGTTTGATTTTTGGGGTTTACTGTAACCTTTGTAGGGGTTTTTGACATTGTATAGGAAATTTTTAATTCCCTATAGAGTGAAAAAACCCTTACAGTCCTTACAGTTGCTTAAATTTAAAACCCTCCCATCCATTACTTGTGTCACCAAATCTTACTTCAATTGCACCAAACATATTTTCTAGTGTGATTTTAATTGATTTATCAGAAGTTGATTTTAACTTATGAAATTTACAATATTCTAAATAACATTTCCTTAATGCTTTTTTAGAAACCTTTGAGTCATAACTTTCTTCTAACTTATCAAAACAAAAGGCCATAAAGGAATCACTTTGTCTGATCCATAAATTTTTTACTTCATCAGTTCCTTTTGAATAACTAAATTCTTTGTTTTCAAGAATAATTTTCAATGAATCTAATGCTTTATTTAATAATCCAGACATCTCTTTATCTGTTGTTATTTGTTCAATAATATCTGTATTCATAATTTTCTTATTCTCTCTTTGATCTTCTTGCAAACCATCATATTCTTTTTGAGAAATAAACTTATATGGAAATTCAAGTAAAACCCATTTAGTCCAGAATCCATCCGTTAAGTCATAAACTCTTGGAAGTTCATTTGTTGAGAAGATTAATTTTGAATAATTAACAAAATTCAAATCTGTTTTAAATTTTCTCTTAGATTGAATTTCATCTCTTCCAATAAGTTGTTTAATCATTCCAGTATCTTTTAAATCTGTATAACTTAAATCTCCTGCAAGATTAACAAATCTTCCAAATAATTCAGATAAAGAAAAACTATCTGAATTCATTGAACTTAATGCCAATGCAGAACAATTATTTACTCCAACAAATTTTTTCATTAATTCCAATGTTTTGCTCTTTCCATTCCTTCCATTCCCAACCATCATAAATGCCTTCTCTAATTTGTTTTCCTTCAATAAAGCATAACCAAACAATTCAAACATAACTTTTGCATCTTCTTTATCTTTAAGGATTGTTTCAAAATGTTCTTCTATCATTGGACATTTAGAAGAAGAATCATAAGTTATTGGCAATTTATTAAAAAATATTTTCCGAGGATTAAATATTGAAAGTTCCCTTGTATAAATATTTAATATTCCATTTTGAACTGGAATTTCATCCACAATATTTTGATTAAAAAAAGTATTTGAATCAATATAAGTATCTGTTTCAATCTTTTCAATTACATTATTAATAAAATGAGAAGTATAAACTGCACCTAAAATTCTTCTTGCATATTCTTTAACATATGACTTACCTTCTGGAATATAAATTCCATCTTCATAAATCCACATTTCAGAATTTTTATCATCTCTTGTTGTATAAATATAATTATTTTTTTCAATATGTATAACTAGACTTTCAGTTGCATGATCTCTTTTCTTTAATGCCATATCTTGCAAAATTTCATCTCTTAAATGTGTTTCAATTAAACTTAATCTTTTTTCTTTTAAATTCCCAAAAGTATATTTTTTTGAAATTTCTACATCAAAATTATCCATCACTTCTTTTGCAATATTTTCTTTGAAGGCAAATTCATTTTCTAATGTTTGAATAAAAATTCCTTTTTCTTTACCTTCATTAAGAATACTTTTTGCATCTTCAAAATCTAAATTTAATATATCTGAAAATTCATTAATTTTAAAGAATAAATCTTTTCCCATCTTTTGAATAATTTCTTGAATCATTATTCTTTTCTCTCCTTATATTCTTTAATTAGATCAATATCAATCCAAAGCAATTGTTGTTTCTCTCCAACTCTTTTTCCTGCAAAATTATGAATATATAAATGAGTTTCTCCAACAACCAAAATATCACAGAAATAAAAATTATTATCTTTATCTTTTATAAATGCTTTAATATCATTGAATAAAAAATATTCTGCTTTTTCCTTGTTCCTTTTTTCTTGTTCCATAGTTTCTTTAATTTTAACTTGTATTTAAACATTGATTGTAACTTAAAAATAATAAAAAAAAATCTCCTTGTTACCCAGGATTTAGTATGCTTTTATGCAAAGATATTTCTTGTCATCTAAAATAGTTTGCAAAGTAATATCTTTTAATTCAACTAGTTGAGTAATGTTATAAAAGGCCATAAGTTTTGCAACTGCAGATCCTTTCTGAATATTTTCATCTGCGTCTTGGCTAATCCAAAGACCTACAGTTTTAACATTAGTTCCCTCAATAAATTGGGCTTTAGATAAGTCTAGTGTTTCCTCTTGATCTGGGTGTTTAACAGATAAGATTAAGAGTGGAGTTTTATTTGTTCCTTTCTCTTCTATTCTTGCTGTATCAACAACCACAGGTTTAGGACCTAGTCTTTCAATCTCTTTATTTCCAACTGGTTTATTAAATAATTGTTCTTCGTTCATTTGTGTTTAACCTCCCTTATATCTTTATAACCACGATTGTTTAAACTCTTCTCCACCTGCATAATAACTTCATTGTTTTTAACATCATATATCTCATAGTATTGTGCAAGTCCAAAAGGCATCCCTCTTAAATATTGTTTTGCAGCAGTTGGGGATCTAAATTCTTCTTTAACAATTCCACTATCTATATCTCTAATTACAAAATTAATATCTTCTGTATATTTTCCCATTGTCATAGTTTAACCAATACCTTTCCCTTAATAAATAGTTATACTCATTTTAAAAAGACAACTAA
>CAYONI010000072.1:0-3157 GCA_964405295.1 uncultured Methanosarcinales archaeon | reverse complement strand
CTATTCCCTCGACTAAATCTCCCCGGGAGATTGGTTGAATTATTTCTTGTGTTTCTTTAAGAATGTTTGCTTTATCCATATGTGATTTAATATAGAACAAAGGGGAAGTTTTTGCAAGTTAATTGGCTTTTAAAAATAATCCCTTTTTTGTTTTTGCTTTTATTTATAGAAAGAGGATGTTATAATTTCTTAGAGATATTACCTTTTTAATATTAAATAAGTTATGTTAACTATCTTTTTTAACAATCGGAAATCGACTAGTCGCCTCTTAGCGGGAGTAGTCATTTTTACTTTAATTTTTAGTTTTATCCCTTATCCCTTTTCTTCTCAGAAAGCGGAAGCTGCTTGGTATAATGAGAGCTGGGCTCATCGACGACCTATTGCTATTGACAACACTGGCAATATTAACGCCCTGACTAATTATCAGGTCGAAGTGGACACAAGTGATGTTCTTTATGACGAAGATGGATTAGTAGGGAGTTGGCATATGAATGAAATTAACGAAGGGACGACAAATGTTGTTACCAATACTGATCTAAGCGCCGCTAGCTGGAGCAAGGCATATAATTCTAATATCTCTTATAATTATTCTGGACCAACGACTGCTAATGTAGCTAAATTTACAGATGCTAACACGGATGGCACTGGCTATTGGTACAGTTATGGAGATTATACTCCGCAAGCAGATGGCACGACTTATACTATTTCTTTATGGGTCAAGACCGAAGATACTATTTCTATCTCAGCTTATACGGGAAATAATAGCGAAAGTGGCCGAAAATGGACAAATTATGTAACCGTAAATCCAAGCGACGGCTGGAAAAGAGTTGTTTGGAATCCAATTATTACAGATAATCCGAATGATTGCGACTCTCTTAGCTTCCATTGGACTGGTTTGGCTAGCGGGAAGTATTTACAGATCTCTGCTCCTCAAATGGAGGCTAAAGATCATGCTACGCTCTTTGTGGTTGGAACAAGATTGCCAACAACAGATGATAACTCGGGGAATAGCAATACAGGAGAAATTAACGGAGCTTCTGAAATAACAGGGAAATATGGTCCAGCTTTAAGTTTTGATGGGGGAAATGATTATGTATATTCAAATCCTATTAGCGTACCAACTAACATAACAATGAGTGCTTGGGTTTATTCGACTAATTTCGTGCAGAGCGGATTTATAGTTTCAAAAATGCCTGTCAACGCTCAATGGGAACTATTTTTTAACTCTACAAGTGGTATTTACTTAAGGGGCGGAGGAAACGCAAATTCTGTAATTACCTCGGCTCACTCTCCAGCATATCCTACGAATAGTCAGTGGCATCATATTGTTGGAGTTATTGAAGGCACTAATGGTAAAATTTATATTGACGGCGAAGAATGGGCTAGCGGGACTGTAGATGCTATTAATAATAGTATGGTCTCGGGAACAAATGATATAGTCATAGGTTGTTATGATAAGGGAGTTAATTATCCTTTCAATGGCACAATTGACGAAGTCCGTATTTATAATAGGGCTCTTTCTCTTCCGGAAATTCAAGCTCAATATAATGCTTCTGATGTTCGCCCAGACTATGGAGATATCAGGTTTACTGATTCTGACGGGAGCACCCTTTTAGATTATTGGATGGAGCAAGACGGGACTTTTTGGGTAGAAGTTCCTTCTATTCTTGCTTCTTCGACAAAAACAATTTATATGTATTATGGGAATCCAAGTGCAGAATCAATTTCTAATGGCGACAATACCTTCGAGTTTTTTGATGATTTTGCCGGGGCAACAATAGATGGAATAAAATTCAGATATAGTGGCGGTCCGCATTCTCAAAATGAATACCTTACGACAGGTCTCTCCACGAATGCGTGGGGAACGCACTACTTCTACTCTAACGAGACTTTTGCAAGAATTGATGGCTTAACATTCCAGGGAAGAATGAAGACGGGCACCGCTTATCAAAACACAATGTTTGGCTGGCAAACCTCTACTGGTACATCTTACGGCACCATGCCACATGCACTCTATGTGCCTGATGCTAATACAATTTATTATTATGAGAATGGAGCGGGGACTGCAACAGCGCATTCCTTCACAGACGGTGTTTGGTATGATGTGAAAATCGTATTAAAAACAGCTGGCGCAAAGTATTATTATAAATTAACCACCACCGAAACCTGGACACTAGTGGCTGAAACATCTGCAAGAACAGAGACAAACCTTACAATCGGTTTTGACCATTACGGTGGGTACTGTTACATGGATGATTGGCTTGTTCGCAAATATACTTCTCTTGAACCAACAATTACTATAAATGAAGAAAATACTGGAGCTCCTCTTAATATTTATACGAATGATGTCATTAATCCGACGGATGTAAGAACTTCTGGTCCAACTCTTAGCGCAGAACATGACAATGCAAATGCTTTAGACGTTGCTTCTTTTTATGAAGTACAGATTATCGCCGATGGAGGAAGCTGGGCTTCTCCTTTCTGGGATAGTACCCAAAAAGCTTGTTCAGTTAATGAAGGAGATCGTTTGAATGTAATTTACAGTGGATCATCTTTGGATTTTGATCAAGAAACGTATTATCAGAGATGGAAATTTTGGGATAGTAGTGAAAGCGAAGGTTCGTGGAGCGATGGAACAGACTACTTCGTAACCGCTTGGCCCATGATCCCTCTTAATATTTATGCGAACGATGGCATTAATCCGACGGACGTAACAACTTCTGGCCCAACTCTTAGTGCAGAATATGACGATGCAGATGCTTCAGACGTTGCTTCTTTTTATGAAGTACAGATTATCGCCGATGGAGGAAGCTGGGCTTCTCCTTTCTGGGATAGTACCCAAAAAGCTTGTTCAGTTAATGAAGGAGATCGTTTGAATGTAATTTACAGTGGATCATCTTTGGATCTTAATCAAGAAAAGTATTATCAGAGATGGAAGTTTTGGGATAATAGTGAAAGCGAAGGTTCGTGGAGCGATGGAACAGACTATTTTACAACTGCTTTACCAAAAGATGAATACGGAGCAAACGTAGGGGGTTATGCTTGGTCTGATAATATTGGCTGGCTTTCTTTTAATAATAGTGACACTGGATCCTCTGTAGCTAGTTACAATTCTGGAACAGGCGAATTGGAAGGTTGGGCTTGGGCAGATAATATT
>CAYONI010000071.1:0-3175 GCA_964405295.1 uncultured Methanosarcinales archaeon | reverse complement strand
TCTACCTGAATGGTGTCGATGATAGCTCCATCCTTAGATATATCCTTAAAGAATCGTCTTCCTTCCTCTCTTCCATTGATATCATACACTGGTTTGTTCGCATGTTTAAGCATTTTAACTATCATTCTTTACCTCCATTGGTACTTTTTGTTGGTGGTAAGTCACCCCAAGCCACAGAATCTAGGCCATGTCTTGCTCTTACTTCGTTAATCGTTACCTTTCCGACTGTTATATCTGCATTCTCTCGTTCAGATAACTTGTTTTCATCTTCCTGGAGTTCGGCAACCTTCGCTAGGCTAAACTTCCCTGAGATCTTGGGGTGTCCGAGTCGTGCAAAGAACTGTCTGTTAATTTCTCCAGCCCAAAACTCTAAAGTAGGGATCACTGTCTGACTGAAGAGAGCCCGGTACTGTTCGTTAGAATCTTTACCAGACAAAGCAGTCTTACCTGTCTCAGCGTTCGCAACCTTGAGAGGAACACCATATGTTGCAAGGATCGTGGTTCTATTCCAATCTAATAGCTCCATATACTTGATAAGGTCCAGGTTTAACTGGATAACATCAGTATTACTACCAAGAACAGCTACTCTTGAGCCTCCATTCTGCCTACCATAGGCATTATTCCAGTACTGAACAGCATCCTTTGCTTGCTTTTCTGTGATTCGTAGCTTATGTTTCAGCACAACATCAGGGTTTGCACCGTTCTTGAGGGCATCTACATTGCCTGAATTGATGAGAGAGTCCTGTTTGAGTACCGTTGTTCCCACAGAATACAAAGGAAAGACCCCACGATAGGGGTTGTAGATGTTAGGTTTCATGACATGAAGGGAGTTTTGGTCCGTTAGTGGGATCATATGTCCATGTAAATCATCGAAAAAGTAGGATACTTTACCATGTCCATCAATTGAATGGAAACATCGTCTAGGATCTAGGACAGTAACCTCTTCCGGGATCCTGTAACCTGACTCCCAATACCAAAAGAACTCTCCTTCCCAGTGATACCACATAGCTGTCTTCTGGAAAGTCGTATTAGCTGGAGAGTTACCCCCTGAATTGTCAAAGATGATATCGAAAGGTGTAGGGCCTTCGACTCCGTTAACTGATAGGATATAATCAGCTCTAAGCACACAGCGAGACAGTACCTCTACACAAATGTTCACCCATACGTTGTTTTTGATACCACCTTGATTAAGATCCCCCTGGAAAGGAGTAGATAAATCAAAAGGATCTACATCAGCAACCATCTTAGCTCTTTCATCTAATGCCTCAATCCCTTTTCTACCGAATAACCTTCTTCTTTTAGCCATAAATCATAACACCTCCATACTCTAGGTCTTCGGCAGCCATTGTAAGAACATCTGGACCATCATCAAACTTGTTCTTGCCTACCCTTTGGAATTGAATAACATGTTCAGAGAACTCAGGCCACCGTTCCTTCCAATCTGGTGGATATACCATGATAGATTGTACAAGGTTAGCTCCTGTTCTGATCCTCGTCTCTTTATTTGAAGTGTTGTACTCTGCAACAACCTCAGCCTCACCACCTCTCTTGTAAAGTTTCTCCTCTACATTTTGAGCAAAGCCCTTTCCTCCATTATTAGACTCGACACGTAAAAAGTCAACGTGATAATCAATGAGCATCGTAACGAACTCGTCTATATATTCATCTACCCCGGTCTGTGTGTACAAAACATCCTTGACAAAGAACATAGAATGTTCCTCTCCAGCAACAACAGCACCTATAATAAGAGCCATATAGTCCGTTCCAGCATCGGCATAGTCGCAATAAGCAGCAACATATCCTACAGATTCCTCGTCTAAAGCCTTGTGTTGAATGAGAAACTTGTGATACATCCTACCCTTCTGATCTGAAACGTTCTGATTATAGTTAGCCTGGAAGACTTCATCACCTAATAGTCGCTCTTTCTCTAGGTATGTAGACATAGACATGAGGGCAGGGCAAAGGATCTTCTCTCCATCCCATGCTTTCATGATAAGCTCGTAGTAAGGTTTTCGTGTGTCCTTCTCGTATTTATCCAGGAGTCTTTGAATAAGATCCTTACGTGGCCAGCGTGTGTGGTTGATCAAGATCTTACCCTTCTCCTCTACTCGGGACATAAGTGTATCTCGATACCAATTCCAGGTCTTCTCACTCTCGTTATCGTTGAGTGCTTCCTCTGCATTCTTAACAGGATCATCCACAATAAGAGCATTACAACCCTTACCTGTAACAGATCCTCCCTTCCCTGCAGCAATGAAGTTGAAGTACTGCCCCTTGAGAGCCCACTTGTTAATAGCCTTGTTGTCTACCTGAAGACTCGCATTGAATATATCGGAGTAGATGAAGCTCCCTATATCTGTCTTATCCTGGTCGATGCACTGACGTACAAACCTAGAAGTGTCTGCAGCTGCATCATCGTTGTAAGAAGTATACATGAACTTAAACCCATTGTCCTTCCCTAAAATCCATGCACACCATAACGTAATAGTCCTCGTCTTCCCAAACCTCGGAGGCATCTCTATAAATAATAGGTCGCAGACCTCGACACCAAAAATTGGAAACGGTACTATCCTCCACTCCTTGTCTTCAGGATTCCGTATGATCCTGTCCTCGTAAAATGCCTGTAATGTGTCACATAATAATTTAAGATGTGGCCTTTCATCATCGTAAAAGTCAGGCGATATCGTCTTGCAAAATGCCCAGAAGTTTTCCTTACACCTCTGTACCTTCAGCTTCCTCAGTCTCGCTAGTTGTTCCGATCGGTTCACCTAATAACCTCCTCTCCTCTATGTCCATCTCTAACTCTGTCATTCCCTCATATGGATTCTCTACCGATAATACACTGTGCTCTACCTTCGGTTTGTTGCCACTGTAATCCAGTAATACCTTCAGGATCATAAGCTGCTCCGCTACATTCTCGCTCTGTACAAACTCAGCCCCTAACTTCACTATAGCAAAGTCTAAAAATCCACCGCGGAATTCCTCAAGTTGCCCCTCCTTCATGTTCGCAAACCTCGGTGTCCCACGGATCTCAGATTCAAATAACTTGTCTATCGATTCCTTAACTCTGTTTCGTCTACTCATACCCTTACTCTATCCCTCCTATATCTACCTGTCAACTTATCATGTCCGCTCGTTTACCCCCCATCTTTTCTAAATTTTCTCAGTGTGTTGA
>CAYONI010000070.1:0-3175 GCA_964405295.1 uncultured Methanosarcinales archaeon | reverse complement strand
TGGTTATAAAGTTCCAGAAGAAGCAAAACCAATTTTAGATAAATATGTTGCAAAAAGTAACTTTTATTTTGTTGCAAACAAGATTGATTTGACAAATAAATTTTCTAATGTTCTTTCTGAATTAGAAGAAGACCTACAAAAATATAAAAAGAATCTTACTGAACAAAAAACAGATTTACAATCTAGAAAAGAATTATTATCTGAACAAATTAACCAAACCTGCAGCGATCTTGATGTCTTTTTAGAGGAAGTGGGAGTTACTGATAACGATTTAAAAAGAGCTACAAACACTAAACTAACACCAATAGAAGAGGATTATAGGTATAGAGAATATGCAAAAACAGATTGTTATAAGAAACTGCTTCAGGCTGAATACTACTTTAATCTTTTATATATTTATACTCTACCAGAGTACAAAGAAAGATATCAAGATAATGGAATCTTAACAATAGGTGATGAGCAAGAGTATGGTGCTTTGATATTCAAAGGAGCAGTGAAAGAAGAAAATGTTAAGGCTTTCTATGTAATAGGTATTTATGATAATGAAAAAGATGTTCATATCTATCATATGAACTTAGATATGGCTTGTGTTGATAGGAATACAGAAAAAAATGAATTTCTTAACAAAATTTGTTCTATTGCAGAAGAAAAAAGTTTATCTGATATTGCTCAAGAAAAACTATTTTTTGTGAAAGAATTATTTGCAAGTCATGAAAGTCAATTTAAAAAATTGAGAAATATAATAAGCAATCTTGAAGAACTAAAAGAAAAAGATGGTTCTGTTACTTCATCTTTAAGGGTTGTTAATTCTGGAATATCCTCTCTTTCTAAAAATAATGTTATATGTTATTTAAAAACTAAAACAGGGTATGAGAAATATGCTGGACTATGTGAAGTTATAACAGACCTACAAAAAGGAATGTCAACACCACTAAAATTTGAGTTTCAACCAATAGAGCCTTATTACCCATTAGAAATCTCTAGCCTAAATTTAGGTGTGAGTATTATTGAGGTTTATGTATTAACAAATAACCCTGTTAGTGATAAAAATGATCTATTAAAAGTTGAAGAAAGTAAAATGATAAACTCAAAATTAAAAAAGAAACTAAACAAACATCTAAACTTAGGTGATGCAAAATATGTCACAAGATTATCTTATAAAGGAAATTTAAAAGATTTAAATACCGATGCAGAGTTTAGTTATGAGAAACAATACAATCTTTTTCAAAAAGTAGAAGATTGGGTATCTAATTTATTTAAATGAATTAAGTATAATTGAATCTAAATGTACCAAAGATTATTTACATAATTAGAAACAATTATCCACAAAATGCAATATAATCCCAAAAACCAAATGATGTTACAGCAAAATGGTAGCAGTGATACTGATGCACTCACCGACGTAGAGTTGCACTGCGACCATCGTCAATGACATCATTTAAGCTCATTCTTATTATAAGAATCTCGGAGAAATTTATCCATCATCCTTTTTATAGTTCAATAATGAACAATTTCAAACTCAACTTCATCAAACTCAGCGAATGAAACATCTTCGTTTTTAAGATACCTATCAAAGAAAGATACAATATATTCATTACTTATTTCTTGCATTCTATTCTTATCTATTGAGCCAACCATTCCTATTTTTTTAGTAATTGGCATGACTATCATATTATCATCAAAATTTGTATGAGTGCTTCCCTTAATTGCTAATTGATATAAAGTATTATTATAATTATCTAGAACAAAGTCATTAGCATATGCAAATGGCTCACTATATACTATCATGAAAGGCTGGGTAGTAATTCCACTCATTACATCTCCCCATTGAAATCCGTCTAAATTAATTCCTGCTTTGAATCTATTATCAACAAAACAAGTTTGTCCGGCAACTGCTCCACCCATAGAATGTCCAAAAATTCCTAAATTCTCTAAATCTAATTTATCATATAAAATTTCAGTAGATTCTATTTTCTCTAATTCATCAACAACGAATTGTATGTCACTAGTTCTAATATCTAAAACTTCATCCATGAAAGTGTCGCTTTCGATGATTTCTTTAGAGATTGCTATTTTTTCTTCAGTATTGTTTGAAGCCCAGAATCTTTTCCAGAAAGGCAAGGTTATATCTATATGCCTTTTATATCCATCACCATGTTCTTTAGTGAAAGGAATAATCTCTCCACTAGGTTTTACAACAGAGCGAGATTCATAGGATTGTTTCAAAGATATGACAATATAACCATTACTTGCTAATTCTTCCATAAATAATTGATAGTCATCATTTCTTGATAAAAATCCAGTAGAAAAGAATAAAACAGGATAAGAATCAAATTTACTAGATACAGGTTCATCTAAGTATGAATTTGTTTTTGCCAATCTATAATGCCCAAATATAAATGAAGGAAACGATCCCATGTAATTAATAGAACCAAAATTTTCAAAAGATTCCCTATATGAAAGAACATCTTTATTCGATGAAACATCATCTATAGGATACCATATTCTTGCTTCTAATTCTCTATAATCATCAGGATTGTCAGTTAAAACTTCTAAACGAGAATCATCTTTAAAATTCATATAAGTTGTTCCAACATTATATTCACCTGTTGGCTTAGGTAAATCAACTACGGGAAACATAGCTAATAGAATTATTGCTGCAATTAGAACTAGAACTGCAATAATAGTTAAAATTATTCTAAATATCTTTTGGTTTTTTGTTATAACCTTTTCTGATGAACTTTTTAACTTAAATAAATTAATTACTATTAGAATTAAAGCTAGACCATATACTAAACTCATTGCCCAACGATAAGAATTAATTAATAAATCTAATAGAATAAAAAACAATATTGAAATTAAAACATATTTTTCTTTTATCTTCTTCTTAAGAAAAGGATTAACTAAGGATAATAATAAAACTACAATAACTAATATTTCAAACACATTTACCATCTGGCTATTAAGAAGTATGATCTTTATAAAGTTAATTTATATGAAAGAAAAACTCAAAAAACTAGAAAAATTAATGCTACAAAAATTCGCAGATAATTACCCCCATAAAGAAAATACCCCTAATAAACCCAATGATGTCATCGGGTTTTGGTAGCAGTGGTACTCATGCACTCGCCGACGTAGAGTTGCACTGCGACTGCGAGCGGTAACATCATTTAAG
>CAYONI010000069.1:0-3179 GCA_964405295.1 uncultured Methanosarcinales archaeon | reverse complement strand
TATATCAAGTATATAGCAACAATATAGAATACTCAATAGAATATCCAACTATCGCCATAGCGTTTTAGCTTCCTTGGCAGCTGACAAATACGGAACTACCATATGGTTTTCATTCCCCCCTTTATTTGGTCGCTAAAGAGAATTTCTGGTAAACCATCCACATTAAACCCCAAAATATTCCCTGTACCAAGTCACAAACTTCTCCAGCCCCACTTCAATAGGTGTGGATGGCTTGAAGTCAAAGTCCCTGATCAGATCGTCCACATCAGCATAGGTCTGATAGACATCACCTGGCTGCATGGGAAGGAATTCCTTCTTGGCAGTAATGCCAAGGGCTTTCTCCAATGCTGAGAAGTAATCCATGATCTTCTCCGGCTTGTTGTTGCCTATGTTATAGACCTTGTACCTGTCACCATTCTCATTCGGCACCGGTGGATTAGGAAGGATATTGAGGATGCCTTCAACAATATCGTCGATGTACGTGAAATCGCGCCACATGTCACCGTTGTTGAAGATCTTGATCGGCTCACCTTTCACAATCTTGTTGGTGAAGGAGAAGTACGCCATGTCAGGCCTGCCCCATGGGCCGTAGACGGTGAAGAACCGCAGTCCTGTGGTCGGGAATCCGTAGAGATGGGTGTAGCAATGCGCCATCAGCTCGTTGCTCTTCTTGGTGGCGGCGTACAGCGACACAGGACTGTCAACATTGTCCGAGGTGCTGAAGGGCACCTTCTTGTTCATTCCATAGACAGAAGAAGAGGAAGCATAGACCAGATGCTCCACACCAAAGCTCCTGCATGCCTCAAGCACATTGAGAAAACCCAACAGATTTGACTGCATATAGGCATAGGGATGATCAATGGAATATCTCACCCCGGCCTGGGCGGCAAGATTGAGCACTATCTGTGGTTTGAACCTTGTGAAGACGCCATCAAGGGCTTCCTTATCAGCCAGGTCTCCCTTGATGAAGGTGAATTCAGGATACACCTTCAACACTCCAAGCCTTCCATCCTTCAATGACACATCGTAATAGTCATTGCAGTTGTCATACCCGATGACAATACAGCCTCGCTCCAGAAGAGCCCTTGAGGTGTGAAAGCCTATGAATCCTGCGGCTCCAGTGACCAACACCACAGTTCCGCTTTCAATTCCATTTTTGTTGTTCAGTCCCATGATCAATCCCTCTTGTACAGGTCTCTTGTATAGACCTTATCCCACACGTCTTGAAGCTCTTCTGAATACCTGTTGGTCACAATGACATGGCAAAGCTTTTTAAACTCCCCAATGTCGCTGATGATCTTGCTACCATAGAACTCATCTTCTGAAAGAGCGGGTTCATAGACCACAACCTTAATACCCTTGGCCTTGATGCGCTTCATCACTCCCTGGATAGAAGACTGACGGAAGTTATCAGAACCCGCCTTCATGGTCAGGCGGTAGATACCCACTACAATACTGGAAGCATTATCAGACTTGAAGCCTGCCTTCTGCAGAATCCTATGCATAAAGAAAATAGTGATTCTTATAGGTTTATTGTAGGGAAAGGTCTTTCCCTACGCGCCTATTGGCTGATCAGCTCTTCTCTTCTTGCTTCCATACTGTACGCAAGGAGATGGTGGCCAATGCGTGGCTACCCTTTCGGGTAATGTGGGTATGGAAACGGTACCTGGTACCTCTGTCACTGGCTTGGGGGTGATGAGCCCTGAGTTCCGAAACAAATTCACCCTGAAGTTACCCTGGAACTTGGTTTGGGGCTCTCAATCTGAATACTATTTTGGATGTACACTCCTTTGGGAATTATACATCCAACTTTCTGGGTTACATCAGCAGTATACCCCTTGTTTTACTGTCACAAAAAGTATATATTTCTTGTGACAAGAAAAGAGAGATACCAATGGCACAGAAAACAATAATGGCACAAATTCACAAGCTTATTTCCCAAAAGAAACCCGGTACAGTTTTTACAGCACGGGATTTTCAGGATATTACTGACAGTTCGGCCATTCGTCAGAGTCTCAAACGTCTTACAGAAAATGGCACTATCCGTCGCATAGCACACGGTGTATATGACAAACCGGTGTTCAGTACTTTCCTCAACGAATACGAAGCCGCTGATATCTACCAGACAGCGCAAATTCTCGCTCGGAGTAATAACTGGACTATCGCACCGAGCGGCAATATTGCACTCAATATGCTGGGACTTTCTACGCAAGTAAGTGCTAGCTGGTCTTTCGTAAGTGACGGTCCATATAGAAAGTATAAGATCGGATCCAGTACTATAGAATTCAAACATCGGGCAAACAGGGAGATTACCGGCATATCTGAAAAAACCATACTCATTATCCAGGCACTCAAAGCATTGGGAAAGGAACGGATAACAGATACCCACCTTGCTAAAATACAAAAGCAGCTGACAACCAACGAAAAAAAGAATTTGCTGGTTGAATCTCGTAATGCTTCTGCATGGATTGTAGAGGCAATAAAGAAAATCTGAGGAGAGATACAATGTACAAAATAGCAAAATTACCTGTTGCTACTCGCCGGGCGTTATTCCGTAAAGACCCACCAGTACCACCCTATTTCAAAGGTTTTTGAAGTAGATGTGGAAGCCCTTCCTGGTACCGATATCATTTGCCTGTTCATTATCTATCGCGGTAGTGAGAGCCACATTGAACAATGCGAATGATGTCTTTATCTATTCGGTAGACAAGACGGTTACAATCATCGATCCTTCTGCTCCAATAGGCAGAAAGGTCTCCAGATAGCCTTTCCGGTTTTCCAATCCCCTCGTACCCGTTTCGGTCGATATCCTTAAGCAACGCTAAAATCCGTTTCAAGGTTTTCCTGTCCTGTCTTGTCCAGTATTCAAAATCTTCCCAGGCCTCGTCAGACCACGCTTTAATCATTAACTTCCACCTCGTGGATAGTGCCCCCGGTTGCTCCCATCTGTGCGATGGACTTTCTGAGTCTTGCCATGTTCCCATCGCTGTAAAACGGGTCAATTGCAACTTCAAAGGGAATACGCCTCTCTCTGGCAACCTTTGTTGCGAAGATGGTAAATGCTGCAGTAGGAGTCAGCCCCAACTCCCGACAAGCTTGTTCCAAGTTGCTTTTCAACTCCGCATCCATGCGGAAATTGATATTTACGGTTGAATGTACCATATAATACTCCTCTCTAG
>CAYONI010000068.1:0-3185 GCA_964405295.1 uncultured Methanosarcinales archaeon | reverse complement strand
CATTGCTTGTGAATCTTGTGCTGTATCGTATAAAAGATTTATTTGTTCTTCCAATGCTTCCCTCATGTCTGGATGTCTTTTCAAAAAAATATTTACTGCTGACCTGGTTACTTCCATCTTTTCGGCTATTCTTGATTGATTTCCTCCAGAGTTTATTAGGGCTTGTTTGAAATTTGTTTTTGTTATTCGTGTCATTTTATGCTGTTTTTGTCAACAAAGTCAACTTTTACGTGTAAATTGATTTTATTTGTTGGTTAGTTTGTCTTATCTTGCACTTATTTTAGTCCATTTGGAGCTTCTTTTGGCTCTTTTTGGTCTGTTTCGTTCAATTTAAGGCCCATTTGTGTCTCTATTAATGGGAATAGTTCTCTGAATAAGTCTCCGGGTATCTCTGAACGATCCTTGTTTCCTTTTAGTCCTTGTGTTCCGGTTTTGGATCCTCTTGGTGCTTCTTCATGTTGGCAGTGTTTTGGTTCTAATCCTTGGATTTGTTCTTTTGTGTAATTGTGGCATGTTTTGGGAGTCCATCCTTTGAGGTTTGTCCAGATGTCTGTTGGTTTTGCTCTTGTGTCTCCGTATTGGCAGTACCAAATTGTCTCCCTGCAATCTGTTGGGAGGAACCACCTGGCTCTGGCCCTTGGGTTTTCTATGAAGAATATCTTATTGTTCTTTATGCAAGTCTCTGCGATTTTCCAGCAAATATCCAATAATCTCTTTCCGAGTACTGCTTGTTCTGTTTTGTGTTTGTGTTCCGGTGTCCAGTGAGTGCTTCCTGCGGCTATGCTGAATGCAGTGCAAGGGGGGGACATCCATATCACATCTGCTTCTTGGATTGCTTGATTAATCTCATCAGTTAATTTCCAAAGCATATTAAAACAGATATCATTTCCAAAATTCTTATTATTATCAATGCAGATTGTTTCGTGTCCGCGTTCTCTTGCTATTTTGCTGAAGGATTGTGTCCCTGCAAAAAACTCAACCGTTTTCACCTTATTTCACTTCCTCAAAAATTTCCCAATCGTGTGCAATAAAATCATTAACAGTCATGATTGGATATCCTGTATTTTCTATTCCTTCTATCTCTTCCCAATTATCATATGCATCTTCATTGTATTCCATTATTCCATTTGCTTCATGTTCAAAGATATAGGTTCCGGGGGATCTTGCCCATGCTTCAACTCTTCTTATCTTTTTTCCATCCAATAACCATTCAATTGCTTTCTTAAAATTTGCCATTATAATTTAACCCCCTCTTTCCCTGTGTAGTTTTCCCATCTTTCGATTATGTGTGAGCAGAATGTTGTGTCCAGTTCGATTGAGAAACATTTCCTTTTTCTTTCTTCACAGGCCATCAGTGTGCTTCCGCTTCCCGCGAATGGATCCAACACGTATTGTCCTTTCTTTGTACTGTTTAGCATTGCTCTCTGGGCCAGTTTTGTTGGTTTTTGGGTTGGATGGATGTAATTCTTAGATGAGTCCTTCTTGATCTTCCATATTGTTGAATCTTCTTTGATTGCATTTACAAATCTTATCAATTCTTCGTGTGTCATCTCTTCTGGGGTTATTTCGTTTAGGGTTGTCTTTTGTGCCCGTGTTCCAAACCATTCCGGGTTCTCGTTCATTCTGGATCCATAAAAAATTGGCTCATGACACCAGTGATAGTTCGAGTGTCCAAGTATGTGGTGTTTGTGCCAGATTAATTGTTGTTTTACTTGTAGTCCAGCATAATTCATTGCTTTTTCGAAGATTATTTGGTTTGAGCTTGAGTGGAAAATATAAACAGACCCATTCTTGATTAAATATTGATTCACTTGCTCAAAACAATCTTTTAACATATCATATAATTGGTCTCCTCTCAAATCATCTCCTTCAATTACTGACCAGTCTCTTCCGTTTGGATTGTTTGTTCCGGAATAACTCACTCCGTATGGCGGATCGGTGAATACACACTGGATGTCTGTTCCTTTGGGAATTAGTCTTTCGTAAGTCTCGGCCTTTGTTGAATCTCCGCAAATTAATCTATGCCTAAATTTCAAATCTGATTTATCAATTTCCACTATCTTTCCTGTTTCTATTATTTTAACTTTCATAATTTATCACTCTTTTTTGCATTACAACTTCGGCATAAGGGTTGAATGTTTTTTATTTCGTGTGTTCCACCTTTGCTTAATGGAATTATATGATCTTGTTCTATCTTTTCTTTAGCACCACAATACGCGCAACTATGATTAAACTCTTTGAGTTTTTCTTCCCATTCTCTTGCGGTTACTTTTCCTGTTTTTTCTCTCATTCTTCTTTTTGCCTTTCCATTTTTCCTCGATTGCTTTCCCTTTGGGGTTTGCATATAATTTTTTGATGATCTTCTGTTTTTCTTTCGTGCTTCATCAGTTAGCCATCTCTTTCTTAGCTTTTCCTTGAGTTGATTTTCTTTGAGTTTTTCTGGATGCCTTTGATTATATTTTCTAACCCTAATCACTGCTAATTTTCTATATCTTGGTTTCTTTCTATATCCAAATTCATTTTCTTTTCTTCTATCACTTTTGACCCATTTTTCATTTGATATTTTTCCTTTTTCTGATTTTTTATATTTTAATTTGGATTCTTTTCTTGCCTGTTTTTTACAGGAGTCTGAACAATACTTTTTATTAAAATGTGCTTTCCATATTTCTTTTCCACAAATTCCACAAATTGTCATACTCTATTGTGTAACCACACGTTAATAAAACTTTCTATTTTATAATTTCTACTTCAATCTCCTTTCCGTTTTTAATAATATAAGCTCCAAGACCATAAACATCTCCTAATTCTATTTTATGCTTTGGTTCGATGTTTCCCATGCTTATTTTGTCAATTGGATCAAGTATCTTATCTATTTCTGCTTCCGTGAATCCTGTAAACTCTAAATTTTGCATGCTTTCAAACTCTACTTTTAATAAATCGAAGTCCCATTTTGCTATCTCGCTTGATTTGTTGTCCATTATTCTGAATGCTTTTACTTGCTCGGGTGTTAGTTCTTCTGCGAAAATAACCGGTACTTCCTTCATTCCGAGTTTTTTGGCTGCTCTGAGTCTTGTGTGGCCCACTATTATTTCATTATTCTTGTCCAGTACGATCGGATTCTTAAAACCGAACTCTTTGATTGATTTTTCCACTATGTCCACTGCCTTGTCATTCTTCCTGGGATT
>CAYONI010000067.1:0-3209 GCA_964405295.1 uncultured Methanosarcinales archaeon | reverse complement strand
CTTTCAGTCTTTGGATGTCGATACAAAGGTCCCTTTATAAACAATATAATCATTGCAACCAAGCTTATAAATATGAGATATTTAAACCCTCTATATAAATAATGCCATAAAATATTGCATTTTTTAAGTATTTTATAATCTGTAACAAATATTGTTTCACAGGCGCCTTGGCCCTTATCGTTTCTAGTAGTACTTGTACCTCTCTTAAAAGTACCGCTATGTTCGTACTCAACTAGATATCCTTTAAGCCAGATCTGATCACCAATTTTAGTATTCATAATTAATTTGTTTATCTCTGAATCCTGAGTCAAAAGATGATTATTGGAAAATTGATTATATTTGAATTTTTTCGATTCATCTCTCGTAACTGTAGGTTTAAAATTATAGTAAAGTGTCCAACTACCGCTTGAAAAACGCATCATACTATAAATGCCGCTTTTTAAATTATCTCCCCAAACCAAACCAATATCCTTAACATTTAACGAATCTTTCCAAGAAGCGTGATAATAATCAAACCAACTCGTCGAATTGTGATATGAAACCACCAAACCATAAATCTCATAATCATATAGTGGCCTGATTAAATAAGTAATGTCTCCTCTTTTTAACGTAAAGGGCTTTTTGTTTATTTCTCGCTGGCTGGGCTGGATATATATTTCTGATATAATACAATTTTTGGCTGGTAGTTTTTTTACTTGATAGTAACAAATGGCAAAACCAACTATACATAGAATAATTAACATCTTGCTTAATTTTAACATCTTAAAACCTCATTAATTTATTCCAATTATACATATTAAGCTTGTCTTTCCTCTCTGCTATAGAAGCTACAATTTCACACAAGGTTATTTTCTCTTTTGCATTTAAATCATGATTATTGATAACTTGTCGCATGCGACTTGCTCCCTCATAATCACCGTTTTTTATACAAACAGCTGCACCAATTAATTTTAAGGATGAGTTTTTCTTATTATAAAATATAGATTTTTCCAATAAACTACATGCAGTTTTAATGCTACGCGTCTTTTGATGTGGGCTAATCATAAATGCTATGGTTAAATTAGCAGCCCAAACAGGATCTCTTAAGCCTATTTTATCTAAGACTTTCAGAGAAGACTTTAGTCTATTTACATCCCCAGATAAAATTGACACATAAGCAATTTGACAAAAATAGTTTTCAACTTTTTTTGTATATTTTAAACTTTTTAATCTGTATTTATAAAAAATTTTGTAATCAGCAAGAATTTCATTTATCATTTTTCGCGCTTTATACGCCTGCCAAGTACAAGGACTATTGAGTTCAGTCAAGAGGCATTCTTCAAAAACTAATGACCCCTTACCTAGACTATAATCATTTCTCCATTTGAGTGCTAACTGTTGAGCCAAACGCATGTCAATCTGCAGAGCCGCTTTTCTATTATCAATAAGCCATGTAAAAACTTCTTCTGTTATTGATACCGGCGGTTGAGCTCGCTTACCTTTAAAAGCCCAGTCCTTTATTATTACATCATAAGCACTTAGAAACTTCTTATCATTAACAAGTTGCTTCTTCAAAGCTTTATCCCGAAAATCATAAACTCTAGCAATCATCAAATTTCTTCTAAGCAGGTACCAATCGCTGTAACTCACTCCCAAATCTCCTCCACAGGTATAAACTCCTGCAATCTGCTCTTTTAAACAACGCTCTATGATAAAAGCGATTTGTGAGTTATTAAAAATACCAGCTACATATTGAGCTGACGGATCAAAAGATAACCTCGAAAAAACATCTAAAACAACAGCATATACTTCCCCTGTTAATTTCACCAGGTTAGACCTGTTATTTGTATTTATAAAAACTATCACTATTTGAAGCTTCTCTGAAAGCTTAATGTAATTTTTTAGTTGATCTTCATCATCCGCAAGCACATAAACTATGGGTAGCGGATTATTATCGCTGTACGTTGCAGGCAAATATAATAGATAACTATAACCTTCAATAACTACTGTTTTTATTATTTTTTTTGTCTGATTCTCGATATTGATTTTAGGCCAGGTTGAACTATAGAATAATTCTGAATACTTTTGCTCAATAGATTCAAATTTGCTTTTTAGTTGCTCGTTTTCTTCTTTACTTGCTCTTATTATTTCTGCAATATGACTTCTTTTGTAAATCAAAGGCCCAGAGCTTAAAAGAACTTCAACTTCAGATTCATTTTCATCGATAATAATAACACTTAAACGTGTATTATCTTTTAAAATTAACTGATCAGAAAAGCATTTAGTCTGAAACGATAGAATAACAACTAAAAATACATAAATTATCTTTGCCGCTAATCTCATTATTGAGTTATACCTATTGGTTGAGGTTTATAATACCTTAATGCATAAGGTATTTGCCTTTTAATATTTTCTATTCTATTTTCAGGAGCTGGATGGGTCGATAAAAACGCGGGAGGTCTACTTTGGTTATTGTTATTAAGCCGTTGCCATAAAACTACAGCTTTTCTAGGATCATAGCCAGCACGAGTCATTAATGCTAAACCAATACGATCAGCTTCTGTCTCCTGCAATCTGCTATAAGGAAGCATAACCCCTAAGTTTGCTCCCACTCCATAAGCAAGTAAAAAATACTGTTGGGTTTTCTGAGGTTTATCCTTCATGGCGGCAGCTAAAGTTGCCCCTCCAAGTTGTATTAGAAGTAGCTGACTCATCCTTTCTCCACCATGATTAGCAATAGCGTGAGCTACTTCGTGAGACATTACTACAGCTAGACCATCTTCATCCTGGGTGTATTTCAAGATGCCGCTATAGATACCTATTTTCCCCCCAGGCAAACAAAAAGCATTTGCATTCTCACCATCATCAATCAAGATAAAACGCCAATCATACTCAGACAATTCTCTCTGCATCCTATTTTCACGCATGAACTGCTCTGCGGAATCAGCTATTCTTACTCCTACACGATTTACCATTTCTATTTTTTCTTTATCATGTGATAACTTCTCTTGATGGAGCACTTGTTCATAACTGGCCTGACCAAGAGAAAGCATTTGATATTGAGAAACTAAAGATAGTTGTCTGCGCCCAGTGATTGGAACTGTCGCACAACCGAGAAGGAGGATAGGAATAATAAAACATATTACCCCCAAAGCAATATTTTTATTACCTAATGATAGTTTCATTTGTGCTTAATATATCATTTATTAATAAAAATATAAAGATAAAAA
>CAYONI010000066.1:0-3226 GCA_964405295.1 uncultured Methanosarcinales archaeon | reverse complement strand
TGAAACGACTGAAAATCCATGTGTCAATTTTTAAAATTTATAACTGTAACAGATTAAGACTTTTACAAGCAATTATATTGAGAAAAATATTATAGAATGGAGAATATATGAAAAAGAAATATTTTCAACTTATATTTTTGATGTTTATATATTTAATTGGTTATATATTATGTAAGTATCTCTTTAGTGTTGGAGCACCATTGGCAAGTTATACTGCTGGATGGCTATTTGTTAACCAATTTATGTATACATGGGTTTTTGTTATTGTCTTCTCTTTATTAAATAAACCTTACACAGCCTCTTTTATAACTTTGGGTTGTTTTCTAGGTATTGTTATAGGGCAAGTGATTGGTAATTGGATTAAGGCAATAAATATCCAAAACATTCAAGATTTAGTAAATGATGGAATATTAGTAACTGCAGAACAAGAAGCTGATGCACATTTACATTATGGTGTAGTGCCAATATGGTTTATTGTAATTTTACTATTTTTAATTACTGGAGTAATTTTGGATCATCGAAGCAAGAAAAAGAAGTCTAATTTGACTTCTTGACTATGCATGAAACGACTGAAAATCCATTATTCAATGTACATGGGAGAATGAAAAGCTTGAATCAGCTATTCGAGAAAGGATGAAATATGAAAAAGTTTTTGAATATTTTAATTATAACAATAATTGTTCTTGCATCTATATCTTGTGATTCAAAAACCCCATTTGATGAAAGTGTAGCTGATTTTAATAATAACAACAATAGATATAAACAAGTAGATGTGGTCTTGGATGCCACCTATAATGTAACTTTAGAATCCACAGAAACATTGCCTCCAGGAATACCTCAGACACATTTTGAGTATTCGATTCTTATTGATTATGAGAATCTGATTATGTGCAAAACATATACAGATTATCCTGAAAATATATCAGTTGAGGGTATGGATATAGTCTATCTTGCAGAAGAAAATCAGTTAATTGAATTGTATGTTGATGAAACTGGTTTAGTTTTGCATGAACATGTTCTGAATATTGACGTTAAAAATTTAGAATCAGATTTTGCAGTTGTAGCTGATAAATTAGCTTTTTATATAGCAATTCCTGAGATGGAGGAGTTAATAATAAAAGCCGATGGATCTTACGAAATTGAACTTCCGTTTAGCGATTTAAGTATTGATTATTTAGATATTGCTGTTGATATTTATAAAACAGGATCCAATAGATATTGTGAAGACTGCATATATATCATTAACTATGATTTGAATGAAGACAATTTTATTGTTACAGTTACAGCTGAATATGAAGACTCAGAAGAAGGTATAATTCATCTTTTTTCTATATCGTACAAGACTTTCTATCCTGAAAGTGTAAACATAATAGAATATATTAGATAGAATAAAAGAAATCCTACCCAATTAAAAAATGAAATCATATCCTTATTACTATTTGTAATTTAACCTAAACTTATTTCTAGTTTATCAAGGTTGTTATATCGGTTTAAGAATATATGTTTATTTTGGCCTAATATTTTTGCAACAATTATTTCATGAAACGACTGAAAAACCATGACTCGATAACTTTCTTTGTATTTAGCATAAAAGACAACGAGCCGTATCACAAACGACTTTGAAGAACATGGAATATAGCATATTTAGGCACTATTTGATAGAATGGTGCCTTTTTCTAATTGAGTATGTTAAAATATAATGGTTACTAAGGATGGTGATAACATGAATAATATGAAATATGACATAAATGACAAACCAAAATCATTTATAGAATGGTTGTTATTGTCATTACAACAATTAGTAGCAGTATTTGGTGCAACAATACTAATTCCAATTATTATTGGAATAAATCCTGCACTAGGTTTAATGACAGCTGGAATAGGGACGCTTCTTTACATTCTATGGACAAAGAAGTCTGCGGTATTTTTAGGTAACTCCGGAACATTTATTCCATTATTATTTGGTCTATCAATCGGAAACCCTACTTTGATGATTGTGGGTGTAATTTCGATTGGACTAGTATATATACTTATAGGAACCATTGTTAAGTTTACTGGAACTTCATGGTTAAAAAACATTTTAACACCAGTTATTGTAGGACCTATAATTATGATATTGGGTATTTCATTAGTTGCCTATTCTTTATCATGGTATGGATTAGATTCAATTATTACAGTTGGAAACACACTATCATTGGAACAATGGTTGACATTAGTAATTGCTACTTTAACATTTATTATTACTACACTATTTGTGTTAAAAGGAAATAAAGTAACTAAGACTTACAGTATAATTATTGGTTTGACTATATCGAGTATTACCGCAATTATAATTAATCTAATTATTGGTGGAGGATTAGCAACGCTTAGTGACATGCCAAATTTTGTAGTTGAAAATCCATTCAAATCTATTATAAATACTTGGTCTGGGTTCAATATAAGTAATGTAAAATTCATTCAAATAATACCATTTATCATTATTGCATTTGTGTCCATGGCAGAACATATTGGTGATCATACAGTTTTAAGTGCAACAGTTAAAAGAGATTTATTGCAAGACCCAGGTCTAAATAAAACATTACAAGCACAAGGCTTTGCAACATTAACAGCTGGATTATTAGGTTCATCACCAGTAACAACTTATGGTGAGAGTACAGCTTCTGTAGCTATATCAAGAGTATCAAGTAAGTATGTAGTGGGTGGTGCTGCTGTATTAGCCATAATCATTTCATTTACCCCAATACTGACATCACTTGCATATATTCCAACCGCAGTATTTGGTGGACTTAGTTTATTGCTATACTGTTTCATATTCTTAAACGGATTAAAGGTACTACTAAATTCAAAGGTTGATTTTAGTAATCAAAAAAACTTACTTATCATAGCTACTATGATTTTATTAGGAACGGCAGTAACATTAATACCAGCTTACTCATATATATTTGTAGGTATTGATGTGTTTAAAACTGGTGATATATCATTCCAAATAAGTGGTTTGATGTTACCTCTAATTGTAGGTGTACTTATGCAGTCACTATTGCCTGATGAGAAAAAAGATTCAGAAACACCTAAATAAAGAAACAAGAAGAATCTATCATTTACTAAGATGAGATATATATTTGTTGAGTAAGTAAATCGCAAAAAGTTGCAATCAACTACTACAACGAGACGTATCATATACACGGCTTTTTCGGATGTCAAAATTTTGTATCTAGATAGTTTTTGT
>CAYONI010000065.1:0-3271 GCA_964405295.1 uncultured Methanosarcinales archaeon | reverse complement strand
CAACAATTATTAATCCTCAACATTTTCCCAATTCACCATTTGGGGCTTTATTTTACAGTTTTTAATGCATATTGTTGAGGATTAATGAATGGGCTTTCTAGCTTTACTACCCCATACTGGAGTCAGTTAAAAGTCAGGAGGCCATCTATGTATGAAATGTTTGACAAAGCAACAAGTTTCGTCTTGGATTATTACTCCAGCGACGAAAAGATCAGAACAAGTGTTTGCAGCTATCGAAAATGCCTGAATGAGCTTCGAGCTTATTTGGTAAGGGAGAAGATTGAGTATTCCCATGAGGAAGCCTTGAAATGGCTTTCGAAGGAGTTTGCAATCCTCTCATATGCCCAATACATGGTTTGCAGAAGGATGGTTTTCAGGGTGAATGACTTCATCTTGAATGGTAAAATCACCCGACGGGAATACATATATCCAGACTTCCTTGAGTACGATGCACTGAAACCACCCCATAAAGAGCTTGTTGATGAATATCTTGCTGACACGACAAATGACAACCACAACAAAAACAATTTCAAGCATGGTTTATCGTCTCTATTGCTAAGCTTTCAGGAAACTGGGTATTGCTTGAAAGATAGCCAAGTGACTTCTTCTTTACTTGATGAATACTATAGCAGGCCAGGGAAGCCTATTCTGAAAAGATTTTATCTTCCACAAATATTGAGGTTCCTTTACTTGAAAGCATTGGTATGCGTCAGTGATAACGAAATCTGGAAATATTTTGGAATTGACTTGGTCCAGATCAATAATACCTCTAAATTTGTCATTCCAATAACGGGAAGCAGCGAAAATAATAGGAGCCAGGCTGGTGGAATCGTTCTGGATCCAGAGATTCTTGGTAGGCTTATCAACTATCTTGTTGAGTATGGATACTCAGAAAGCATTTATTATGCGACCACAACCACTTTCTTCGACATCCTTGCCTTTTTATCTGCAAACTCCCTTTGTTTTTCTCGTGACCTTCTGTTTGACTGGACAAAAGCCAATAGGTCTGAATGGAGCAACTATTTCTATTACTCCCTGACAAAGACAATCCAACTGGTAGAGCTTCTGAGTTCTAATGCAAAGCTTGATGCCCGTGAGGTTCCTTCTAATCACCAAAGTGCATTGAAATACATCCCCCCAGCTTGGGCAGAGAAAATCGTCAGCAACTATCTTTCGGAACGCAAGCGAGAGGGTATGGAGGCCTCGACATTATATATGAGCCGGAACTCGGCCTGCAAATTTCTCATCTATGCAGAATCAAAGGGTATCCATTCTTTTGCTGACATTAGCGTGAATCTGGTAAAGGACTATATCAAGCAGGACGAACATAGCACCATCGAGGGGAAACAGGCCTATAACTGCAAACTAAGGATTTTCCTACGCTATCTGGTAATCCAAGGCCTCCTGCCTTCCTCAATGATGCTTGCCGTCCCAACAATAATCGCACCTAGAGTTTCAATTGTGACCGTCCTATCCGAAAATGAAAGGAAAGTTATCGAAACTTCCAGAAGTGTCCACTGCGAAACTCCCGAGGAATTGAAGGAAAATGCCATCATTGCCTTGGGCCTGCAACTCGGACTCAGGGCTTGTGATATTGTACTTCTCAAGCTGCAAGACATCGACTGGAACAAGCGCACTGTAAAAATAATCCAGAAGAAAACAGGAGTTCCTCTGGAAACTGCTTTACCCGTGGGTGTTGCCAACTTGGTGTATAGATACATTACAAAGGGAAGACCCAAATCAGATTTACCCTATATATTCCTGCATCATGAGTCCCCCTTCTCAAAATATTCGAGAAGTAAATGTAGTAGATGTCTGGCAAAGGCTTTGGCTGACATTCCTAAGTCTACCCCTGGTTTCCATATCACAAGAAGATCTTTTGCAACCGACCTGCTCACATCGGGAAATGGAGTACAGATTGTAAAATCAGCACTGGGCCAGAGCGACCTCACCCAACTGAATCACTACCTTGCTGTTGACCTTGTCCATCTCCGACTCTGCCCCATAGGACTTGAGGGAATCGATGTAGCAAGGGGGTTGCTATGAGAATATTCACAAGCAAACTCGGATGTTTTCTAACGGACTTTATCAATGAGAAAAGGGATAATGGGTTCTCATATGAATTTGAAGAGTACATACTTAGCAGATTCGATAGCTTCATTATTGAGCATGGTTTTGACGATGGGAATCTTTCACGACCCCTAATCCTGGAATGGGCGATTCAGACACCAACAGAAAGCATAAACTACAGGAACCAACGGGTCTCTTTTACCCGCCAGTTCGGCTATTACCTTCTTTCCTTGGGTAAGGAGGCATATATCCCCATGTGGATGGCTTCGGAGTCAACATCGATTCCATATATCCCATCTAAATTGGAGATTCAGGAAATCTACCAGTCCGTTGATTCCTACAGGCTTCACCACATACGTGCGTCATATCCACAAATTGAGCTTTCGGTGTTGTTCAGACTCTATTATTGTTGTGGGCTCAGGCTCGCTG
The DNA here is from genome assembly GCA_964405295.1 of uncultured Methanosarcinales archaeon. Taxonomy (GTDB): domain Archaea; phylum Nanobdellota; class Nanobdellia; order Woesearchaeales; family CAYZNE01; genus CAYZNE01. The sequence continues at coordinate 772 of CAYONI010000065.1, read as the reverse complement.
AGGCTTGCTATCTCAAACGGGAGCATGTGGATTTGGAGCAGGGCGTGCTGCATATCATACATTCAAAGGGGGATAAGGATAGGCTTGTTCCTATGACGCAAGATGTTACGGATCTATGTAGGAAGTATGATGAAAGGATGCAGGCTAAGTTCCCTGATGGTCTATGGTTCTTTCCTCGGATAGATGGGAAGGCTCCCATTCATAAAACTACGGTGGATAATATGTTCGCTGGAATCTGGAAAAGCACAAAGGCAGCAAAAATGGCTCCAAAGGCCCCACGGGTACATAGTCTGAGACACGCACTAGTCATAGAAAAAATGAATACGTGGATGAAGGAGGGGGTTTCAGAAGCTATGCTTCCCTATCTGAGTGTGTATCTTGGTCATTCTAGCATCTCAGAGACCTATTACTATTACCATATTAAGGAGTCTATCTTTGAAGTAATACGGGAAAAAGATGAAGCTTCGGCAACCATTATCCCAAAGGTGGTAGAGTATGAACAGTAGAAATAAACGGATCCCCTTGTTCTTTTCGATGACATTCAATTTCCTCAACGTCCATATGCCATCCCAGTTAGGGAGGTCTCCTGACACGATCAGATCCTATAGGGATGCCCTTACTGTCTTCGCCCGATTCATCACGACTGCAAAAGGTCTGAAACTGGACAGATTCACCTTTGAGGAGTGCAACAGGGATTTCGTCTTTGATTTCCTTGACTGGCTGAAAGAGGCAGGGTGTAAACCAGGGACAAGAAACCAGCGGCTGGCAGTAT
>CAYONI010000064.1:0-3308 GCA_964405295.1 uncultured Methanosarcinales archaeon | reverse complement strand
AATGTATATCCTGTCTTAGTTGGTGGTGCTGGTTCTATTACTGCTGTATCATAATCATCTGTAATGGAACTTACTAAAGTACCTCCATTACTATTGAAGGTTATTGTATATTGATTAATTATATATGTTGCGGTTATAGTAATATCGTTAGATGGCATAGAACTAGGTAAAGTAGTATCCCAAATATTAAATGTGAATCCTATTCTATTAGGATCACTCGGAGATGCCAATCCACTTAAATCTGCGCCAAAATCAAATTCATTTGATTGAATTATTGTTCCATCATGATCTTGATATTCTAATGTATAACTATTTACAGTATATGTAGCTTTAATTATTAAATCATTCGCCGGCATTGTTGTTGGAATTACCGAATTCCAATCAGCAAAGGTATATCCTGCTCTTAATGGAGCAATTGGAGATATAACTCCACTTAAATTTGCGCCAAAATCAAATGTAGTCGTTTGTAAAACAGTACCATCATAGTCTTGGTATTTAATAACAAATGTATCTGGAATCCATTTAGCATAGATTGTAATATCTCTAGGTGGTGTTGTTAAAAAGACAAATGGTGTAACTAATACTTCATCAGCATACCATCCATCAAAAACAAATCCCGTTTTTGTTGGATCTAATGGAGCAGATATTCCTTGTCCTTCTTGACTTAATAACGGATTTATAACACTTCCTCCGTTAGTATCAAAAGTAATTGTATATTTTAAAATTGAATAAATAGCGGTGAAAGTAATATTGTTAGCTGGCATTATTGCTGGAATTGAAGTATCCCAACTATCAAACATATAACCAACTCTTACTGGTACTGCGGGTCCAATAGCGGTTGATAAGTCAGCTCCAAATTCAAAATCTAAAGTATCTAAAACAGTATTATCATCATTTAAGAAAATAAGATTGTATGTGTTAATAGTATAAACTGCTATTATTATTACATTTTGTGAAGGCATAGTATAAGGCACTAAAATATCCCATTTAGAAAATGAATATCCTATTCTTGATGGATTTAGCGGAATATTTGATGTATCTAAATAACTATCAAATTCAAAAGTCTCAGTTTGCAATAAAGTGCCATCATAATCATAATATTCAATTGCATAACTGTTAATTGAATATTCAGCAATCAACTGAATATTCTCTGAAGGCATAGTGCTTGGCAAAGCAACACTCCAACCTGTAAATGTATAACCATCTCTAGATGGATCACTAGGATCAGTTACATTTGATATATCTAAATTATATAAAAAGTTCTCTCCTTGAATTACCCTTCCATCATAATCTACATATTCAATCTTATATTCATTTTCTATCCATCTAGCATATAATGTTATATTTTCACCTATCATTGTATTTGATATGAAAGCATTAATAAATTCTTCATCCATATACCATCCGCCAAAATTTTTTCCAACGTTAACTGGATCTTCAGGCATAATTATAATAGTACCAAAGTCTTGTACAATAGGAGAAACAATACTACCTCTATCTGTCTCAAAGGTTATAGTATATGAACCAGCTATCCATTTTGCATACAACGATATATCATCTGCAGAAATGGTCGTAAATGTATATTCATTAGTTAGTAATTTATCAAGATACCAACCACTAAAAATATATCCGGATTTTAAAGGAGAAGTCGGCAATGTAACTACTTCGTTATAGTTATCTATAATGTTATCTACTTTACTGCCACCATTTTCAATGAAATTAATTTCATATTCGTTTATAGTCCACTTTGCATATAACAAAACATCTTCCCATGGCATTGTAGGGAAGAAGTACTCTATTAATAAATCACTATCAATAAACCAACCCGCAAAAGAGTATCCTTCCTTAATCGGAAAATCGGGTTGTATAATTGGTGAATTGAAATCTTGAGTAATTGATTCTAAGGTGCTCCCGCCATTAGAATCAAATGAAATTGTATATTGATTTATATTCCACGCTGAATAAACCACAACATCCATATTTGGCATTGTAGTTAAATCAAAAAGTATTGTAATATCCTCATCAGTATACCAGCCACTAAAACTATAGCCCATTTTAGTTGGTTCATCTGGCAAAATAATTTCGCTTCCAATTAAGTATTTATCTTCAGATAAAATGTCCGAACCATCAACAAATTGTAGTGTGAACTCAATTAGTTGATATTTAGCATACAGGATTGATCTGCGGTCAATTACATCCCCTGGTTCAACAGCTTCTGTAAATTCCTTGTCTGTATACCACCCTACGAAAATATGTCCTTCCATAGTAGGCTCTGGTAAATCCGAAATAGGGGTTCCGATAGAATAATCAATCTCAGTTGTGGATATTTGTCCATCATATGGCTCAAGTAAAATACTAGAACCGCCGAAAGTAATCTCTTCAACTGTATCACAGGTAAATTGAATTAAGATAATTATCCCAAAAATTATAGCGAAAAGTCCAAAAAATATTGTTTTAAAAGATTTCATAAATTCTCCTAATTAATAAGTAATTATCAAAACTATAGATAATATGGTAATGATATACCACAAAATTCTTAGCGTTTTCAATTTTTTCTCGTTATAAGAAATTTTTAGGTCAGCTAATAAATCATCGAAAGAATAGTCTTTCAAATCTTCTTCTTTGTCTTTTTTAAAAAATTTTCTGACCTTCATTTTAATAAAATATATTCTTCCTTCAAGAAAAAATATATAAATACCTAAAATGACCAAACTGACTCCCAAGAACACTTTAAGTATAATATGGGAGAAAATAAATAATAAGTATGCTATTTGCCCAAAAATCATAGTTATGCGTCCTTCCCTTTAGTGTCAGATAATATGACAATACCGACAAATATCCAAAGTATCGCTATCGCCACTAATAATATGGAATTTAATATAATCATTTTTATATTCCTCCGATCATCATTTTAAAGTTTAATTTTATCATATATTCAAAATATATAATAATAATTTGCACTAATAAAGATTATTATTACTGTTATTATAAATATATATATATATCATAATATACTATCATAATCATAGTAAAATTTTATATCAAAAAAAAAAATTAAGCAATACCTCGATAGATATTGCTTAATTTTCTATAGTCTATTTAACTTTTTTTAGTTTTAAGGCTAAATCAGGATTCTTAAATTTATTCAAAGATATTCGTCAATTCTTAATTCTGTTCAATATAATATTTTAGGTCGCAACTTGTGATTGTAGGATATGATGGTTAACTAATCGAAAGTCAAAATTATTTATTCCAAAAAAAAATCGAGAAAAATCTCGATTTTTATGTATTATAGTATTTAGCTTGCG
>CAYONI010000063.1:0-3320 GCA_964405295.1 uncultured Methanosarcinales archaeon | reverse complement strand
TCCTATTTTAATATTTCCAACTAATGGAAATGATACTTTAATAACAAGAGCACCAAACTTTTTTTGGAATTGCACAGATAATGATTCAGATGATTTAACTTTTGAATTAAATCTAACTAATCTTATTTGTTTAAATCTTTCTTATCAAAATCTTAATGATTCTGGAATAACAAATAATTATACTATTCCTGATGATCTATGTACTGATTTTGAATCAGGAGAAAATCCTTATTTCTGGAGAGTAAGAGCATATGATGGAACAGATTATTCTGCATGGACTGAAGAATTTAATTTTTCTGTAGCAGAATATGTGATTGTAGATTTAATTAATACATCCATGAAGTTTAATGGAACCTTAGAATTATTACAACATTATGATACTGATGAAGGAGAAGATGCTGATCCTTTTGTTTTCCAAAATAATGGTAATGTTGACGCAGATTTAGTTAATATGAATATGTCAATAGATTTTTGGCTTTCAAGAGAATTAGGGACAGAATACTTTCAATATAAAGCAGATAATTATCAAACCAATTCAACATTTGTTTGGGAGGATTCAGTTACTGAGTGGACAAATTTCTCAAACGCGACAAATGCAAACGTTATCAAGAATCTAAGTTATTATCCATTTGAAAATTATGCAGAATTAGATTTATTATTACTAATTCCTGGTGATGAACCTCCTGGAAACAGAAGCAGGGATATTACATTTTATTGGGGAGGATCCTATAATAGTTCATAGAATCAAATGACAAATAAAAACAATAGTAATGAACAGAGAACTGAACAAATATTAGATATGCCTCTAAGAATTTTGCAAGACAGAAATGTTGCAGTTCTGGAAGCTATTGTTGAATACTTAAAACAAGAAAAAGGATTGAAGTATTCAGAAATTGCTAAGTTGTTAAATAGAGATCAGAGAACAATTTGGACCGTTTATAGTCGCGTAAAAAAGAAAAGACGCTCAATAAACACAAAAGATAAATCTTTTGGCACCGAAAAACGGAAAACTAAAAAATGAATAACAAAAAACTAATGCAAATTTTTGTAATTTTGATTGTGCTAGTTATAAGTATAAATTTTGTTACTGCATTAGGAGTTACCCCTGCAAGAAAATTATTTGATTATGGTGAAGGTTTAGAATCAGGAGAATTAAGAATAATAAATAGTCAAAATAAAGATTTGAAACTCGCAGTTTATGCTACAGGAGATTATGCAGATGCAATCAGTTTTGAAAAAGATGTTATTTACATATCTGCGTCTGAAAGTGCAAAAACTGTTGGTTACACTTTAACCATGCCTGAAAATCTTGCTCCTGGCCGTCAATCTATAGATTTAATAATTCTTGAATTACCAACAGAATTAAAAGAAGGTAACACAGTAATAACTGATAATGGAGTAATAATAATGCAGGATAAGAAAGAAAATGAAATGCTTTCTGCAACAACTGCAGTAATCGCAAAAGTATTTATTGATGTTCCTTATCCTGGAAAATATATTAATGCTGATTTACATGTTAGTTCTGCGAATACTGATGAAACAATTACTTTTGCAGTATCCTTGTTTGGAAAAGGAGAAGAAAATATTGATGATGTTGGCGGAGTAATAATAATAAAAGGCCCTACTAATGAAGAAATTGCAAGAGTCCAAACAACTTCAAGAAGTCTTGGGTCAGGAGAAGATGGAAAAATAGTTGCAAATTGGAAAGCAGGAGTTAATCCAGGGGTTTATTATGCTGAAGCAGTTATTAATTTTGATGGTGAGCAAATAGTAAAAAGAACTACTTTCATGGTTGGAAGTAATAATTTAAAAATAAAAGATATTCTTATTGATAAATTTAAATTAGGTCAAATAGCAAAAGTTGATGTTATTGCCGAAAGTGTTTGGAATGAAGAAATAAAAGATGTTTATGCAGAACTGGATATTCTTGATGAACGTGGAATCTCTCTAAGAAATGTAAAAACTTCTGCTATTAATATTCCGAGTTTAGGCACAGGTATACTTTCAGGATATTGGGATACAGAAGGAATGGTTATAGGAAATTATGATATTAGTGTTAAATTATTTTATGAAAATAAGATTTCTGAAAAGTTATTCCAAGCAATAATAAATGCAGATAATATTCAGATAAGTGATACTGCTGCAATCGCAGGACAGGTAATAAAAGAATCTGGAGAGGGTTCTTCAACAATAAGTTTATTAATAATGGCAGTTATCATTTTGATAGTTATTAATATATCTTGGTTATTATATTTCAAGAAGTTTAAGAAAAAGAAGGAGTAAGATAAAATGGCAATATTATTAGATGAAGAATCAAAAGAATTTTTTATTGAAGCAGGACAGATTGCTGGCAGAGCATTAAACTATGGTTGTAAAATAATGAAAGTCGGGATGTCCATAAGAGCAGTGTTAGACAAAGTTGAAGAGAAGATAATTGAACTAGGAGGAGGAATAGCATTTCCTGCACAAGCTTCATTCAATAATTTTGCTGCACATCAATGTTTTACAGAAGATGAAGATGTTATTATCAAAGAGACTGATGTAATAAAATTAGATGTGGGTGCAGAGTTTAATGGATTTATAGGAGATACTGCAAGAACAGTTTATTTTGGAAATGATCCTGAAATAATTAAATTAGTTGAATCCTCAAAAAAAGCATTAGAAAATGCAATAAAATTACTTAAGCCCGGAGTAACTATTGGCGAAATTGGTAAAACAATTCAAGAAACAATAAATTCATTTGGTTTTAATTCTATTAAAAATTTATCAGGCCATGGATTAGGGGTTTATGAGATTCATGATGCTCCAACTATCCATAATTTTGATTCAGGTTCAGAAGAAATTTTAGAAGAAAATGAAATGATTGCAATAGAACCATTTGCAACAACAGGAGCAGGATTTGTTTCTAATCAGGGTGAAGCAACACTATTCAATAAAGAGCAGAATAAGGGAACAAGAAACCCTTTTGCAAGAGAAGCTTTGAAGTTTATTGATTCGCTTGAAGGAGTGCCTTTTTCAACTACCCAATTAGAAAGAAAAATAGGAAAGGCAAAAACAAGAATTGCGTTAAATGAGTTAAAAAATCTTGAAATATTACAAGAACATGCTCCTCTAAAAGAACGATCTAATGGTATTGTTTCTCAGCATGAACATAGTTTTTTGATTGGTGAAAAAACAATAATAACAACAATGGTGGATGATGAATAATCTTGAAAGATTAAAAGAATTCGAAGTCATGAAAAAAACAAATTCTAAATTAGAACAATATTCTACTTCACCAAAAATAGCACTAAAATTCTTAACTAAAATTGATCTAAAAG
>CAYONI010000062.1:0-3364 GCA_964405295.1 uncultured Methanosarcinales archaeon | reverse complement strand
ACAAAGTAACGAGTAAAACAATTAAAGTTGATATTTAATATATCAACTTTTTTTTTTGGATTTACTCCTTATAACTTATCAATGTAGAAGCATAAAAAATAACACTCTTTTTGAGAGTGTTATTATATAGTAATGTGCGATTTATAAAGATCATTAATTTTATCAGCTAATTCTTCTAGTGAATGTTTACTAGTATTGACAATGTAATCTAAATGTTTAAACCTAGATTTTCTAAAATGCTTTTTATCTTCTTTAAATCTAGTTTCAACATCAACTAACTTATCTCCTCTATTTAACATTCTGATTCTTCTTATTAGTTCATCTGTTTCAAGATAGATGAATACAGCATTTGGAATTTTTTTCTTATAGATACTGTTGGCTCCTTTTGGATCAACAATAATTACTTTGAATAAATCAGCACCCTCAGTAGGAGAACCATAGTGAGTATCGTTATATACTGCGGTTTCTAAAAAACCATTATTAGATTCTTTTTGATGAAATTCTTCTTGGCTAATAAAATGATAGTCTACTCCATTTACTTCGTTTTCTCTAATTTCACGTGTAGTATATGTTACTAACTTGCTAAATTTATAGACATTAATAAGGATTTTAGCTATTTCTGTCTTACCACTTGCACTTGCTCCAATTAACACTAGCATATTATCACTCCTGAATATAGAAATTATAACAAATTATTAACAAAAAGTGAATTCATTATTCAAAATATAGCCATATGAATGGTATTTAAATATTAGAAAATGTATAATATATGTTAGTGAAAAAATAATTTATAATTATAGATATACAGTCATTGAATAAATATAAAATAATTAATTTATTAACATAAAATAATTAAAATAATTTATTGAAATAGAAATAATAGTTTGTTATAATAACTATATATGAGGTGATTTTAATGTTAGAATTAAAAAAGATTAGTAAAGATTATAAAGTTGGAAGTGGGACGTTTAGAGCTCTTAATGAAGTGTCATTGAAGTTTAGAAAAGGTGAATTTGTTGCTATCTTAGGACACAGTGGGTGTGGTAAAACCACTACTCTTAATATTATTGGTGGACTTGATAGATATACTGATGGAGATTTAGTAATAAATGGAACTTCTACTAAATCATTTTCTGAAAAAGATTGGGATGCTTATAGAAATAATAGTGTTGGATTTGTATTTCAAAGCTATAACTTAATTAACCATTTAAGTGTTCTTGATAATGTTGAACTTGGAATGACGTTATCAGGTGTAAATAAAGCTGAGAGAAGAATTAGAGCTGAGGAAGTATTAGAAAGAGTTGGTCTTAAATTTCACATGAATAAAAAACCTACGCTTCTTTCAGGTGGAGAGAAACAAAGAGTTGCTATTGCTAGAGCACTTGTAAATAACCCTGATATCATGCTTGCTGATGAGCCTACTGGAGCATTGGATAGTAAAACTGCTAGGGAAATTTTGGATCTTATAAAAGAAATATCAAAAGATAAAATAGTAATTATGGTTACTCATGAAGCTAAATATGCTGAAGAGTATGCTTCTAGAACAATCAAACTATTAGATGGTGAGATTATAGAAGATAATGATGAATTTACAGGAGTTGAAGAAGATGAAGGTGGATACCTTCCAAATAAAACTTCAATGAGCTTTTTAACAGCACTTAAATTATCATTCAATAATTTAAAAACAAAGAAATTTAGAACTACAATTACTGCATTAGCTTCCAGTATAGGGATTATTGGTGTAGGACTTGTATTATCAATTAGTAATGGGTTTTCAGGCATTTTAGACGATCTTGAAAGTGATTAATTAGTTGGATTACCAATTATGATTACTGAAGGCGAAGCTATGTTTGGACCACCAGTTCAAATTGATACAAGTGATCCAGCTGCATCAGTAGAAGGACAAATTACAGTGTATGATCCTGATGATTATTCTCATGTGAATATTATTACTGAGGATTTTGTAACTTATCTTGATACATTAGAAGATGATGTATATACAACTATTCAGTACAATTATGGGTATCAACCACAACTTTTAATGGAAAATGATGGAGTCAGCACAACTGTAAATAATTGGGACATGAATTTTTCTAGTTATATAACACCAGAAGATGAACTTGAAGATTATTACGAGATTGTTAGTGGGCATTTCCCTCAATCGCCATTTGAGGTTACACTACTTGTAAAAGCTGGACAAGTTGTCGATAAGTCTGTTATTGAAACTTTAGGATTCGACCCTGATTCAACAATTTTATACACAGATATTATCGGAACACATATCTATGTAGCAAAAAATAATGATTATTTTAATAAAGATACAAGTAGTGGACTATTTATTCCTCAATTTGCTCATCTTGACACCGTACTTGAAAACGGAACAGAACTTACAATAACAGGTATTGTTCAAATGATTGATGATACAATTAGCATTGGTGGAGATAATGGGATTTATTATTTGTATAGTCTTGAGCAAGAGTTGCTTAATGTGAGTATGGCATCTGACATCTGTGTTGAACAATCTGCATCAAATGTTTCTGTAATGACAGGGGAAACACTCACAATACAACAAAAGTTTGATAGCTTATCATTCCTAGGGTGTAATGATACAGTACCTAGAATGGTAAATGTATATACAGATAGTATTGATCACAAAGACACAATAAAAGATTTTATAAGTGACTATAATGTAGGATTGTTAGAAGAAGATCAAATTCAAGAATTAGATCTTGCTGCTACTATTGGTTCTACTATGGGAACTATCATTAGTATGATTTCAATAGTGTTATCATCATTTGCATCTATTTCTTTAATAGTATCTTCTGTAATGATAGGGATAATAATCTATATTAGTGTATTAGAAAGAACAAAAGAAATTGGAATTATTAGATCACTGGGTGGTCGTAAAAAAGACGTAAGTAGAGTATTTAATGCAGAAAGTGTTATTATTGGTGTTTTTGCAGGATTACTCGGAGTAACAATAACTTACTTATTAACTTTCCCAATTAACCTAATAGTTGCTAACTTTGAGGAAACTCTAACAGGTGTTGCGCAAGTAAATGTATTACATCTAGTTGCACTTGTTCTTATCTCGACTGTCTTAACATTCCTGGGAGGATTTATACCTTCAAGAATGGCTTCTAAGAAGAATCCAGTTGAGGCATTAAGAGTAGAATAGTTTGATAAAAAAAGCAATTCAGATTGAATTGCTTTTTGCATATAAATTGATTTATGATAATACAGTTTTTATAATCAAAAATCGAGAAATTAAATGGGGATATTCCTTTACTTTTTTCGTATATGTGATAGACTTAATTGTTTTGTGGTAAATAGGAGGACTTATGTTATACGAAAATAAACAAAT
>CAYONI010000061.1:0-3391 GCA_964405295.1 uncultured Methanosarcinales archaeon | reverse complement strand
TTATATTCCCAATGCTTACTGTGCTTTTTAATCTACTGTCAAGTAAATCATAAATTCTGTTACCAATACCAGTCAAACTGTCAAGCCTTGCCAAAGGACTTAATAAGTTTGTAAACAGATCCCTAGTTGGTCCAGTGATTTCTGATATTTGACTTCCACCAGAACTTGAGGAAGTTGAAGTATCATCAGTTTCTCCAGTACTATCAGATGTTGCACCTGTATCTCCGAGAGATGTGTTCATTGTAGGCATTCGCCATTTTATATTGACAAACACAATCTTATTAAGCTGTCTTACTAAATAGTTTATTGCTCCTGCAACAGTATTAAACCAAGTTGAAAGAACAAACCAAAGTGCTTTTATTATAGGCAATATTACCTTATTCAAAGTCCAAGTAATAATTTTAAGAATAGGCATAAGTGCAGTAGTAAGAATAGGTATAAACTGTATAATTATATCAAACAAAACAGCTATAACATTACCGATTGCTTCAAAAAACGGACTTAAACCTTCAATAAGTGGTCCTAACATATTTGCTAATACATCAACTAAAGGCAGTAGAGGTTCTAACAACATTCCAAAAGTGTCTATCAATTTTTGTATGACAGGATCCAACTTTTCCATTAATTCTGTGAATTGAGTACTTTCCATAGCAAGACCGACAGCCATTCCAGCAAGACCACCACCAATCATTGAACCAGTAGCACCTTCCACAGGTTCTCCAGCGTCATCTGTTTTTCTGTGTTTCTCAAATCCTTCTTGAAATCCAGTAATACCAGTACTTAATTTTCCAGATAATCCACTAGCTATTCCAGTAAAAGTATCACTAAAAAATGTTCCTATACCTACCAAAGCAGAATTACTAATATCTTTAACCTTGCCCCAAAATACTTCCCATTTGTTAAGTTGTTTTTCATCAGTAATTTCATCAATAACTTCATTTACTTTATCTTCTACAGGATCTATCCAGATTGTATCAAGGTCTGTCAATAATGTTTCAAACAATGCTTTCAATTCTGGATAATTTTCACCTAACCCATTTACAAAACCAGCTATAAGTTGTCTTCCCATATATTCTGTTTCTTTGGATGGAGACCTAATTCCTAAAGCGTCTTTTATCGCAAAAAGCAAATCCTGTGCTGATTGATTTCCAAGTTCTTCAATATCTTCCAAACCTATACCAACACCATCTAACATTTGTTTTCCAACATTAGTACCATAAATTTTAGCCAATTTATCTTGAGCTGAATTAGTACCAAACCAATTTACTCCAGAAATTATATTACCAATTTCTTTCTGCGAACTTTCTGTTACTTGACCAACTATTCCTGTCATATGTTTTTGATAATCTGCTAAAACAGTATCACTAAAATCTTTCTTGAAGAAAATATCACCTAATTTAATGTTCATTGCAACAGAGAAAGCATACAGTCCACCTATTGGACCAGTAAAAGCTCCAACTCCTAATCCTACTGCAATAGCTGTAAACATGTTCTTGGCGAAGTTTTGCCAACCGATTGAAGGTGCTTGTAATTCATCAAAAATTTGTAATGCTATACTAGCTCCTGCTAATACCATAGGCATACTAATAGCTTTAAATCCAACAGAAGCTCCGACTAAAGCTGTTCCTATTTTTGCAAATATTGCACCAGCTACTATCTTTGCTGTAGACAAGGATATTGCTATTACAATTCCAGCTTTGATTATATCAGAAGTTATACCAAACAGATCTCCCCAATCTCCAGTTGAAAAACCTTTTTTTAATGCGTCATAAATATCTCCAGTTATCTGGCAAATAAAATTCCAAGTGGTTTCTAATCCATCTTCAAATCCTTCAAAACCAAACACCTTAAATATTTCATCTACAAAAGCTTTTATTTTTTTGAGTGGATTTTCTAAGACTTTTACAATATTATTTCCAATTATTTCTAAAGCACCTTTCATAAAATTAAAAAGTACAGGTACGGTTAAAGCCATTTTATTAACCCAACTAATCAAACTTATAATTTTAGGTATAACCTTATCGGAAATTCCAGTTGCCATAATTTCAAGTTTGGGTAGAAAAGGACTAACTGCATTGATCATAGCTGATTGAAAAGACCTTTTGATTCTATCTACTGTATCAGTTAATCTTACACCTGCGTCTATTGCTTCATCATCTACTACTAATCCATATTCATGTGCTTGTAATCTAAGATTTTCAATAGCTTCTGCACCAGAATTAAAAGCAGGAGCCAATTCAGTTCCAGATCTACCTAATAACGCTGTTGCGATTGCACTTCTTTGAGTAATATCTTCCATTTGAGACAAAGCCAAAAATACTTCATTGAATAAAGTTTCACTGTCTTTTAAGGTTCCGTCTGCATTTGTGACAGTTACATTTAATTTTTCAAATTCATCAGTATAAGTTACAACTCCCTCCTTAGCTTCTGATGAAGCCTTAGAAAGAGTTTTCATAGTCATTTGAAGTCCGTTAACAGATGTTCCATTTTGAGATAGGATAAAATCCCATTCTTGATAGGCTTTTCTTGAAATACCAATTTTTTGAGATTGTTTATCAATATTATCGGTTAATTTAATAACCTTGTTAGACAAAGCACCTACTGTACCAATAACTGCTGTTATTGCAGTAGCTACACCTAGAACTGCTGTACCTACTTTCTTGAAAGATTCTTTAAAAGACTTTCCTGTTTTTTTTCCATTTTCGTCAAAAGTCTTCAGTTGTTCAGAGGCTTTATCACCACCTTGTAAGGCAATAGAACCAACCATTTTAAAAACGTTCATTATTTGCTCCTTACTAAGTCAGCAATGTCTACAAACCTATCTAACTCTTTTTGTGTAATTACAGATTTTGTTTTATTGTTTTGTGGACTTTTGATACTAGCCATTAAGTCATCAAAGGACTTTCTATTTTTCTTATCTTGATATGGAAGTGTACAACAATAATAAAGCCAAACCCTATCTTCTAGTTTATCATCTATTGCTTGTTGTAGTAATTCCATACCATATGCAATTGGTTCATCAAATATCCAACTTCCGTATTTACTAAGCATAGAAACAGCGAAAGAGCCTTTTAATCCTTTAGCTGTTTTTTCAAAAAATCCATTACACCTTCCTGTTTTAAGATTTCTTCAATCATATCAAAAGTATCTTTTGGAGACTGATCTTCTACTTCCTTTATAGTCTTACCACTAACTTCGGACAATAAAGAAATCGTTTCCTTTTCTGCCAAATATATCTTACTAATTAAAGACATAATTATTTTATATCCAACAGCCTCAACATCACTTTTTTTATTTATAGCAATATCTTTTAGGTTTTCTGTTAATTTCATCTTGTCAATTATTCTTGATAACTGGAAAACGTGTTTTGTTTTAATCATTTGTTACGTCC
>CAYONI010000060.1:0-3558 GCA_964405295.1 uncultured Methanosarcinales archaeon | reverse complement strand
AGATGGACTTGTTATTATGTATGGTGATAAAATAACTGATGCAATGCAATATGCAATTGATGAAACAAATAGAAGAAGAGGTATCCAAACAAAGTACAATGAAAAACACAATATTATTCCAAAAACGATAATTAAGAAAATCAGAGATTCAATTTCAGTTAAACTTGAAATTGATAATGAAAGTAAAACTCTAAGTGAAATGACTAAGAGAGAAAAAGAAAAAGTACTTGTTAACCTAAACAAAGAAATGCGTTCAGCTGCTGGAAAACTAGATTTTGAAAGAGCTGCTGAATTAAGAGATATTGTTATTGAAATTAAAGGTTCACTATAAGGAGGAACAATATGAAAAAATTATTAATATTTTTATTGATGGGATTAGGAATTACAACTTTATCAGGATGTGAAGGAGACGAGGTGTTCATAGCTGATGGAATCATGTCTGTGGTGCATGAAAATATCAGATATGAAGATACCAGTGTATTTGTTGATATCTTTGTCACAAATGGATTAGAAACGGATGAATTTGTTGGATATGCGGAGTTTGATGTCTGTACAACTGATGATTTATTATGTATTGCGGGAGCTGGATTTGATTTAGATGTTACAGTTCCAGCAGGTAGTTATGTTGAATTCGAGATTGAATTTGGTCCTGAATTTGTTTTTACATATTTAGATGATTTTGAAGCAGAAGGATATAGTTTAGGAGATCTAGAACTATTATTTTGGATAGGAGAATAAATTCATAAAAAAACAAATCACGATATTATTATTTTAATATCGTGATAAAATAGATGTGTTCAAGGAGGTATTTCTATATGGAAATATTAGTATTTATAATTATTATTGGTTTGATTACCTTTACTTTTTTGTTTGATTTGTGGCTTTCTATACTTAACTACAAAAACCGTAATCAACCTATTCCACAAAATGTATCAGATATTTATGAGAAAGATGAGTATCAAAAAAAATTAGACTATTCTATGGATAATTTTCGTTTCAATATGGTTACTTCAATCATTAGTTTTGTTTTTATGCTTTTCTTATTATTTGTTGGAGCATTTCCTTACTTTAAAGAAGTTTCTGAAAGTCTATCAAGTAACTTCCATGTTCAAATTTTAATATTCCTAGGAATATATTTTGCCATTAGCTTTGTAGTGGGTATAGTAACCTCTTATTATGATGATTTTGTTATTGAGGAAAAGTATGGGTTTAACAAAAAGACTAAAAAAATATTTATTATTGATAAGATAAAAGGATTCTTTTTGATGGTAATATTTGGAGGAGCATTTGTGTTCTTATTAACAACTCTATACGAAAAATTTGAAGTTGGATTATCATTTTATGTTATTGCTTTATCAAGCATAATCGCTATTTTACTCTTTATGAATTTCTTTTATGTTAAATTGATAATTCCCATTTTTAATAAACTTAGTCCGCTCGAAGAATCAACTTTGAGACAAAAAGTTGAAGATTTTGCTAAAGAAGCAGGATATACAGTAAATAAAATCAGTATTATGAACGCTTCTAAAAGATCAACTAAGTTAAATGCATTCTTCACAGGTTTTGGGAAGATGAAACAAGTAGTGTTTTATGACACGTTACTTGATAAATTGACTGAAGATGAAATGGTTGCAATACTTGCTCATGAAATCGGACATAGCAAACACAAAGATTTGATTTTTGGATTATTTAGATCTATTGTATTAATGGCTATATTCTTAGCGGTATTAGTGTTTACATTAAATTCACCAATTCTTAGTGAAGCTTTTGGATTTACTGATGCGCACTTTGGGTTTGGATTAATTATATTTGGTGTCTTGCTTTCACCTATTTCGATATTAATTGAACTATTTATGGCAGGATTATCAAGAAAACAAGAGTATCAAGCAGATGAATTTGCAAGAAGTTATGGGTATGGGTTACATCTTGAAACAGCTTTGAAAGTTAGTGTAAAAGAGAACTTCTCTAATCTTACTCCGCATCCTTTGTATGTAAAACTAAAATATTCTCATCCTACTGTTAGTAGTAGGATTGAAGCAATACGAAGAAATGAGGAAAAATAATGTACATAGAAACATTTAAAATAGTTATTAGAATGGTTGCTATAATTACCTTATATTATGTACTTGATTATTTCTTTGAAAGTACAGTAATTGTAGTATTTGTGATTGTAGCAGCAGCTTTTTTCGTATCATATAATTCTATTTTTAAATATGATTTTGATTATAAGCTTAAGACAGCTTGTGATGCTAACGCTTATTTAAATAAGATAAACAAGAGAAAATCTAAAAAAGATGGATCGATTTATAACACTTATTTAGCTTTTGCACATATTTACATAGGAAACTATGCAGATGCTAGTAAGTCTATTGCTTTAGTGGATAAAGAATTACTGTCTAATAAGCAAGATCTTATTGAAAAGTATTATGGATCAAAACTAAAAATTGCATTTAATAATAATGATTTGGAGAGTTACACTGTAATACTTAAAGAATTTGAAAATATATACATAGATCAAAACAGTGATGTAACTTTTAAGTTCTTTGAAATACCGAAGTATATTCTTGAAGAAAATTATTCAGAAGCACAGGCAATACTATTAGAAATGATTCCGCAACAAAAAAAGAGAATTTACATATATGAATTAGAATACTATCTAGCACTTGCACATATTGCACTAGATAGTAAAGAAGATGCAACGGCAGTATTGGAGTTTGTAAGTTCTAAACAATTTAAGCTTATATATATAGAAAAGTGCAAAGAACTATTAGAATCATTATAAATTTTCATAAAAAAGAATATCAATTTTGTTAATATAATTAACTACAAAATTGATATTTTTAATTTGTTTATTAATTATATTAATTTATTTTTAAAAAACACTTGACTTATGAACCAAAATTTAATATTATTAAGGTGTAGTTAAAGAAAGTTAATAAACAGCTTAAGAAAATTAACTAAATGGTGGTGATATATAATGAATCAGATTAGTATTCTAGAACAGATAGAAAGAAATGAATTAACAGCTCAAGATGCACTCGATAAATTATACCCTGTTAAAAAGAGTAAACCTGGTAAAAGAGCATTCTTCGTTAAAATGAATGTAAAGATACCTGATGAAGGAAAAGGTCTTAATACATTTCTTAGAATATTATTTGCAATTCCCATTCCACTTATATTTGCAAGGATTGGATTAAGATTCGCAAATAGATTTATAAAAAATGACGATGTAGACATGAATGAAATCATAAAATTGATTAAGTATTCTAAAAATACAGCAATTCAAGTAGACTCGCAAGATGCAAAAATCGATATAAAAATTATGTAGGAGGAATATTATGATTAAAAGTGTTATAGGGGCTTGCCCGATATGTGAGAGTGATCTTATTGTTACAAAATTGAAATGTGTTAACTGTGGAACTGAAATAAGTGGTGAATTCCAATTATCGAAATTTAACTACTTATCTAAAGAACATCTATACTTTATTGAAGTTTTCATAAAGAATAAAGGAAGCATCAAACAAATTGAAAAAGAGTTAGGGATTTCATACCCAACAG
>CAYONI010000059.1:0-3569 GCA_964405295.1 uncultured Methanosarcinales archaeon | reverse complement strand
TGTTTTGCATCTCAAGGATATGGGAATCAAGGATAAGCAACAAATCTTTATGGAGATAGGGGAAGGAAATCTGAACTGGAAAGCCATTATCAAGGCGGCACAAGAAGCGAGTGTTAAATGGTATCTGGTGGAGCAGGATATCTGCCAACGGCCACCAATAGAGAGTTTAAGAATTAGTTTAGAGAATTTAAAGAGGATGGGATTGAGTTAAAAGAATAGGAAAGTAAAAAAAGGAGTTTTATGAGTAGAAAATTTATATCTTATCTGACCGTTTTTCTTTTCTTACCATCTTTACTCTTCTCAGAAGTAAAAATTATAGAGAGATGTGGAAAAGGAGCTCTTATTGAGAAGGGAGGGAAAGAAATTCTTATTCTTGAAGGTTCTCCCTATGAAATCGGTTACCAGCACGGGAAAATCCTTAAAGAGAAAATAAAAAAAATGGTAGATACAACTTTGATGATTATCTATGCAAGGAAAGAAAATGATATTAAAGAGGTATGGAGAAGAACTGAAAAATTTATTCCCGAAAGATATAAAAAAGAAATGGAAGGTCTTTCGGCAGGTTCAGGCATCCCCCTGGAGAAAATACAACTTGCAAATAATTTTCCTGCATTATTTCATTGCAGTGGAATACTCCTTAAAGGGAAGGTTACAAAAGATAACAAGATGTACCACATCAGAATACTTGATTATATGACAGAAGTAGGTCTTCAGGACAATGCAATAACAATGGTCTTTAAACCGGAAAATTGCAATAGTTTTATTACCGCGGGATTTGCCGGATTTCTTGGAACTGTGACCGGAATGAATGAGAAAAAAATTGCTATTGGAGAAATGGGAGCCGGGGGTTACGGAAAATGGGACGGCGTTCCTATGCCTTTGCTGATAAGAATGGCCCTTGAAAAAACGAATACTCTTCAGGATGCAATCGGAATCTTTGAAAGCAATCCGAGGACGTGTGAATACTATTATCTTATCAGTGATGGAAAAATAAAAGATGGCAGAGGTATTTATGCTACGGATGAGAAATTTGATGTATATGCTCCAGGTCAAAATCACGAACTTCTCCCGGCTCCATTTTTACCGGATACAATTCTTATCACCGGAAAGAAAAGATACCCGGTTCTAAGAAAAAGAGTGGAAGAAAATTATGGAAAAATTGATCTTCAAACCGTAATGGATATTATTAAAAAACCTGTTTCAATGAAGAGCAATCTCCACAACGCAATTTTTATTCCCGAAGAATTGAAGATGCACCTTGCAGTTGCAAACAAATCATATAATCCTGATTTTCAGGCATGCTATCAGAAATATTTTGAGTATGACCTAAAAGAACTGTTAGAAATTAAATTGGCTGAAGAAAAAGAACTGAAAAGCATTGCCGAAATTCCACATCTCAATTATCCCGAACTGCCTTCTGAAACTGTGAAAGGTGTCTTAAAAGCAAATGAAATAAGGAATTTTTCTTCTCTTGATTACGATGAGCATAAAGAATATCTTGAATTTTTTAATGTTGAAAAAAGAGACATCCGCTTCACTCTCAAGCACAAGTACAGAGGCTCTCACTTTGATGTCTTTGCACTTACCTTTCCTTCACTTGTAAAGACAGGATTTAAAGAAAATGATATAGTTTATGCCGACTATTACAGAAGTTTCAATGAAAACGGAAAACCTGCCGTTATTCTCCTTGATATACTAGCAGGAAGTAAGCTTATACCCAGATTACTTGCTTACAAACTTGCTCTTAAGGGAATAAACTCCTGTTTTGTTAAATTGCCTTCCTACGGTGAGAGGAAAATAGAGGAGAAGGATTTGCTTTCCGACCTGACCCTTATTCCTAAGATGGTGATTCAGGGAGTAAATGATATCAGAGTAGTTGCCTCCTGGCTATCAAAAAGAAAGGAAAATTCAGATAAGGTAGATATTGTGGGAGTAAGCCTTGGAGCTTTTTCCGCGGCACTTGTAGCGGGAATAGACGGGAATTTCAGAAGAGCATGCTTTATTCTTGGTGGTGGCCAGATATTGCCTGCAATTATGAAAGAAAAGAAAATTTCAGACATTCTGCAATCTTTGGGTATATCATCCGAGATGTTAAAAATTCTTATTTTACCCTTCGAACCCCAGAGTTATGTGAGAAGAATGGAGAACACCGAAGTTCTTATGATAAATGTGGAAAATGATGACGAAATTCCAAAAGAGTCCACTCTTTCCTATTATAATGCGCTTGCGAAAAAGAAAATTATCTGGTTTCCGGGGAAACATCTTGACCTTGCTGTGAGAGGTCTTGAAGCACTCGAAAAAGTTACGCGGTTCCTTCAACAATCTTCACTCTGAAATATGATGCGTTGAGCAAAAATTTTGGTTTTCCCGATGTTTAAGTAATTATCTTTACCCAAACTTCTCTTCTTCTTGGTCCGTCAAATTCGGCAAAAAAGATTCCCTGCCAGGTGCCTAAAAGAAGGTTACCGTCCTCAACAAAAATAGAGAGGGATGAACCGAGAAGGGCAGATTTTATGTGAGATGCGCTATTGCCTTCCAAGTGTTGGTAATTCCCTTTTTCGGGAACTAATTTCTCCAGAAAATTCTCGATATCCTCTCTTACGGAAGGGTCGGCATTTTCGTTAATAAAGATAGAAGCAGTTGTGTGGGGGACATAGAGAAAGCAAATTCCATTCTTTACCTTTGAATTTTTTACAATTTCTTTAACCTCTGATGTAATCTCTAAAAATTCCGTATGGGAATTTGTCTCTATGAAGAATTTCTCCATTTTACTTCTCCAGAATATCCGGTCTCTCCCAGGTTTTTCCTTGATAGGGAACCTTTATCTTAGGCCAGGAGTCGGTAGAAGAGATAATCTCCGGCCCAGAGGGAAAAACAATGATGGTATCTTCCGATTTTGTTCCTTTGATAGAAGGATTCCAGGCCACGGCCTGATAGGGTTCAACTTTTCTTTTCTCCTTTAACGTTGCCTTGTAATCCCGTGACTGATAGCCGGTAGGACCACCTTGATGATGATTTTGCCATTCATCAGGAAATCCGGTTTCCTGATAGGTCTCTATCCCTCTTTGCAATATCCCGGCAAATGGTTTTCCCGGAAGAGTATTGGCAATGAGAACCGTGTCTACTCTGGTTACTGCGTTATGCTTTTTTCTTAATTTCAAAGGGATTTTTCCAAAATATACCAAACGCGTTAAGGAAACAATCAAACCCCATTTCCTTCCGCATCCTGCAACCATAACACATTTATTTACTCTTTTATCTGTGGGGAGGGGATGGCGGAATTTCTCTATCCTCTCATCGGAGCCAACCAGAAGAACAATCGGTAGAATTCCTTCGGAACGCAAAACGTCAGAAATTCTACCGGCAATCTTGCTTTCTTTTTCTTGAGGTTTAATCTTTCGACAAACTTCTTCCACTTCGGTCGTAGCTATTTTAGCCAGTTGACGATATTTTTTAATTTCTGAAGAAGTCAGAGAATACCGCAGAGAATCTATTTTTGGGGCGAGATTGATTGTTCCGGGAAATCTATCGTCGGAACCAATCTTTTTTCCTTTGATAAGATTCGCTAT
>CAYONI010000058.1:0-3586 GCA_964405295.1 uncultured Methanosarcinales archaeon | reverse complement strand
AAGATACTACTACTGAATATGTATATGATGAAATTGTAGGTGGTATTAAATATAAAGTTGCTATTGATAAAGAAACTGGAGAAGAGCTATATAGAAAGAATGCTGGACCTGCTTATAAACCTACCGCTCCTAAAGCAACTCCAACAGAGGGTTCTAAAATATTTAGTAGTCAAGCAACAAAGAATAGACTATTATCAGCTGGATTCACTGTTGCTGAAATAGATGCTATGGGAGAAATAATTGCTACTGACGGATTAGAAGCTGTTATAGAAATGCTTAAACCTCAAGTAGATGATACTGGAAAAGGATATTTTGATCCAAATAGTGTAGAAGCTATACCTAATTGGGATAAAAAAGTTAAAACATTGAGAAGTATAATGTCAGGACAAACATCTACTCAATACAATGCTCCAGAAGAAGAAATTCTAGGAAATTTTATTGATGCTGAGTTTTTAAAGACTACTAGTAGTAATGTGTTAGATGAAGATGATTTGGCTGATATTATGAAACAAGTAGAGAAATTAAGACTTCAAAACTATACTGACAAACAAATAAAAACAACTTTAGGAAATTATTAAAATATAAAAAATTATGTCATTACTTTTAGATAGATTAAAGAGGTTAAAAACTCCTACTATTAACCAACCATTTAACCAACCACAACAAAGTTATTTTAATACTCAACCTAAACCACAAGTTAGAGTTGTTAGTCCTATAAGTATGTCAAAGATAGTAGTTAAAGATAGACCTCAATATCAAGGACAACCTATTAAAATACCTAGTTTAAATGTAGTAAAACCAATAGATACTACTAAAGTTAGTGTTAAAAAACCAACTACTTTTTTAGATAGGTTAGATGTAAAAACAACTAAACCAACATTTCCTGAAATTAAAATTAAATCTACTAAAGAACTTGATGAAAAAAGAAATTTAATTCAAGGAGTCAAAGGAGCTATATCTAATATTGATTTGATGTTGAGAGATGAAGATATAAGTGGAACAGTTGGTAGCGATTTAAAAGGAGTATTAAGTGGAGATTTAAAGATAAAAGATGTTCAAAGAAGAAATGACTTGATAAAAGCTAGACAGTTATATGAAAATAATTTAGAAGTATTAAGAAATAAACCTACTTTTCTTAGATCTTTAGATATAGCATTCGATGATTTAGGTTTAACTGCTGAAGAATATATGCCGTTCTTAGGAACTGTATTTAATGTAATGAGTGCTGTTGAAGCTAATAAGATTAAAGGTAAATTAGAAAGAGGAGAAGAATTATCAAGACAAGAGAAAGCAGAACTAGAAAAGATAAGAGCTAAAAACTTTCAAGTAGATAAGGGTAGAACTGATAGAGTAGTTAAATCTCTAGCA
Organism: uncultured Methanosarcinales archaeon; assembly: GCA_964405295.1. Classification (GTDB taxonomy): domain Archaea; phylum Nanobdellota; class Nanobdellia; order Woesearchaeales; family CAYZNE01; genus CAYZNE01. The sequence goes on along the minus strand of CAYONI010000058.1, from coordinate 2,218 downwards.
GGTTCTTTAAAGTTTATGACTGAATTATCTGTTGGTGCTGGTGTTACTGGTATTACTTCTAAATTAGGAGCTATGACTAAAGCTACTCCATTTTTAGCAAGATTAGGAGCAAGACTAACTGGTGGTGCTTTAGCTTCTATGACAAATGTTCCTCAACTTGGAGCAGATGTTTTAAATAAAACAATACAGGATAGTAAGCAATTACAACCTGAATTTTTACAGGCTTATCATAAAAATCCTGAAAATAAAAATAGTCTAGCAGAAGATATAATAAGAACTTCTATTAGTAGGATGATAGAAGGTGGAGTTGAATATCTAGGTGGTTCATTAGATGAAATTTTTGATTCTGTTAAATTAGGATTTGTAAATAGATATATGAATATCAAGAATGTTAAAGGAACTCCTAAAGCATTTATAGATATATTGGATAAGGTTAAATTTGATTCTATGGTTTCTGAGGTATTAGAAGAGGAAATAACTGAACTAGGACAAGCTCCTATAGAAGAAAGAAAATACTATGCTCCATTTATAACTAAAGAAGGAACTGATAGACTTATAGATGAGATTATTACTCTTGGAATTATGGGTGGTGGTGGAACTGTTGTAGCTAAAGGATTACAAAAAGTTAGTGAAGGTAATGTTGGTTTATCTATAAAAGATGTATCTAAATCAGATACAGTTCCTTATACTCCACAAGAAAAACAACTTATAGGAACTTATAAATCTTTAATGACACAATTAAGAAAAACTACCAATAAAAATGTAAGAAAAAATATACAAACTAATCTTGATAATATAAATAAAGAATTAGATGAATTAAGACAAGAAGAAATAAAGAAAGTTGAAATAACACCCCCTCAGAAGCCACAGGAGGCTGTTAGCGAGGTTAAACCAACAAAAGTGGTATCTGATACCTCTCTATTAGAACAAGCTAAGAATGCTAAGAGTGTAGAGGAGTTTATTAAGAGTAATAAATTAGTTTATAGAGCAACTGATAAAAGTTTTGATGTAAAATTATTAACTGATGATGGCTTATTTGTTTCTCCTAAAAAAAGCGTAGCTGAAGGGTATTTAAATTCTAAAGTAAAAATAGAGGAACTTTATATAAATCCTGAAGCTAAAGTTCTCACATTTAATAATACACCAAAAGAACTTTATAATATGGAAGATGGATTTGCTATACCAAAAGACAATGGTGATGGGATAGAAATCGCAAAATATGCTAAATCTAAAGGATATGATGTTGTAGAATATGGAGTTGACCCTCAAGGTCTTGTACCAGAATCAGCCATTGTCAATGCCAATATAGTCAAAACCAAACCCCAACTAGAACAAATATATAAAGATGCTAATAAAGAAACAACTGATACATCTTTATCAGAACAAGCTAAGAATGCTAAGAGTGTAGAGGAGTTTGTTGAGAAACAAATAGATTTTAGACAGTCCAAACAGTCCAAAGAGTTTACAGTTGAAATTGGAGGAAAACAATATAATGTTCCTGCTAAAAATATAAATAATGCCAAAAGGCTTGGTTTTGGAGAACATTTAAAAAGTCTAAGAGAAGGAACGGCAAGGGATACCAGTTCATACTTTAGTGAAAATGATGTAAAAATTATATCTAAACCAAAAAGTAATATTGAACTCATTGATTTTAAAATTAAAAATCAAGAAAATGTTGTTAAAGATGTTATAGAAAAAGCCGAAAAGGATAATTTTTATAAACAATTAGTTAAATCTAATAAAGAAAGACTTAATGAATTAAAGGTTCAAAAAGAAACAATATCCCAACTAGAACAAATATATAAAGAAGCTAATAAACCTACTAAGAAAGTTGTAAAAGAAGTTGCTAAAGTAGAAGTAAAAAAAGAGACTAAAAAAGCTATTGCTGAAAAGAAAAGATTTGTTAAAGGTATTGAAAAAGATATAACTAGGAAAATAGCTAAAAAAGTTCCTGTTATTAAAGAAAAAAGAAAAGGTGAACAAAGACTTGCTAGGCAAAAAAATATATTAGAACTAAGAAAAGAAAAAGCAATTAGAAAAGCAGAACTTAAAGGATTTAGAGAAACATTTACAAGACATATTCAAGGAATTAAAGAAGGTGAAATTAAAACTAAAAAAGAAGCTAGACAAGTTCAAACTGATATAATTAATAAACTAGAAGAATCTAAACTAAGAGCAGAAGATAAAGCTAAGTTTATTAGATTGATTAAAAATATCC
>CAYONI010000057.1:0-3757 GCA_964405295.1 uncultured Methanosarcinales archaeon | reverse complement strand
TTATACAATTTTTATTATATTCATGATTTACGTAAGAACTATTTAATTGTATGTTTTCCAATTTTGTAGCCTAGAGTAAAGTCGCCAGAAATATCTCTGTTAAAAGTGAATTAGTATGGATAATAAACAGTGGGTCATAACTATATCATATATATATAGTAACAAGTTGCAACTAAAAATGTTACATCGAGTGAATTGGTAAGATGTTAGTAGACACAAAGTAAAACATGTGTTTATTAACATCTTTTTGTATAACTGAAATATTATAGTGTATATACATATGAATATATATAATAAAAGTCGGATGTAAACAAAGTATTGTATAGAGACTATAAACAACATTTGTAGTTATGAGTAAATAGTCATTTATTATAAATGATAGTATTGATACCATAAAAACAAGGTGTTATAATATATGTAGAATGTTCATTAGTTCATTTATTAAAGGAGAAAATATGATAATTGATTGGGTAAATTTTTATAGGGAATTCGCTGATAAATTACTGGAATACAAAAACAATAGGAAAGAACTTCTTGTTCTTTTGCATGAAATTTTTGAAGATATTGAATTGAATTATCCATTTAAAGAAAGAGGAGCAGAAGAATACGATGATATATGTCCTTTTACTGTCTTTGGAGCGTTTAATAAGGGAATTAAAGAGGAAAATAGATTTTCGCTGTTGAGAAATATAAAGAAAACTTTTAAAGTTTTAGCTAATGTTCCAACGGGATTTGATGCTATACCGGTTTTGAATAATTTAAGTGCTTGGTTTTTCGAATACAAAGAAAATAGACAAGTTGATGATATTGATAATTTATGGGTTTTCTTTGAATGTGCTTTAAACTATGCGGATAATCCAAATAAAGACACAAAAGCCGAATTTATTAAGTGGTATGATATTGTATTGAGTCAAAAACAAGTGAAATGGAATATTACAATGGGATTATTTTGGGTTAGACCCTATAATTACATTAATCTTGACTCTACAAACAGAAGCTATTTACTTAAAACAGATAATGAATACTCAGAGATAATACTGAATTACACAAAACTTAAAACGCCACCAACTGGAGTGGAATACTTGAATATAATTAGTGATATTAAAGGCCTGTTTAAAAAACAGGATATAAGTTCTAATAATTTTATAGAATTATCTGATAAAGCTTTTTTGACTTCATCTTATGATGTCATTAAGGACTCAATAGATAAACCTTTAAGTATAGAAGAAAATCAAAGAAAATATTGGATGTATTCTCCAGGAGAAAACTCAAAATATTGGTCTGAATTTTACAAAGAAGGCATTATTGCAATTGGTTGGGATAATTTAGGCGACTTAAAAAAATTTAAGAAAAAGAGCGAAATTACAAAGGAATTAAAAGAAAGAAATGATGACAATACTTCTCATAAAAATGATTCTCTGGCATTATGGCAGTTCTCAAACGAAATCAGTGTTGGAGATGTTATTTATGTGAAGAAAGGTAGAAAAATACTTATTGGAAGAGGAATTGTTGAAAACACGTACTTTTTTGATAATACAAGAAAAGAATATAAACATGTTATAAAAGTAAAATGGACACATAATGGAGAGTGGGAACACCCAGGTCATGCTGTATTAAAAACATTGACTGATATCTCCTCATATTTAGATTATATTGAAAGTTTAGAGAGCATATTTAATGATGATTTAGAAGGTGACAGTGTTAAAGAACCTGATATACAATATGATACTTATACAGATGAAGAATTTTTAAGTGAAGTATTTGTTACATCGCAAAAATACAATATCATAACAGAATTATTAAGAAATAAGAAAAATCTTATACTTCAAGGGCCACCAGGAGTAGGGAAAACATTTGCTGCAAAGCGGATAGCATATTCTATGATGAATGAAAAAGATTATACTCGCGTTATGATGATTCAATTTCATCAAAGTTATGGTTATGAAGATTTTATTATGGGATACCGTCCTGTAGAAAAAGGATTTGATTTAAAATCTGGGCCATTTTACAATTTTTGCAAAAAAGCTTCTGATGATATTGAAAAAGAATATTTTTTCATAATTGATGAAATTAATAGAGGGAATTTAAGTAAGATATTTGGTGAGTTGTTAATGTTAATAGAAGCTGATAAAAGAGGATATCCAATTAAACTTATGTATAAAGACGAAATGTTTTCCGTTCCGAAAAATATATACATTATTGGTATGATGAATACTGCTGACAGATCATTAGCTATGATTGATTATGCACTAAGAAGAAGGTTTGCATTTATTGATTTTGAGCCAGGCTTTACATCAGAAGGATTTAAAGAAATTATTACGAAGTCAGACAATGCAAAGTTTTCTAATTTGATAAACCAAATTAAACAATTAAATGTGGAGATTTCTAAAGATGATAATTTAGGTGAGGGCTTTACTGTTGGACATAGTTATTTTTGTTTAACTGGCGATTTTAGTGATGAAAGACTAAAATCTATTATTAATCACGAAATAATACCTCTGTTAAAGGAATATTGGTATGATGAAAAACCCAAAGTAACTCAATGGTCAAATAGGTTGTTAGGAGCGTTAAGTGATTAATATTCAAAACATCTACTATATGTTGGCATACGCATTTGATGTCTTGCATAAAGAAGATTATGCTAGTTTAGGACAAGAAGACTTTGATAATGTATTAGATATGTATACGGCTATTTTATCTATAGGAGTTAATCAACTAATTAAAAGAGGTCTAGGTAAAGAATATATCGAAGAAACAGATGATACTTCAAGCATTGCAGGAAAGATTTTATTGTCTGAATCAATAAAAAAAAATACTCTTACAAATAAAAGAGTTGTTTGTGTCCGGGATGAATTTTCCAAAAACACATATATTAATAAAATCTTAAAGACAACATGTTATCATTTGATTAAATCCAAATTTGTAAATAAAAAATATAAAAAGACATTAAAGAGAGAAATAATGTTTTTCGCAGATGTTGACTCATTAGACATTCGTCATATTAACTGGAATTCTTTATCTTATCATAGGAATAACCGTATTTATCAAATGCTGATTAGTATTTGTTATTTAGTTGTACATGGGTTATTGCTAAATAAAGATTTAGGAAAAACAAATGTTACTAACTTTATGGATAATCAAAAGCTGTATAAATTGTATGAAAGATTTGTATTAAAATATTATCAAAGACATTTTCCAGAGTACGCTCCAAAATCTTGTTTTATAGATTGGAATATTGATGATGAAAATAACAATTTATTACCTAAAATGAAAACAGATATAACATTAAGTAAAAATAATAAAGTGTTAATAATAGATACCAAGATGTATAACAAAATGATGCAGGAGTACTATAATTCTAAATCGCAACATTCAGGGAATATGTACCAAATTTATAGCTATGTAAAAAATTATGATAAACAAAAAACTGGTGATGTATTAGGAATGTTGTTATATGCTAGGACAGATGAAGACTATATCCCCGATAATGAATATAATATTGACGGAAATAAGATATTTGTTAGTAGTTTAGATTTAAATAAAGATTTTAGTGCAATTTCATTGAAGTTGAATGAGATAGTTAATTTAATATTGTAAGCATTTATATTTGTAGAGATTAAAAGACATTTATATAAGCACATTAGAACGAAAAAAATATTAGAAATACTTATAAGTAGGAGTGTATAAAATGAAAGAGATTAGAGAGTTGCTAGAAAAGTTAATAAAGTTTAGAGATGATAGAAATTGGAAACAATTT
>CAYONI010000056.1:0-3870 GCA_964405295.1 uncultured Methanosarcinales archaeon | reverse complement strand
TAACACAAATTCAAACATTTGCTACAAGTTCAAATATTGAAATCATGATTATTAATATTGATGCTTTTAGAAAAAGCTTTGATGATCCTGAAAAAGAGACAAAAGCGAATATTATTCATCGAGCTAGTGATAAGCTAAGCGGTAATAAACCAATCGACTTAATTGCTAGTACAAATCCTATTGTTATCATTGATGAACCACAATCAGTTGATAATACAAAAAAAGCAAAAGAAGCAATTAAGTCATTAAATCCAATGTGTACTTTGCGCTATTCTGCAACTCATCGCAAATTATACAATTTAATGTATCGATTAACACCAGTTGATGCATACCAAGAAAATCTAGTTAAACATATTGAAGTTTCATCTCTACAAAGTGATGAAACAACGGCTAAGCCATATATAAAGCTAATATCAATTAATGACAAGAATGGTTATACAGCTAAATTAGAAATAAACAAACTGAATAAAGATGGTTCTATTTCAAAAGGAACAGTTACAACTAAAACTAGTGAAGATTTGTGGGAAAAATCCGGCGGGGTTGATTATTATAAAGACATGAACTATATTCTTGATGATATAGGAACATTTGATGATATAGATTATATCTATTTTACAAATGGAGTTACTGTAAACAAAGGAGAATCTATTGGTGAGATTAATCAGGATGCTATAAAGCGAGCTCAAATTAGAGAAACGATTGAACTTCATCTTAAAAAAGAAGAAACCTATTTAAAACATGGAATCAAAGTGCTAAGTTTATTTTTTATTGACCAAGTAAATAAATACCGTACTTATGAAGGAGACCAGCCAGGAAAGGGAATTTATGCAACTTGGTTTGAAGAAGAATATATTAAGTTGATAAATGGACGTTTTAAAAGGCTAAAAGATGCGTATAACCAAAAAATATCTTTTGATCCAGAAAAAGTACATGATGGCTACTTTTCAGTTGATAAAAAAGGGAAGGTAAAAGATACTAGAGGAGATTCAGCTGCTGATGAATCAACTTATGAGAAAATCATGCGTGATAAAGAACGCCTTTTAAGTATAGGTGAACCACTTCGCTTTATTTTTTCGCATTCAGCATTAAAAGAAGGTTGGGATAATCCAAATGTATTCCAAGTATGTACACTAGTTGAAACAAAAGATACAATGACAAAAAGACAAAAGATTGGGCGAGGGCTACGTATTTGTGTTAATCAAAATGGAGAGCGTGTTAATGAACCTAAATTCAACATTTTAAGTGTCGTTGCTAATGAATCATATAAAGATTTTGCTGGAAGCCTCCAAAAAGAACTTGAAAAAGATGCAGGATATAAATTTGGAATTATTGAAAAAATCAGTTTTGCTGGCCTTGAGTTAACGACTGTATATGGACAAGAACTTATATTGTCACAAGAGGATTCAGCAAAAATATTTGTGTTTTTAAAAGATAATAACTACCTAAAAGCAAATGGAAAAATTGAAGATAAATTTAATATGGATATTCAAAGTAATGAGTTTAAACTTCCGGATGAATATAATTTATTCCAGGACAAGATTATCTTTACCATTAAGAAGTTATCTCGTGAAATTGGAATTAAAAATGCTAATGAAAAAGTAAAAGTCAATATAAACAAAAAAGTATTTTTGTCTGATGCTTTCAAAGATATGTGGAATCGAATAAAAAATAAAACATTATACTCAGTTGAAATGGACTTGCACAAGTTAAAAGCTGATGCAGTCGAGAAAATCAGTTCAATGCCCAAAATAGTAACAGAAAAAATTGCGAGAGAGAGAACAAGGCTCAACATTACTGGAGGAGGAGTAGTTCAAGAAGGCACAACTAGATATGGTTCTGTTGGTGATATAAACGAATTTGAAACGATTATTTATCCTGATTTTATTAGAAGATTTCAGGACGCCACTCATTTAATGCGTTCAACAATAATAGAGATAATAAAAGAATCAGGAAGGCTTAATGAATTTTATGATAATCCGGAATCATTTATAAAAAATGTATCTTCTATTTTAAACGCTGTTAAAAAAACAAATCTTTCTAAGGGATTGAAATATTATCAATCTGAAGATTATTATGTTCAAGAAAATGTCTTTGATGATACAGAACTTTTTGGATATAAAGATAAAAATGTGATTGATATATCTGATGAAAAAAATATTTATGACCATGTAATTTTTGACTCAACAGTAGAAAAACAATTCGCTATAGATGCTGAAGATGATGAAGATGTAGTACTTTATGCGAAACTGCCTAGAAGATTTGTAGTTGATACTCCATTTGGTAATTATAATCCAGATTGGATTGTTGTAATTCAATCAAGTGGAGAAGATAAATTATATTTTGTAGCTGAAACAAAAGGTTCAGAGAAGAAAGAAGAACTTAGAGAAAGTGAAAATAATAAAATATTGTGTGGTAGAAAGCATTTTGAAGTTCTTCAAAGTGGAGTCAAATTTGAAGTAGTTAACAGACTTAAAAGTTTAAAACAGAATACTTGATAATTATTCACACTTAAATATAGAATTTGTACAAATAGTAGGAGGGTAAAAAATATGAATGAAAAAGGATATGTATATGTATTAATCAATCCTAGTTTTAGAGAAGATTGGGTTAAAATCGGAAAAAGCAAAAGAATGCCTGATGTTCGAAGCAGAGAACTTTTCAATACTGCAGTTCCATTGCCTTATGAAATATACGCTACATTAAAAACCAGAAAATATAATGAAGCCGAAAAATTTATTCATCAGAGCATAGATAGAATTTCCGATTTAAGAATCAACAAAAAACGAGAGTTTTTTAATATTGCTCCAGAAAAAGCATATGATATCTTGTATGATATCAGAGAATTATTAGGCGAGGAAGCAGAAGTGGAACTTTTCGGCGATAATGTTGAAGTTGAAACCAAAACTACGTCTGGTAGAAAAACTAAGGGCGAAAGATTCGACTTTTATAAAAAAGGCTTAAAAGATGGAGATATTGTCAATTTCATCAATGATTCAGGTATCACAGCTATTGTTACTGGACATAGACAAGTACTTTTCGAAGAGGAATTGTGGTATTTGTCTCCATTGACAAAAGAAATATATGATCGAAAAGGACTCACCAATCCATCCGGGTCATATCAAGGTCCTGCATTTTTTGAGTTTAATGGGACGAAATTAACAGAACGAAAAACCATCGTTGATAATGAGGGATAGGGTTTAATTTAATTAATATGTAATTTCATCGACACAAGTATGTAAAGTTGTCTTTCAAAATCAAAGGAAGATACTATTAAGAGAAAGTATTATATACTTTTAATAAAAGGAGGCAATTTGTATGAGAAAAATCATGCTTCATATTCCACACTCATCACTATTCATTCCAAATGAGTATCTTAATGATTACCTTATAAACCAAAATCTGCTTAAAGAGTATAATATTGAAATGAGTGATATACACACCGATAAGATTTTTGAGTATGATAAGTTTCATAGTGTAAGATTTAATTGTTCACGACTCTTTTGTGATGTAGAAAAATTTACGAATCCAGAATTAGAACCTTTTGCAAAGTATGGAATGGGTCCAATATATACAAATGTTTATGATGGCACCTTGATTAGGTCTCTCAATGAGAATAAATCTAGTCTTATACTCAATAATTTTTATGAAGCCCACCATCAACAACTAGATTCATATACTGAAGAAACAATACTAGGAGGTAATGATTTACTTGTAATAGATTGTCATAGTTATTTAGATAAAGTCGCAAGTAAATTGTTTGGAGATAGTGACTTTCCAGATTTGTGTATTGGATTTGATGAGAAATATAAAGATGAATACGTTATAGATATAATAAAATCAATTTTTGAAGCGAATGGATATAGTGTAATG
>CAYONI010000055.1:0-3932 GCA_964405295.1 uncultured Methanosarcinales archaeon | reverse complement strand
AAACACTTCCGTCAAATGTAAATGAAGTTGTAAAAGAAAATGTAACTGGTTGGGCTCGAGGATGTACAAATGTTATTTATACAAATGACATTGAAACAGCACCTGCCGAACAAGCAGCATAAAATCCTTAATTTATTTTTTAAATTTTTTAGGTTGACAGTTGGAAAGACAATAATAATTAAACAAACAGGAGGATAAAAAATGAACATTGAAAAACGGGAAATAGATGGAAAGACAAGAACAGTTGGAACTATAGAAATAGATTGGAATGATAAAAAAGAAAATGTAGAACTGATTGCTTTAAGTTTTGGTGAAGATTTAAGAATTAGAAATAAATGTACAAAGGTTAAAATGGCTACTGGTACACCAGATGTACTAATAGACCAAGAAAAAATGACATTGATGAATTTGAAAAAATCTATAATTAAAGCTCCATTTGAAATAACAGAAGATAATATATTTGATTTAGAAAAAAGAATTGCATCAGATATTTTAACAGGATTTAATGAACTTAATACCCCACAAGAAAAAAAAAATTTGAATTAAAATATTCATTATTTAATGGAACTTCAAAACAAGAATATCAAGATGATATAATTTATTTTTTAATGTTGAAGTTTTTTAAACTTAATCCAAACGAAGTTGATAAAATGGAAAGAGAAAGAATATATAAATTATTGTGGTTAGAAGAAAAATGGAAAGAACAGGAAGCGAGTGAACAGAAAAAAGCAATGAAAACAAAAAATGGCAAACGAATTTAAAATCGAAATACCAATTGAAACAAAAGGGAAAACTTCTAGTGGAAACTCTAGTGGAGGTTCTAATTATGAAAAACAATTGTTAAATCAACAAAAAAATTCTACTGGAATGCTAGGTGGAATTTTAAAAGCTACAGCAATTGTTGCAGCTATTTGGGTGGCATTATCTCCCATACTCACTCCCTTATTGAAATTGTTATCATTATTAGCACTAATTGTATTTTTACCATTATTACCATATATGAAAGAAATTGCTAAAAAAATTGGTGATACTATAAAAGCAGTTAAAGATGGACAAGAAAATGGTGATAGTCCTATGAGTAGTTTTACTGGTGGATTAGGTGCATTGTTTGGAGATGTTACCTTTGTGGGAACAGCTATTGGAGTTGCATTTGGTATAGCAGCACTTGCTGCTTTAAGTGGTCCAGCAATTTTAGGAGCATTATCAATAGCATTAGGAACAGCAATAATTTTTAATTCTATAGGTAAAGGCGAATTAGAAAATAAATTAGGAGCCGCTGGTATAATTGGGTTAGCCGCAGGAATTGCTGCAGGAATAGCAACTGGTAGTCCAATTGTTGGAACATTGTTTGGAGCAGTTACATTTGGTTTAGCTATGTCAATTCTTCCAGATGGTATAGAATTGAAAAAATTAAAAACTGCATTAAAAGCTGCCGGATTAATAGGAATTGCTACAGCATTAGCAGTTGGAATTGCAACAGGTAATCCTATCTTTGGAATGTTAGCTGGTAGTTTAGTTTTTATTTTATCATTATTATTTGATTTGACTAGAGAAGAAGACCCATATAAAGATTTAGAAGAAATGGATTATGATGAATTATATCAAGGTACAAGACAATTTACAGGGCACATTATAAATCCAAAATTACAAAATGATATTGATAATGTAGATTTGTCTAATTATATTTCTAATATAAACGACACAGAACAAAAATGGGTGTCATTAAATGATACTTCAAATATAGTTTTTACTAATATGACTAAGGGAGTAAATAGTTTAAGTTATGAAATAGGTGACACTACAAATAAAACATCATTGTCAACAAATTTAATTGACACATCAAATGAATTTGTTAATATGTCAAATGTTTCAAATACTTCTGTAAACAATATAATATCAAGTTTAAATAGAATACCTAAAAAAATAACAACAGTTCACGAAATTGTAACTGTTAGGAAAAACAAATGGATGTAGTTATACAAGAACTTATAGATGATTTAAAAAAAATACCAAAAAATATTACTTCAGAAATAAATATAAAAAAATTAACAGAAGAAATAAGTAAAGAATTACAGAAAAAAGGTAATAGGAGTTTTAGCAAATAATGGAAAATAAAACACTGGAAGAAATTAAAAATTTTATAATTTTACAAACAAAAATAAATAGTGAAATGTTAGAAGAGTTAAAAAATATAAGGAGGTTTTTAGAAAGTGGCAACTTTAGACGACAATGATTTAGGAGATGTTCAATCTGAAACACAATCAAAAAACTCTCAATTATTTCAAACGCCAATGCCTACACAGGATAGTGATAAAGCAATTTTATTTGATTTATTTGGTGTAATAAAAAACATAAGAGTTAGTGGAATATTTACAGGAACACAAACTCAACAAAATACTTTTATTAATGCAATAGAAACAATTTGTAATGGTGAACAAGGTGGTGTAATATTTGTTAGTAGCAAAGAAGGATATGCTTTAAAAACAGTTTATGTTGATACATTTGAATGGACAGTTAATAAAGCAGATGTAGGTAAAATAGATTATTCATTAACAATGATTGAGGGAGATAACTAATGGCATACTTAAAAACAAAAGTAATAATTGATGGAATTACTATTTTAGATAGTTCAGATAGTGAAATCACTTCAGTAGTTTCAAACTGGGAATATGAAAGAACAGGAACAAATGAAATTTCTGAATTAACTTTAAACGTTTTAAAAACAATTAATGACACAATAACTTTAAATGTTGGACAATCTGTTTCAATTTGGAAAGGATTTACAACATCAACAGATACAAAGGTTTTTGAAGGATTTATTAGTGAATATGAACCAGATGGTGGATTTATTAAAATTACAGCAAAAGATAAATTATGGAATTTAATTAGAAGAAATGTTAATAAGGTCTATGAAAGTTCCGGACCTCAAGCTGGTGAAATTAGTGCAATAGCAAAAGATTTAATTGAAACTCATGGAGGATTAACTGCAGTAGTTGTTGCAACTGGAACAGCTGATACAGAAATTATTGACGAATTTCGTTGTGTTCATACTGATATTTTTGAAAGATTAAAAGTTTTAGCTGATGCAGTTCGTTATCAATTTTGGTATGATGCAATTAATGATACGGTACATTTTGAACCACATGGATATAACGATTCATCAACAATCTTAACTGTTGGAACTGAAATAATTGGAATACCTACATGGACTAATGATACTTCTAAAATGGTAAATGATTTAAGAGTTGATGGAGCTGTAAGTTTAACACAAATTAGAAAACCAATAGGTTCAGGAGATGCAACCATTGGAACTACTGCTGATTTTGATACTGATGGAATTTTATTAGATAAAACTCCTGAAAGTGTAGAATTAATTGTTGCAGGAGATGTAAAAGAAGGTGGAACAAAAGATGCTTCAACAAGTCATTATTATTATGTTGATAAAGAAAATAAAAAATTAATGCCAACAACTGATACAACTTTTCCAACTAGCACAAGCCATGTAAATTATACTTGGAATGCACCATCACCAATTCATCAAATTAATCAAGCAAGTATAGATGATTATGGTCAATTCGAACAACAGAGAACTCTTTCAGATATTCAAACAATTGCGGACGCAGAGGTTCGAACAGTTGAAATTCTCTCTAAGTTTTCACAGCCTTTTTTAGTTGGAGAATTATTGGTTAAAAGTTCTTCTACAATTGATGTTAATTTTGGTGACACAGTTACAATAGTTGATGCTATAAGTGAGCCAAATATAAATCAAAGTTTAGTAGTTACTAAACAAGTCATTAAATATCCGGGAGTATATCAGGAATTAACAGTTGGTGATGAGTCAATAAGGTTAGCAGATTGGCAGATTAATGTTGAAAGTAGATTAAAAAGAATTGAAGAATCTTTAAGTTTATCAAATCAAGACTTAATTTTAG
>CAYONI010000054.1:0-4038 GCA_964405295.1 uncultured Methanosarcinales archaeon | reverse complement strand
CGGATTAAAAGTGGAAGCAGAAGTAAAAACAAACAGGGGCAGGATAGACGCTGTTATTATTGATAAAGATATCTACATTTTTGAATTCAAATTCAACGGAGATAAAAACAAAGCCTTAATCCAGATTAAGGAAAAGAAATATTTTGAAAAGTATCAGGGTACTGACAAGGAAATATACCTGTTTGGCGTTGAGTTTACAGATCGAAACATTGGGGCGTGGATAGTTGAGAAGCTACATGTATGACAAACGTCTTTTAAAACGCCTATATCATACATCAGATTTTAGGAGATAAAATTCCCAATTATCATGATCTGTGGTTACAATCCCTATTGGACACTGTTTCCACCTGCGATTCCTTTTTTATACCGTCGGCAGGGTACCCCTGATATTATCCATTCAACACCGGATTATGCCACCTTTTCCAAACGTGGAAAGGCTCCTCTTATTATCAATTTTGTTTTGGACCGAGAGGCGGTAGTCCATGGCCATGGCACATTGAGACGTTTTCTGCCGCCACAGATTGTGTCCGGCACTATTGAGAATGATTCATTTTGGGAATATTTAACAGATCTTATTTATACCGAATGTAATCATGTAATTCACAAGTTGGAAAAGGCATAATGAAACAGGCTTTATTTTTACCTTAAACAACTGTTCAGTTTTTGGGGAGTATTATAGAAATTGATAAGTTAAGCTATCACTTACATCCAAAGGGTCGGTGAAATGTTTGATTACAAACACGGCGAAAATCTGAGAATAGGCCAATACGTTGTCATCGAGAAAGATTGCAAGATCGGCGAAAATGTTACCATTGAAGACTTTGTGGTTCTCAAGAGTGGCACAATTATCGGAGATGGTTGTACCATCCATGCCGGAGCCAAGATAGGTGTCGAGGCGTTTACGCTTCAGGCCGGCAAAGGTAACCGAAACCGAGGATCCCAAAAGGGCGTAACCGTTCTCGGAAACAATGTGGATGTGGGGTATAATGTCGTGGTTCAGTGCGGCGTTGAACGCGATACCATTATCGGCTCCCATACATTCATAAACAACCTGTGCAATATCGGCCACGACATCCGCGTCGGCCAGAGGTGTGTGATCGGCCTTGGTACGCGCATATCGGGACATACCGAAATTGGAGTCAACACGATCATATCCCCGGGAGTGACCATTCTCAACCGGGTCAAGATTGGAAATAATGTCCGCATCGGAATCGGCAGTCTATTGCTGCATGATGTGAAAGACAACACCAACGTCGTCGGCAGGCCAGCCATTGAACTGGATAAATACAAACGAGAAAGAAAGGCTCTCAAGGGATTCATGGGTCTGACATGGAAGACCGAACCCATAGCCACCCGAAAAAGAATCATTCCAATGGTGTGGAGCATGATCGTCAAACGAATCCGATCTATATTTTCATGACGGGCAGTCTTCGAAACCGACCGCAGTTTATCTTAAAGCATTAAGATGGATACTGGCCCACGATCCTTTCGTTCGTATCTTTTTCCGCAACGCCTGCATACCAAATTGTCATCCAATCGCTCTCCGCACTGACAAACCCATCCGACAACCCTGCCTGGATTGCCCACAATCAAAGCATAATCCGGAACATCCTTATTGACCAGGGCACCGGCACCGACAAACGCGTATTCTCCAATGGTGATTCCGCATACGATGGTTGCATTGGCGCCTATGGTAGCTCCTTTTTTCACCAATGTCGGACGGACCTGATCCATCTTGCGGATTTGTGCCCTAGGATTGTAAACATTGGTAAACACCATGGAAGGGCCACAAAAAACACCGTCTTCCAATGTAACGCCCTTGTATATACTCACGTTATTTTGGATTTTGCACTCATCTCCAAGGCAGACTATAGAGCGGCGCTAAATTTATTGTCAAGAAATGACATAAACAGCCCATTTTTTTAGTTTGATACCATCAAACTAAGTTTGATGATGTCGTTTTTAAAACACTGATGGTTGGAACAAACTGCCCTTTTGTGCCATATGGCCATAATCGACCACCTTGTTCGCCGGTTTATGATAGCGTGTAATATTTATTCACTTTTTTTATTACTGCAATAAAGGGTATCTTTTCTCCGTAACGTTCCGTCTGCTCTATCAAAACATCTGAACCCGTAAACAGAATATGCCTTTCACCGTCATCGGCGATAAATTGCAATGTCAGGCATTTTCCACTTTTGTTTTTCGGGTATTTACTGGATGTGACTCTGTACCCAATAATTTCAATCTCCTTGTTTAATACCCTTTCTATCGGGATCTTATCGCCGTCCAAGACTTCCGGCTCATCGGCAAAATCAGAAAACCGCAGTTTCCGTTGCGACCTTATATCGATAGCCGGGGCTGTCATTTAATCGCCTCGTCCACCATTGCCTTTACTTTGGCGCGCCATGCCTGATACGTTTTGTATTCCGCGGCGGCCCCTTTAACGGCGGAGATCTTATTGTTAATCATGGCGATTTCGGATGATTTTGAATATCGGCTCGAAACAACGGCATCTATCAATCGACCTCGCTCAACCGGTGGGTCAATCCATACCTCGTTACAACGATAGTGTTTTTCATCGTCACCAAGGTCATTTTTCTTTTCAACTTCTACAAAATCATATCGGAATATAATTTTACCCCTTGAGTTACCTAAACTCGGTAATTTTTTATTACTTTCTGAGATCATAGTACACACCTCCACAATGGGTTATTAATGTTCATTTTGCGGCTTACGTCAGAGACGATATCCTTTATTTCGTTGTCAATGTGGCTTTTTTTCAGATTCAGGCAATTTGCCGGTCTTAGCCACCCTTCATAACTCATTACTGTACTCAGGACAGACACAGGCGGCATTTTACGCCAATGCCGTTTCAATAAGCGCATTTTCCTTTTAAAATTTTTAGCCGTTGATTTCCTCAGCAATATGTATCCGTGGAAGAACCGATATCCCAAGAAATCAATCCCCCTGGTGTCAATCGGGAACACCTGCCAGTTTTTTTTCACCGTCAACTTCAGCCGGTTACTCCAATATGTATCTGTTTCTCTACGCAAATCATGCAACCTGGCCTTTGAAGGGTCTAAAATTACGACATCATCGCAATACCGAAAGTAATATTTGCACTGATGGCATTCCTTCATCCAATGGTCATATCCGCTTAAATACAAATTCCCGAAAAATTGGCTCAAATAGTTGCCGATGGGCACGCCGGCCGCTGTGCTATCGATAATACCGTCAATTAACGCCAATACATCAGGGTCTTTTATCTTTTTTCGGATGATCACTTTCAGTATGTCCTGGTCAATGGAAGGATAAAACTTTTTAGCGTCCATTTTTAAGCAATATCGGGTCCCGGGTTGATCACGCAGGGCCTGGCGGATACGGTTGACACCATCATGGATCCCTCTTTTAGGGATACATGCATAAGTATCTCTAATTAAATTTTTATACCAACCCGGGCTTAATACCTGCACGATGCAGTGATGGACAATGCGATCCGGGAAATACGGCAATTTTAATATTTCCCGTCTTTTCCCGGACTCAGTCCTCACCATTGCTACGTACGGAGAGGTATCAAAGGCTTTCTGTCTCAGCATATCATGCAGTGCCGTAAAATATTTTTCAGGATTCGCGTCTACTTTTTTTACCTCTCGGTAATGTGCTTTCCCTTTACGGGCGTTTTGATGCGCCATTGCTATATTTTCAATGCTGCATAGCGTTTCAAAGATGTCTCTGATTCTTTTCATATCTGCTTATTTCACCCCGGAGCGTTCGGTCTCCCTACCAGCACCGATGGGGCATTGCTTTGTGTTTTGCCAAGCGGCATGGGGGATTATGTAATTTTCAGGCCAGATCGTTATAAATAAGCATTGCCGCCTGCCGACATTCGAATTCGAATTCGAGGAATCGTTATTCAGATTCCAGTAAAACGCGCCCGCTTTAAGCCCGTTATTCGCATTCCCGCCCAAATGGGCCACCTGCCAACCCGTAATACCCCCAAAAAATCCATGCGTGTTGCGTTTCCATCGTTTGCCG
>CAYONI010000053.1:0-4056 GCA_964405295.1 uncultured Methanosarcinales archaeon | reverse complement strand
CATATTCATATTGAGCAAAACTAATAAACTGCAAATCCTTGGAAAGCCTGAAAAAAATTCTTAATTTGTCTAATTCAATAATTGCTTTTTGCAGTGACTCTTTTTTATCAAAATCATTATTTGATTGTATAATGCTTTCCAAAAAATTTAATGAAGTGTTTTCTATTTTCTGAGCCATTGTATATTTTTCTGATTTTGGAAATTTATTCAGCAAGGTATGAACCCATTTGATGAATTCGTATGTTTTGTGGAAAATTTTCATGTCTTCAATCATGCATTCACCCCTACCTCTTTTCTATTCTTGTTTATTTTCCTCATTTTTTTATTTTTCATCTTTATTTTTTTCGCGATACGCCTTCGGCGGTTTTTCTGGATTCCCAGATTCCAGGAACCAGATTAACTACTGCAGCAGCGGAAGCCAAAGTTGTAGTACGTAGTCGTGGGACCATCATACAGATCCGCGCAAAACGGCCCAGCATGAGGCCCAAAAGCCCAAGCGCCACCACGTAGCACCGCGCGATTGTTTGTACCTGCTAAAAAGTATGTTCCATCTTTTCCATAAGTACCATCATCTGCAGATGAAACCAAAGCCCATGTCATATCTGTTGTATTAATATAATGCCAGCCACTTTCAGGGCTAACCATTGTTGCTGTTTCATTTGTCCATTCCCAGACATTCCCTACTTGGTCATAAACTCCCTCTGATGAAACACAGTTGCCACATCCTTCATCGTCAGTGCATCCTCCCGTTTTACATGCACTTCCACTTCCCGGGCTTTCTCCTGCACAATCAGTGCTTGTGCCAGTTACACAAAAATAAGGAGAAACTGCCAAATCTATTGGAAGATTATAAACTTGCCCATTTAAATTTGCAGCTCCAAGCCATTCTGCATCTGTGCATAAATGCTTGCCGGCATTTGAACAAGCTGTTCTTGCTTCTGTCTGGTCAATATAAACCCAAACTGTTTGATTAAATGCACTTCCAGCTTTTCCTCCCGCAGCAATAAGATTGTAAGTGGCTCCAGCAGATGTCGGAGGTGTTGCTATTGAACCATTTGAATTCAAAGCATGAGCTTCATATTGGTCTATACAATAGCCATTTAATTTGTTAATATAAGCCATACCTTCTGGGCATTCAATTCTCTGCTCATGCCATGTTAAATTCTGATAAGAAGAATTCCCACCAGTGTCTAAAACTTCACTTGTGTAATTCCCTGAATCATAAGAAAGATTAAGCTGGACTGCATTATTTGTTGTGTTATATAAAGTATCATTATAAACACCCTCGTCAAAATCAGATTGGGTTAGGGTTTGAAAAAGCGATGCAACTTCATAAATCAATCCCTGCAAATTAAATTTTGAAGAAGTTACATTAGCACTTTCAGGCAGTTTAATATAATCTGTCTGATTTCCTGCCTGTGGAAATGTTAAGAGTTTAGAGGATTCTCCTCCAAATAAAGTGTTTAGAAGAACAGCACTTGCAATAGAAATAATAATTGAAAGAAATAAGACTATGAAAATTGTTAATACTAGCTTTTTACCACTTCTTTTTTGCTTCGCCCCCCCCCCCGATTGAGCGGGAGAGAGATTGGGTTTGTTAATCATCTTTTTCACCATGTTTTTTATCGTTCGGTTTATCGTTCGGTTTAATAATATAATAAGTTGATTTTCCAATACCCTTTCTCATAATTAACTTTTTCTCAATTAGTTTGTTGAAATATCTGTTAGCCATTACCCTGCTTATTTTTAATAAACTCTGTAAATCTGCAGAATTAATTTTATTATTCTCAATTATAAAAAATATTATTTTTTTCTCATTATCAGATAATTCTTGCGTTAACCTTGCGTTAACTTTCGTTAACCATTCGTCAACCTGCTTTAATTTTAATATCTTTCTTTCTGGCTCATTTAGTGGCTCGCTTACTGGCTCACTTCTTATTATCACAAAAAAATCTTTTTCATCTAATTTAAATTCCACCTTATTTTTATTTTTCTCACAACTTTCTTTTATTCTTTTAATTCCTGTGCCAACTCTTTCCATAAAAATAGTTCTGGACAGCAAATCAGCAATTAATCTATTTCTTAATCTACTTCTTGTTCCAAATTCTTTTTTAGAAACTAATGAATTCCCGGGATTATTAATTATTAATTCATCTTTTAATTTTTCAACAGCAACCTCGCCATTATCCAAATAATCTCTATGGACAACTGCATTAACAATTGCTTCTCTGTAAGCTTTTTCCGGGAACTGAGGATATTCTTTTCTTCTACTGCCAACTATCTCAAATCTAACCGGAACACATTCATTAAGATATTGTATGGCAAATTCTATATTTCCAACAATTCCCCTATCAACTTCTTTTTTATCAAGTATATCAACTCGTTTATTTCCCTTAAACCTGACACATCTTATTTTTGAATTGCCTATATATTTATATGGTTCTTTTGCAAAAAACAAAACTCCTGCATTTGTCATGCCCTGTTTTGTTAATAACTTTAAATTTTTTAAAATATCTTTTCTTTCTAAATTATTTGAAATTCTCGCAAGTTTTAAGTAATAATTAAATTTCTCATCATCAAAATCTTCAAATTTAAAATCAGAGCAAATCTGCTCATCAAATCTAATTTTGCCTGATTTTATACTTAATTCAATTATTTGGTTTCTATTCATTTTTTGGGAGTTTGCATTCATTCTCATGTAAAAACCATCTGAACAGGAATAAGGTTTATCTTTGCCCTCGGCAATGTTGATTATTAATATCTTTTCAAATGATTCTAATTTGATATTTATAGAAGGGTCGCAGTTTCTTGCAATATCCTGAATTTGCGACTTTAATTTATTTGTTATATTAATTCCTTTAATATTATTTTTATCGTCTATTCCTAAAAAGATTTTTCCTCCACTGGCATTGGCAAAAGCAACAATCTCCTGAGCAATCTTTTTATCTAAATTTTCTTTAAACTCAATAAATTGTCCTTCTCCTTCCTGTTGTATAAATTCTATTTCTTTTTTATTCATGTTTTACCTTTTTTTTGCTTCGCCCCCCCCGATTGAGAGGCAGGGTTGGTTTGGTTATGCAGGTTTATCATTTTTTCTTATGTTTATTATAAAACTCAATTAATTTTAGTAAAATTTCGTTGTAAGTATTCTTTCTAACAAAATCAAGATTTTCAATTTTTTCTTTTGTTGTTTGTTCTATTCTAATGGTAGTAGTTTTTATAGATTGAGTCTTTTTTGTAATCATATAATACTTTGTAGATTAAGTAGTATTTAAATGTTTTCTTTTTTGAAAAGTAATAATTGTAGAGGTTATATTTTTAGTAGTTATATACTACAAAGTAGATTAAGTAGTATTCAGTGTTTGTTTTAAAACGCCCCCCATAATTTTGAGGCAAAGCCGAAACTATTTGTCCTGAAAGGACTAAGCCCCTCTCTCTTTTGTTTTTTAAAGTAAGTAAAAATTTGGGTCGAATGTAATGAAACCGTTAAACATTTGTTATGAAAAGTGCAAAGCATTTTTCTCTTTCTTTTTTACCCGTTTAACGAAGGCACCTATCTTTTTAGATTTTTGGTTTACCGACATTAGGAGGCAGTAAGAAAATTTTGGCTAACATATATTAGGCCTAGTTTGCTAGTGCCTAATTATAGTTAACAAGGCTTAATTCGGAAGAATTCCGAATGGCTAGGGCTTAATCTTATGAAGATTAAGTAGATAATTTCTTATATGGATTATATGTTAGATGAAGCTAAAAAGCAGGAATATTTGCAGAAATTGGCTGATGAGTGCAAATTAAGGGGTTTTAGTGTACAGACTTTGAAGGCTTATTCTTATTGGAGTGCAAAATATTTAGATTTTATTATCAAGAATAGGTTTAATCTAGGAAATTCTAGTGTTAGGTATTATTTTTTAAGTTTGAATTTAAGTGTGAATTCTTCAAGGTTGTGTTATGCAGCTCTAAGGTTCTTTTTTGCAAACATCCTGAACAGACCTTTTACAACTGATGAAATTCCTATTAAGAAGAAAGAAAAAACTTTGCCTAAAGTATTATCTAAGC
>CAYONI010000052.1:0-4092 GCA_964405295.1 uncultured Methanosarcinales archaeon | reverse complement strand
TTCATCTTTTTGTTTATCTAATTCTTTTTCCAATTCTTCAACATTAATACCTAACTCCTTAGCAGCCATTAAAGGAGTTTTAACTCCCATTCTTATTTCCTGTTCTAACAATGAGTGTTTAGCTGTATCTTCTTGAACATCATATTCATCAAATATAAACTCTAAAGGAACTTCACCCGATTTAACATTATCAAAAAACTCTGTAAGTAATTGTGTAGAAAAGTGATAAGCAATAACATCTAATAATGGTTTAATTGCTTTACGTTTAAATGCTTTAATTTGTACTTCACTTGTTGACTTGTTGCTGTCCTCGCTGAAGCCCATCTCTTCTGCATTTACCCCAAAGCACATCCACATAATTTTAGTAAACCATTTTTGTTGTGCCAATACTTCCATATCTTTAGAATTAAATGAAAACGGTGTGAACTCTACAGGCGTTGAAGTAATTGGATGCTTCCAGAACTTTTTACGTTTATTTCCAAGATTATCAGTAAATTTAAACTGATTTTCCATATTCTCTCTAAACTGAGTAATTTGATCGTTTTGTGCACCTAATAAACTTATTGCACCATCTGGCATATTATTATTAGTATAAAAATCTAAGTTAAAATCTGCCCCATAAATTAAATTAAGAATTATATTTGTTAAAATTCCAACCGGCGATGTTCCATATATTGAATCACCACGTGGCATTTGCATCATATAAATTATTTCCCGTTTTCCAAAAGGAACTGGCATAGATCCAGCAGTCCACCCATATTGAAAATAAGCTGCTTGTTCTTTATATAAAAGAGAATATTGTTTCATAATTTGTTGTTGTGATGTTGTTGGTGTTCCACCAAAATCAATATTTACACCTGTCATTCCATCTGGCAATGGCATTACAAAATCTGCACGGTTTCCCATATAACCATATATATCACAATTCTTTAAAAATAATGATCCATCTCTTGAAAAGATTTGGTTCATCTTTCCTCCAGAGTTAAATACTTTAACAAGAACAGCGGAATCAACTTCCAATAAATCGGTTATTAATTGTCTTAAAATGTGTTTTAATGATTCAGCATTACCGTTAGGATTCTGTAGAAAATTTGTTATCTCTTTGATTTTATCAGAATAATCGGTTCCGTCGTCTTGAAATTCTTCCTTAACTCTAACTTCCCACGGATTGGTTGTAGCCTCATCGCAAAGAGTTTTAATTACAGAAAAAACATAAGGATTTTTTGCCAACTGTTTAAACATTACAGTGTTATCTCGTCTTGGCATTCCAAAAGGAGGTTTATACAAAAAATCAGGAATATAAGCCTTAAAAATGTCATCATCTTTTCGAACTCCAACTAAAACACCTTGGTCATTTTTATTAGCTTCTTCAGTTGATAATGCTTTCAGCTGTGGTTGTTTTTTAAAGAAGTCCCATATTGCCATTTTAAGATAAAAATATATAAAAAATAATATTTATAAAACCATCAATTATTTTATAGCTTTAGTTAAACTCTCTAAATCAGTTTTTACATCAACTAAAGTTTTTTTAATGTATTCAATTTGCTGAATTAAATTTGCTTTAGTTGTCAAATCTATAATTCTTTTATTTAATGGTTGCATTGATACCTTAAACGGTTTTGCACCTTTATCTATCGCTTTTTTACAATGTTTTATTATTGTTTCGTCAATATCTTGTAAATCCTTTAAAGGTTCAAACTGTTTTTCAAGGTTTTCTAATTGCTTATTCCATTTATCATATTCAATTTGCATAAAATCTTTAAGAATAATAATTTTATCTTTTCTTATAGTCTGAATTGTTTGCTGTGTATAAGTTCCAATGTCTTGTTTTTCTTCACCAGACGGAATCCATATAGCCTCATTAAGATCAATAGTTACAATTAAATCTTTATTGTTGTTTAGTTCAAATTTCTTTGTCATATTTTTTTACCTCCTTTTAACTTTTTAAACTGTTCTTTTTCTTTTATTTTCATACGGTCCCATAAGTATAATTGTGGATTTATTTCAACTCTAAAAACTCTTCCACATCGACTACATTTAAATACTAAAATATATCCATAAAGGATTTTAACCCTGTATTTACCAACACTTTTTGGAACTCTAATTCCATGACCACCATCATATCTTTTACAATAAGGACATTGAAAATATTGTTCATGTTGTAATGATTGTTTAACGTAATCTGTCATTATTCAAAATTAACCTCCAATTTAGTTTCTAAACTCAATATTTTATTTTGTTTTAATATTTTTTTATGCAATTCTATTACTTGTATATAACCATTTTTTATTTTATCTAAACAATTTATATCTTCTACATAAAATTTTTGATTTCCCATTGAACAATAGCTTTCTATTTCTTTGTTTTCGTTTAATTTAGATATTACAGAATATCTTGTTGTTCTAAATGCTATTTTGTGCTCCATTTAAATTTTTCCATATAAGTTTTAGAACATTTTAAGCATTCATACATAGTATACTTTTTTTCTTTGTGTACTTCTACCATGTTTGGTGTTTTACAATATTTACAATCTATGATTGTTTTACCTTTTTTAAATTCTTCAATTGTTGAATTAGTCATTTGTTCTTTTTTACAAACTTCAATTAACTTTTCTAAAGATTTTCTGACATTTTCTTTTTGTATTAGTATATTTTTATTCATAAATATCCTCCAATAATGTTTGTGTAAACATTAACATACATTTTAATTGGTGTTTATTTGATAAACCCTTAAAATAGTTATCTCTAATAGGGTCTCTTGGAACTATCATTGTTTCTTTTTTAATTTTTTGAAATACTCTATCTCTAATAGGGTCTCTTGGAACTATCATTGTTTCTTTTTTAATTTTTTGAAATACTCTATCTTTAGTCTTCTCTTCTACTCTTTCCTTACGCAATTTTTCATTTTTTATAATTATTTGTCTTACTTCTTCTTCAACTTCTTTTTCATTTTTATACCTAAACCCAATGTTCTCTCTATTAATTGAATCTTTATGAAAATTATAATACCATTCTGTACTTGGAAATTCAGCAACTCCCATTATATATCCTCCACATTTATAACTTTATCATCAATATAATAATCTGCGCCCATTTTGTCCATGTTAATTCCATGATACATTACTTTATTTTCAATCAACCAAGCAATTGTTTTTCTGATTTCTTCATAAGGTCTAGCTGTATATATAATAATTATGTGACCTTCTTTATATTTTTTATTAACCCAATCTATCATTTTTTGGTTAGATGTAATCTTTTCACCGTTCCAATATCTTTCTCCGTTTGTGAGGGTGCCATCCATATCTATTGCGTATAGTTTTCGTTCTTTTGTATCAAACCCCATTTTATCCAAAATTAAAATAAACCCCTCCTTTATTCATTAACTCTAAAGCATAACCCAATGCAATAGGGATATCTGGGTGAACACTAGCTTCAACCAATTTACCATCTGATAGTGCAAACGATGTACACTCTGACAACAATCTATCTCCTAGTTGTTTATCACGTTCAGTCTTATATGGAATAACAATAGTGTTATTTTCAAATGCAGTTCCCAATCTCATAATTAAATTAATCTTTCCAACTGTATGACGTTTCTCACTCCAATCGTAATCAGGTTTCTTTCTTGCTGCTGGATCAGCTGCTGCTGTCCAGAACAATGTGATGGGTAAGTTCCATTGACCAATATCTTTTGATATTGCTTTAATTGAATTTTCTTCTAAACCTATTTCATCATAATTATTTGTAGCATGCAAACGGTCTTTAATAATTGACATTTGTTCAGTGACTGACAATCCTTTATGAATGTCATCTATCGTAGATAGTAAATACTTCTTATCATTATATTTACCCAATCCCATAAATGGCGACGTATCAGCTGTGATACGATCCGAGAATGCAAAATCACAACCTAATGTTTTATATGTAAACTCCATGTTCTTTGTGTCCTCATGAGAAAGAGTTTTATCAAAACATGCTTCTATCCATTCTCGCTTAATTATTGAAGACGTCGTATCTATTGGATTATTTAAATACTCCTGCTGAAAAGGAATAGAACCAATGTCTCTTTTAATCTTAGTTAATATTTCCTTTG
>CAYONI010000051.1:0-4300 GCA_964405295.1 uncultured Methanosarcinales archaeon | reverse complement strand
AACAAATAAACTATATATTTTATTTGAACTAATGGATTTTCAGTCGTTTCATGCATAGTCAAGAAGTCAAATTAGATTTCTTTTTTCCTCTTTAAAACGGGTTTAAAAAACTAAAATGCTTTAAGAATTATTCTGATTTTAATAAAGAAAAGAACCCAGTGAAGACTGATAACGATATCAGTATCATCGAAAGAATCGATCTTCCAATACTTCTATATAAACCAAAGTGTATGAGTGATTTGAATTCTTCATATGGATTATAATCCAAGTTTGGTATATACATAATTTCTACATAAATTGCTATAGAAATAGAAATAAATGCAAATATAATAGCTATATTATTTTTAGAATTAATAGAGTATATTAATGCGATTAAGGCAAATAATATAGAGAATATTATTGAGAACCTTTCAAATTCAATAACAAAACCAGATGTTGTATAAAATACTATATGCATAAACAAAGGGCCATAAGCTAGAACTATATTTAGAAATACTAATATACTTGAAATAATTAATATTAATTTAAATCTTTTAAACTTTCTAAAATATAATATTCCAAACAATATAACTACTATATAAGGTACATAAAAATATACAATGCTTTTGAATAAATGATAAATGGTTTCGTGTGGAAAATAGGTTAAGTCTATACATAATTTAATAATTATTATCAATAAAAACGGTAAAAATGATTTAACCAATTTCATATTCTTCTCCTTTAATTGTAAATAAGCGCTAAATAATATATAAACATATTGATTTTCAGTCGTTTCATGCACAAAACCACTTCAAATAAAGTTTTTGGAGTTCGAAAAAATGTGTTTATCATTAGTTACAATTATTTGTGATACGGCTCGGTATAACATTTCTAGTTGTAACTTGTTATATTACGCAAAAATAGTGATTTATTCAAATTTAATCATTTTGGTTTGATTTTCTATACACACTAATAAATTTGTTGACAATTAAAACTAAGATTGTAAATGACCCGATAAACGTTGAAATTATAAACGTTGATCCAGCACTATGATAGTTAAAGATGCTTTGAAAGAAACTGTTAATAATAGGAGAAGAAAATTGACCTAAAAATGAAAATATTGATACTATTGCCAAAGATAAAACAACATCATTTTTGGAGCTAACTAATGAAGTTTGTAAATATATCATCGGTGGTATAATACCCATTCCAAATCCCACAAGTGCCAATGCAATAGCTACTTGAAATAGATTACTTGAAATTCCAATACCAAGCATACCTAATGTAAGTATAATTAACCCAAATAAAATTGTCCCTCCTTTTAAAAGTAATTTTAAACGATGGAAAACTATCCCTAAAAAGAAAGAACATAAAGTTGTAATTGAAATCAAAAGACCTGTAGTGACCCCGCCACCAAAATTATTTGTTAAAACAAAATAACCTAACCCTGAAGGAACTGCATAAAAAGTAATAATCATCATATAATGGGTAAGTCCTATCATCCACACATTTTTATTAATATGAATTTTGTGTGTTTCTTTTGGAGGAATATCTTGATTTGGCAAATAAAATATAACTAAGAGTAAAACGACAAAAGCAAGTATGTAAACCAAGAAAGGATATCTCCAACCATACACCGTTAGTAAACCAGCGAGTATTGTAGCTATTATCCCGCCTAAATTATTAAAGGCAGATGAGTATCCCATCATTTTAGATCTTTCATCACCTGTAAAAAAGTCTGCAATAAGGCCTCTAGTTAAAGGAATAAGGACACCTATACCAATCCCCATCAATGCTCTAAATACTAACAAAAGATAAATTGAATTTTGTAATGCTCCCCCCAATCCACCAATTATATATAATGATAGCCCTACATACAATAAATGTTTCTTTTTAACATAAAAAATCAACCTGCCTGTGACCAAAGTTACAGGAATTATAAAGATAGCAGGCAAAGAGATTACCATCTTAATCATCAATTCACTTGAATTACTGAAATATTCACCAATATATGGTAAGGCAGGTGAAATTGCAGCACTTGACATAATAATAAGCAATGAAATACTTAAGATAGCAATTTTTTGTTTTTTATTCATTTTCATCACCTTATTCTCTTTCTCCATTATACCAAATCAAAAAATAATAATAACTATTTTATCAAAATTAGTAAACGTAGCATTTCAATATATGATTGATATTGCTGTGCAAGTCCAAATAAAAAAAGCCAATAAACGGCTTTATTTCTATATAGATGGTGGTTCGGGCCAGAATTGAACTGGCGACACATGGCTTTTCAGTCGTTTCATGCAACGGTATTATCTCCCATAATAGTTAAAATTATTAATGATATGGATCGTTATAACGTTTTAGATTGTAGCTTATTAATATATTTATACTCTTCCATTGCTTAAAAATCGTCTATAAGAAAACTATATCTCTCTACAATTATATTCTTTTTTTTATGCATAATTTATAACTACTTCTTAACAGCTTTAATAAATAGGAAATGTGGATTATTACATAAACGTTTATAGGTTTTTGGTTGAATTTTTTCAAATTCCTTAGTTGGAAAAGGTTCTAACAGCTTTATTATTTCAAAATTGTTATTTAAAACCGGGTTAATGATATCTTGTAAAGGTCTTCTAAAAAAGTCTACCTTAACTTTGCCATTGTTTGTTTCCCATTCATCATGAATCAAAGTTGTATTAAAGTAATTTTCAATATTAAACATATGAAAATCCATAAAAGGATGGTGAGTTGAAAACACTACGATTCCATTCTTTTTCAATTTCCTATAAAACTGATTGAATACAAAATCCCAATTTTCTATATAATGTAGTGTTAATGAAGATATTATTATATCTATTGATTCATCTGCTAAAAAATCCAGAGGATTATTCAAATCTGCTTGTTGTACAAGACATTGTGATTCTACTCTACGATTAGTAAAATCTACCATTTTCTTATTGAAGTCTATTGCGATAGTTTTTGCGCCATTATCCAAAAGCCATTTTGTATACCATCCAGCTGCACAACCAGCATCTAAGACAACTTTTCCTTTTACATCAGGCAGTAGTGAAAGTAACGCTGGACGTTCATATAATGCGTTAAATGGTTTTTTATCTACTACCTCATAATAATACTTTGCCATTTTATCATATGAATCGTATGATATTGATTTTTTATTTATTGCTGTACACATATTATCAGCTCCTCAATATCAATTGTAACATAAGTTAAAAATTATAGGCGTTTTAAGTAATTTGAGTGATGTCATAATAAATTACAGACCGTACTCATTTTGACTAAAATAACAAATGGGCTTTGTTATTCCTTCCATATCACTAGTAGAAATTATTTATAATATAGCTTGTTGCTCTTTATTCTAAATACCCGGAAAATTAGCGAGTCATGGATTTTCAGTCGTTTCATGCAAGGTTATTTGTCATATACATATTTAGTAATTCCAAATCCACCAATAATTAACAACCCAAAATATAGCAAACTAAAATTTTGAAGAAAGTTATCTAATTCTTCTATGTTAGATAAGAATCCAACTAAACCTATTACAAAACATATAATTGATGCTCCCAAATGAATTTTTTTTATCATATTTACTCTCCTTTTTATTATAATCGTTCTAACTAACGGATTTTCAGTCGTTTCATGCAACTTGTGAAGTAATTCAAAGTGGTCAATTTCCTTAGCGTTTATCCTAAATACTTTGATATTGAAACCAATATTAACTGAAAAAGGTTTCAAAATATATACTACTCAGAAATCTCTTCTGCTATTCAATGTTTCCATTTCGAAACGAATCGCACATATAAAATTGATATATTTGTTCTGTAGTCATTTCTTGCTCCTCAACAAGACTCTGCAAGTAATAATGATTATCATGTTTTTCAGCATAATAACCAATTCCATTTAAGTCCCTTGAACATCCCCAATAAAAATAACCAAAATCATATCCATCTACAACTATTTCTCCAACCACCCAATCGCAACTGACTTCAGTCCTTTTTATTGCATATCCATTTATGTACCCTAAAACTACTCCTACCTCACTCGATATGTCATATATATCACAGCGGTCAGAAATTGTAGTTTCTGATTTTTGACAAGATATTAGTGAGAAAGTAATGAAAAATATTAATAGTATAAATATAATCTTCTTCATATATATTCCTCCCTCTACTTATTAAACAATTTTATTGGACGTTTTATTGGATTTTTAAAAATAACAGAAAGTAAATACAAAATAACGGATTTTCAGTCGTTTCATGCAACTATATAATCACTAAAACATTTTGACTCTCAA
>CAYONI010000050.1:0-4307 GCA_964405295.1 uncultured Methanosarcinales archaeon | reverse complement strand
TATGTTATAATTCACCTTCTATTCTTTCTGATTTAGATTTTCCTTCTTTTGAAATATTTTTTTCTAATCTCTCTCTTTCTGTTTCTTTTGTTAAATCATAATTACCTTTATCATATTCTTTAGCTAATTTTTTGAGGTTTTTACTCATTGTATATCCATAAAGTTTCAATTTATTATATAGATTTAATACTGTTGTTTTTGCATCTTTAGAAATATTTGCTAAATATGCTGTTTTATCTACATTTCTATTATATTTTTCAGGTTTACTATGCAATGTTTTTTCAAATTTTAAAATGTAATTAATAGCCCATGTGTCTTCTTTTTGACTTGCATTATAAATTGCATCATAAATCATTTTTATTTTAGGATCATCTAAATCAATTCGTAAATTTTTACCTTTTTGATTATTAATATATTTTAATCTTTTTATAAATTCTTTTTTTTGTTCACCTTCAAAAGATATATCATTATAATTTTTTCTTATATCCAATAATTTTTTACCAGAAATATAATCTGAATTAATTCCAAGTGCTGATTGTAATGGAAAATCAGTTTCACTAATATTAGACCAATTATCATAATATCTAATAATTTGTGGAGCATTTATACCTTTTAATCTTAATATATCCATTGCTAATTTTGTATATACTGCATTTTTTGTTTCTTTAGTTTTACTTGCATCATCAGTAATTCTTATTGCTTCTATAGCGTGCATTCTTAATTTATCTAAAGTACCAATAACTGGATTTACATCAAAACTTTCTCCCCATGGTTTTTTTAATGCTGTTGCTTTTACAGCTTCCATTGCTTGATGTAATCCAGGAATACCTGATGCTAACATTCCTATTGCAATATCCCATGTTTGTTCATTTTCTGCAATATTTTTTTCATCATCTATTCTAAAAGAATTATTAAAATAACTAAATATAAGAGGACTAACTATTGCAAACATAGTATATGCTTGCATGTGTTTAAAACCACTTTTTATATTGCCCTCCTGAAATGAATTTTGCATAGCCTTTCTATGATACATTCTTGCTAACATTAATTGATGTTGACTTGATGTAAACATTACTAAAGCTCTTGACCATTGATTAGCCACTCTCCAGTAAGCCTGATTAGATGATCTCATTGATTGTTGTGTACTTTCTGCAATAGATTCCCAATCAATTAAAGTTTGTTTAAAATGTTTATTGGGATTACCTTCATTAGCATTTTTAATATTATTTAATGTTAATTTTTTACCAGACAATCTTTTGTATTGTAATTTACAATAGGCAGTTCCTCCTATTACAATAGGCATTCTATCTGCCATACCTATCAATGATCCACCAATAGCATCATTAAATTCTTTTGCTCGATTACTATAAGGTTTTATTTTACCTTGTTTAATTTTTTTATAAGTATCTAATAAAGTTTTATCATTTTCAATTATTTTAATTTTTTTGGGGTCTAATTGATAATCTGAACCAAAAATAACATCTCTTCTTTCTTTTCTTAATTTAACAAAAGATGTATTACTTAAATAATTATACATTTCTATATTAACATTTTTTATCCCTTCTCCAATTTTTTTAGCAAATTTATTAATTATTACTTCAGAAGATATAATAGGAATATCTTTAGTAAATATAGGAATTTGTTCAGCTTTAATATAATTAGTAAAATATGCAGTAGATATAATTTGTTTTAATGGTACCATAGCTGATAAATATAAAGCACCTTTTTGAAATGTTCTTGCAAAATAATCAATTGTACCTCCCATTTGTAAATCAGCTCGTCCTGTTATATTATTTAAATAGAACTTCCACATATTTGCAAATCTATTACCATATTTATTTGTAAGTCCTTTTTTTACAATTGGATTATTAAAAATAGAATTCCATTTTTTAAACATTTTTGCATAAGAAGTATAATTAATCATATCATTTACATATCCATTATATAAATCAAAAATATCTATATAGTCATAAGTTCCTGTAACACCTTTCCTTTGTTTTAAGTGTCCTCCCGATGCAGATGGCATATTAAATGTTCCTTTATCTACTTCTATTGTTTTTTGTGCCATTTCTTTTCTCGATGTAGGAATATATTCTTTTTTAATTTTCATTGAAACACCATATAAAAAAATATGAACTTTATCCGCTACTTCTCCCCAATAAGGAATCTTTTCTTGAAATTTATCAAGTATTTTTAAATTATCTTCTCCAATATATTTTTCTAATGCTTTTATTGTTTTTTCATTCCATCCCATTCCAGCTTGGCGACCATTAATTAATTCAATAGGTCTAAAAAAACTTAAATGAGTATCAGTATCTCTTGATTGAAATAAAATACCCATTGCTTCGTTTTTAGTTAATTTTAGTGTTTCAGTACTTCCATCTGCAAATATTACTTTAGCTCCCGTATCATTACGTTCTTTTTGTTTTGCTGCTCTTTTATCTCTTGCTATTGCAGTTTTTCCCCATATTTTTAATATATCTTCAATATTTTTTTTATTTTCTCTTTTTAAATTTTCGTGTTTATTTTCAGATTCCATTATTCCATTTTTTCCTTCATATAATTCTGTATTTAATGGATCACTCCACAAAGTTCTTTCTGGTCTAACTCCAAGTTTTACTCCTATATGTCCTAACCATGCTCTTACATTGTAAATATTAGCTAACATATCCATTTTAACATGTTTACCTCTTTTGGGATTTATAACTCTAAAATATTCTTTTCCAACTCCCGATTTAACTAAATTTATAGTTTTTTCTCTCCATTCATTATGTTTTTCTGCTTTTTTTAATCTTTCATCAGCATCTTTTCGTTTACCTTCTTTTATGGTTCTTTTAATATTTTTTAATAAATTATTTAATTCTCCAGAATCCATATTATACATTTGTAGCATATCATTTAATGCAATTTCATTATAAATAGCTAATTTTCTAACTTTAGAATTATTTGAATTCTTTTTTTCTTCAATTAAATTTCTCTGGTTATCAATATATTCTCTAAATTCATTTTCAGATACTAATTTTACATCTTTTAATACTTCTTCTTTTGTAAATCCATAATTTTTAAATTCACTTAAAAGAGAAATTTCTTTTTTCTTTAGTAATTTATACTGATTAAATATATCTTTAGCAGTATTTACATACCCAGAAAGTTCTGTTATTTTTATTCCTTTTTTTGAAATTGTTTTATAATTTTTTAATACTTTACTAATATCTGTTTCAATTTTAGTGATTTTTTCTACTTCTTTTTTTTCTTGTTTTTCTATTTTTTCTATTCTAAGTTTCTCTTTATATTTAATTTCTGCTTTATCAATAATATCTAAAGTTTCTTTTAAATATTCACTAAAAGGTTTTTTAATCATAATTTCACCTTTTATATTTCTTTCTTGTTTTTGTTTAGCAATATTTTTAATTATAGTTAATAAATTATTATAATCTTTTTTACTAAAAAAATTTTTATTTCTTTTAATATGATCAGTTATTTCTTTCACTTGAATTCCGATGTCTTTTTGGGTTTGTTTTAAATCAGTAATTTTACTTTTTAATATTTCAACTTTGTTTAATACTTGCTTCCTCTTTCTTTGTTCTCCAATCAATTCAACTAATTCATCATTATATTTATCAATATGTTCATTTTTTATTCCAAATTTTAATACATCTTGTTTTAATTTTTTAATAATTTGTTCAGCAGATAAATGTCCTTTAATAATATAACCTTCAATAATATCTTTTATAGCATCATAAACATTTTTAATTGTAAGAGGATTTTCTCCTTCTGATACAATAAATTTTCTTGTTTTTGTTATATCTGCTAATTTATTAAATCCACTTGCTATTTTATCATCAGCAATTTTTATACGTTCTTTGTTTCGTAACTTCTCTACTTTTTCATTATAAGCTGTTCTTTGTTCAGAATTTTTTATTTCAGGAACTAATTTTTGTGCTTCAGATATTTCTTTTGTAGCAGCAAGTCTTTCTTCAAAAGTTTCGGGTTGTTTTACTATTGTATATTCTTCTGGTTTTGCAGTCTTCATCCCAAAATGGTCAAATACAATTCTTCCATTAGGTTCAACAGTTAATAAATCAAAAGGAATAATTATTTCCTTTCCTCCAAGAGTTACTTTTATTTTATCTCCTTTTTGTGGAAGAATAGGCTTCTCAGTTTTCACCTTTTGCTCCGGTTGGGTCTTTGGCTTTTTTTCGAGTGTTTCTTTGACTACTTTAGCTTTAATTGGTTTAACCTTTTTCTTAATAGTAGTTTTTTTATTAATAGCCTCAATTAATCGGTCTGCTTGTTTTTCGAGTTCT
>CAYONI010000049.1:0-4402 GCA_964405295.1 uncultured Methanosarcinales archaeon | reverse complement strand
CCCAACCCCAATGATGTCATCGGATTTGGTACTAGTGGTACTCATGCACTCGCCGGGATTCGAACCCGGATAACGGGCTTGGAAGGCCCGGATCATAACCATTAGACCACAAGTGCGTTTTCTAAAAAGAGAAGTTACTCTTTTATAAATATTTTTGTTAGAAAGTTCTTATTAAAATATAAAAACCCTAAGAAGCTCACAACGAATTGCGAGCTTCCCGGGAAAAAGAGGTGAGTAGAATATAGGATTTTGTCTGTATTACTTCTCACATCTTACATTATTTGTAAATCAAAACTACTATATAAATCTTTTGTTTCGTTCCCATTCTAGAATAGTAACAAAAAACAACACAGTAATACAATTAAAGAAAAACAATGATATAAAAGATAATATTTTTAAACGATAAGAATAAAAAAGTGGTATATAGAGGTTTACCTTATGAAATGGATTTATATCTTAACAATTTTCTTTATCTTCTTACTTGGTGTTAGTAGCTTTTATTTTAATAACAATAGCGCAACAGGAAGTGTTGTCATCAATTCAAATAAAATAACAGGATATGCCGTTAACACTGAAGACATAAATGAAAGTAATCTTATGGGAGGAGAACTTGACGGTTGCTTCATATACAACGATACTTGCCCAGTTAACACAACACCAATGTTAAGAGTTGGGGATGAATTCTTTAATAGTTCAGGTGGATCACACATAGCTGCACACGATAATGCTAATTATCCATGGAGAATGTGCTGTAATGGAATACTTGGAGGGGCTGGAGAACGAAACTTTACATTTCTAAACACAGGAGAATACCTAGGATCCTATGAAT
Organism: uncultured Methanosarcinales archaeon; assembly: GCA_964405295.1. GTDB lineage: Archaea > Nanobdellota > Nanobdellia > Woesearchaeales > CAYZNE01 > CAYZNE01. The sequence continues at coordinate 3,573 of CAYONI010000049.1, read as the reverse complement.
CAGAAAGACCAGGTGGAAGCCATGCAATACAAGGTGAGAACTCAACAGTTCAACCAAAAGACGTACCAATTGCAAATGATATTGAGTATAATGATCAAGGATGCCCAGAAAATTTCAAGTGTGCAGGGAAAATAACTCCTCTTGAATTTATTGACAGTAACAACGTCTACAACGGTCACATTTGGGATTGCAACCAAACATTTGAAAATGTTAGTATGATTAGTATATGCTACAAACCAGAGCAAGCCACTCTTTGTCAACCTGGAACAATAGGTGACTTCTGGGCAGGAAGATGCGAAGAACCAGGATTAGCATGGGATAATGAATTAGGAGTATGGTTATATTGTAGTTTTGGAAAAGACGACATACAACAAGAAGGCGAAGCAGGAGCATGCTGCAGATCAGGAGAATACTCTGACCTAATAAGCAATCCACCAGAGATATATACTTGCAGAGCATCAGCTGAATGCGGATTTGGATTAGGAAAAGAATGTGATTTTGACCATGAAGACCCTGCAACTCCACCAGAAGAACTATATGAAAGAGATTATTTTACTCAAGAAGGCTGTGTTGATTGGTCAACAGATTTAAGTTGCTGTTGGCATATCTATAAATATGGGGGCTTTGGAAACTATCCTTGTGATATATTTGATGTGCTAGAATCAGTATCCTCAGAACCACCATAATAATAAATTTAATTAAATAATTTTTCTATTTTATTTATTTTTTCTTTATCTATACTTGATTTAATCTTAGAATAAATTCTTAGTTCATCTCTCATTCTTGGAGCTTCAATAATCTTTGCTCCCCCCGGAACAAACTTAATTAGATCACGAGAATCTTTCATATCCTGGCCTTTCTTCAAATAACCTAATAACTTACTAGCAATCCTTTTTTCTCCATTATATAAAACATCTTCAAATTCTCTGATTTCATAATAAACCTTTCTACCTAAAACATGCTCAAAACCATCAACAAAATAATAATCAATATCATTAAACTGGTTTCTTGGTTGACGAGAATGATGCCTATGGCCCCATTCTAAATCAATTATGGTGGGCTCATAAGGCATTGCACAATCTTCACAAAAAACGCTAGGACTAAAATAATTATTATCTACAGTTGGCCCCATTGCCTGAAAAACCTCCTGAAGATAAACAGGAAATGGAACATTAGAATCTCTAATTATTGTATGACTAAACATCATAGTATAATTAGCATAAGGGATAACACCGTTAGCACCAGCAAAAGGAATTGAAGGATCCCAATAAATCATCAAAGTATTAACATGAGTGTAATAATAATCACAATCAGCAAAAGTATTAACAATCAATAAATTCTCTCCTTGAACAGGAACATAAAAATCATCAGTAAACTCATCTAACCAATTAACAGCATCAACAGCCAACTGAACCTCTGCAGCACTAGGATTATAATTTTCATAATAAGGATAATCACAAATAACAATCAAAGGAGGAGAATAATATCGAAGAGTCCCACCAAAGCCTCTAAAAGTTTCATCAAAAGCCAATTCGTGCCTATCATCATTCAACTCTGGATCAATCTGCACCGGGGCAACTGTAAATTCTAAATCAACATCATCATCAAATTCAGTTAATCGAATCTCACGAGCACTCAAATAGTAATCAGTTGAAGTAACATTAATCAAAGCATCAACAGAATAATCAAAAAATGCAATAAACTCTTCACCATCAACAAGAACATTATCAACATCATTATCAATAAACAAATCATAATCAGATAAAGGAGTTGAATTATACATACGAACCAAAGTTCCTTTCAAAGCACGATAATCAGCAGAATAATCCCAAACTAAATCCTGAGAAACAACATTGTCTCCATCATCAACAACAACAGTAAAACTTAATTCATTATCCTGATGATAAACCAAATCTAACTCAGGAAAAAAGTTAACAATCAATTCGTCATCAACAATAAAAATATCACCATCAACAGAACTCCAAGAAACATCTTCTAAATTAATAACTAGATCATCAAAAACAGTATCATAATCAACAATAAAATCTTCTAAATCTAAAACAATTAAAGAATCATCCAACTCATTAACACTAAGCTCAGGAAGATTAACAACTGGCACACCATCACTAACAACAAACTCTAATTCAATAGGGTTATATCTAAAATCAAGTGTTTCATTATAAGTATAAGGTATAAAATCATATGAACAACCAAGACCAGGACTAATATCAAAAAATAATCTTCTCTGAAACATATGCCAATATCTAAGGATACGGCTGGAGATTACTTCAATATCATTAATAATCATAGTTTCTTTAATAGGAACACTACCACTTGTTTCAACAGTCTGCTCACTTTCAGCATAAGACCCAGGATCATCACCAGAACCACCATCACGCATATAAACACCACTATTCTTAGGAATCCAAACTCGTGCATCAACATCCTCAAAAACTAATTCTCCACTAGCATCAGTAAACCCTTCATAATTATAATAATCACTATGAAGAGCATGCATTTCAATATATGCGTTTTCAACACCATTTCCATATGGATCAAGAACTGTAATTTCAACATCACGAAAAGGACCAGCAAAAACAACAGAGCAAACTAAGAAGAATAATACAAAACTCAAGAATGCAAACCTCTTTATCATAGAGCACATTAACCAATAATCATTTAAAAACTTTTCTAAACCAAAGTCACTGCAAAGTGATAATAAGAAATAAACCCTCTACAGAGCAAGAAAAACGCAATAATGCAAAATATTTATAAATAATTCCCCATCCCTCAAATATGTTACGAGGTAAGTTTATGACAGATGAGATTAAAGGGAACGTGAAAATGATCAGTGTTAGTTCACTACAAAAAGGAAAGTCTGTTGTGATTGATGGAGTTGCGTGTACAGTTAGCGATATGAGTGTTTCCAGACCAGGAAAACATGGCCATGCAAAAGTTAATCTTATGGCAGTTGGAATGCTTGATGGAAAAAAAAGAAATATTATCATGCCAGGTCACGATAAGATTGCTGCACCAGTTATTGAAAACAAAAGTGCACAGGTTTTAACTGTTTCAGAAAATATAGCAAATGTTATGGATACAGAATCATATGAAACATTTGATCTTACAATACCAGATGAATTAAAAAGTGAGGTTGTTGATGGCTGCACAATAATGTTTGCAATCATACTTGATGCAAAAGTTATAAAGTCAGTTAAATCAGAATAAAAATGGTAAAATTCCCAGAAGCAGAAGCAAGATTGTTCAAGAACGTATTTGTTTGTAAGAAGTGTAAATCTAAACTTAAAGCTCCAAATATGAAAGTTATTCTTGGTAAAATCGCATGTAGAAAATGTGGATCAAAACAATTGAGACCTGTTAAGAAAAAGTAATTCTTTTTTCCGATTTATTCAATTTTATTGAATGACCAAAAAGTAAACTTTTTTGATTGATTGAGCATTTGTTTAATTCTATAAAAGAAATCTATTTTATATTAATAATTTAAAAAATATAAAACAAAAAAATTAGTTAAAATTCTTTCCATTACAATTAAATATCTTCTCTATGGAAATC
>CAYONI010000048.1:0-4490 GCA_964405295.1 uncultured Methanosarcinales archaeon | reverse complement strand
CTGTTCTGAATCCTATAACGGAATCAGAAGCAGGAAACAACAACCCCCTAAAAATTGAGATTGGAGAAGGAGCTGTTGGTAAATCCGGTCTTTCTCATCACTGAAATCCGATAATTTTTCATCAGCAGAATCCGGGAATTTTTCATCAGTAGATTAGAGTTAGATTCGCCAAGTCAATCTGGTCTAAAATGGCAATGTCACACAATTATGATAATCGCATAAGGGTTGGGTTCCTTGTAAAATAGGGTTCCAGCCTTTCATTATATTTTCACCTTAAGAAGTAAAGGAATGATGACCCCTTCCTTCCATTCCATTCACCTGTCCCATAGGCACTAAAATCTTTTTTGGATATCCCATGATAAGCGTTCATCTAGCCTTGGGTTCCCTTAGTACTTTTCTTAGTTGCCAAGTCAATACAACTGCTTTTTGGGATGAATCTACTGATCATTCCATTTTAGTTCTCTTTAGCCCCACATTCTAATAAAATTCTATTAGTGCCTCAGATCAATGGTTTTCTGCCAAATTCCTAATTTTCAGGATAATAATTTATATCAAAGCTTCTTTTTCCAAGGAAGAAAATTCAAATAGAAAAAATAATTCTTGATGCACATTATCAAAATTAAATATGAGAATAGTTGAATCAGATGACTGTATTGGTCTTCACGCTTCATATTCCAAGGGAAAAAATCCCAATGGGAAAATATTTTCTGGTGCACATTATCAAAATTAAATATGAGAATATCTGGATTTAGTGAATGAATCAGCCGTTCTTATCCCTTTACTCTCATAGTACTGCCTGTAGAAAGTTCCCACTGGCATCCCAGGTATGGAGGTATACATACTTCATGGCAAGCAATTTCATAGTAGCTACGAAACGCATCTTTCTATGACACCCCAAAGTAACTGAACCGAGAAACACAATGCATTCCTGTTCTAGAAAAATTGGCTTGAGAATAGGATTCTCAATTTAATTTGAGAAAGAAAGAGACTTGAACCAAAACAGAAAGTGTTTCTAAGAGCGGTGACGAATGACGTCACCGCTTGAAATGCTTAAGTCAGCGCTATGAAAGTCGAACCATCGGTCATGGTCTGAAAAAATGATTGCCTATAGCTGGTCTGTGAATTTATCAGGTCTTTCCAGTTGTCAGGATGCGTATGACTTATCAGAATGGTGCCTCCGTTGCGTGAGCGGTAATCGATGACCTCCCGCATCAATGTGAGCTCGTTCGAGCTCATCGTTTCATTCATCCAATCATCAATTATCAAACAAGGTATGGTTCTGTAAAGTTCAAGTGTTTCGGCCATACTGTCGCTACCCCGGTCATTGATCAGTTGCTGCAGCATATCGAAGTACCTTATATATCTTGTCTTATGCTTAAGCTTGCAGCAGGAAACCCCAAGTGCGCAGCCTAAATACGTCGTTCCGCTTTTTGGTTTGCCCAAAATGATCACAAAAGCCCCAGCTTCTATGAAAGAACACCGGGAAAGGGTGGATATGCTCTGTTTAGGAATCTTTGCATTAGCTCCCTTCAAATCCTCAAGCCCAGCTGAAGGAAACCATAGCTTCGCTTCCCGAATGAGTTTTAGGGTCTTGCTGTCCTTCCGCCGAAGGAGTTCGGTGGCGACCATCTCCTCAAAAACCTCATCGACATCTTTGCCCACCACATCCACATTGCCGCTAAGGATATCCTGATAATATCCGATGATACCAGGAAGGCGTAGTTTTTTCAGGCCATCAAGGATGAACTCATCCCTGGCAATCCTCTGCTCTTCTGTCCCCATTATGGATTTCATCGCTTTCCTCCCAATAATTCAAACATGTCCAATTCTGGCTTCCCTTGCTTGATGAACGCAGAAACTTCAGCAGATTTAGTTCTACCGGCAATGTCGGTCATCGTATTCTTTATGTGGGAGAAGGCTATCCTTACAAAGGGGTTGGGTTGCAAAACCACCAGGGCCCTGCATGCTTCCTCAAGGAGATAAGGAGAAAACCATTGATTCTTCTTGGTTTTCTTTCCCAGGCTTATTATGCTTCTTGCAGTTTGATACTCCACTTCAGGAGCCCTGTCATTGCGTTCTGCAATGACAAATAACCTATCTATAACCTGGTAGGTATTTTCACCAATGGCAATTGCCATATCCCGAAACATTTCAGGACTGGCATAGACATATTGTTGTATATGGGAAGGCAGATGGCTTCGTTCAGTCACATATCGGTCATACGTGCATGTACCACGCAGATGACAATATATGAACTCGCCAAATTCTGAGAATATCTTCACATCTTTTGCCCCCAGCTTTAGAACCACTGTTTTTGTAATCCATTTGTGGGGTACACTGTAGTAGTATTCGTCAAGTTTGCACTTGGCGTGACAGTTTTCCCTGACTGTCGCAGTTGCCTTCTCTCGGACCTCAAACCTGAAGGGTGGCAGCTGCGACAATTGTTCCCGTTCCTCAGCCTCGAAGAGACTTCTGCGTGACCATCCCTTGAATTCCTTGAAGTTCTCATTGTTGAAGATTTCACATTGTTTCCACAGCGCATCATTCAAATCATCAATCGAATAGAACGTGCAATGGCGAAGCGGGGCAAGGATCCTATGGTAGGCGTCATTTACCCCTGACTCAACGTTTGGTTTAGCCTTTGGGGTTCTCGGGGGTGCGGGGACTACAGTTATCCCATAATGCTCCCCCATCTCCCGGAACATCTCGTTAAGGACGGCAAGGTCCTTCTTGCTGGCGATGATTACCGCGGCGCGTGTGTTGTCAGGGATCAAAATACGGCAGACACCACCATGCCACTCCATTGCATTCATTGTGGCATAAGTGAAGCATACAGCTGATTGTCGGTCTATTGCCTCCACATACAACAGTTTGCTAAATGACAGGGTAGCCACAAACAGCACTACTGATCTTCGGGTGTATAGGAGTGGGTCGACGATATGCAGCAGATCCCCTGCAAAATCCAGCTCGAGCGAATCAGCAGGCCTCCTTTTGATGTGTGCACCGCATTTTACAACATTGGCGAAAACTGTGTACTTGTCAAAGAACTGGGTTCTGCTATAGGCCTCTTTACCCTCTGCATTTGCAGCTTGCTGATACTCTTCCCATAGAAGATTCACTGTAACCGTAGGGTCACAGAGCTCCTTGTGTATCCATTCATAGTCAGGTTCGAGATATTCAGCTTTTGGCTTTGTCTTCTTCTTTAGCAGCTTCTTGAGCTGTTCGTCAGACACACTCTCCCAACCCTTGGGATAAAGCCCCATCATGGTCGCCTTCTCGATGATTGAACGGATGGTATTCCGGTCACAACCCAGTTTTCCCTTGATTTGAGAGTTGTTGAGACCTTGCAAACTCAAATCTAGGACAGCTTTGTAGGAAATCATATTCTTACCTCCATCTTCATTGTTCACTGGTTATTTTTCCAAGTGATTATTGAACATGATAGCTGAAGGTGATGAGAAATTAGCGGATTTCAGTGATGAAAAATTCCCGGATTCTGGTGATGAATCTGACCGGATTTACCATCCTGTAGCTACAACCAGAATGCAATGATCAACATCAGCAAGTTGCGTAGTATAGGAAAGGTCTGTTTGTCCAACGATTTCCTCAATATCTTCGAAATCATTTGGATTTACCCTAAACCATTTGTAGGTCAGAGAATTGAGCATTGTATCATCCACATCATCTGGACTCACTGTAAAGAGAGCTACAATTCCAAAGCCAACATGAGGGGATATTATTCCCGTGTGTGCCATTGAATAATCCAAACTCCAGGTAATATTAACATTAACTGCACATTGGGTTGCATATACTATATTTGAATACTCACCACCAATGATAAGAAGTCTAAAGTAACCATCGGTATGTGATGAAGGAACCGCTACACTATAGCCGCTTGCTAGTGGTTCAGTAGTAGTGTAGGGGGCTGTTCCACTCATTACAGTTTGAAAATTATAAGGGGCATTTGAGTGGCTGAATTGGAGCGTATAGCCAGTCGCTCCAAAATCTCGAGGCATAGTGAAAGTCATGTACACTTCTCTTCTAGAAAATGAATAATCACTTTTTTCGAGAGAAAGCAAGTTTTTTGGATTTTGGGTAATCTCTACAGGATCTCCTGTACCGTTTTCCATTGTGCATGATGGCATGGTGATAATCAGAAAAGAAAGAGTGAGGCATAGCAGAATAATTTTTTTCATACTATTTATCCCTTTTGTTTTATTCATTCTCATCTGAATCTTGTCAGATGAGTTCCAAACCGACTGCATAATACGGCTCCTTTGGAACTGTATGGTGTAGATAGGTATGGGAAAATGAACAGATTTCTTTCCAGGATTTGACTAACAGTGGGGTAGGGGTTTTGTTGGTAGGTGACGAACGACTTTATTCGTGTTTAGTAAGAATGTAGAGAGGCAAGATCATCATGACATAACCTCTAGGACGTTGTAACTTACTATAAGTGTAGAATATATTTAGCTAATTGCAATATTGCT
>CAYONI010000047.1:2017-4509 GCA_964405295.1 uncultured Methanosarcinales archaeon | reverse complement strand
TAATTTATTTATTTTTATTTTTTAAATTTTTTTACTCGGATTCCGGGTAAGTCAAGGAAAAGACGAGACAAACCAAATTAAATACAGGAGAAACCCAAAAAAATGGCAACAAACACAAATGTCACAGCAGGAAGATTAGCAGAACTAGGTGGAGCTACAAACGCTGGTATAAAAATTGGATTTGTAGATAGTGGAGCAAAAGCTGCACAAAATGATACATGGACTGTTAAGAATGCAAATACAGTTTTGGCTGCATTCCTTGTAACGGATGCAGACGGAATAGCAGACCCAGTCACTATTTCAACCAATATATTGACTTTAACAGGTGCTACAGCTACTGCAGCAAGCGGCTTTATAATCTTTAAATAAGATTATGGAAAACACAATTAAATTCAAACAGGAGGTAAAAATATGGCAGAAATAACAACAAGTACAATAACAGATCAAATACCAGCTTTAGGTAGAAAATGTATAATGGTAGAAACACCGGCAACAGCTGATACAGCAGACACTGTAAAAATTACTTTAGCAAATTATGGAATGTCTACATTCTTAGGAATTTTAGGACAATCACATGATACTGCAGATAGTATTGTTACAGAAGAAGCACCAACAACAGAAGTAAGTTCAGGAGTTTTAACAATCACTTTAGGTGGAACATCAAATTCAGATGTTAAGAGAGTATATTTGGTTTGGGGTAAGTAACAATGCATATAATAGCGATTGCAGAGGGATTTTCAGAAGGTTTGCATAAGTTTATAGAAAATTTCAACGGTAAAGAATATACTAACGGAAAATGTAAAGTTAGAGTTAGGGAAATAAAACTCCTTCACTTTGGTTTTAATGAATGTGGATATGATGAAGTTGTTGCGGATATTAAATCAATGGCGAGATACAAAATTGATGAAAATCCACAACTGGACACAACACAACAACTCCACGCTAAATTCCAAAAATATATTCGATACTTTAGAAGGTTCTTTAAAGGAATCAAACCAATTGATAAAGACTTAGATCGTGTACCAGAAGGAAGTTTTATGAGAGATATGGCTAAAAAAGGAATATTGTTTAATACAGCAATAATTCCTATTGGAAAAATCAATGACTATAGAGCTGAAGATGGTAGGGAGTTAGTATGATAGAAAAATATTTAAGCATTCAAGATACAATTGCTATAGGACTTGCATTGGGAATATTGATAAAATTTATTCAATTTTTTTATTTTGACAAAAAGAGAAGAAACAACACAAGGAGGAAAAAGTAAATGGCACTAAAAACAAACACAGGTAATGTAATAGATAAAGATGTAAATCCAGAATATTATGTTGCATTAGATCATGAAGGAAAAGGTTATTTAGCTAAGCGAAAGTCTATAGTTGAAGAACCAGTAATAGTAGAACCTATAGAAAAATCTAAACCTGTAATTAAAATTAAAAAGCGAGGTAAGAAATAAAAATGAGTTTTTGCACAACACAAGAAGTTAAGGATGCAATTAATTTTCCATCAGATGGATCTCCATTACAAGATACTGTTATTGAAAAATTTATTAAAGATTCAGAAGAAGAAATTGAAAATATTTATAAAACTAAATTTGGAAGTATTGAACAATCAGGAACAGCTGATGGAGATTATTCTACAACAACCTTATCAAATGTTGGAGAAACATGGATAACAGATGAATACATAGGTTATATTGTTTGGATTTATGGTGGAACCGGTTCTGGTCAATATTCAGAAATTCAATCTAATACTTCAACTAAATTAACATTTAATGCTGTAACAACAGCACCAGATGTAACATCAACTTATAGAATTATTAAATTAGGATATAAAGATGAAACTATTGATGGGTCAGGATTAGATGAAATGTTTATAAATTTTCAACCATTAATTAATTTAAACTCATTAACAATAAATTCTGTATCTGTAACACCTTCTAATGTTTATCAATATAAAAATTCAGGAAAATTATTATTAAGTACAAGTGCAGAAAGTGGAGTATTTTTAAATAGTACACCACAATTAGTTAATTTAACTTATATTTATGGTGTTTATCCATTACCACAAATAATCAAAAGGCTATGTATTTGCATTGCTGGAGTTCGAACCCTAACAGCACAAATTGCAGGAACCTATGATGATTTTACATCAGTATCATTACCCGGTGGATTTACAGGAAGTAAAGGAGAACCTTATACTAATATTCAAGCATCATTAAATTTCTTGCAGGGTGAAGCAAGAGGCATAGTTTATGGAACACAAAGCACAGGTCAAGTAAGCGGTGATATGAGAACACAACCATCTTATAGACCATATGCATTATTTGGATAAGGGAGGAAAAACAAAAATGACTGAAAAACAAATAGAAAAAGTTGAAGAAGTTATAAAAGAAGAACCTAAAACTGAAGAAGAACCTAAAACTGAAGAAGTTGTAAAGGAAGAAGTTGTAAAGGAAGAAGTTGTAAAGGAAGAAGTTGTAAAGGAAGAAGTTG
>CAYONI010000047.1:0-1917 GCA_964405295.1 uncultured Methanosarcinales archaeon | reverse complement strand
AAAGGAAGAAGTTGTAAAGGAAGAAGTTGTAAAGGAAGAAGTTGTAAAGGAAGAACCTAAAGTTACAGAAGAACCTAAGACTGAAGAAGTTGTAAAAGAAGAAGACAAGAAAGCACCTTTTGATTCAATTAAATTACACACACATTAAAAATGACACAAGACATATTTACAGCAGCAGATTTTGATCATGTTCTTAATAACTACGCAGGTAGAATTATAACACACACTCCCGCAGTAAGAACAGTATCAAACATAACTGGTGAAGCTAAAATTGCTGATGGAACAGCTGTAACAATTAAGGCATATTTTATGAGAACAAGCCAAAAATGGGATTATGATAAAATGGGATTTATGCAACAAGGAGATGCTGTAATGTTAGCAAAATATGCTGATGGTGTTGTAAAGAATGATAAAATAACAGTGGAGGGAAAAAATTTTCGAGTTAAGGAAGCATATTCAATTCCCGGGACGTTTGATTCTACGGGTACTGGAACATCATTTACTTATACTACGGCAAATCTATTTTTAGAAGAATGACTTATACTGAAGAGCAATTAAATAAATTTTTTTGGGGAGTAGCTATTGAACTGCAAGAAGCTATTAAAGATAAACTTGCAAAATTAGGAATTAAATTTACTGGATCTGGTATGAGTAGTGTTAGAGTAATTGTTGATGGAAATAAATTAGTTATTACAATGAATCATTATCTTGAGTATATAGAATATGGTTTGCCGAATCCAACTTCTCCAGAAGAATTAAGAGATTGGGTTGAAGCAAAAATATTAGAAAATTATAAAGGTAAAAATAAGGAAAGAGCAACTGAAGTTATTTCTAAAAACATTGCAAAGCATATAACATTATTTGGTCCAAGACCAAATCCCTTTCTTCGTCCTACACTTCATACTGAACTTCCAAAGATAATAAAAAGAAATAAAAGATTGATGGTTTTATAAATAATAATTTTATTTTATTTATGTGTCTTATGAAACTCAAGAGAGTTAGGACGACAAATAATCATGGCAAAAACATCAATAATGGATATAAAGCAAGAGCTTATAGTTTTCTTACGTAATCAAGATCTTATTTCTATTAGTGACCGAGGTGTTACAACATCACAAGATACTGGAACTTTTGCTTCAGCAAGCACACATACATTAGCAACTAATCCAACGTTAGTAAAAAATGTTAGAGATATTACAATTGCTACAACTGCATTAACTTTTGGAACTGATTATACAGTTAATTATTCAACTGGAGTTATAACATTTATTGCAGCACAAACTGGAGCATATACAATTAATTATGACCAGGGAAGTACAGATAGACTATTTCCAGATTTTCCACAACCATATTTAAACATATCAGACTTTCCAAGAATTTCTGTAGATATTATATCAGGAGCAACATCTGAATTTGGAATTGGTGCAACTCCGACACAATCAGAATATATCATTACAATTGTTTGTTATGACGCAAAACAAACAAATGTTGAAAATATGATTGCAGCAGTAAGATCAGATATATTAGATAATAAAAAGAACTTTTTTTATATTCCATTTTTAACAGTAACTACAATGGGACCATTATTAATAACACCATTTGGAAAAAACAAAATATTACAAAGAAATCAAGACATAATGGCGAGGTTTATATTTGAATCATGAGAACACATAAAAAAATAAATAAGAAAATACCTGGATATGTAGACAAGGTTTTATCTAAAGAAGATAAAATCAAATTGAAAAGATTAGCATGGTTAAAAATAAAAAAATTAGAAGGAGGTAAAAAACAAGATGAATAATTTTATCTCGGGAGCAAACACTTATGCTTTATATGCTTATGAACAAGTTGCACAATGGGACGGTGTTCCAACAGCACATTCTGCCTCAACTGAAACTTATGTTCCTTTTGGACAAG
>CAYONI010000046.1:0-4709 GCA_964405295.1 uncultured Methanosarcinales archaeon | reverse complement strand
TTTGTTTAAGTAACATTAAAGCATCACTCATTAAATCACAAACAAATGCATAATTAATTTCTTTAATACATTTAGGGCATTCTAAGTTGTATTGTTTAGCTTCTAGCAGATTTAGTACGCTATTTATTTCCACTATTTTGCCCTCGCATCTTTAATTATTTTTTTTGCTTTTGTTACTGTCATTTCACCATATACATTTTCATCGAAACTCATTACTGGTGACATACCACATGTTCCAATGCATCTAATTGTTTCCAAAGTGATAAATCCATCTTTGGTAGTTTCTCCGATATTAATACCAAGTTCTCTTTTTACTGAATCAAGAATTGTTTGTGCTCCTCTAACATAACAAGGAGTTCCTAAACAAACTCCAACAGTGTGTTTACCTTTTGGATAAAGTGAGAAACTTGAATAAAATGTAACAATTCCGTTTATTTCAGCAATAGAAGTTCCTGTTGCTTCTGATACTATTTTTTGTACTGGAATTGGGATGCAACCAAAAATCCTTTGTGCCTCATGTAGTATAGGAAGTAGTGGTCCAGGGTTTTTTAAATGTTCTTTAATTTCATTAAGTAATTCCTGCTTTTTTTCTTCTAATATTTCAAATTTTTTCCCCATTTTTTCTCCTTACTCAAAATATATTTTAGATTTCAAACTATTATAACATAATTGTTAGACTTTATATAATTTTATTAAGCAGTTTATTAAAATTATAAATAGCTTTTGCCACCTTTATTGAGGCGTTCTAAAGGGGTAAGAAAAGGCTTTTGTAATTTTTATAATTTACGAAAATTATTATTTTATAATATAAAATAATATTTGTTTAATTGCGATTGTATTTTTGAAATAATTATTGTTTTTTTAGCGTGTTTATTGTATCATAATGTTAGTTGATTAAAGGGGTGGAATTATGTATTTAAATCAAAAAGATGGTTGGATTGAAGTTATCACTGGCCCAATGTTTGCTGGTAAAACTGAAGAATTACTAAGAAGAGTTAAACGACTAGAGTATGCCAAAAAACACATTGTTGTTTTCAAACCTCTTATGGATAATAGATTTTCAGATGGAGAAGTTGTTTCACATAGTGATAGAAGAACTAAATCTGTTAATATTTCATTCGCTAGACAAATTTTTGAATATATAGATGATATGACAGAAGTTGTGGCCATTGATGAAATTCAATTTTTGGATTCTGAAGTCGTGGAAATTGTTGAATATCTAGCTAGTAAAGGAATTAGAGTAATTGTTAGTGGATTAGATAGAGATTTTAGAGGTGAACCTTTTGGATTTATGCCTAAATTACTTTCGTTAGCAGAATATGTTACAAAATTAACTGCCATTTGTGTTAAATGTGGGCGTCCTGCTACAAGAACGCAAAGAATAGTAAATGGAAAACCTGCAAGGTATATAGATCCAATTGTTTTGATTGGAGCAGAGGAATCATATGAAGCAAGATGCCGTTCGTGTCATAAAGTGTACAGAAAACCTAACCCACATAAGGGAAAAATAAGAAAAGCAAATGGATCATAATAAGTATATGAAACTAGCCTTAAAACAAGCCAGAAAGGGCTATAAAAAGGGCGAAGTTCCAGTTGGCGCAGTATTAGTTAAAGATGGTAAAGTTATTGCAAAAGCACATAATACTAGAGAAAAATCAAATCTGGCTACAGGGCATGCTGAAATAAATGTAATTGAAAAAGCAAATAAATTACTAAAAAGCTGGAGACTTGACAGTTGTACACTATATGTTACAATTGAACCTTGTCCAATGTGTGCGGGAGCGATTATACAATCGAGAATAGAAAATGTTGTTTATGGAGCGAAAGATATAAAATCTGGAGCACATGAAAGTGTAACAAATCTATTTGATCTTAAATTTAATCATAAAGTAAATGTAGAACATGGGATCATGGAAGATGAATGTGGAGAAATAATTACAGACTTCTTCAAAAAGAAAAGGAACAAATAAAAATAGGATATATCTCTTTTCAATCATTCTCATTCAATAGCTGGTAACGAATTAGGTCAGGTCGGGAACGAAGCAGCCTTAAGTTTTCTATCTATGTGAGTGGGGATGCTTGAGAAGAGATATTTTTTTATGGTTGATATCTTTATTACTACATGGTAATATTACTTTATAGTTATATTACTACTAAGTAATGGAGGCCGAAAAAATGGACAAATTTATGGTTGTAAAATTACTCTCAGATCAGAACAGATTTAACATATTTATGAAGCTATTAGAATATGATGAGTTATGTGTTTGTGAAATTGAAGATTTACTTGGAATTAAGCAGGCAAATACTTCTAAACATTTAAAGAAATTTAAGGATCTTGATATTATAAAGTCAAGAAGAATGAAGAACATGGTAAAATATAGTATTAAGGAAGAGTTCCTTAATGATAATGAAGCACTAATCAAATATTTGATAATGTAATCTATTCGGCTATATAAGGACCTTAAGTAGTCTTGGAACTGATGAGTATTACGAGGGTTATTACAGCACTTTCTTAACAATTATAATGATATTAAAAGAGGCTATTAAACCTAAGTTAGTATGGATATCTATTGAAATTAGAACAGTAGATATTATATTAATCTGGTATGTTTTTAATAAAATAATAGGAGTGGTTTAAATGATGAAAATTAAAATACTAGGTGGAGGATGTTCAAATTGCAAAGTTCTATTCAATAATGTTTCTTCAGCGTGTAGAGAACTTGGAATCGAAGCAGAAATTATCAAAGTTGAGGAATATGTCGATATTATGAAATACGATGTTATGAGTACTCCTGCGCTAGTAATCAACGAAAAAGTTGTTGGTTTAGGGAAACTTAAATACAAAAAAGTATTGGAACTAATAAAAAGTGAATAAGAAATATATTTTCATCGATCTTGATGGAACAATAATTGATCACTCAACTAACAGTATTCCGGAATCGACAAAGAAAGCAATAAATTTACTGCAAGAAAAAGGGCATGAGATAATAATAGCTTCAGGAAGGGCTCCTGCGCTATTTTATGGTATCGATAAAACACTTAATATTGATTCATATATTGCTTCAAATGGTAGAATAGTTGTATATAAAGATGAATTAATTCATAGTGAGTACATTGATAAAAAAGTCGTAGATACTTTAGTAAAACTAGTAGAAAAAGAGAAAATTGATTTAGCTTTTGAAAGTATGACAGATTATGTACTAAATACAGATATTACTGGTTTGTCTTCAAAATTTAGCGAGGTTTATCATCTTAAGCAACCTGAGGTACATTATAATTATCATTTGGAAAATGATGTTTACCAAATGGTGATGTTTTATACAAAAGATGATTACAAAAGATTTGAGGAATTGTTTCCCACATTAAGTTTTCATTTTTCAAATAAATACGGTATTGATATCAACGCAGCTGGTGGAATGAAAGAAATTGGAATGAAAAGAATAATAGAAGAAAAAGGCATTAGTATTGAAGATACAATTGCTGTTGGAGATGGTCTAAACGATATTTCAATGATTAAATTTGCTCACTGTGGAATAGCTATGGGTAATGCTCAAAAACTTCTTAAAGAAGCCGCGGACATCATCGCAGATGATGTTAATAATGATGGATTCTACAAAGTATTTAAGAAACTTAAGATGATATAAAAAAAGTAGATATTAATCTACTTTTTTATTTATATAGAAGTATGCTTTAACTCCGTTTTCGATATTTTCTATACCGAATTCACAGTTGTGAGCTTTTAAAATTTCACTTACTAAATAGAGTCCAATACCTGTACCTCGATTTTTCAGTCTTGAAGTTCCTTCTTTTTCTGTTCTAAAGAAAGGAATCCAAATATTTTCTAAATCGTCTTTTTTTATATTAGAACCAAAATTGGTTAATTCAAAATAAGCTCTATCCTCGTCTTCGGAGACTTCAATATAGATTTTTTCTCCTTTATCAGTATATTTCATAGCATTTGTAAAGAAATTTGATATTGCTCTTGAAATTAACATCTTATCGGCCTCTATAAATACTGCTTTGGACAGTTTTAAATCAAGTTTGAAATCATATTTATTAATTACATGTTCAAAGTCTTCAATGAAGAATTCCACTGATTCAGATAAGTTGAATTCACTGATTTCTAGTTCAGTGTTAGCATTATCTAAACGGTATATTTGGAGCATATCTTGAATCATTGTAGATGATTTGTTTATCTCATCAACGACATTCAACAATTCCTTTTCTTGTTCATCTGTAGGGATTACTCCATCTAAAATACCTTGAATAATAACCTGCATAATCATTAATGGTGTTTTTAACTCATGCGAAATTGATGATACCAATTGTTTCTTAAGAGATACTTGTTTTGTCTGATCATCATAAAGGGTTGTAAGCTCTTTATTTTTAGTATTCAGAGTCTCGAGGGTCTCCTTTAAGTTTTTTGAAATTAGGTTAATACTCCGAGATAATGAAGCACTTTCTTTATTTTTATATTCATGTGCTTCCACATTGAAATTTAGATTAGCGATTTCCCGAGAGACAAGATCAATGTTCCTGATAGGGTTAGATAAGATGCTGGATAATCTAAAGCTCCAGAGGAAAATAATTACAGTTGCAGTGAGGTATACATAATAATTGTACGAAGATACAATTTTTATTATATCTTGAGTATCTTCAATCGGAATAATAGTTATTATATAGTCCCAAGTTTTAAGTCCATGAACGAA
>CAYONI010000045.1:0-4811 GCA_964405295.1 uncultured Methanosarcinales archaeon | reverse complement strand
TCTTTATCTACTCCAAAACTTACTATCATCGGAATATCATCATAAGTAACACCAACTGAAGACATCTCCACGTCATCATCTGGCTGCAACCCAACCATAGCTGGATATGCCACTGGGTTATAATCAATGGTAATAATATCTTTATAATTACTAGCATCACGATATCTAAATACTGCTTTCATATACCCTCCCTAAGATATTTCTGGATCATTAATTTTTTCGATGCCCAACTCTGCAGCTTCCTCCGATGCATGATATATTAATTCTTTAGAGCCTTCTATATACTCTCCAAATTCGTCGTAAGTGCTCTTACCCACAGCCCACGGCCAGGCGGTCCCTTCTTTATCGTATTCCGGTTCTCTTTTTGCTTTTTCATATGTTTTTATAACAAAGTCATCCTCTGTTGTCCCATTAATGCCACGCCCAAATTCCATCATAATATTAAGAAGACATAGCCTCTGACTATCTTCACATTTTAACCCTTTATCCGGCATATTATTTTTAATAAAATCCTCTATCTCTTCGGCTTTAGGTCTAAGATAATCTGCAAATTCTTTCTTATTCATTTTTTCCTCTTAACATTTTTTCGGTCCACCATAGCATGCTGATAATAAAGTCCTTTATGATTCCAAACATCATAATCTATTATATTTATTTTGATAGGTCTATCTACTTGTTCAGTAAGATACTCTTTTATCCCATTAATTGTTACAGCTTTTTTACCTATAACTATACCAGGACGCTGAGCAGTTATTGTTACTAAAATCTTTTTCCTATAAGTTTTTACCTTGATGCTGATCAGATCCCATAACTCATAATTTATTTTATTGAAATAACAATAGTGTCTAATGCAATCTTTAATATAAAACTCATTCTTGTCGATCCATAGCCTAAGCCAAAACCTCTTTATCCTGCTTGATTTCATTACTCCTCCTACCCGGTTTCTTTGAGCGTTAAAGCTCGTTCACATTCTAACATTCTAGAAATATCTTTACTGTTCTCATGTTTCTCTAAAATAATTTCAAAAAGATCGTTTTTAAAGTTTTCCAAATCTTCAGCGCTCATTTTATCATAATCTAGTTCATAAAAATCTAATGGATCCAGATTATCTTTAATAATATTAGCTACTGCCGAATCACTTAACCCAGAACACCACGTGCACTCTTCACTTTTTACACCGTCCTTTCTGAAATTCTTTGTTACTGCTTCATGTTTGCCGCATACTTCGCATACTACACGTTCTTTCTTTTTACCCATACTACCCCCACTGAGTTACTTTACCACATATAGGACAACACCATCCATGCTTACCAACATCTTCTATTTCCCAGTATCTTGCAGCCCTATAAGCCTCATCTTCACAATTATGTACAGTGTGAACATTATTCCCCTCTGGTAAAGGAATATATGTAGTTAACATACAACCAATCAATTCAGCAAAAGACTCTAGCTCAGCTAGTGTTACTAAGATTCCATCCATCCCACCAGCCGGGCAATATACTATTCTTGACATTTAAGCACCTCTCTTTCTGTTATTTTTAACACTACTATTATCCCATGTCCTCTTTTCTGGCTATACATAGCACCTGCAGGGAAGCACATATCAAATTGACCTCTTGATGGCCATATCATAACTACTCTTTCTGGATGGGGCTTATCCCGTATATCATAGCATTTATAATATCCATAATACTTTTCACCGCCCTTACTCTTTTCATTTTTCCACTCTTTTTCTGTAAATGTTCTGACTATCTCTACAGTAACTGGCACAACCTTTTCAGGGGCGTATAGATTAAGTTCCCACTCACTGCTACTTGGATGCCAGTAACATCCGTTTTTACGTAGATCAGCAAACATATTGTATATTTTACCAACAAGAGTGTTATGATCAATATCAAGATGAGTCTTCTTCTTCTCTTCCATTTTAGCCCTCTCCTTTTTCTCCATAAACGTAGCTCATAAAGTAATTATCAGAAATAAATTCTTGATTATTAACTCTATCCATAAAATCTGTCATTGGTTCAACTTCTAATGATTCAGGAGGGATATCATATTTATCACAAATACTATCCCTTACTTTAAGAGCAGTTAAATATTCCTTGACCTCAATAGTTTCCGTCTCCATGTCTTCACATAATCTCCTAGAGTGGTTACACCCAATATGTATCAGTACGACATACACTTTTCTCATTATTTCTCCTATAAATTTATGACGGCAGGGAAATCTGACAAACCCTGCCGCCTGCTACATCCAGGACGATGGAGCCAACCCCCTGGAAGAATGTTATTATGTTAATGTGGTTTGCTTGGCTACATTGCACAATCCCCAAAGTATATTATAATAGGTCATCCGTATTTGTTTGGCTTCATTGACTGTAACATTTTTTTTGTATATATCTTTTACCAGTTTCCTTTGCATCTTCCCTATATCGAGGGTAATTTTTTCAAATGTTTTCTCTTTCACGCCTTTCCTCCTTGCGTACTCGCGAATATTCTTTTTTCGACAATATAGCCTGTTCTGCTGTTGCGCCTGTATCTAATCTGGATCTGACCGCCTTTTTCACTATGCCATATTTTTCTTCCACATATCTTATGAAATCAACTTTCAGTAAAAATAGCTTACCATCTATAACACAGAAATAGTCCGGCTCTTGCGCAATACCTATCCGCGCATTAGGAATAAGATAATCAATATATTTATCTCCAGGGTCGCCAATATGCTTTCTGGCGTATTCTCTTAATGCTGAGACTGATAAATCAGACTGCTTTTTTCTTCGCTTTGCCTTTGCATTTTTTTTAGAACACTCTAAACATATATGTCCATGCCCACTATTAGCGAAATAAGCATCTAAAGGAAACTCAGATAATGGTTTTGTATTAAAGCATGCGCAACATTTCCGCAACTCATACTTCAAGAGTTCCCGCGCCTCTATAAGTTTATAACTACCTCTACACCTATTTACGCCATCTTTATCACAAGATTTACAGTATATATTTTTTTCATTAGGATAGTTCTTATTCTTATGAAAATTGGATAATTCAGATATTTCATAACATCGCTCGCATAGTCTTAATCCTCTTTTGAATAACTCGTCTCGCCTTTTTTGTCTTTTCTGGGCAAGAGTCATTTTTTTGTATTCATTTTTTTTGGTACATTCTTTGCAATAATACTCACCCTTTTCGCCCATGCTCATATTCTTTTTATAATCAGCAGTTCCACATGCACATACAGCTATATTAAAGGCATTTAGTTGATCCTCTATAGATAAGCGAGATAAGGGTCTGCCATTAATGGAATCACATTTTTTACAGTTAGACCTATACCCTACAAGCAGGTTCTTTTTCCGAAGAAATAGGCTTATTGGCAGCACCGTCTTACATTTCGAACATAATTTAACTCCCATGGCAACCAAGCTTCTATTCCTACGATTGCAGTTTTTATCTTTACTAGCCCTAGCACGATGATAGCCTCTCTCGCACCTACTGCACCAATAAGGATGATGTGAATCTTCATCAGGAATTATATCTCCACAATCACGACACTCCATCAGTCCTAACTTAACTAATTCTTCCCTAACCACTTTTGGGTGCATCCCTTTAAGCCTATAAAGCTGGATGATCTTACAACACTCCTTGCAATAATACCTATACCCAGTCGATTCTTGGGGATAAAATTTGTCTTCTATTGACATTAACTTATGGCACCGGGAACAGAATGCCAGTCCCATGGAGTCCAATAATATAGATTGCTTAATTTTTCCCGGGGAATGGCGGTTTCTCTTTCTTTCATTAAGAACACATTCCTTACACCAAGAATTATAGTCTCCCGTCTCTGTGTGATAAAAGTCTTCTAATGGTAAATCTTTCATACAGCTGGGACACATTTTCATTTGATGTTTTAATAATAGTATCCTTCTTTGTTCCAATTTATCTCTCAACGCCAATTTCCCAGACTTAACCATTCTCTCCTTGCGGGCTTTCTCTTGATATTTAGAAACACAAGATATGCAATACGACTTTCTCCCCGTATAAGTCCCTGCCCTTATACCAAATTCATCTAATTTTTTCTCATCTTTACATTTAGGACATCTTTTCATCCCTTTTGCAAAAAGGTTATTCCGATCTTCTCTTTGCTGAATAGTTAGAGCCATACATCCTCCTTAAAACAAAAATAGCCGGCACTCTCATGCCGGCCTGTCGGGACTAGTGGTTACCCTAGCACTTTCTTTTAGGTTATAATTAATTTATTAATATGCAGCCCCAACAATGGCGGACATAACAAACATTGACATATATAATGCCATGCCGATACTAAATCCCCAAAGAGCTGGCTTACCTGCCCCTTTTGCTCTAACTGGTTTATCGTCTTTCCAAACCAAATACAGACATAGTCCAACAACCGGGATAAAGAAACACAATATTCCTAATCCCCCAATTGGCTTATCCTCTTGATTTTTTGTTCTAACTCCGCAACTAGGACACACAAAGGCCTTGTTGTTGATTTCTTTTCCACAATTACTACAATACATTTTTTTCTCCTTTTTTATTTTGTGCTTAGTTAAAAAAAATAGCCGGCACGTTAATGCCGGCTTGTCGGGACTGGAGGTGTGATCCAATATAGGAACCCAACGTTGTTAATTACCACGCAAACACCGGGCGATAACTCCCGGAACCCTATGTTACAATATTATCCTTAACCGTTTTAGTCATTTAATTAGGCACAGGAAACCACGTGGGCTTGCCCCATGGTAGGTTACTGGTAACATTTTCATATATCCTTATCCTCCTAAGGACATTTTATGAAAGTGGGG
>CAYONI010000044.1:3579-4819 GCA_964405295.1 uncultured Methanosarcinales archaeon | reverse complement strand
ACCATATTAATGATAAAGAGGTGTTTCATGAAAAAAACAAGGGTTCTCGTTTTTGTACTGGTAATCTTTCTCTTTGTAACTGCAACCTCCAATCTGTTTGCGGCTGGAGCAAAAGAGCAAGAAAACAAGATTGTTGCGTATTCAGCTCATGAAGAGAGTATTATTGAGGCGATGACTGGAATGTGGGCAAAGACCTATCCAGACACAAAACTCGAAGTTATTCGAATGGGTTCAGGTGAAATCATAAGTAGGGTAAGAGCTGAAGCAAATCGTCCGCAAGGGGATGTTATCTGGAGTATCGGTGGGGAGGCTCTTGAGCAAAACTCTGATTTACTAGAAATGTACGAACCTAAAGAATGGGACCAAATTGAAAAAGTCTTCAAAGTTGGAACCAACTGGTTGCCGTATACAGCTATTGTAATGGTTTTTATTGTTAATACTGACTTGTTGAAAGATTCTGAGTTTCCTCAGACTTGGGTTGACCTGGCCAAAGTTAAAAAGGGTCTCATAATGGCTAATCCTGCTCAGTCTGGTTCTGCATATATGCAACTAGCTAACGTTCTCACCATATATGGTGAAGAAAAAGGTTGGCAAGTGATAGAATCTATCATGCAAGATATCTTGCTTTCAGCTAGTTCCGGTGCTGTTCCTCGAGTTGTAGCTGATGGCGAATATGCTGTTGGTGTTACACTTGAAGATAATGCCCAACGATATGTCTCCGGTGGCGCTCCTGTCAAAATAGTGTATGCTGCAGATGGTGTTGTAGCAGCTCCTGATGGTGTCGCTAAAATAAAAGGTTCCCCAAACCCAGCAGGTGCAGAGATGTTCCTCGATTGGGCAACATCAACAGAAGTGCAGAACTTCCTTGTTGAAAAAATGGGTCGACGTCCTGTACACAAGGGAGCTAAGAGTCCTGCAGGTCTTCCTGCATTATCTACAATGAATATTGTTGATTATGACTTTGGCTGGTCTGCAAATAACCGTGACAAATATCTTACTCAGTTCTCAGAATTAGTGATGAAATTAGGGTTATAGCATTAAATTGACTATTATCAAATAAACCACACCACACAACTTGATTTTAGTTGTGTGGTGTATAGTTTACTACTAAGAAAATGTGATGGAGTATAGCTGGTATGTATGTCCAAATAGATAATTTAAGCAAGAATTTTCCTGGTGTCAAAGCTCTCCAAAACGTAAATATTACGATTAATGAAGGAGAGTTTTTTACATTACTAGG
>CAYONI010000044.1:0-3479 GCA_964405295.1 uncultured Methanosarcinales archaeon | reverse complement strand
GTCTCCGAAGTTCTTGAAATGGTGCAGATGAATGGCTATGAGAAGAGAACTCCTGAAAAATTATCAGGTGGACAACAGCAACGTGTTGGTTTGGCAAGAGCTCTAGTTATTGCACCTCGATTGCTCCTGTTAGATGAACCGCTGTCTAACCTTGATGCTAAGCTAAGGCTCAACATGCGAGAAGAGATTCTTGATATCCAGCGGCGTTTAGGGACTACTGCTGTGTATGTAACTCATGACCAAGAGGAAGCTTTAGTTATTTCTGATAGGATCGCTGTAATGAATCTTGGAGTTGTCCAGCAAGTAGGAACTCCCTGGGAAATTTATCGTGACCCTATAAATGAGTTTGTCTCTTCATTCGTAGGTAGTATGAATAAACTTCTTGGTGATGCTGCCTTGATTGCGAGTAAATCACCAAAAGAACTTTCCTCAACCTTCCCCCCTGGAACAAAAGCTGAATCTTGCAAAATTTGTTTTAGACCTACTGATGCTAAAATTATGTCAGGTAAAGCAGAAACACATCCTGAAGCGGTTCATTTTATTGGTAAAGTAAAAAAGGCTCTTTTCATTGGCAGTGGTGTTATCTACCGTATTTTAGTAGGAGAGGGGCATATTTTAACTGTTCACAGTGAGATTTCAGAACATAATGATATCTTGGATGAACATGAGCCTATTGAGTTCTATGTAGAAAAAGAAAAGCTTTTGTTTTTCAATAAAGAAACTGGTGAAAGGATTCGTAGCACCAAGGGAGAATAGAGGTATGCTCAATTGGATTCGTCAACATGGTTTTTGGACTTTAATCAGTGTTATTGGGTTCTTGGTCATGATAATCTTAGTTCTCTATCCACTTTTTAATATTGTTATTCAAAGCTTCATTGGTATTGAAACAGAAAAAGTTGGTATAGGAAACTACATTACATTCTTTAAGAATCCCTACTATTTGAAGACGCTACTAAATAGTTTGGTTGTTTCCATAGGTGGCACATTAGGTGCAATAATCCTTGGGGTTCCTCTCGCTTTTTTTACCACTCGCTATAAGATTTTTGGGACACCTGTATTAAGCAGCCTAGCTACTCTAGCGCTTCTCACCCCACCTTTTTTAGGAGCATATGCTTGGATTGTTATGCTTGGGAGAAATGGGTTTCTGAGGGCAGGCTTATCTGCAATTGGTATTAATCTGCCGTCGGTGTATGGAGCGTTTGGGATTATACTTGTCTATTCGTTGCAGTATTACCCGTTTGTCTTTTTACTCACGGTTAATGGGCTTCAAACAATAGACCGTTCATTGGAAGAAGCTGCTGCCAATATTGGGACCACTCCATTTAGAAGATTCTACAAAATAACCATTCCCTTAGTAACGCCTTCTATTACTTCAGGTGCTTTATTAGCTTTTATGCTCTCATTGGCAAATTTTGGGACACCTCAAATCATTGGTGGACGATTCAGAGTGCTTCCAACAATGGCATACAATATGTATACAAGTGAAATTGCAGACCGACCAGCCATGGCCTCTACCATCAGCCTTATTCTTGTCTTTGTTGCTAGCATTGCAATATTCATTCAAAAATATGCTGCTAAACGCAGGAAGTATACAAGTAATCTTCTCTATAAATCTGCAGTGGTAAAGCTAGAAGGCGTGAAGAATTTTTTTGCTCACTTTGTTTCCTATTTGATCGTATTTCTCAGTACTTTACCGATGGCTGTTGTAGTTGTGTTTGCTTTCAAAAACACAAATGGCCCAGTATTCGCTCAGGGATTTGGATTAGATAGCTTTAGGCAGGTGAGTCGTGAAGTTCCTCTGGCGATTGCAAACAGTTTCTGGTTTTCGATTGTTGCAGTCATTCTTATTGTCATATTAGGAACATTATTCGGATTCATTATTACCCGTCGTCAAAATGCGATGAACCGCATTCTCGATACATTACTTATGACCCCGTATATTATTCCGGGTACTGTTATGGGTATTGGATTAATCGTTGCGTTTAACAAACCTCCGATTATTCTTTATGGGACTTGGGCTATTATTATCATTGCTTATTTCATTAGGCGCCTACCGTATTCTGTACGGTCAGCTGCCTCTATTCTGCAACAGATAGATCCTGATCTGGAAGATGCTGCCATTAGCTTAGGTGCGCCACCAGCAAGGGCATTTAGGAAAATAGCTATCCCATTAATGATGCCTGGTATTATTAGTGGTGCAGTCATGAGCTGGATTACTTCAATTAACGAGCTTTCGGCTTCAATTCTCCTGTATGTCGGTAATACGGTAACAATGCCAATTAGAATTTATGCTTGGATTTTAGGTGGGTATTTTGGCCCAGCAGCAGCTCTTGCTACAATTTTACTGTTAGCTACTGGATTGGCTCTTTTGATGATGAATATCTTTGGGAAAGGAAAGGTAGATATTTTGTAAGATGGTACAGGAGGCAATCACTTGCCTCCTGCATACCACTTTCTCCCGATTAGCTGGTTGAGCAAGCTAATCCTTCAACAGGGAGGTTGGGGAATCCTTTTTGCAGATCTTGAGCTAACGTATCGGTATTTGAAAAGAGCAGGGAATGTAACCCTGCTTTTTTTGCACCTTCCACGTTGTAGGGAAGATCATCAAGAAATAATATTTCATGAGCCTGTAATTGTGTTTGTTCAATTGCATGATTGAATATTCTTTTATCAGGTTTGTTGATGCCAATAATTCCAGAGATAACGATGGTATCAAATTGCCTCATCCATTCTTGTTCCACCATAAGACTTTGATATGTGGACTGGGACATGTTTGAAATAATAATAGTGGCAATACCACATTTTTTCAGTTCATTGGCCCAACAGAGCATCCCTTGATTCATCTTGGAAAATCCTCGTAGGTCCATCTCTACCAATGTAGTAACATGTGCTTCTCTGGATATGGGAGAATTGCAATCATCAAGGACTGCACCCCAGTAACGATTGTTGTCATATTCACCTGAATCAAGTTCATGACGAAACTTCCACATGCTAGAATTAAAGGGATGGTAATCAACTTGGGCTAATTTGGCCATCTTACTTATCGTTTCTTTACTGATGAAATAGGCTAAGACCCCACCATAATCAAATGCAACTGCCCGTATATCGACTTGACTAGTACTCATATAACACTACTCTCCTTAAAACATACTTGTATAACACTATACCCCATCTGAAAAGATTGACCAGCTATGAAATAGTTTCTTACATA
Source organism: uncultured Methanosarcinales archaeon (assembly GCA_964405295.1). GTDB lineage: Archaea > Nanobdellota > Nanobdellia > Woesearchaeales > CAYZNE01 > CAYZNE01. The sequence continues at coordinate 268 of CAYONI010000044.1, read as the reverse complement.
GGGATGATTAGTTTTATTTACTAGATGATACCATATCATTGTAGAGAGTCAAGGTGGAGCTCTTTAGCGATGTAGGTACAGGAAAATGCCAAGAGATGAGCTAGCGAAGCATGGAGTTTTTACGATACTAGAAATCTCTCTTGTTTGCATCGGACATGAAAATGGCGGCTTTTCAGCCGCCATCTGGTGTTTAGAAGTCTGCTAGCCTTGGGGCCCTGGGGAACGGGATTACATCACGAATGTTGCCCATGCCGGTCACATACTGCAC
>CAYONI010000043.1:2778-4877 GCA_964405295.1 uncultured Methanosarcinales archaeon | reverse complement strand
TTAATCAAATGAATCTATTGTTTTTCTGTTTTGATATATCTCTTGTATCATAGCAGGGTTATAAGCATTTATATCGTGATTATATAATGCATACTTTAAACTATCCATACAATTCTTAACTAAAATACCATTAGCATAATAATTATGTTCAGACTCTACTGTTATGTTGAAGTTTATTTCTTCTCCTATAAAACTTTGCTCTACAATTCTGATGACAAAATTTTGATCTACTAGGATAATATGTTTCATATTCTTTACCACACTCTTCACATATCTTTTTATATTTCTTTCTGTCTTTCCACACATCTTTTCCGTGTTGTGAATGCCACTTTTTACCTTCTTCTGAAGAGTGCCAAGCTTTTGCAAGGTCGTTAATATCTCTGAGATTTTGTAAACCTCTTTCTCTATATTCTTTTCTGCTCCACCTTTCTTTAGAATGTTCAGACATATGTTCTGATATTGTTTTAAGCTCAAGATTAGAGAGTCTATTATCTCTTCTGTCTTTGTTTTTGTGGTGTATTTGTATCCCTTTAGGTATTTTTCCATTGTGTTCTTCCCAAATAGCTTGATGTAGTCTTTTTCTACCATCTTTACACCCACCTGCTGGGCAATAGTATTTACCATCCCAATTATATCTTTGTTCATTGAAAATAATTGTTTCTTCCATTGATTTATTTTAAGCTGGTCTAATACTATTATTGTATCATCATAACGCAATTCATTCAATGGTATTATACCTCTATTTGTGTAAAACTTGTGATCGATTGTAGATTTTACTTTATATCCATTAGAAAATGTAGTTTCATATAACTTCTCAGGTTTTATAACCCAAGCCTTTAATACTTCGTTTATTCCATTCTTACTTTTAACAAATTCACCAGCTTTAACTTCATAAATATTCTTTTCAGTTCCATCTGCCATAGATATTTGAGTATCCCAACTAAAACAATGGTCATTCTCTTTAACTGGTTCTTCTTTATTATTTCCATTAGCATTGTCTTCTGGGTAATGATAACTCTCTATTTCATTTACAAAATTAACACATCCTCTCTTTACTCTTAATCTACCCTGTTTAATCATTTCTCTAACCTTATTTATTCCCTCTATCTTATTCTTATTAACTTCCATAACATTAAAGCCAGCTTCTTCTAATTTAGCTACTCCTTCTGCATCTGCTGGATCTGGATACACATAATTAGGGCTTTTCCCACTTAATACAGTTATAAGTTGTTCTTTAGTTTGTTTAGTCTTATACCATTCATCTACTATCCAATAATTACTATCATAATCAACACCTATTACAAGTATTGCTGATGGGTTTGTATAACCAAAATCAACTCCACAAATAGTTTCTTTTAATGGTGGAATCTTATCTTCATCTACTATATGAATATCTCTATTGAATTCAGGATATACTAATCCTTCTGCCTTTCTGAAATTAGCCATATACTCCTGTTGGAATCTATCCACAGTCATATCTCTTTTAGCCTCATCTATCTCACTAGAATCTATATAAGGGTTATCATAAGAAGTGTAATGAAAGCTCTTAAAGTTATCATTCGTCTGTTCTAGGTTATATAAGTCATAGAAGTGATTATAACCTTTAGGTGTAGAAGCAAATAAACAACCTCCCTTGTAATCAGTAAGTAATGGTCTTAATACTTCTTGCCAATTAACCCAGAAGTTTCTATACATTGCTACTTCATCTAAAACCAAAAAATGTCGCTTCTGTCCACGAAGTGAATCTATACTTTCCCAACCTCTTAAATCTATTGTGCTAGTTCCACCAAACTTATTAGGTATCACTACCTCTAATCTTGATTCATTTATACTTACAACATAAGATGCAGTTTCCCTTTTAAGTTCTTGCCAAGCTATATCTCTAGCCTGTCTATAAGTTGGTGCTACATAACTAACTAATCCATCTTCATTTCCTATAGCCTGTCCTATGAGTTCTACTACAGATAAAAAAGTCTTTCCAGTTCTTCTGCCTAGACATAATACTCTAAATCTATGAGTATCTTCAGCTATTATCTTCTGGACTTGATGTAATACCATTTTTTTTCATTATTTCGCTTGGTAAGAATATAGTTTTACCA
>CAYONI010000043.1:0-2678 GCA_964405295.1 uncultured Methanosarcinales archaeon | reverse complement strand
TTTCTACCATAGGCTTCTTCAAATACAAGTGTATTATCTAAACATCCATCTAACATAATTTCAGGAACTTCTAACTTTCTATAATCTTCGTGTAATTGTCTTTCCCAATATATTGAATCTTTTTTATCTTTTATCTCTATAGGTATTTGTCTTAATATCTCACTCTTATACTTACAAAAATAGTTTTGACCCCATTTAGATAACCAAACTGAATTAGGGGATTCTAACATTTTTTTGAATAGGGAACTATCTTTAACCATTACACTATCCTGTAATAATATAAACTCATCAAAGTTTTCTATTCCCACTTCAAATGCTAGTTTCTCATACTTAGATGGTTCTTCATTTGTTGCTACTATTATTGAAAAGTTCTTTAACTTTATCATATTCTGTTCCAGTATTTCCTTGAACCTTGATTTGTCGTGAGTCAATATTACTATTCCTTTCATTTATTCTATTTATTAAATCAGTTGTTGATATACCTTTAGTATTATCTAAATATACCATATCTATATTTTTATCTTCTAACCATCTTTCTGTTATTCCCATTTGTGTCTTTAGCTTATCTCCTACCCAATCATCACCGTGAAATATAAAATCTATATTACCTTTTGCCTCTATGTAAGTATCAACTGTTAAAGTTGAGTCTTCATTTCCTATATTTACAACTACTTCATCTACATATCTACAATATTCTATAGTTCTCATTCTTTCATCTTTTGTCATTATTGGTTTTCTTTTATATCTCTCACAAAACTCATCTGTATTTACAGCTACTATTAAGTAATCACAAATTAGCTTTGCTTTTCTAAATATTTCATAATGTCCGTAATGTGGTAGATCAAAAGTCCCACCTATGTAGCCTATTTTCATATTTTTGTTTTATTATTTTTAATATTTTATTTTCTACCTCCTCATTTAGTTCTATTTTGGTTATTTCTTGTGTTTTTTCCTTTTTTTTCATAAGTGTTGTGTTTATTGGGCTAAGGTTGTCCCCTACCCTTCTGGTATATCTATTTTTTCGGTAGGGGAGTGATAAATAGATGTATCAAGAGAGTAGGGAAGTGGTAATTATTTTAAAGTAAATCCATAATTTTTTAAATAATTCATCCTAAAATATTTTACTCCATTTTCTTTTATATCCTTTACTTTTTTTATTGCTTGTTTTCTAGTTTTACAACAAAATAAATCTACACCCCATTTACCTTTTGTTGTTAGACCTTTTCCCATAGTTAAATAGTTTCCTTTAGAAAATCCTAATTCTTCTATCAAGGCTGGATAAAATTCATTATCTCGTTTTAATATTATATAATACATATTATTATTTAATTATTTATCTTGTTTTTGTTTTATTTCCCATTGGTCTTTTGTATATTTTACTCCATTATATATAATACATTCATCTTCTAATTCTATTGGTTCCATTTTTTCATATTATTTTTATAAATTCCACATTAAATCTTTTAGTATTATAAATCTTATTACTTCATTATAATCCATTCTTACAAGTTGACATAATAATTCAACTCTTAATTCTCTATCATCAAAAGTATATTCAATCCAGTAAATTATAAAGTTCCTTAAATAAGACATAGCATAATATTCTTTTAACAACTTTAAATATTTTTCATCTATACAATCATTTTTCTTATTTCTTTTTATAATACCATAAGCCTTACCTTTAGATAATAGATAATTTAAAGATAAATTATAATCTTTTGATATTTTACTTAGCGTTATTAACATATTTTTCTAGGTAAGTTAATGTTTCCTCCATTTCTTCAAGTGTTGGTCTGTATATTTCATTAGACATTCTTTGTAGTGTTTCAACCCACTTTTTACCTTTTTTTTCTTCTAGCCAATGCGTAAATTCAACCCCTGTCTTATGTGCTGAAAACTTGCTTGAAAACATATGACAACCTACACATAAGCAAATACCATTATCTAGTTCCCACCTAGTAGATTTTCTTGATCTCGTGAATATATGATGTGAGTTTAGGTTTGTTGTTTTACCACAATGCTCACACTTATATCCAGCTCTTACTTTTATGGCTTCTGACCAAACTATATCTAATTTTTTCCCTACTGTTTTCTTATTTCTTTTTTTTGTCATCTTCTTTTATTAATCCTAATTCTTTTTCTACAACCTCATAAGCTTTTAGAACACTTTGTCTTTCTTGTTCATTTAATCTTAAAGTAGGGAATATAGATGTTAATATTTTAAATGCTTGTTCTTTGTCCATAGTTTTATATTATTTAATTATATCTTTATTATACCACTTTTTAAGATAAAAATCTTAGAGTTATGCACAGGCAAAAAAAAGCCCTCTACATTATGTAAAGAGCCTAGATATTATCACATCCTTCTTTCTATCTCATTTTCCATTTCTATTGCAGTCATTTTGACTCTGGAATAATGACATAGTTGGTTCATAGGGACTATGATTTTACATTCTTCTACTCTGTCATAGAAAACACATTCTTCACCCCTTACTGCTATGAATACATATCTTTTCATTTTTTACTTCCTTCTGGTATTTCATAACCAGCCCATTTGTCTTTTTGTTTCTTAGTCATTTCTTCTTCAAGATAACGACTAGACATATTGATAGGAATAATAAGTTGTTTACAGGTAGTTACATCATATATAATACAAAGTCTACCTTGATTTTCTACGA
>CAYONI010000042.1:0-5036 GCA_964405295.1 uncultured Methanosarcinales archaeon | reverse complement strand
GAAAATATTGGGGTGAGTGACCGGATTTGAACCGGCGACCTCCTGGGCCACAACCGGGAACCCATTATTTACCTCTCTTTACTTGCCTTTACTAAAACTACTTAGTATCACATCGTTTTTCAAATATCTTTTTCCTTGACTTTACCTGAAATTACTTTAAAATACACAATTAGGGTTGGAAATACGGTTGGAATCTTGAAAGGGGGGAGCATGAAAAGACATAAGACAATATATGCGGGAGTCTTTTATCGGGAGGCTGACCGGATCGGAAGTAAGGGCAAGGAAAAAGTATATTACATTTTATTTAAGAAAGATGGAAAGTTGTTTGAGGAAAAGGCTGGCCGTCAATATGCCGATGATATGACCCCCGCCCGGGCTGTCGGAATAAGAGCGGAACGGATAGAGGGAAAACGATTATCACGGAAAGACATAAGAAAACGGGAGAAGGCGGCAAAAGAGGCGGAGTCTTCAAAATGGACGATTGATAAATTGTGGACACACTATAAGGAAAACAGGAACCCCGGCAAGAGCTTGAAATCGGATGAAGGACTTTATACAAACTACCTCAAGGAACCATTCAGCGATAAAGAACCGCACGAGATCATCCCCCTGGAAACCGACCGCTTACGGTTAAATCTTATGAAAACGAAATCTCCTAAAACCGTTCGGGATGTCCTGGGTCTGTTGGAACAGATCATCAATTACGGAAAACGTCGGAATCTATGTCAAGGCCTCCAGTTCCTTATGCAGAAACCAAAAGTTAATAATATCAAAACCGAAGATTTAACCCCAAAACAAATGTCAAAATTACTCAAAGCGATCGACAAGGACACCCATGCGCAAGCCGGACCAATGATGTTAATGGCTCTCTATACTGGCATGCGGCGTGGCGAAATGTTCAAGCTGAAATGGTCTGACATCGATTTTGAACGTGGATTTATCCACATCCGAAATCCTAAGGGTGGCGTTGATCAACAAATCCCCCTGAACGATGCGGCGCGTGAGATGTTAAAGAATCACATTAAGACCGGCAGTGAATATGTTTTCCCTGGCCGTGGTGGCAATCAAAGAACGGATATCAACAAAGCGGTTAACGAAATAAAGGATAAGGCCGATTTGCCAAAAGACTTTAGACCCTTGCACGGCCTCAGGCACGTCTACGCTTCCATGCTGGCCTCTTCGGGTCAGGTTGACATGTTTGTATTACAAAGGTTGCTAACTCACAAGACACCTCAAATGACAATGCGCTACGCACATCTCCGGGACGAGACCTTGAAAAAGGCCGCTAATGTAGCCGGGGATATTATTCAGGAAGCAATGAAAGAAAAAAGCGAGGTTGCAAATGGCTAAGAAGAAAAAACAGACAGAGGGACTTAATAAAGCAGCCCTTGAACTTTTAAAAAGAAATGAGCCAGAGAGAACTCACTTTGAAGAATGGGTAGAAAAGTTGGAAGGCAAGATACCACGAGATGTGTTAGAAAAAAACCTTGTAAGGCCCGCCGTCATATCCTATCGGTTTCTCAGTGACGAGGATGTTGCAAGTGGAAAATTCCTCAGTCCCGATGATATCTTAAATAATAGGAGATGGAAGGATAATTTTTTTAATCTTTATGGGCCATGGGGTCGTGGTGATAAGTTGGATGCAGTAAAACTTTTGACGTATTCTGACCCATTTAACACTCTACTGTTGGGCATTGATTTATCGAGGTCAAAAGAGTCTATCTTGGAAGAGGTTAAACGAAGCATTGATTATCACAAAGAGAGGCGAGAAGGTCTCCAACGACGTCATAAATGGCTATCTAAACAAGACGAGATATTTCAAGTATGGGATATGTGGGAAGGCTATGGGCAAAGGAGATGTTTTCATTTAATAGCAAGAAAATTAGAAATCCCGGAGTCAACAGTCAAGGCACGCTGGCAGCTGGCTTACGAAGTGATCCACGGAGAAAGATTTACCAAAGAACAAGCGAAAGATGATGCTTTAAAGTTGTGTGCCAAGTGCAAAGACCAAACGAAATGTTATAAAACCATCGGGGGAGTCATGGAATTTATTCCATGCGCCGCATATGCCAAGCTGGCCGGAAAGGAATATTCAAGAGAAAAACTTTATGGAAATACAGATGATATCCCGATAAAGAAGGGTAGGAAAAAATCCCGTGAAAAAAAAGATTAATCCTACTATCTTTTTCCTAACATAATTTATTTCTGCAACATAAGCCCCCCCTTTATCTTGTCTTTTCCATAGGTAAAACCTTACCAAAGGAGAAAAGGCAATGAAACAGTATCTCACCGAAAAGATTGTAAGTGACATCACGGGATTCAAACTTCCCACATTAAGAAACCATCGACATTTAAGGAAAGGCATTCCGTATATAAAAGCCGGTCGTTCTGTGCGGTATGATCTGGTCGATGTCGAAGACTGGATGCAGAAACAGAGAATTAACCCTGAGGGTGACCATAAAACTCGGGAGGTGTAACATGAAAGAACTCTCTTTACACCCCGACCACAAAGCAGATTTGCAGGAATCCGGGCTATCGGACGAGTCCATCGAAAAGTCTGGTATCTACAGTGTAGCACCTGGCGACATCCCTAAGACTATGGGGTGGGATGCACCTATATCTTCACTATTGGCCTTTCCTTATCCAGGGACGGATTTTATCCGTCACAAGCTATTCCCGCCATACCAGAAAAAGGGTGAGTCACGGGCGCAAAAATATCACCAGTCCAAAGGTTCGGGAATTGCTCTATACAAACCGCCTGGCTTCGATGCAGATAAAGACCTTATCATGATCACGGAGGGCGAAAAAAAGGCCTTGAGGTCTATGCAAGAAGGACTTAACTGCATCGCCTTGGGCGGTATTTGGAATTTCGCCGTTAAGGACAAAAACGGCAAACCTCAGTTGATCGATGACTTTAATTCTATTGAATGGATTGATAGAAAAGTTGAGCTTGTGCCGGATTCAGATTTTCAGAAAAAGATAGAGGTGAAACATGCCGTTTATCGTTTGGGAACGTTGCTTGAGCAAAGAGGGGCGAAGGTTTCCGTTGTCTGCTTACCCATACAGGAAAACATAGGAAAGCTCGACGATTACTTGTGCGAGAATAGTATTAAGGGATTTGAAGGTCTGAGAAGGATATCACTTACGCACAAACTGTTTTCAGATGCAAAGAAACGGGAGAAACAATCCAAAGAGCAAAAAGAAAATCAACCAGAAAAACAGCCAACAATCGCCGAAGATATTGAACCTTGGGAAACACCCGTAGACGGCTGCGAAATTCTCCATCTTTTACACGATACGATAAAGGCCCATATTGTTCTGGACCCGCCTGCTGTCATAGCATGTACGCTGTGGATAATTCTAACGTACTGTTACGACCTTTTTAGAATCTTACCCATACTGGCCGTTACGTCACCGGAAAAACGTTGTGGCAAAACAACACTTCTCGAGATTTTAAGCGGCCTTTCGAATAAGCCCCTGTTAGCTTCAAATATCTCTCCATCAGCTGTTTTCAGGACGATCGAGAAGTACGGACCTTGCCTGCTTATCGATGAGGCCGATACCTTTTTGAAAGATAACGAGGAGCTTCGCGGGATTATAAACAGCGGTCATACACGAAAATCCGCCTTCGTCATCCGAACGAATACCGTTACGTTAGATCCAGAAAGGTTCTCAACATGGGGACCGAAAGCCATTGCATTAATTGGCGGCTTGCCGGGCACCATAATCGACCGCTCTGTTTCAATTAGGTTGGAGCGTAAAACAACCTCGGAAAAGGTGACAAAAGTCTCAATTGATTTTGATGAAGAGCAGATGAACTTACGGCGTATGATTAAACGATGGGCAACAGACAACACCGAAACCTTAAAAAACACAACACCCACAATACCAGAAACCGGAAATGACCGGGCAGCCGATAACTGGACACCCCTTCTGGGCATTGCAGAGCTTGCAGGTGGAGATTGGCCGGACAGGACACGCAAAGCAATGCTTGACTTGGAAGAGATATCAGATGAGGACTCTATAAGACAAACTCTTTTGAGAGACATAAAAGAGATTTTCGTAGGGCTGGATAAAATCAGTTCAAAAGTGCTTATCGAAAAATTGATTAAGGTTGAGGACCACCCATGGAGTGAGTGGCGAAAGGGAAAATCTATAACCCAAAATGGCCTTGCGCGTCTTTTGAAACCATTCAACATACTTTCAAAAACAATACGAACAGGTGACGGGACAGCTAAAGGCTATACATTGGAACAGTTTATCGATCCTTTTAAAAGGTATTTACCATCTACCCCACCTGTTCAAAGCGTAACACCGTCACAACCCACGTCCACAAAGGATTTACGGGGATTTCAAAGCGTAACACAATCAAGAGATGTTACGGTTGAGAATCGGCTAAAACCCACGCCAGCAAAGGAATGTGACGTTGTTACGGTTGAAAAGGGGGAAGGACAAGAAAGGATGGTGTTTGATGACGTCCGCATCTAAAATCTTAGAGAGCAAGGGTATTACTCTACGGGTGATTGGCGAAGAGTTAAGTCTCTCACCGAAAGAGAATGTCACGCCCGAAGTAGTGCAATTCGCCAAAGCACATAAAAAACAGATCATGGCTGAATTGGAGCCGTTTGTGATCTATCACAATCCATATTCCCCAGACACGAAAGAGGCACGCATTGAAAGCCTTATACAGGTCATGGACGCAATATACCGGAACACTTTTAAAAAGGTTAGAGAGGCGTATGAACAAAGCGGGATTAAATTCAAAAGCACACAAGATATACTCAGCATTGAACAGAGAATTGAGACGATTCAACATGCTGTCCTGAAAGGCGATGCAAAGCTACAGAAGTTTCAAGCAGCTGTTGATGAGTGGGCGAAGAAGGCCAATTTGAATTGAGGTCGCCGATATCATAAGTGACAACATATCGGTGCGCTTTAGGGGAAAAATAACCTAACATAGAAATTAGACGATTACTTAAATTTAAGTAAATTAAGGAAAGGAGAGTAAAGAAAACCATGAATAGAATAGAAACCAC
>CAYONI010000041.1:0-5065 GCA_964405295.1 uncultured Methanosarcinales archaeon | reverse complement strand
TTATTATTAGATTCATATTGTTCTTTTTCATTGACTGTTGAAGTAATTAATTCTACTTTCTTTTCTTCCTCTAATTTCTCAAGCTGATTAAGAATAAGATGAGCTTTCTTTGCATTCAAACAACCTGTATCTAAAGCTATTTTTATCATATTATCTTTAAGTTAAATCATATTGATAAATGTTTTCTTTCTCCGACATCTTTCTTTATATTATTCTTGACATGTTGTTGGTATGAAGAAGTTAATTCCTTATTTATTGTTTTTAATGAATATCCCTTTGGTTTTTGCAACTGAGTGTGGTTTGTCTAATTTGGCTACTTGTATTCCTGAGAAGTTTAATGAGTATTTTATTAATTTGTTGAATGCTCCTCTTCAGGTTTTGCTTGATTTTATTCGTTCTTTGATGGAGACTTCTCCTAGTATTGAGTTGTTTTATTCTTTGTGGGTTATTATTCTTTATTGTATTACTATGTTTTATGGGTTCTTGTTTTTATATGCTGGTTTGCAGTTTCTTGTTTCTGGTCATGATGTTGTTCAGAGGGAAGTAGCTAAGGAGTGGTTAAAGAATACTGTTTTGATGATTATTTTTGTTCAGGCAAGTTTTTACTTGTATGGTTTAGCATTAGATCTTGCTAGTGTTTCTACTAGTGCTATTCTTTCAATGGTTAATGAAGAATTCTTTTTATTGACAATTGATAATCTTGCAAGTCTTGGATTAGAATTAATCTTTTTAACATTTTACGTTGTAACTTTACTTTTAACTATTCTCTTTTTATTAATAAGATATTTAATTGTTTGTTTTGGAGTTGTATTTATTCCTATTGGAATATTTTGTTATTTTATTCCACCACTAAAAAGTTATGGAAAACTAATACTAAACTTAATATTCTTATTTATCTTCATAATATTTATTGATGCAATAATAATGCTCGGATCATCAATGATGGTTAATCTATCCATGTTTGAGAATTTTAAAATAATGGTAATGATATCCTGCTTTAGCCTAGTAAACCTATCATATATTGTTCTAATATGGCACGTAATAAACAAAAGCGGAGCAGTAGAAACAGGAGGAAAAATAGCAGGAGCAGTAAAATATATAGCTATGTTATAGGTATAAATTTTTAAATAATTAGTTTATTTTAAATGATATGGTTGAAGGGGTAATTAAAATGATAGAAGATTTAGATTATTTTAATCCTCTTAGGGATAATCCTAAAATTTTGCCTGAAACTTCGGGATTTTACATTATGTGTTTGAATAAAGGTTCAATTTTACCTAGTATATTGAAAGATGCACATTTCTCAATTTATAAAAATTTGCGAGTTTTATATGTTGGGATAACTACTGCAAAAAAAGGTATAAGGGGTAGAGATTACAGAAATCATTTTAATGGTAATGCTGGAGGATCAACTTTAAGAAAAAGCTTGGGTGTTCTATTCAATTATAAATTGATTCCTCGAGATAAAGAGGTGACTAATAATAAAAAAAAGTTTTCTAAAGAAGATGAATCTAAATTATCTATCTGGATGAAAAATAATTTAACATTTTTCTATAAAATATTTGAAGATCCAGATAGCATAGAGCAAGAATTAATTGATTTGTTTAATCCTCCAATCAATCTTGGTAAGACAAAACATATTTTAGTAAATCAAGAAATAAGAAGAGAAATAAGCTTTTTAAGAAGCAAAGATAGTCCTTTGATTATTAAATCATTATAAATTAATTTTTCATTTTTCTCCGACATCTCTTAATATATCATAAATAACCTAATTAGAGTATGGGTTATGAGATTCCTCAGAAGTTACAGCATAAAGAAAAGATTATTTTTGGTTTGACTTTTGGTCAGTTGGGTTGGTGTTTGTTGTTTGGTTTTGTTGTTTTGATTATTTTTAGGCTTGGTTTGTCTTTGCTTTCTAGTTTTATTTTATCGATTGTTCCAGTGGTGTTTTGTTTGTTGTTTGTTTTGTTTGATTTTAGTAATATTTTGAATAACATTATTCATTTTTTGAAATTCAGGTCTGCTGTTTTTGATGATTTGAAGATGTCTTTGTTTCTTGGGATTAAGAGGATAGAGGATAGTAAGGTTTCTGTTGATAAAAACCAAGTTGCAATCCTCAAAGTAGAACCGATTAATTTTAGTATTAAAACAAGCAAAGAGAAGGAGTCTATAATTATTGGTTTTCAGAAATTCTTGAATGGTTTAAGTTTTCCTGTGCAGTTTGTTATTTCTACTGAGGATTTGAATTTGAATTCTTATTTGAGATATTTAGGTAAAAGGGTTAATAATAAGGATTTGTTTAAGGATTTTAAAAAATTCATCAACAATCTCATTTCTGCAAATAATATGCATAATAGGTCTTTTTATTTGGTTATTCCTAAAGTTAGTGATTTGGATATTCAATGCAGTGTTTGTGAAGAAAAATTGGAGAGTATGGGTTTATTTACAGATAGGTTGAATGATAAGAAATTATTAGCTTGTTATAAGAGTTTTTTTAATAACAGTATTAAAAGAAAGATTAAGAAATCTGATAAAGAAAAGAAGAAGTCTAAGAATCATGTTAATTACTTGGTTGCTCCTGATAGGATTGATGATCATGTTGATTATTTCAAAGTGAACAACAAGTTCTGCAGAATAATTAGTGTTGTTGGTTATCCTAGAATGGTTGAGTCAGGTTTTCTTGATAAGATTATTAGTAGCAATGATGATTTTGATATTAGTATTCATGTTGAACCTTTCAAAATAGAAACAATGATGATAAACTTGAATAAAGAGATTCAAAAACAGAGAGCTGATCTTTATACTGAACAAAGAAAGAATAGTATTAATCCTACGCTAGATATTAAACTTAAAGATACTTTGAAGGTTCTTGAGAATTTGCAGAAAGGTAATCAAAAATTGTTTAATGTTTCTCTTTACATTAATTGTAAGGCTAAAACTAAGGAGAATCTTGATTTGTTAACTAAAAAGGTTGAGACTGAACTTAATAGTTTAATGATGATTCCTAATATTCCAAGTTTTAGGCAGACTCAGGGTTATCAGAGTATGATTCCTATAAGTAAAGATAAGTTAAAGGTTCAAAGAAATGTTACGACAGGAGCTTTGAGCGCTTTCTTTCCTTTTACTAGCCCTTTTTTGAATGTTGAAAAGCATGGAGTAATGCTTGGTTTGAATAAGAATGGTGTGCCTTTTATTAAGGATATTTTTGGTTTGAGCAATGCTAATGGTATAGTCTTGGCTACTAGTGGTAGTGGAAAATCTTATTTTACAAAATTATTAATAAGCAGGCAATTATTGAATAATACTCAAGTTTTGATTATTGATCCTCAGGGGGAGTATATTGATCTAACAAGGCAAGTTAAAGGACAACTTGTAACTATTAGTAGAACTTCAAAAACAATAATCAATCCTTTGGATTTGATGGGTCATGACTATATTGAAAAAAGATTAACATTAATGGATTTGTTTAAGATAATGTTTGGAGATCTAACAGAAATTCAAAAGAGTATTCTTGATAGAGCAATAACAGAAACTTATGCTAAAAAAGGGATTAGCAATAACATAAAAAATAAGAAAAAGAAAAAGAAGTCTAAAAAGGGTTCAAAAAAGGAAAAGCCGAAAAGTAATAAAGATAAAAAGCCACCAATTCTTAGCGATCTTTACAAGACTTTGAACACTATGAGCAACAAAGCGAGTAGTATGGAAAAAATAACTTACAGGGCATTATTAAACAGACTTTATATGTATACAGATGGAGTGTTCGGTTTCTTGAATAAGCAAACAAGTATAAATTTTGATAATAATTTTGTTTGTTTTAATATTGGTGATATGCCTAAACAAGTTAAGCCAACAATTATGTTTCTGATTCTTGATTTTATTTATATGAGGATGAAACAAAGTAAACAAAAAAAGTTGTTAATTATTGATGAATCTTGGAGTCTTTTAGGGAAAACTGAAGAGGCAAGTTACATTTTTGAGATTGTTAAGACTTGTAGAAAATTTAATCTTGGATTATTGATGATTACTCAAGATGTTGCTGATTTATTGAATAGTCATGCAGGTCACGCAGTCCTAGCAAATAGTTCCTATTCTTTACTTTTAAGACAGAAGCCTTCCGTTATAGATCAAGTTGTAAAAACCTTTAATTTATCTAAGATGGAAAGAGATTATCTGTTAACTGCTGTTCAAGGCAAAGGCATTCTTATTATGGATAATGATCATCAAGAATTAAGCGTTGTAGCAAGCCCAAAAGAACACAACATAATAACTACTAATCCTAACGAAAAAGTTGCACACAAGCCAAACAAAAAAGAAACAAGCCAACCAGAAGAGAAAGAAGATATAAACATAGAAATAGATATAGACAGAGATGTTATTCATGGAAATGAAATAGGAGATCATCATAAAAACTATTTAGGTAATCATGGATTTGTTCAAGAAACATTTGTTCCAATAGGGAAAACAAAGCAAGAAGAATTCTGGATCAAAACAAGTGAAGCAGAAGGCACAGCCCACATATTTTTAACAGATCAAATAAAAAAAGAATTCCTTAAAACAGGTGCAAAAGTAGAATCAAGCAAAACCAAAGAAGCAGACATAATAATCCAATACAAAAATCTCAAACCAATAGCCATAGAAGTAGAAACAGGATCACAATGGAAAAAGAATTATAAAAACTTTCAAACTAAGTTTGCAGAACTAAAAAAGAAATATGGTAACAATTTATTCATAGTCTTAACCGATTCAGACTACAAACAAAGATACATAAATAACATTCCAACAGCAACTGTACTATTAAGAAAGGACATTCCAATACTCGTCGCTAAACTAAAAAATAAGAGCCAAAAAAAGAATAAAAAGTAATACTTATACCTGCACAAAATCAGGCTCGATTTTGCCCTTAAACCCCCAAATTCTGCAACAGCAGGCTCTACTCTGGGTCTACCCGTCGATAAAGATTAAGTAAGCATATAATAATATGGTAGTAGTACTAACCGCAGAAAAAACTAACAAAACTGGTATGTAACCCTTGAATTACGCCAATAAAGTGGTCTGCAAAAGATTA
>CAYONI010000040.1:0-5093 GCA_964405295.1 uncultured Methanosarcinales archaeon | reverse complement strand
CGAGATACAATACAAATATTGGTGTCAATATGATATTCATTAGAATTGCAAATGAGCTTACCAATACAGGAGTTGTTGTATCTCCAGTAGCTCTTCTTATAGCTTGGAAAGCAAATGTTAAGAAAAGTATAATTAATTCAAATGATCTTACTCTCAAATATGTTGTAGCATATTCTAATTTGTTTCCTTCAACTCCCATCCATCCTAGAATAGAAGGTGCTAAGAAATAAGATAGCAAAGTAAATACAACACCTAAGATTATTGATATGTAAACAACATTTGTTGCGTATTTCTTGGCATTCACATAGTCTTTCTTACCGATATATTGACCTATTAATGCATTACCCGCAATACTAATACCCATACCAAATGATAAGAAAACAAAAAATATAGGCCACGTTAATCCAATTGCACCTTGCATTTCACTAGCCGCGGTTGAATCTCCTAATTGCCCTAAAAAGTAAGCATCTACCAAATCATGTAATGTTTTAAATATATTAGCTAAAAAGACAGGTAAAGCTAAAGAGACAATTCCCTTCCATATGGGTTTGTCCTTTAATATTAATTTTGACTTTCTTTCTGTGACTGTATTCATTTATATACCTAGCTTTCAAAAAAATAATGGCGCACTTTGGTTGTGCGCCATTCATATGCAATGCATGCAATATTTTCTTAAAATGGTGCCGAAAGTGTATCGTGAAGCTAACTCGCTAATAAGCGAGTAATGTTCGGTACGTTCTCTTGTAATAAAAGCAACATTTAATGTGTTTTGCGCTACTAAATTATACAATTATAGATAAGCAAAGTCAATGTTTCAAATCAACTTTTCATTTTACTACTCATGATAAAATTCAAAGGATTACCAATCAAGGTAACCCTTCTTTTATTATTCAATTACTGTTTACTATGTATATCAATAGTTGCAATTTGTTATTGTATGCATATGATTTTTTGATTGCCCATTGTTCAAATAACAAATCAATCCAAAAAAGCCATATTAGATTAAATTCTAATATGACTTTCAGTTTTTGAAAAATTACTATATTCAATATTTAAAATCACAGTTTAATCTGAGATATTAGACTGTCCACATATGTTTTTTGTTCTTTTTCAGACTTCAAATGATACTGAATGTCCGGTGTCATAATTGCATATTGTAATAGAATACCTGAAATTATAGCGTCTAATGACAATCTAGAACTTCTTTGATGAAGCTCCTGATATTTCTGTAGCGTTTCTTTTAAATTTCTAGCTATCTGAGATATGTAATCTAATTCAAAAGGCACGCGCCCTTGAATAGACTCCTGTATCATCATTCTAACTAGACTAATATTGGAAGATATTATCATTAATCTGCTATGGAGCAGTTTTTCGATTAGATCCTCTAGAGATGATCCGAGATTAAACTCAGTAACATCCGAAAGTTCACGACCAAGCGTAGATTTAATCATAACATTAAATAAGTTTTGTTTTGATTGAAATTTACGAAAAAGTGTCATTTCAGAAACGCTAGCGGTTAGTGCAATTTCTTTCGTCGTCGATCCTAAATATCCATGTTCAGTAAAAACTTTTATACTAGCTTCTATAATCTTCTGTGATGTGTCCATTTATATACCTCTTTTTAAGAACTTGCGATAGCCTTAGTTTTTTTCCCAAAAGCACCTAGTAACGCTGGTAAAACGAAAATAGAACTAAATAGTGCTAATGAAATATTAATCAATGTCATTATACCAAAGTTGGATAAAATTTGAAAGTCAGAAAATACTAAAGCACTAAATCCACCAATAGTTGTGATTGCAGATACAATAATTGGTTTACTCATTAATCCAACTGCATTAATAATAGCTTCTTCTTCATTTTTTGATTGTTTCTTCAATTCATAATAACGCATCAATATTAATATGGTGAATTCTGTCCCAATTCCAACGATTAATGCGCCTATTGTAGAAGTTAAAGGTGTATAACTAAATCCTAAAGCATACATAATTCCCCCACTCCATCCAACTATTAGAATAATTGGGAGAATTGCTATTATAGATTTGAATATATTTCTGTAAATAACTAGTAAAACAAAAAATACCAGCATAATACTAATAAGTGTTATTATCAATCTGTCCGAGGTCATAGAGTTAAGCATTTCTTGGTCAACGACACTTTGACCTGTAATCGTTACATCGAAACTTAAATCCAAGTCAGTCAAGGAACCGTTTAATTCCGTTATAAATAATTCAAATGATTCATCATCCATATCCGCTAAGGAGATATTAACAATACCAATGTTTTCTTCGGCTGATTGAACTAATGCTAATTGTTCACTTGGTAATTGATCTAGATAGACTCCATAATTAACCTCATTCCAACTATTGGTAGATGCCATATCTAAAATACTTGAAACAGACCCAACCATCATAACATTGTCATTATAATCGTTTTTAATCATTTCGGTTACAGCTTTTACTTCAACTAAAACAGAATACGCTTCGATATCATCAGCTTCATACATTAATACAATTCTATCCGTAGAACCAATTAAATCTCTTAGTTCATTTATATCAGATAGGGCTTCACTATCTTGAGGCATAAATGTTTCCATATCTGTTTCTACTCCTACTTTTTGATCAAAGAAAAATCCTAATCCGGCTAGTAAAAGAGCGATAACTATAATTATATACTTAAACTTCAAAACACCCTTAGTTATACGTTTCATGACTACAACATACTTAGATGTCTTTTTGTTTACAATTTTTTTGTCTTTTTCATTTAGTTTAGTGCGAATAGCTAATACCGGCAATAAAATGAATAGAGCTAGAAGAAATGCTATGGCAATCCCAATTGTTAACATCAATCCGAAGTCTTGAATCATAGGCACTTTGGATTTAAATAAGCTTAACAATCCTAATGCAGTCGCAATTAAAGAAATTAACACTGCAGGAGCTAGTTTATATATTGTAGTTTTTAATGGTTTATTCATTATTTTCGCCTCCTAAAACTTCTTCCATGTATCGATTATGAAATTGTATACTATAATCGATACCTAATCCAATAAGAACTGGGAACACCGCCATGGAAACCATAGTAAGTGGTATACCAACAAGACCCATTACACCTACTGTTGTAATTACGGCTATCAATACTACTAATAAAGGTAATAGTCTAAATGGAACTGGAAATAATACTAATAGTATAATAACCATTATTATTCCTGACATCATCATCATGGTTTTCATACTATCCATCATTGAAGACTTAATATCATAATTTAATACTGGTTTCCCCGAAACTAAACTATCTTCATAAACAGTTTCTTCGAAAGATAACGTAATCTCATTTAGGATATTTTCTACTTCAGATTCAGTTGTTCCTTCTTCTAATATAATACTAATGAATAGATGCGTATCATCTACAAAATATGATTCAAGCATTGGATTAAGACTAACCCCATCGGGATAAATCATATTTAATAATGTAGAAGCTTCGGTTGGAAAAGTTGATGTGAATCCGTTGAAGTTCGCTGCTAACATAGAAATGTTAGTTGCCATTGATGAAAGGTTAGACTGCAAACTCAATAAATTTGTTTCTAAATCACTCATTGTAGTAAACATTGTGGTTAACTGAGTTAGAATATTTTGAATGCCTAATGCTGATTGACCAGTAGCATCACCAAAGGTAGTATTTAAAGATATCATCTGAGTATATACATTACTAACACTACTTAATACAGTAATCGTCCGCGTTAAACTTAAATACTCTGTTTCTTGAGCTATAGGATCTAGAATATCTCTTTGGGAAGTTAATAGAACAATTTCATTATCCACATTCATTTGCATTAAACTCATTGTAGCTACTTCATTTTCTAATCCTAAAGTTACATTATTTTGTGCAGTTATAATATTGTTTAAAGCGGTGGTTAGTACTTCTGGATCAACCCCTGCTTGAGATTCGCTCATTTGAGCAATGTTTGAAGCTATCAAACCTAATCCAACAGCGATTTCATCAAGCGCTGTTTGATACATTTGAACACTCCTCTGCCCGGCATACTCTACAACTGTAATTGGACTATTAACATAAAACACACCAGCTAAATCTTTTAGGTTTGTATTTAATGTATTTATTATTGATAATGATTCATGGGATAATAAATCGTTTTGATCATCCCCCTCTAAAACAATGATAATAGGATCAGTCCCAAAAACTGATTGATACTTACTATTATCAAGATAGGTATCACTTGTAGGTTCAATCAATGTTTCATTGCCTGTACTTAATTCTACATTTAATATCCCCGTAGCAGTAACAGCAATAACAACTACTATTACAAATAGCACCTTAAATGGCCATTTGTATATTATTTTGTTTAATATTTTCTTCATATTTCCTCCTTGTATGTTAGTGCTCACTATCATAGTATACTGGACCATGTCTATTTTGTCAATTAGAAATACTCAACCTTAAAATATCCTACTGGATCAATAATACAATTAATTATAAGGATGAACATTAATTTATCTTTTTTAAGCAATTCTTTCATCTAGAATTAAGAAAAGTTGCAATTAAAAATGATACGTAAAACAAAAGAAAAATACGCTAATATTCCCTCTGTTATGAGGTTTATAACATTTATTCAAATATTTGTGATATAGCTTATAGTTCATAATGCCAAATAAAAATAAAGTTAGTGATTCGTGGATTCTCATTCCCTCAACTCCCATAACTACCTTCAATTTTCGAATGAGAAAGCCTAGAAACTGATGGTAGCAAAAAAGTGAAGAATTTTACATCCAATATATTAAGTTCTAGGGTTTGACCATTTTGATGTTTTATTGTTAAAAACATTATGTATTTGTGTAGTATCCTTGAAGTTCTAGGGCCGGTAAGACTAATTTAACATGAAAATTAGCATTTCAATACTTCCATTATCTAAGACGTCGGCACCAGAGTTTTGATGTAAACCCCTGTAAGTTAAGGGTCAACTTGCAAGAACTGTTACTTTTGATACTTTTTTGATGCATATTCGATGCATAAAATGCAAAAAAAAGACGGACCAAAGTCCATCTTATCTAGATAACATAACGTTTTGACCGATATTGTTAGCG
>CAYONI010000039.1:0-5137 GCA_964405295.1 uncultured Methanosarcinales archaeon | reverse complement strand
GGAAGAAGAAAGAAAGCGGACCAAAAGATTTTTCCAAAACGCATTATGGCTGTGCCGGTGATATCATCAAAGAAAATGCAGGTGAAAGCATCAAGATTGTAAAGCTGGTTGAAATGATCAATACAGCACATAAAAAAGTAAGCGGACGTGATACAACTCTTGACAGCACACGCCGAATGGTGGAATCCTTTGTCCACTTTTGCGTACAGGTAGGGTTGGCTACAACGGATGGGATCACTTTAAACATCCTGTAATGTTTATAACAAATAGTGCGTAGGGATTTTAAACAGTTCTTACGCACTATTATAGGTATTATACAAATGTTATTATTTAAAAAACCAAAAGATATTCTTATAGATTTTATTAATATGCATTCTTCTCTTTTCAAAATAAATAAAAATGAAGCATCTGCACATATCGCACACATGCTTAAATTTTCAAAAAATGATAATTATAAATATAAGAATCAGGAAGATTTACAAAAACAATGGTATGCTAGTTTAGAAAAAAGTTCACCAGACTATACTGTATATAACGATCAATATTATTTTGCAGAATTATGGGCTTGCTGGATTATTTATAGCAGGAAATATTTACGAACTTTAGTTTCAGAAACTTCAATGCCGAAGTGCTCTATATTTAATTATATAAGCAAACAAACTGATACTATACTGGACCTTGGTTGTGGGATTGGGTATACAACTGCTGCACTATCCGAAATATTTAAAAATAAAATAGTAATAGGCACAAATATTAAAGATACAGAACAATGGATTTTCTGTAAAAAGATGGCTAAACAATATAACTTCAAATTAAAAAGTGATCCATTTAAAATAAAAAATAATGTAGATTTTATATTTGCATCTGAATATTTTGAGCATATATATGAAATTGGGGATCACTTACAAAGATTAATAGATACGCTTTCCCCAAAATATATGCTGATCGCAAATTCATTTGATACAAGAGCAGTTGGTCATTTTACAAAATATAAATTTAAAAATATTATTATAGACCAGAAAGGGGCCACGATATATTTCAATAAAATGATGAACCATAATGGATATGTTAAAATAAAAACAAAGGCCTGGAACCAAAGACCAACATTGTGGGAAAGAAATTGTAAACAAAAAGGACTGATATAATGAAAAAAGAACGAAAGCCTTTGTTTGAAGTGCCTACCGAGCATGAAAAAGAATGGCAAGGGATGCCTGAGTTCACACAGAAAGACATTACAAGTATTCAGCAGATAATTGTGCATTTTGAATCAGAAGAAGATGTGCAGAAGTTCGCAAAATTGATCGATAGAAGCCTATCCAATAAAACGCAAAGTGTATGGTATCCAGCAGAAAAAATAAGAAGACATACAAATAAAAGATATATTGATAAGGAAGAATTAGAAAATGAATCCTAAATATCCGATATATATTATTTCAAAAGGAAGATGGGAATCAAGACTAACAGTAAAGGCACTTGAAAAAATAAATGTCCCATATTATGTCGTCGTAGAAAAACAAGAATACAAACAATACACGGCTGTGATTGATCCTAATAAAGTATTAATTCTGCCGAAAAAATACCTACAAGAATATGATATATTTGATGATGCGATTGGAAAAGGAAACGGCCCTGGCCCTGGTGCCGCTCGTAACTTTTGCTGGGATCATTCAATTAAAGCCGGATTTAAATGGCACTGGGTAATGGACGACAATATAACTGGATTTTATCGATTAAATGATAATTTAAAAGTTCAAGTTGCCTCTGGGACTATTTTCAAATGTGCTGAAGAGTTCATAAATCGATATATTAATGTTGGCATTGCCGGTTTTAATTATTTTATGTTTGCATCAAGAAAAAGTAAAATTTTGCCGTATTATTTAAATACTCGCATCTACTCTTGTTTGTTAATAAAAAATAATATTCCATACCGTTGGCGAGGGAGGTATAATGAAGATACGGATTTATCATTGCGTGCTTTGAAAGACGGTTTATGTACTGTTTTATTTAACGCATTCCTATGCTATAAACTAACAACGCAAACAATCAAAGGCGGCAATTCCGAAGCATTTTATGATAAAGAAGGCACGCTCAATAAATCAAAAATGCAAGTTAAAATGCACCCTGATGTATCGAAACTCGTATGGAAATTTAATAGATGGCACCATCACGTAGACTACAGCCAATTCAAAAAAAATAAGCTAATCAAAAAGCCTGGAATCAAAATCAAACAAGGCGTGGACAATTACGGAATGCTGCTTGTTAAATATAATTCTAAAACTGGTAAATATAAGATTAAAAAATGAAAAGTAATATGGAATATTACGATTTTCTACAAAACAAAAGCCACTCAAGTAATCAATTTGGTTTCAAGCCTGTTTTTATGCCTGATTTTTTATTTGATTTTCAAAAAACATTAGTTGATTACGCAATACGAAAGGGAAGGAGCGCCATATTTGCGGATTGTGGTTTAGGCAAAACGCCTATCTATCTTGTATGGGCGAAAAACATCATAAAGAGAATGAATAAACCTGTCCTAATATTAACTCCGTTGGCCGTCGCAACTCAGACAGTAAAAGAAGGGAAAAAGTTTAATATCGACTGTGAATATTCTAAAGACGGAAAGTTCACAAAAAAGATAGTAGTTACAAATTATGAACGGTTACATTATTTCAATAAAAATGATTTTATCGGGGTTGTCTGTGACGAATCTTCTATCCTGAAAAACTTCGACGGGACCAGAAAAGCACAGATAACTAACTTTATGAAAAAGATTCCTTACCGACTACTTTGCACAGCTACAGCAGCGCCAAATGATTACATTGAATTAGGCACCAGCAGTGAAGCACTCGGAGAAATGGGTTATATGGATATGCTCGGAAGGTTTTTCAAAAATACACAAAATACATGCGATACGAAAAGACACTGGGCATCTGTTGGTGGTGGTATGCCGCAATGGCGTTTTAAGAAACATGCTGAAAAGGTTTTCTGGCAATGGGTTTCTTCATGGTCAATGTCTATCAGAAAACCGTCTGATATTGGATTTGATGATGCAGATTTTACGCTTCCTGAATTAATTGAAAATCAATATGAAATTAAAAATGTTACCAAATTAAAACCAGGCAGATTATTTGCAGAAGAAGTTCGTGGTATGCAGGAACAACGTGTTGAGCTTGCAGCTACCTGTGAAAAGCGGTGTGAAAAAGTTGCTGAAATAGTACAGCACAATGATTCGTTTATCATCTGGTGCCAGTTAAATAAAGAAGGTGATCTGCTTGAAAAATTGATACCAGATGCAGTGCAGGTTGCCGGGAAGCATTCTGACACTGAAAAAGAACAACGGTTATCCGATTTTACAAAGGGCAAGATTCGTGGGCTTATTACAAAACCAAAGATATCTGGATTTGGGATGAACTGGCAGCACTGCAACCACATGACTTTTTTCCCTTCACATTCATATGAACAATACTATCAAGGGGTGCGTAGGTGCTGGCGATTCGGACAAAAAAGACCGGTTACAGTGGATATTATAACAACTACTGGAATGCTTTCTACTCTGCGTAATTTGCAGAAAAAGTCAAAAGCGGCAGATACAATGTTTACCAGATTAGTGCAGGCAATGAATGATCCAATGAATTCAACGATAAATAGAAATCATATAAACGAGCAGGAGAATCCGGGATGGCTGTAATAAAACAAAAGATAACAGATGACTACGCAATTTATCTGGCAGATTGCATGGAAGTATTACCTGATCTGCCTGAGGATAAAGTACATATCACAATTTATTCACCACCATTTGGTGGATTATACAATTATTCAAGCAGTGAAAGGGATCTGTCCAATTGTAAAGATTATGCTGAATTCTTTGTGCATTATGAATTTATTGTAAAAGAATTGTACAGAATAACAATGCCTGGGCGTGTGTCATGTGTTCATTGTATGGACGTTCCTTCCGGGAATAGCGGGCGCGATACCCTGTCTGATTTTCCAGGCGATATCATCAGATTACATAAAAAATTAGGGTTTGATTATATTGCCAGATATCATGTTTGGAAAGAACCATTAGGCGTCAGAAATAGGACGATGGCGAAGAACCTTGCGCATAAAACAATCGTGGATGATTCGTCAAAATGCTCGGTTGCGTCTGCTGATTATTTACTTGTATTCAGGAAAAAAGGAATTAATCCAATCCCAATTGCACACCCGACCGGATTAACGGAATACGCAGGTGAAAGAAAAATACCGAATAATGTTCTGCGTTATAAAAATTATGCAGGAAAGCAAACAGAAAACAGATATTCGCATTGGATCTGGCGGCAATATGCTTCTGCTTTCTGGGATGATGTGCGTATTGGTCGGGTAATGCCTTATAAAGAATCAAAGACAGAAGATGACGAAAAGCACGTACATCCTTTGCAATTGGATGTAATTGAACGCTGTTTGGTCCTTTGGACAAATACAGGCGAAACAATGCTTACACCATTTATGGGGGTAGGGTCCGAGGTATTTGGGGCATTATTGAATGACAGAAAAGGTATCGGTATTGAATTGAAAGAATCGTATTACAGACAATCAGTAAAAAATCTGAAACAAATCAAAAAGGCAAAGAAAGGATTATTTGGTGCATAAAATATATCTGGCGTGCCCGTATAGCCACACATTAGAAAGTGTACGGATACAAAGATTTGAAGACGCTACACGGGCTGCTGCTTTGTTAATGCGGCAAAATTATATTGTATTCAGCCCGATAACTCATTCACATCCTATTGCCATTGCGCATGATTTACCTTTGGATTTTGATTTCTGGAAAAAGTTTGACAAATCTTTTTTAGAATGGGCTGATCAAATGTATATTTTATGTATTGCCGGGTGGTCTGTTTCATACGGGATCGAGCAAGAATTAAAAATAATTAAAAAAATGAATAAACCGGTTACATCAATCATTTTCAATAACAATAAAACAGGATTAAAGGAAACCAAATGAAAATCAACAGAGAAGAACTCCGCAACAAATTGGATGAATTAAAAGGTGCAATAGCAAAAAATGATATTATACAGCATACAGATGCTTTTGCCTTCTTAGGCGACCGGATAGCCGCATACAATGATGATATTGCATTAAGCGTGCCTACAGACA
>CAYONI010000038.1:0-5219 GCA_964405295.1 uncultured Methanosarcinales archaeon | reverse complement strand
ACCAAGACGGTGTTCTATCGCGTCGAGCCTTGCATTGTCATCCATTGAAAATCACCTTATTCTGCTATTGTTTCCGGAAACTCTGTAGGGAATGTACCTTCCCGCATAGCTTTATTGACGCGTCGCCAATCAATCTTCGGCAATTCCTGCTCCCTGCGCCATGTGTCAATACCAACTCTTTGCTTCTGACTGGGCATCCGAGGTGGCAACCCTTGCTCAAGCCTGAGCTTGTTCAACTCAGCGTAGTCATACCACTCTAGGTTACTAGCTAATTGTTCTCTATTGAGAAAACTCAATATTGTCCCGCTTGCCATCATACCCTTTAGCCTTGGCATCCTTGGTGCTTGTCTAATCACCTCCAGCTTTACGAGTATCTTATTGATAAAATCAAACTCATCAAGTGCTTCAGGGTCTTCTTGCAGTTCTTTGTATTGTTTCGACATGCCATATTTCTTCCACCGCTTTTTCTCAGTCTCCTCCTCGAACGGTTCGTGCTTTAACTTCCACTCGGCTAACAAAGTTCGCATCGGTGGGAATGCTGTATTCATCGCCCTCTCATAATTCTTAGAGCTAAGGTTGAAGAATAGCTGTGTAGCTGGGTCTGCCTGTGATAGTATATCATACACAGAAGGCCCACTAATACCCTTGCCCCTGATTAATGTATCAATAT
Organism: uncultured Methanosarcinales archaeon; assembly: GCA_964405295.1. GTDB lineage: Archaea > Nanobdellota > Nanobdellia > Woesearchaeales > CAYZNE01 > CAYZNE01. The sequence goes on along the minus strand of CAYONI010000038.1, from coordinate 4,549 downwards.
GAGCAAACTGGTTCATATCACCCATAGTTTCGTTGAAACTCATGCGGGGCCGTATAGTTCCCATGATATTTTCTTTTACCCAAGCCTGTTCTTCACCACCAAACATCTCGTTCATGTAGTAACTGAGTGGCCAATCACTCCAGCTTGATTGAACGTAGTCTGGGTTCTCCCACATAAAGAATGGACGCGCTCTCCACAATATCGGGTCTTGCTCATTATCTCCTGACATTTTGGAACGCGCATATTGCGTCTGCATCCACGTCACCCACGGTCGAGTCAGCATCGACTCTGCATACTGAGGTATACGGTGTCTCTTATACGTCCAAAAGTAGCTGAAAGTTTTCATATACTCATCTATTACCGACTGATACTCACGAGCATATGGAACGAAGCCTGCCGTTATTCTATCAATCGCTGCCTTTTTCGACAGACCATCAAGTCTCATTGCAATAAACTGTGCCCCCCTAGTGAAATCCTCCATTGCCCCACCAACACGAACACCAATACCGAAAGTATTGTCGAAAATCTTATCTCCAATGCCCTTCACGCCTGTACCGACATCTCTTTCTAGGTTTTGCATCATGCCAGTACCAAGGATATTAGTTGTCAGCAAGTCGTCTAGTGCGCCAAGTGCCGCGTGTTCGTTCGGGCCTAACGCACAGAAGTCTCTAAGCCTTGCCACTATTGCAGCCCTACCATGCTCCATGAAAGTCTGTGGCCCTGATATTTCTGCAAGTTTTGCCGTATCATGTGTCATTGCGTTCAGTGCAACTCTAAATGCCTTGTTCCATACTTTGGGGCGTGTCACACCCGATAAGAACATAGATGGCAACTGGTCAATCAAATTAGCCTTTATGAACATGGTGGTGAATAACGCCGCACGGCGAGGGAATGATAGTAGTCGTCTCCAATCACCTAGCTCCTTACTGTACGGTACACCTACTCTATCCAAGAACTCTTCGGCAGCAGCAGGAAACACTTGTGGCATATCATCAAAGTATTGCCTCAGCTTCATCACTTTGTCGGCAGCGCCACCCTCACCGATAACGCCTTTCTCCGCAACGAGTCTCCTCATACCAACAACGCGGTTCAAATTCCCTACTTGTCTTGCGTAAGCTCGCGTTGACAAGCGCAAGTCTCTAGCAAATGTTGGAATACTGTCTAAGTTATTCAACACTTCTGCTATCTCAGGAGTGTTAACAATGTCTAACACAGCTCGGGGGTCGTGTACTATATCGCTCAACATCGTAGATGCAACTGGAGAGCGATAAGTTGACTCTTTCAATATAGATTGAAACTCTGACGGTACAACGGTTCTCCCGACCTTCATCGCAGCTTGCCTACCCATAGTGACTTTGTGAAAGTAACTCATACCTAAGTCGCCAGGCATATCTATTGGCAGACCACTCTCCTGTAATGTTGTTACATGTTTGTTGACGGTATCCCAACCATACTTACGCATTGTTGCCATGTACTCTTCAGCAGCGCGAAGTATCTTCCGAGCCTGTTTCGGCACTGCATCCATGTTGATTGTGGTGGGCGTTTCTAACACCCTCTCCACCCCTGCAACATTGTACTTTTGACCAGCTATCCGAAAAATGTTTTTTGGCGCAACTCCCTTAGTGCTAAATACCTTGTTTAGCAACCAGAGCTTTTGTGGCCCTGGTGTTGGCAGATTGTCCCACTCCCCCGTCCTATTGATTACATTCATTACACGTTTTCTTGCGCCGAAACCAATCTTGTCACCTATTCCGTACTTCTTCCCATTGGCAATCTCAAATATTGTAGCCAGCATCTTGCTCGGCTCATCCAAAGTCCTAGTTTTCATATTCCCAACAAGCTCTATGGGGGACTCAGATAAATACTGTTGAGCAATATCCATCTCTCCATAACGCAAGTTGCGAAGTGGGTGCTGTAAATATGCAACGAGACGCTGTTCTACAATAGCAGATTGACCGGCTAATTGCTGAACGTCACTTCCCACTGCCCGAGATACATTCCCCAACGGTCGTATTGTTTTTTCAATCGAGCTTTTTGCTGCGCGCACCTTACTCACTATATCTCTCGAAAAACCAGCCTCTACAGATACCTTTGACGGGTCTACAAGCCACTCTGCAATAGTATCGAGATGCGCCAATCTATCACCATGAGTATGCGCTGTTCGCATCGGAGAGCCAATCGGAAACATATATTCGTAAATACCATTCAGTTCACGATAAATCTTCCCAGTAGCTTTATCATACCCCGCCTGAGCCGTTGTCGGTGTCTGAAAACCAGACCGAAGTTTCACGGTTGGTCGCCATTGCCCCACAAATGGCACGCGAAGCCTAAGCTGCGATTTACTCAAATCCTGCAAATGAGTAAAGAAAGTATCAACCAAGCTACTAGCTTCACTCGGAGATAAATCAAGCCTCGTGGTTCTACTAAGCATCTGTTTCATTCTCGTCATTGCAACAGACGGCAAGTGACCAGCTACTATTTCCGATGGTACTATTGCTTCTTTGGCAAGCTGACCTTTATAGAATTGTGGGTTTTCAGCAAACGTAACGAGGTCAGCCAATATACCAGTGGCACCACGTTGCGCCGTCTTGGTATTCAACAGCCCACTAGCCATAGCGGTCTTCACTGTTTTCGCAGCAGCTTGCTTTCCCGCAGCCTTCAATGCCGTACCCCCATACAGTGGTAACTTCCCAGCACCACCAAGAACCCAAGTTATAGGATGAGTTACCATGTCAATCCCAAAACCAGCAGCCGATGCCACCAATCCAACACCCCATTGCGCGGGCCAAGTCCATTGACCTTTCCGCATCAACCCTTCCTGTGTTGGTTGAACTCTTTCAAGAAGGGCTTGCTGAATAAACGGTATCTCTTTACCTCTAACAAGCCTATCCACCACCTCGCCCAAGCTAACGTTGGCACTGCCCCAAAAGCCGTACTTATCCCAATCACGCCCCGCCTTTTGTATCTCCGTTGCCATTACAGCAGCGGGTATTCTCATTCCCTTCTCAAAATAAGACAAGCCACTCCATAGACCAGGCAACATACCAGTGGCATATCTCTGTGGATTAGTTAGCTGTGTATAAATATCTTCCGTCGCGCTCATCTCTATCTGTCTTTGAGTTAGTGGGTTGATGATGCTTCCCTCAGCACCAAGCTGCGGTGCATTTATATCGAAGTCTATACTCGGAGAAACACCGGCATACTTACCTACGTCTATATTTACGCCCGTATCAGTGACAGGCTGATAACCGCCCGCTCTTTTTCGCCACTCTTGTTGAAATGCAGCTGCTCTCTCTGCCGGTGTCTTTAGCATTATCGTCTCCTATACGCTACAAAGCCGTACCCTATCTTCGTTAAGCGAACAGCAGTCCCCCTGCCCTTTAGCGTAATCGAGGAGAGTAACATATCTCCGTTCTTGGTTCGTACCACTATACCTGTATGACCAGAACCCCCACCAACGTAACTACTGTTGACACCATTGTACACAAGTATGTCGCCAGTACGTTTCGCTCTACCAACATTTACAAACCCATTCCTTTCGAGTACCGGCCCCCATTGCCTTGCGTGTTTCGCACTTGGTAATCCAAATGCTATACGCATTGCCTTCAGGCACATGTGCGAACCCTCACATTTCAATCGTCTTACACCCGCAGTCATTGACCCAGGAACCAATACTGACGTACCTGCACGTGTCCTCACTGGCGTCAGCGCACTCATTCCGGCTCGAACCAGGGGCTCACCCCCTCCGGTGCCTGTTCTACGGCTAAAGGGCGGGCAGTCGCCTCCGTGTAAGCCTTCATATATCCTGCTATTTCCGGCCCATACGACCTGTTACCTATCTCATCTATCATTCTGTTACCTCTACTTAAGTCTATGTACCCCTTGAGCATAAGTTGCTCGATAATAGTTACAGCCTTATCTGGGTTTCCAACAATGGTCTCTGGCGTCAATCCCTCCAATATCTTATTCGCAACAGACTCATTCGCAATCGTTGTATTCAACTTCAGTTCTCGCCGCGCTATATCTAGCCGACCTCGCACATCTTCTCTTTGTATATCTGTTCTCTCGCCTTCTATTCCCAACTTCGCCCATCCCATCGCCAATTCTGCATCCGCTGCCTCTACCGCAGCCCTCGCTGCTGCAATATCACCCTCAGTACGCATAGTCATTACTTGCCCACTCGGAAGAGTAATATTGACCGGAGTTTTCAGCCCTCGCTCCCACATTCTTCCTATCTCTTTGTATTGAACCACAGCCTTAGCTATAGGCTCGCCAGCTTCCGTAACTATTGTATCATAATCCTTATCTGACACTTCAGCATATTGAACCACTCTAGCCCAATCCTTATTAGATAGTGTGTAGCCCAAATTCTCTCGCGTTCTACTTACTTTCGCTGCTTGAAGGTCAATCACCTTACCCGCTAAATCCACCTCTTTAGCTGGTAAACCTGCCGCCGCCCTCAATTCAACAATACTCTTCTCTTCTTTCGTTTTTGCTTCAGCAGTCTTGCCCACTTGCTCTCTTGTTACTTCATCTTGCACCATAGCAG
>CAYONI010000037.1:0-5280 GCA_964405295.1 uncultured Methanosarcinales archaeon | reverse complement strand
ATCAAAGACAAAACCACCTTCAAAATCCTCAATTTCTTCTCTGACAGGATTGATGAAATTTTGCCAATTTGTAATGTCACTAAAATGAGATGCTAAAGCAAACTGAGTATATATTCCATCTTTTTTAAATATTAATCCGAACTCTTCTGCAAAACGAGAAACGACAGTATGATAAACACCCTTGAATTTTATATATACAATTTGAGGAAAGAGTTCATCTTGTTCATTTTGGGTTTCAATTGTTATACTTTTATTTTCTGAGAAGTTGATTGTTCTATTTATCAATTTAGCATCCCTTGCACCAATAAGAAAAGTGATAATTCCCTTTTCTGTTGGTTTTATTACCAAATGCGGTTTATTTATGGACAAGATGCTTTTTGCTGGGTTGTAGTCAATATATCCTGCATCTTGCAAGTGATATCTTAAATAATTTGCGCGTTTTTTAATATTCTCATTATTATCGATATTCTCTAAAAGTTTAAAAATAATATTGTCAAACTCGATTTTTGTCAGTTTGCCTTTAGTCGAAATGTAATGAATTAGAATATTTCCTAAGTGGGTTTCATCATAAAATGTTCTGGCTGTATAATTATCAGTTGCTTTTGTATTTAAGAATATATGACCAGGATTATCAAGTAAATTTTGATAAGGTCTCAATGCGTCAATCTTTTGGTCGCTAAAAAAATGTTCCAGCCCTTTAACATAATTTTCTTCTTGGTTTGATATTTGTCCAATTGAGTTTCTTTTTGGTAATAAATTATCTATTTTTTCATTATCTATTTTTTCAAAATTTACAATTTTTAAAAATCGGTGTGTTTCAATACTCCCACAAACTAATTTAAATTCATCATCAGTCCTGTTTAAATGCTCATAAGTAAAAATGTATTTATTTATAAATAATTCTTCTTCAATACCGCATTTATCCCGGTCTGTTACTATTACATGTTCTAATTGAATTTCAGTTTCATCATGATATATAGCAAAAATATCATATTCTGCTTCAATGTTTTCTAACCAGAAACTTGGAAGTTGGTCTTTAAATAGCTGGCCATCAAGATAAAAAGACTTATCGAAATTGATTCTTGGTTTTTCTTGTTTATCAGGAATGAATTCATAAAGTATTGAATGTGGATAATTTGTAATGTTGTCAACCGTAAATGCTAACCAATTTTCAGGTAATTGTGTTTTTTCGTTATCATCATATAACTTTCTATTATCCTCTACTTTCTCAAACCATTGATTTAAGTTTCTGTCGAAAAATTCCCGTTTACAAACAACCAAAGTCCTTCTATTATTATACTCAACTTTCGCTATTTCTACCCAATCAAAATTTGGGATTCTTTTAAAAAGGAAGAAGTCTTTGGCTTTCCATGTGTATTTATTCCTGTTAGCTTCATCTTTTAATTCAACATTACTCTCTATATTCTCAAAGCAATTATCAATTGGATTGGAGTATAATTCCCTGAATTGATTTATATTTTCAATTATATCCCCATTTTGCTTTAACAAACTACAGCTTTCAGGAATGCCATTTTTTGAAAATATTCTGAAATACTTAAAATTAATTTGTTGATTTAAAGTATTAAAATCAGTACATAGAACAAGTCTATTTCTAGAATAACCTCTTTGTCCCTCAACTGTATGAGTTGTTCCATCCCAGTTTTTGTAAAACCTGTAAGCTCTTTTTACAATCTTTTTACCGATGTAATCATTCTGGCTTATTTTTTTTATGGTATTGGTAGATAATCTCAGGTGAACTTTATTCTCAATAAGTATCCTTTTTATCTCTTTTTCTTCAATTGCATCATCAGGTAATATGTTGTTGTTATCAAAAATTTTTGACAATCTTTCTTCTTGTTCTTTTCTAAACAAGATATGATATTCAAATTTGCGAACATATTTTCTATTACCAGGAGGGTTAAGTTCTTCTATATAACCAATTCTAAAATTATTAATCTCAATAAGCCAATTATTAATGTTCTCCCACAAAAAATCAATTTGATTTAAATGATGTCTTATTATTCTATCATAATTTGTTGTTAAGCTATTTTTTTCAAAAAAGGTCTTTGCGTAATCATGAAAATTATTCATATTAAACTCTTCATTTGCTTCACCAGAAGTAAACGGAAGAATGAATGCAATTAGATATGTTAGATATGGGGGGTAATCAAATGGGATATTGGCAATCCTACGGGTTCCATTAGTGTATTTCGATTCTAAGTCGAGAATTCTTTGGATATAATCTGCATTTGAGACTCCATTAACTCCTAGTCGCAACGCCTTGTAAAAGTCATTAACAAACCCTTCTTCTGGTTCTATGAAATTTTCTTGTCCAATTTCTTCAATAATTTTTTCACTAAAATATAGCGTTACTTCTTTCTCTTCAAACTCAGGATTGAAGAAATGTCTTACAATTGCATTATTCCATTGTAAAAAATTCATCGCAAAAATGCTTTGTTAATCAGATGCGGTGGAAGAAATTGCACTCTTTTGCAAATTTTGGTCTGTGTGTCGGCTTGTGCGATTTGCAAATGTGTGCAATTTGGGTTGGCTTCCCTAATTGTCCCGTAGGGCAAAAGTGGGTCGGCAAAAACAAAATCTTTCCTGTCAATCAAATTTTCAATTATATGTTCAATTTCTCGTTTCAATATTTTCAATTTATGTACTTCTGTTTCTCGTTTCTTAGCCTTGCAGGTAACGGTAAGTATATGAAAAGTAGCCGATTGCGGGCTTCATTCCTGTCAAACAGCAAGAATTTTGAAGTGGGCTACAACCCTTGATATTACTACTATCTCGCTTATTTTTTATATACATTGTTATGCAAAGTTTTATTCATTTTTCAATATCAAAGCATTTTCCGCACATTGAGTTACACAAGCATTACAAGCAAAACATTCTAATCTATTCTTTATTCTTATATTTTTTTCTACAATATCAAATACCCCTTTGGGGCAGACCATTAAACAAATACGGCAATTATTGCATTTATTTATATCCTGTTGAATTAATCCTTCACTTTGTTTTACCGCTGAGAATATATGTTCGAAGGATTTCATGCCGAGTTTTTTCATTAACCATTCTGCTTCTGACGGATAACCCGCAACAATTCCCCTTAAATCGAAACCCAACATTAAATTAATAATACTTATAGCAAGCATTATTTTCCAATGTGCAAAGACAGGCATTTTTAATATAAAAAAGGTATATAATGCAATAGCAATAATTTCGATTATTGAAAATACGCCTGCTTTTAGCCAGCCACTTTTCCCTGGTATAATTGGATAGACTGCATAGAGGAAAAAGCCTGTTAGCCAAAAATATATACTCACTGGTAAAAGTATTTTCGGTGCTACAAATATGGCAACAACAACAAAAGCAAACCAAATAATGAAATTCATTGAAAGCAACATTTCCATTCTAAAAGGAAGTGAAAAATCAGCTTTATTATTCTCAAAAACCGTTTTATGACTTTTCAAATAAGCCGGAATATTTTTGGAATAAGCCGGTCCAAAAAGCCCTTTTCGTCCGGTTTGTTTGTGTAAAAGTTCAAGGTCAATTCCAGAAGCGGAAAATTGTGGAAGGATTATTTTATTATGGTCAATTCTTTCATTTAACCGACTTGTTTTTATTGCCGTTATTACAGAATGAGTATTAAATTCGCCGCCTTCTGCTGCACACCACACATTAATGCCGTTTGTGGGTGCAACTAATAAAAACACGTTTTCATTTTTTAAGGATTTTTCAACTCGCTTAACTGTAAGATGAAAATTTGATGTAAGTATTACTGGTGAGTTCCTGTCTGGGTTTCCTATTGCACGAAGCCCGGGTTCAACAGGATTTGGAAACCATCGTCCGATATAATCCCAAATAGATTTGATAATTGAAAAATCATCACCGGGCTTTTTCACAATTGGCAAACCAATTTTGTCTTGAGGGATATTTTCGGAATTATTTGCAGATAATATAATAAAACTATCAAGAAATGAACGTTCTTCTTTAATTATTGAAAAACCTGATTTTGTAACTTCTTTCGAAATGTTTGTAGCCGGTTTTGTCCCTGTTTGAGCAATAATATACGTTAACACGACTAAAGGTAACCTGACAATAAAATGAGCAATACGTTTGAATAAATTATTTGGTTGAACTTCTACCGCAATCACTAATTTTCCGTTTGGCTTTAGCAACTTTTTTATTTGATATAAAACTAATGCCCTTTCTTCCGAATATAGTTCGCTGAAAACCATGGTCGAAACAATTAAATCAAAACTGTTTTCAGTAAAAAGGGTATCCATCTCAACTACGCCAACATTATAAACCGAAATTTTATCTTGTAGCCCGCTTTTCTCAATTCTTTTCTGTGCAACTTTCAACATTCCCACAGAAATATCAATCCCCTTTACATCGGCTCCTGCTTTTGCTGCATCTTCTATCAATAAACCTGTTCCACACCCAATGTCTAATACCTTTTTATCGGGTTTTACAAAATTTCTTACTATTTGCTTTCTTATTTTTGTGGCGTGCCCACCGGATAAGAAATTAATCCCTGCATCATATCTTTCTGGACGACTTTCAAGGATTTTCATAAAAATATAAGAAAACATATTTTTTGTATTTTATCGTTGTTTTAAATTTTGCATAACGTTAGTGTATGTCTAAGAGTAGACATATATTTCCTATATATTCATTGTTCTTACACCACAAAATCGATTGTGTATAGAAATTGTTTATACTTTCCATTTTATATTTGGTAAATATATTATTCATTGCTTTTATTATACTTTTTACATAAATCAATTTTTTCTTCAGTTATTTATACTATAATAAACTTACAATTTATTTTATTTACTCAAAAGAAAATTCCATTCATTTTTGTATTTGATAGATTTGTAATATTGTTTAAAATAAATTTGAATCTATATAAAATTTTCCTCTAAAGGCGGGGTTCGGAATTTCATATAACGTCTCGGCTATGCGGAGTGCGGGATTTCAAAGCACTTCACTTTCCGTTTGCCGATTAGTTTATTAATTGCATCTACTTTTAATTTACCACTAAAACCCGCATTAAATATAGCCTTTGTTATAAGCTGGCTGTATTTTATTGATTTTGTTTTATATGCTTAAATATTTCATCTATTGCCGGATCTTTATAATTAAAGTAATCAACTGAAGATAAATTTACTTTAATGGTAGGTTCTATGTACTTCCTGTTATCCCATGGCCAAGAATTCTGGCAATAGCAAACCTCTCCATCCTGTTTCTTCCAATCCCCCTCCTAAAATC
>CAYONI010000036.1:0-5281 GCA_964405295.1 uncultured Methanosarcinales archaeon | reverse complement strand
TCGAATATATAGGACAAAATGATGTAAAAGAGATGGTTCAAATATCCGTTCAAGCCGCTAAACTTAGGAATGAATCGCTAGATCATGTTTTGTTGTATGGACCACCAGGATTAGGTAAAACTACTTTAGCACAAGTTATTGCTAATGAACTTGGTGTTACAATGAAATCTTGTTCAGGACCTACCATTGAACGAACAGGTGATTTAGCTGCTATACTAACTTCTTTAGAACCTGGAGATGTATTATTTATTGATGAAATACATCGTCTACCAAAAATAGTTGAAGAGATATTGTATTCTTCTATGGAAGATTATGTTATAGATATTATTGTTGGTAAAGATTCAGGAGCAAAGTCTATACGGGTTGATTTAGCGCCATTTACCCTTATTGGTGCTACTACTAGATTTGGTGATTTAACTGGTCCATTAAGAGATAGATTTGGGATAGTTCATAAGTTAGAGTTTTACACAGACCAAGATTTAGAAAGTATCTGTAAGAGAACAGCTAAGATATACAATTATGAAGCACAAAAAGCTGCGATGGTTGAATTAGCTAAGAGAAGTCGTGGAACACCAAGAATTGTTAATAGATTATTTAGACGTGTAAGAGATTTTGCAGATATCTTAGGTGATGGAACAATCACTTTAGATATTACTAAAATTGCCTTAGATAAATTAAAAATCGATGAATTGGGATTAGATTCAAAAGACAGAGAATATTTAAATGGAATAATAGATAGATATAAAGGTGGACCTGTTGGATTAGAAACAATAGCTACATCAATAAGCGAAGACCCAAGAACGTTAGAAGACGTGTATGAACCTTATCTAATTCAAAAAGGATTTGTAAGCCGTACACCAAGAGGTAGAGTTGTAACAGAGAAAGCGTACAAACACCTAAAAAAATCATACCAAGGAAGCTTATTTTAAAATGAAAACAAGCGATTTTAACTATAATTTACCAGAAGAGCTTATTGCTCAAACCCCACTTAAAGTTAGAAGCAACTCTAGATTACTAGTGATAAACAGATTAGATAAAGAAATAAAACATGATAATTTTAATAATTTAGCTGATTACCTTAAAAAAGGTGATGTTTTAGTTTTAAACGATACTAAGGTTATTCCAGCTAGATTACATGGAATAAAAGCAGAAACTGGCGCTCATATAGAAGTGCTACTATTGAATCAGTTCGGATTAGATTCGTGGGAAGCATTAGTGAAACCCGCTAAAAGAGTCAAAGCAGGTACTAAAGTTAGTTTTGGAGAAGGATTACTAAAACTTGAGTGTACTGAATCACTAGAAGAGGGAATTAGACATTTCAAATTAGAATATGAAGGTAGATTAGAAGATATTCTAGATCAACTAGGAGAGATGCCTTTACCGCCATATATTCATGAAAAGCTTGAAGATCAATCAAGATATCAAACCGTATATTCAAAATTTACTGGATCAGCAGCAGCGCCAACAGCTGGACTACATTTTACTAAGGAATTAATAGCATCACTTCAAGATAAAGGTGTAATCATTGAATATGTCACCTTACATGTTGGGCTTGGTACGTTTAGACCGGTAAAGGTTGATGATGTTCAAAATCATAAAATGCATTCCGAATTCTATCAAATGACTCAAGCTACTGCTGATGTACTAAATAAAGCTAAAATAGAGAAGAGAGATATTGTAGCTGTTGGCACGACTTCAGTAAGAACAATGGAAACAATTATGAATAAATTTGGAGAATTTAAAGAAGCATCAGGCTTCACCGAGATATTTATATATCCCGGCTATGAATTTAAAGCAATAGATACGTTAATAACTAACTTCCACTTACCAAAATCAACATTACTTATGTTAGTTTCAGCTTTTTCTTCAAAAGATATTATTATGAATGCCTATAAAGAAGCTGTGAAAGAGAAATATAGATTTTTTTCATTTGGAGATTCAATGATTATCAGAAAATAAGTTATATAGGATGGGTGTATGAGAAAATTAACCATAAACAGAAAGAAAAAAATTGTTGCTTGTGCAATGAAAGTATATGTTTATTTAGAAACGAGAGTTGACGAAGATATTGTTTTAGATGGTATTCCATGCAAGAAAATAGATTTTCTTAAAAATGGTAAGAGTATAACTTTTGATATACCGAAACAAGCTATCAATGTATTTGTAGTATATGATAAATTCTTTCCAACTAAATATAATTGTAAATTTTTAATACCTGAAGGTACCGAAGATGTAATATTATTCACAACACCTAGGTATGGGTTACTCAATGGTAATCCTTTTGAATTGTATAGATAAAATATTAAAGACGGCTAAAATGAGCCGTCTTATTTATTATACGATTTAATATATTTTTATAGTAGCTCCCTTGAAGATAATTTGTAAATACTATATACTTATTATTAGAAAACATATTATATTTATTTACTTTTAGAATCAATATATTTACGAGGGGAATTATGACTAATTTGAAAGAGAAAATTTCAGAAATTAACTTAAAACATCCAATTTTTTTTCTTCATGGAATGGGTTTTAAAAATAGAAAGCATATAGGATATTGGGGTAGGATACCTTCTGTATTAGAAGAAAGAGGAATTAAGATATACCATGGCAATCAAGATGCTAATGGTTCTATTGAAGGAAATTCTGAACAACTTAAAGAACAACTTGATGAGTTAGTTAGTTCTTCAAATTTTGATAAAGTTAATATTATAGCTCATTCAAAAGGCGGGCTAGAAGCTAGATATTTGATTTCAACATTAAATTGTTCAAATGCAATAGCTTCTCTAACAACGATATCTACACCCCATAATGGTTCAGTAACAGTAGATAAACTTATGAAATTTCCTCAATTCTTAATTAGAATAGGTTGTAAAATAGCTGATTTATTCTTTCGTATTTTTCTTGGAGATAAAAAACCTGAAACATATAAAGCGATTTGTGGTTTAAAAACAGAAGTAGCAAAAGAATTTAATCAAATAAATGTAGATTCACAAGATATATACTATCAAAGCTATGCATTTGTAATGAAGAATATATTTTCTGATATATTGTTATGGTTTCCATCTTTAATTGTATATATGTTTGAAGGACCTAATGATGGATTGCTGTCTTCTAGGTCTACTAAATGGAGTAACTTTAAAGGTATTGTTAAAAGTAATAACAGACGTGGTATTTCCCATTTAGATGAAGTAGATTTCAGAAGAAGGCGTTTTACTAAAAAACGAGGAGATAACATATCTGATATTACTGATTTATACATTAATATTGCAAAAGATTTAGAAAACATGGGATATTAATTTTTTTAATTAAATACCCTACAGATTTGGAAGAAGTGTAATTTAATCAAGATGAGGTATTCCTTGATTAATTATGATCTAGGTTGATTCAGATTTCAGATAATATAAAAAAAAAGCCAAAAAGCAAAACTTTTTTAAAAACAAACTCACTTTTACATTCTTGTGATGTAAAATTCGAAAAAAAACAAACAATCGATAATATAGTTTGTTTAGAATTAATAACAGCAAGCCGTACCACAGATGGCCTAAAATAATACGGAATATAGCATATTTGGTACTAACTTACATAGGTAGTACTTTTTGTTTATGTTATAATTGATGTAAAGGTGGGTTGAAATATGAAAAAAATTACAATCGGTTTTATAATTATACTTATTACATTTTTAGTTTCATGCTCAAAATCAAATTCTGAAATAACATTTGAAAATTTAAATATATCAGGACTGAAACCCGAAGACACATATAATCAATTTCCTAGAGATAATCAATTAAGCTCTAATAATAATGTTTGGTTATTTAATATGAATTCAGTTGTTGCTGCTGAAGAAGAAACCCCTCTAGACCCTGAGGTCACTATAAATGAAAATGGGTTCCAAGTTTTAAACTTAGATAAAGGTAGTTTTTTCACCATGATTATTGATGTAAATAATCCTAATGAAAGATCAATACATGAAATCAAAATAAAAAACACAAACAATGGAGACACAACAACTTATCAACCAGGACAAATGGATGATTTAGATGGTAATGGCTCAAATGAAGTACTCTTTTATGTGAATCAGGGGATTAACAGAATCTACCTTGGTATCAAGATTCCACATGAGTTTGAATCGGATTCTATAATAAAATATGAAATAGAATCAATTACTTATCTAAATGATGGAGCAGTTGATTATGTGCAGTTTCCTAAAGGTAGTTTGCAACAAACACAAATCAATATTATTAGTCTTCCATTTGCTGTAAATATCTTGTCTGATGTTGTAAATGATTCAACAGTAGTTGTGTTAAATGATGTTTCAGGTAATTGGGGAACAGCTGGTATTGTTCAATTTGATTTCACTATCATATTGTTCAACGAACATTCTAAAGAAGTTAATCAGGTGATATACATTTTAGGCGACCAACATAGTAATTTAGAAATTTATTTATTAAGTATTGGAGAAGAAAGTTCGAATTTTGAAATCGATTATGGTGACTACAACTCAGATGATTGCACTGTTATTTCTTTCGAATTAGAGAATACTCGATTATCTAAAAATGCTAATTTAACATACATTGCTAATTTTGAAGACAGTAATTATGATGTGAATGTTGGAACTCAACAATTATATTTTCTAATTCAATTTACTGATGGAACAGAAATTTTATTAGATAATAATTATTTTACATATGATGTTTTAATATTTATAGAAGAATAAACGTGTTTTTGAAGAATGGTCTAGATTAATTTCTAGGCTTTTTTATTTATCCGTTACGCAATTATTTATCTTCTATGGAGTACCTAACAAATTATTAACGATTATTTATTCGAATCAATAACGGAAGGTGTAACATTCAAAAAAATTTAAAAATGAGAAGTGATATAAATTATCTATATCACTCTTTATTTTCCCCTACATGCGATAAACTGAACTGTATCAAAAATAGTTGCGACTGTTGTTATAAACCTCATAACAAAGAGGAATAAGAGATTATTATTTCTTTTTTTAAAAGTGTTTTACTTGGTTAAATATCTATTTTTTTTGTAAAATCTATTGATTTATTTGATATATATAGTATAATCAAAATGTTACAAACATATGTTTTTAAACACACAATAATGCATCTTGAATACTGAATAGGTAAGTGATTATTTTGGGAATGTGATATACCCAAATTAATATATTATTTAAAGAGGTGATTCAAATGAAGATGAAAAATCTTCTTGTTTTATTTAGTGTGTTTTTTTTGTTTGCTTTATGTGGTTGTGATTTTTTTAAACA
>CAYONI010000035.1:0-5410 GCA_964405295.1 uncultured Methanosarcinales archaeon | reverse complement strand
TGCTATAATAAACCTTTAACTTAGAAAGGAGAATGATAATATACAAACCAATCACCGCTTAGACAACAGTGACTGACGAGATAGCCGATAACGAACGACCAACTATAATAAAGGAGAAAGACAATGACCAAAGCAAAAAGACTAAGAAGTGGCGATTATGTTCAAGGTGAAAATCTGGGAGAGAATTGGGTGATTGCCCAGGTGATCGAAGCCGACAAAAAGAACGGAAGTGTGAAGGTGGGAGACAAAGACGGCGGGGAGCATACACTGATCGTTGGTGAAACCTACAAAGCCACCAAGGACGAATTCGAAGCCTTCACGTACGAAGAACCGGCAGAAGAACCTGAAGTATCTGCACAAGTCCCGACTGCAGTCAGTGGTAAGAATTATTCAAACGCTGTAATTGCCGACGAACACCGGGTGAAAGGTGAACCGTTCGGTATGGCATGGATCAACGAACAGAACAAAATATTCTTTGAACCACGACTGATCAAACGAGGCAAGAAGGCCGGGAAGCTCGAAATTCAGTACAAGAAGTCAGTCAACAACCCCCGCAAGAAGGTAATCATCAAAGTTAGCGACGTTACTGAATGGTATGTTGATAAAGAAGAGATCCTGAACCCCAATACGGAAGTTGACGAGGTGAGTGGTGATGACGACAGCGTAAAGATCCGACCGAAATGGGACCGGTACACAACCCATGACATCAAGACCGAGAGCGGACGCAAGACCATAAACATTGCGGACGAAGTCGCCACCCTACTGCAGGGCAATCACGTTGAACAGTGCTACATAATCGTTGCTGACAAACTGGCCGCCATCGAAGCGGACGCCATAAACGAAGCGGATCTTCGGGCCAGGTACTGCCACTTGAACAAGGGCATGCAACGCATGAATCTGGGTAATCGGCTCCGAGCGGCTCTTAAAAGGAACGGAATCAAGAGTTTGAGTGAAGTATAAATTCGAAACCCCGGTTCGCCGGGGTTTGTTGGAGATAAGCTCCCAGCACTGATGAGATAGCTTAAACTAACCTCAAGAAAGGAGAACAAACCATGAGAACTATCGATCTTACAAACTATGAGAGCGTCACCGCAAACGCACCGGCAAATCGAGTAAGTGACAAATACCGATTCATTCCAACCACCACCGCTATTAAGACATTCGCAGAGAAAAATTGGATGGTTAGTTCGGTGAGAGAGTCGAAGACCAAGGTTGACCATCGCCGGGGCTTCCAAAAGCATTCGGTCCGCTTCAGGCATACGAGCCAGAATGCGGTTGCCATTAAAGTGGGTGGGATAATTCCGGAGATTGTTCTTCTGAACGCACATGATGGGTCGTCGAGCTTCTGGCTGACGGCAGCATTCAACCGGTTAGTCTGCTCGAATGGGCTGGTTGTAGCCGAAAGTCTCTTCGCATCAATCCGGATAAAACATTTGGAGTACAATAGCCGGGATATCCACGAAGCCATAGAGCACATTGGTGACACATTTCCGAGGATCATCAAGCGAGTGGAGCAGTTCCAGCAAATTCAGCTCTCCGACAAGGACCGCATAGGTTTTGCAGAAGAGGCGCTGGCAATGCGCCATGGTCAGGACGCCGTGATGGAAGGTAGAGTTCTCGCAGAACCTTTGTTGATTCCCATCCGGGAAGCTGACAGCAATTCATCACTATGGAGCACATACAATACCGTACAGGAGAAAATCACACAAGGTGCCAAGTACCTGTCTAACAACCGTCAACCTGGCAATCCTATCAAAACACGGGGTATCAACTCCGTCAAACAGGATTTGAAGTTCAACCAGAACCTTTGGGAGTTGACCGAAGAGATGGCGAACATGAAGATGGCCGCTTAGGGTGAACTTATACTCGGGGCTCAAATCTGCCGGTTCTGACCAGACCGATTGTAGATATCAAACCCTGCTTCTCGCTTCAACAAAGAGCCCCGAGCACAATAGCTCGGGGCTCAAATCTGTATTGGGGTTATTACAAAGGAGAAAGAGAATGATTTTAATGGAGGGCAAACAATGAAATTTAACTTTGGCAATATTGTAGTTGTTGATGGTGACAGCATTGGTGTAATCGTAAAATCATGGTCAGACCAAACACATGAAGTTTACATCAGGGTCAACAATGGTATAAAAACATACCACGAATCAACAATTCAACATTTCATTTTCAGCAAATACCTGTCAGAAGAGGAAAGGAGTTTTTATAAATGAAAATTTTATCGTTTGATTTAGAGATCGAAAAAGAGATACCGGACGGGACGGACGACTTTTTTTCGCTCGCACCGCTTGGCATAACCTGCGCAGCTGCAGCACTAACCAAACCAGAAATAGAGAAACCCTTTGTCGATTATTGGTTCGGCTGGCCGAAGCTTTCCAAAGAAGAAGCGGGGGTGATCGTCCATGACCTTATACGGCAGGTGCAACAGGGCTGGACTATCGTAACATGGAACGGAGCCGGGTTCGACTTTCGTGTGCTGGCCCAGGAGTCCAGCATGTACGACGAGTGTGCAAAGATAGCACTAAACCATGTGGATTTGATGCTACTGGTAACTTTTACAAAAGGATGGTACCTTGGACTCGAAAAGGTCTTGAACTATATGATAGATTCAGGGAAAAGAAAGAATGTCACTCTTTCGGATGGCACCATTCTGGATAATATGTCAGGGGCGATGGCTCCTTCCCTGTGGAAGAGAGGGGAAACGAAGGCCGTCCTTGCATATCTCTATGATGATGTCGTCCAGCCATGGTACCTTACACAGGAGATCATCAGGAGAAAGAGTATTCAGTGGTTGAGCGGTAAGGGAAGACCAATGATCGTGCACATTCCGAAGCTTCTTACAGTGAGGGAGTGCTTTGATATTTCGGAGCCCGACACATCGTGGATGTCGGATCCACCAACACGAGCACAGTTCATAGAGTGGATGCCCGAAACACAAAAGAAAGGTATTGAGATATGAAAGCAAAAAGTAATTGGCATAGTCTTACTTTTGAATCTGAAACGAATGAAGAAGTCAATTTATTAGATTCTTTGCGTGTTTTAATTACAGATAAAATTGAATGCCATGAAAAATTTATAAACGACCAAATGGTATTAACAATTGAAACATATCAATAAGGAATTATTAAAATGACGCAAAGAATCACATTAAGGAAGATATGACAAAGAATTATTGACAAGGAATGAAAATTGTGGTAAGATGAACCTGAAATTGTGGTTCATCTTTTTTATTATTTTTGGTTGGCAGACATTATGTTTCATCTTTTTTCATTATTTTGGTTGGCTGCTTGTGTTTGTTACTCCCCGGCAAGAGGAGATGCACCCTTTCAGGGGCATCTCCACCCCTTCAAAATCCCGTAATTCCTGTAGTGATCTTGTAAGTATCTTGTAGTGATATTTATATACTACACTCTTATGTCCGAAAAACCCCGTCCTTAAAACACCTTTATATTTGGCACTACATCTGTAATCCCTCTTTTTTTAGAAGAAGACGAAAAGCGTTCATTACAGACAACATTTTCTCAGAAACCACTACATCACTACATAGAGCCACTACACATTTAAGGACGGGGTTTCAGAACGTAGTGATATTAAGTTGCTGTAATCACTACACACTGTCTTTAACGACTTCATCTTGTCTTCTTCTAAAAAAAGAAAGCTCCCGTTATGAAAGGGTTTTGTGGTAGTTCAATGGGTAATTTATCAAGGGGGGTGTGTAGTTATGAATAAAAAATATAAATCACTACATAATATAGTGTTGCAAAACACATATTGACAAGGGGTGATCTTTTGTGCTATAATAAAAATGATTTTGGAATTAGACCCAATTTATAACGTTAAAAAAATTAAAAGAAAAAAAACTATGGCTACTACAGAAAAACAAATCATAAGAGCGTTGGAGGCAAGTGGTGGTTTTCAGTCACAGGCTGCCAGGGGATTAAAAATATCCCCGGCAGCTTTAAGTGGGCGAATAAAAAGAAATAAAAAACTTCAAGTAGCACTCGCTGACATTCAAGAAGAACATCTCGACTTAGCAGAATCACAACTCATTTCTGCCATTTGGGACCGAGAACCTTGGGCTATATGTTTTTTCTTAAAGTGCCGGGGAAAAGTCAGGGGTTATTCTGAAAAACCACGTACCAGTGAATCTGATTCAGATGTAAAATCTATAGAATTTAAGTTCGAGGTTATTGATGGCCGAAAAGCCACAACCGGTTAAAATTATACGACCGCAGGCTGATTTTTTGCGATTATGTAAGAAATTTAGAGCCTTTGTCGGGGGTTATGGGTCTTCTAAAACATACACTGGATCAATTGCAATTTGCCAACACTTTTGGCAATTCCCAGGGATTAATCAAGGTTATTTTGCTCCCTCTTATCCACATATCCGCGATATTTTTTTTCCTACTATTGAAGAAGTAGCTGAAAAGATGGGGATGTCAGTTGAAATTAAAGAAGTAAATAAAGAGGTTTTCTTTTATGAAGGCCGGACATGTCGTGGTGTTTGCATTTGTAGGTCATTGGAAAGACCACACACTATAATTGGTTTTAAGATCGGTCATGCACTTATTGATGAACTTGATATTTTACCAACAGACAAGGCACAAATGTCATGGCGTAAAATCATCGCTCGGATGCGATACAACATCGATAATATTAAAAATGGGATTGATGTTACCACAACACCAGAAGGTTTCAAGTTTGTCCATAAATTATTTGTTTCAAACCCACAGGCGAAACCTGAATTGTATAATAATTACGGTATGATTCAGGCCAGCACTTTAGACAATGCAATCAATTTACCTGATGATTATATACCATCGCTTATTGAGGCATATCCAGCGGAATTGATTGATGCATATTTAAACGGGCAATTCGTGAACCTGACATCAGGGACTGTTTATAGGACATTTAACCGCAAAACACACAATAGTAAAGAAAAAACATATGAAAAAGAGCCACTGTTCATTGGTATGGATTTTAATATACAACATATGGCTGCGACCATTTATGTGCAACGGTCAAATGGGTTTCACGCAATATCCGAAATTTATGATGTCCTAGACACACCAGCAATGATCCATATACTTGAGGAAAGATACCGCAAGAAAAATAGAAAACACAGGATTATTGTTTATCCGGACGCTTCCGGGGATTCAAGAAAATCAGTTGGGGCGAACAAAACTGATATTTCGCTACTTCGCAATGCAGGGTTTGAGATTCGGGTGAAATCTACAAACCCTTCGGTCAAGGACCGTGTAAATGCGACAAATAAAGCATTTGAAGATATGTGGTTGCACATTAATGCTTCGGCTTGTCCTCACACTGTTAAATGTCTCGAACAGCAGGCGTATGATAAGAACGGAGAACCCGATAAGATAACTGGATTTGATCACCAGAATGA
>CAYONI010000034.1:0-5507 GCA_964405295.1 uncultured Methanosarcinales archaeon | reverse complement strand
TTACGATTGAATCAACACTATTTGTTTCAAGTGTTTTCATCACATCAAGGCAATCCCCCAGAATGGTTTTAGTTTGTAAATCTTCCATATTCATCTCTCTTTAATTTATTAATTCTATTCTTATTCTGTGGTAAAGCCCAACCGTGTTTAGCATTCTGTGCATTGGTTACCATCTCTAAATTTTCAATTCTATTATCATCTTTAATACCGTTTATATGATTGACTTGTAAATCATCTGAAAAATCTTTTAAAAACTTCATTGCTATTACTCTATGTAGTCTATAAGGTATTCTTTTATCTTTATTCTTAGATAGCTTTGGAGAATGTAATCTTGCTTTCATATATCCTTTAGAATCTTTTGAAAACTTTACAAATTTACCAGTCCAATAGTTTAAGACAGTTCCATCTTTATATATTTCATATCTGTCCTCTATCTCTTTTAATTTCTTTAATAGCTCTTTAGCTTCTTTCCTATAAAGATTTACTAAGTTTTTAGTTGTTTTAAGCATTTATTTTAATGTTTCTTTAATTTCTATACTTACTATTTTATATAAATTATTTGGATGTTTTCCTTTAAGCTCATACATTCTTTGCTCCAATTTGAATCCATCATAAGATATATGATAATAACTATCTTCTCCACAAGTAAATCCCCAAGAACGACCTCTTACTAAACACATTATGGCAAAAGCTTTTTGTTTATGTAATTTCATATATTTATTCTTTATGAGTATTATCTATTAAACTAAACTTATTATCTTTAAATAATACTTTGAATTGTCCGAGCTTTCCTGTAAGTCTATTTTTATCAACTATGATCTTGCTCTCGTTTGTAAACTTTAATTCTTGCTCTCCTCTACCGACTTTTTCCTTTAGTCTATGAATAAATATAATAGCGTCTGCTAGTTTATAAGTTTCACTAGCTCCATAGACATTTTGCATTCTAGGTTCTTTACCTTCTTCTATTTTAGTAATATGAGCATTTAAAAAAACCACCACATTATAATCAATGGCGATTCTCTTTAACATTCCTATTATTCTCTTTTGCATAGTAAGTTTATCATCACCACTTCTAACATCTACTGTTAGAAAATCTAAGTTATCTATAAATATTACCTTAGTGCTAAAATATTTTACTGATTGAACTATCTTATCTTCTAGCCATTTAACATTGTCTGATGTATGTTTTTTAGGAACATAACAAAGTAGATCATCATAGCCACCCATTTCTTTAAACTTCCATTGTAGTTCATTTACTGACATTTCATAACTAAACCAAGCTACTGGAATTGCCTGCTTAGAATAGTTGCTAGTCATCTGAATGCTGAGAGCAGTTTTACCATAACCAGAAACTCCTGAGATGATTACTAGCTGTCCATCTCTAAAACCTCCCATAAACATATCATCTAAAGTTTTAAGTCCAGTTGGCATTCCTGCTATTAGTTCTTTAAACTCTATATCTTGGATTCTAGTCATTATATCTTCACCTCTATTTTTACTAGAGAAAGTATCTTCTAATAACTTTTCTTCAAATTTGTCGTTGACAAGACTCATATATTTTTGTTTTATTTATAATATTGTATTCTTTTTAATATTGTTTCTAATGTCCATATATATTCTTTATCACATTTACTTTCTTTATCTACTCCTTCAAAAGTGGCTAGTATCTGTTCGTCGGAATATCCCTTTAAGTCTCTAGCAGGTCTTAAATGTCGTTTAAGCTGAGAGTTAGCTTGTTCCTTGTTATCAAACTCTGTTTCTTTGTGTTTAAAGAATAACCCTATAATGTGAGTATCTCTTCTTTTATTACCTATAAGGGATTTTATATACTCCTTAGAGGAAAATATCTCGCAATCTTTAGATTGCAGTATTTCTTTTGTTAATTTCTTTTTTCTTTTGTGTGTTAAAGCCACTTTACCAATATCGGTTAAAGGGCTTTTACTAGCAAACTTTCTGGCTTTAACTAGTTCAATGGCTTTAACTAGTGGTATCCATTGGTGATAGTCTTTATTAAAGCTATATTCTGACCCTAGTGGTTTAATGGCTTTAACTAGTAGCTTGGCTTTAACTAGATACTCTAACCAATGAACAATAGTAGGTCTTGAGATATTTAAGCCTAATTCAAATTGACTAAGTGATATTCTATCTTTGATCTTTCGATAGCCATAAGTTTTCCTCATAACAAAAAGACAAATAGATAATGGAGCTATGCTCGTATTCTTAGGAAACTTATACTTTAAAAGTTCCTCTAATAATTCATTAGCTATTCTTGTAAATCCATTTTCAACTTGTGGTGATGCCATATTTTTATTTAGTAGGTGTCCATACACGAATTGTGCTTGGTCTTTCTTTTTGAATTATTTGTTTTTTAATTACTTTTGGTGGTTGAGATGTTTTCATCTTTTCAATCTTATTTTCTAGTATCTCAACTTTTTCTTTATATTTCTCATTACTAGATTTAGCATAATCTTTTAAAGCATCTGAAATATATCCAACTTTATCATCAGGTATTTTTACTTTTAATAGTTCTGCTAGAAACTTATAAAATTCTTGTCGTTGTTCTTTTAAATTCATAATGTTATTTTAGTTAAACAAAAAAGAACCACCTTTAAAGTTTGACAAGGCAACGAACACGCAACCTATGAAAACTAAAAAAGGCAGTTCACTTTTGTCTAATGATTTAAACTGTCTATTAAATTGTGTTCGTTTTTTAGTCATATTGTTTTTAAAATTTACTTATACACTTATACTAAATATATTAGCATAGGTAGTTTTCTATGTCAAGTGTTTTTAAGCAATAGTATCAGGATAGCTTGTTTAAAGAGCCTTAGCGATTACTAGAATCATAAATATAATTACTAATAACATATATTTTTTTTATTATTTAATTAAATTCTATATTACTCCTAATAGAAAAATCTGTCAAGTTATTTTCTAACTTTCTTTTTTTTCTTTTTCTTCTTTTTAACTTTCTTCTTTTTCTTTCCACCAGAATCAGATCCGACAACATATTCTGACCAACCTAATAATCTTCCAATTCCAGAAGCAACATCTTTTTCTTTTATATCAACAATTCCTTCATAAGTATTTTTCATAGCAGGATAAGGAATACCAACTCCTGAACTAGCTGATAAGAAATTTTCTATAGCTTCATTCCAATCACTAGCACTTATATCATCAAAGTCTATTTTAGCTACTCCATCTGCTATATCATTTGCTATTGATGTAATAGGAATCTCTTGTGGCCATCTTTTCAATCCAAGTGCTGCTCTCAATATTCCATCTAATAAATCACCTATAATAAATAGACCATTAAAAGAACCTAAAATACCAGCTCTTAGATAATCTTTTTTATCTTCATCACTCCAACCACCTAGATTAGCTACAAATTGAAAGGCTACAGGAAGCATTACGTGGTATATAAACAATGTTTTAGATACTCTAAATATATTCTTCTTAGAAAATCCACCCTCTGATAATAAAGACTTTACAGCATTAACTTCTTTTTGTAGATATTGTCTTTGAGAAGACTTAAACATTGTAAATAGTTTAGCAAAAGAACCACCTAATTGAATATTAGATAATCTTGATATATCAGAAGACTGTTGAGTTTCTGAACTAAAGCTCTCATAAGCTCTTATTGTTTCATTTAAACTTCTTCCCTTTTTAAGCATTGATTTTCTCATAGCCCAAGAACCTACTACAATAGCTCCTTTATCACCAATCTTAGTAAATAACATTAGCATATTCTTTAAACTTTGTTTCTTAGAAAACTGTTTAAATACATCAGATTTAAGAGCATCATTTATATCTCTTTCCATATTAGCTCCACGAGTTTTAATTAGAATACTCTCATTTTGTAATGTCTTAAAGTTTTTAATAGGATTTCTAAAGAAACTAACAACTCCAGTAGTAAATTCTATTGGATTTAACTTTTCAGTATAAGCTAGAGTAGATACCATTTGTTTAGCCATAAGTGATATTTTTCCACCAAGAACACCAAGAGTAAATCCTTTTCTTAGAAAATCTACTACCTTCCATCTACTAGCTATTTTATTACCATTAGAAGCTAACATATTTATATTAGAATCTAAAGCATTTAAGAATGATCCACTGAACTCTTGCTTAATAGCTGTTCTAACATTAGTATCTTTAAATATAGAATCAAATCTTTGAATTTGTTTAACCCAAGAACGATAGTATGCTTTTTCTACTAAACTACTTTGTAGGGTACTAAATATATTTTGTTTTTCTAATGATAAAATACTTCCTTTACGAGAGATAAATGATTTACTTGTTACTGACATTCTATATACTGCTTCATCTAAGAAATCTCCAAAACCTAAATCAGTATTCTCTTGAAAACCCCTTCTCTTAATAGGAGAATAATTAGGATTATTAGGTAGGTTTACTCCATTTATATCAGCATATACTGGATTTGTTTTAATATAATCTTCTTGCCATAGTTCTATTGCTTTAAGTCCGAACTTTTTATCTGCTTCTGACATAGCTTTATTAACAGCATCAAACATCTTAGGAGTAAAAGCATTTCCTTCTATAAAGGAATCCATAAGAGTTTCATCTTGCATTTCAACCCACATCTTAATCAATTCACCTTTCTCCATTTTAAGTTCTACCTTATTACCTTTTCCATTAGTAAAAGTTCCAAGATTAACTTCTTTAACTGAACCTTGTATTATTTTATATATGTCAGTTTTCTTTGTTACTCCATAAGCTTCTTTAACAGAATCAGATATGCTATCTATTACATCTAATGTTTCTTTCTTAAATTGATTATCTTGATCTAATGTACTAAATCTTTCTTTTAGTTGTCTATTTTCTACATTACTATTTATATCGAGTGTTTCCATTTTACCACCCCAATCTAGTATAGATGTTTTACCTAGAGTTCTAATGAATTGGATTATTCTAGCTTTACCTTTTTTCTTTGTAATACCAGTAGTCTCTATTCCCTTAGCAAGTCCTTCTCCTTTAGTAAGTCTATCAACTAGATATTCTTTTTCTCTTTGGAGTTCTGTTTGTCTATTAAATTCTTTTAACAACGCTTCTGAACTACCTTTTTCTTTCAATTCTTTAACCATATCTAAAAGACCTTGAATTGATTTAACATCATTAGTAAGCATACCAAGTATTCTATTTTCAAAAGCCATAGCAGGCGATACTATTTGAGTAGATTGTTTTAATAGATTATCAACTAATAATGATTCTGCTTTAGGAGTAGATAGTCTGGTTAATTTTCTTAATACATTTAATGCTTCTTGTATTTCTGGAGTAAATTTACCAGTTGGTTTACCTGCTTTCTTTTTAGGTTTAGTAGTTTTAAGTTCTTTAAGTATAGTTTTTCTAACAGTTCTTTTTTCTTGTAATAAAGAAAGTCTATCTATCCTATCTAATACACTAGGTAATTTAGTTTTAAATTGTTTTTTAGTTTGGATATTTTTAATCAATCTAATAAACTTAGCTTTATCTTCTGCTCTTAGTTTAGA
>CAYONI010000033.1:0-5800 GCA_964405295.1 uncultured Methanosarcinales archaeon | reverse complement strand
TCATAAGAATATTTAGCCAGTATACCTTTTTATACCTTTTGGGACACACCCGAAATAAAAAAGAGTAAATTATTATGCACAATCAACCTTCCTATTTTATAGCTACTATAAGACTTCGCCCACCAACAGTTTTTTTAATTTTAATTTTTTTAAACCCTGTTTCAGTTAAGAGCCTTCTTATCTCATGATAATAGTAATACCTTCCTTCTGTAAATATAATTAAAGTTAAATTGTTATGCATTAAACTTTTAGCATTTTTACCCAGATTAAGATGACCATCATGAATTACGATCTTACCATTCAATGGTAGATTTTCATAACTATGAGCAATAAGCTTTTTTACATTATGATAACTCCAATCATGAAGAACATTTGAATACATATGAACATCATATTTTTCTTCAGAATTAAAAGTAAACATATCACCCTCAATAACTCCAACTTTAGAATCAAATCCTTTTGACTTAAGAGAAATACGAGTATTTTCTGCAACTGTTGGAAGTTCCAAAACATCAACTTTTAAATTTTTGAATTTTTCTTTTAAGAAACATGAATATATCCCCGAACTTCCTCCAATATCCAATAAAGATTTACTCGAAGAAATCCCAATTTTATTAACAAGCTTACTCGCAAGGAAGACACCTCTACTATTCATCCCACTAGTAAATATTCTTGCCATTTCTTTATTATTAGCAATACTCTCAGACCATTTCCCTTCACCCTTCATATAACTAAAAGGATTACCTGTTTTCAGAACACTTAAAACCATATCAAATGTTATGCTATCAGGGTAGAACTTACTTCTAAGGTTAATAAAATTAGACATATCTTTTGGTGAGGATTCCAATAAATGTTCTTTTGAAAATTTAGTTAGAAAATATTTATCTTTTTTATAATCTAAGAACCCCATAGTTATAAATAAAGGCAATATAGCACTTAACTCCCTTTTGCCTATTTCAAAGTTATCTGATATATTCTCGAAAGTCATACCCTCGAAACTAAACTTATTAAAAAAATCATACTTTAAAATTGCAACCTTAAGAAAAAAAGAATCTAATCCGGAGTTTAGTGCAAAACTTGTCACGTCATCCATACTATATTTGAATTTTAAGTTAGTTAATGCCATATCTTAATATTGGTAAATGATATTTAAAAATTTATTTAATGAAATAAAAAACTAACTTTTCAATAATTTTTATAAATGATACTTCCAAATAACAGTATATGTTTATGCAACTATTAGCTAATGGATTGATTGCCGGTGCAATCTATGCACTTATTGCAGCAGGATTCTCTTTAATCTATAAAACAAATAAATTTGTTCATTTTGCTCATGGCTCAGTTATAGTTGCAGGTGGATATCTACTTTACTTATTTTATTCATTAATAGGGATAAATTTTTGGATATCAGTAATACTAACGATAATAAGCACTGCTCTCGTTGGATTACTACTCAATTATATTGTTTATGCAAAATTAAGAGAAAGAAAAGCCAGCCCAACCATAATGCTCATAGCCAGCGTTGGACTATTAATTCTAATAGAATCACTGGTCTTGCTAATTTTTAGTGCAGATGCAAAAACAATAGGATTCTTGAAAGTCGCAAAAGGAATTTCTCTTTTTGGTGCAATAATAACACCTTTACAAATTGTAATAATTATAACTGCAATCCTATTACTTGGTTTCTTACTGTGGTTAATGAAAAATAGCTCTCTAGGAAAAGCTATGCGAGCAGTTTCTGATGATAAAAACTTATCTGAAGTTTTAGGAATTAATACTAAGAAAATCTATAATTATAGCTTTATTATTGGTTCAGCAATTGCAGGGATTGCAGGAATACTAGTAGCTTTGGAACAAAACCTTGAACCCTCAATGGGATCTAACTTAATGATAAAAGGATTTACCGGCGCAATTATTGGCGGAGTTTCATCTGTGCCAGGGGCAATATTAGGCGCATTTTTACTTGGAATTGTTGAGAATTTTGGAATATGGTTTTTGCCCTCAGGATATAAAGATGCAATCGCATTCGGATTATTATTCATATTTTTATTATTTAAACCAGATGGACTTTTAGGAATTAAAAAAGGAATTAAAAAATGATATCAGCATACCTAATACACGTTGCAATTATTATATGTATTGACTTAGTTTTAGCCCTATCTTTACAAATATCTATCGGTTATGCAGGATTATTAAATTTTGGACATATTGCATTCTTTGGAATAGGAGCATACACTTCTGCATTATTGACAATGCAAGGTGTTCCTTGGATAATAGCATTACTATGTGCAGGGATTATCCCAATGTTTTTTGCATACTTATTATCAATACCTACGAATAGACTAAAAGGAGATTATTTGGCACTTGCAACAATGGGATTTTCTTTTGTTATATATGCCCTTATGCTTAACTGGAATTCATTAACAAAAGGGCCACTAGGAATACCCGGAATAACCAAACCAATAATTTTTGGTCTAAAAATAAGTAATAATTTATCTTTTCTTATTCTTGCGTTAGTTATTACAGGATTAACTTATTCTATATTACATAAAATTGTTAAAAGCCCGTTTGGAAACCTGCTGCAAGCAACAAGAGACGATGAGGATGCAGCTAAGGCTCTTGGAAAAAATACTTTCAAAATAAAAACGATAGGATTAATGATATCTGCATTCTTTGCGGGAATTGCAGGAAGTCTTTATGCTCACTACATAACTTTTATTGATCCTTCTTCATTTGCAATGATGATGATTATCCCTATCGTATGCATGATAATTATTGGAGGTTTGGCCTCACTTAAAGGGACATTTTTTGCAACCATCATCCTTGTTATAATACCAGAAATATTAAGATTTGTAGGCATGCCTTCATCAATTCTAGGACCCGCAAGACAAATTATTTATGCACTAATCTTAATTATTATCCTAATATATCAACCAAAAGGATTCTTTGGAAAAGTCGTGTTAAACTAAAATGTTAGAAATAAAAAACTTAAAAAAATATTTTGGAGGAATAAAAGCAGTAGATGGATGTAGTTTTAAACTCTCTGATAACAAAATAACTGCGCTCATTGGACCAAATGGAGCAGGGAAATCAACAGTTTTCAATCTTATTTCAGGATTTGAAAAAAAAGACAAAGGGAAAATATTTCTATCAAGCCAAGATATAACTGAGTTAAAACCATATCAAATATCCAAACTGGGATTGAGCAGAGTATTTCAAAAATCAAGATTGTTTAATAACTTAACAGTAAAAGAAAATCTACTTATATCGATTAATAAAGATAATACTCAATTCTGGAACAATTTACTTTATCCGAATAAGAATAAAAAATTATTTGAGGAAAAGATTACTGATGTATTAAAATTATTGAATATAACTAAGATGAAGAATCATATTGCAGGAGACTTAAGTTTTGGTCAGAAAAGATTAGTAGAATTAGCAAGAGCTATAATTCTCCCGCATAAAATATTAATTTTAGACGAACCAGTTGCAGGAGTTAATCCAAAAATTAGAAAAGACATAATGAAAATTTTAAGTATTCTAAAAAAACAAGGAGAAACAATTTTGCTAATAGAACACGACATGTATTTTACATTAAATATCTCAGACCACATAATCGTAATGGATGAAGGTAAAGTTATTGCAGAAGGAACACCTGCACAGATTAAGAAGAACAAAAAGGTTTTAGAAGCTTATTTGGGTGATTAGATGTTAACAATAAAAAACTTAAACGCAGGATATGGTGGAATGCACATATTAGAAAATGTGAATGTTCACATTAAACCAGGTGAAATAGTTTCATTTATTGGACCTAATGGAGCAGGAAAGTCAACACTTCTAAAAAGTATATTTAATCTTTGTGATATTTATTCTGGAAAAATTATATTCAACAAAAACAATATTACAAAATTACCAACTCACAATTTAATAATAGAAGGCATAAGCTTTGTCCCTCAAGGGAGGCTTGTGTTCTCAGATCTGACAGTGAAAGAAAATTTAGAAATGGGATTATACACCTTTCACAATAAAGACCATGTAAAAATTAAAATAAAAGAAGTGTTTGACAGATTTCCAATACTAAAAGAAAGACAAAATAAATTAGCTTACACCCTATCTGGTGGACAACAACAAATCTTAGCTATTGCAAGAAGCTTAATGCATGAACCTAAACTATTATTATTGGACGAGCCATCTTTAGGATTAGACCCTAAAACTATGAAACACATATTTAAAATAATACAAGAATTAAATAAAGAAGGAATGACTATAATGATAGTAGAACAGAATGCAAAACAAGCAGTTTCTATTTCTCATAGAACCTATATATTAGAAGATGGAAAAATTAAACTAGAAGGTGGCAAAGATATTCTAGAAAATAAAAAAATTAAAGAAATATATTTTGGTGGAAGATAAATATTAGAAAAATTTATAAAATAAGTTATCAATATTAGTAAAGAAAAGAGGTTTATAAAAATGAATAAAACAAAAAACGCAATTCTAACACTATTAATAATGAGCATAATCATAATGAGCACAATCTTAACTGGATGTGGTAACACAACAGATGGAACACAAGATGAAACACAAGAAGTTGTAGAAATCGGAGTATTACTACCCTTAACTGGAGCAGGAGCTGCCTATGGAGACATATACAGAAAAGCAGCTTTAGAATATGAAACAAACATTAACAAAGAAGGGACCAAAATTAAACTGATTATCGAAGATAATAAAATGGATCCTAAAGAAACAGTATCTATAGTTCAAAAAATGAAAGCAGAGGGAGTTGAAGTATTTTTTGTTCCATTTAGCGGACCATCAATGGCTCTTGAAGAATTTGCAAAAAACAAAGAAATAATCCTATTAGCAAATAATTATGATTCCGAATATGCATCAAAACAAGAATATATCTTCAATGGAGCAAACTCAGAACTTCAATATGCTATAAAACTAATAAGCCAAGAAATAAAGGAAAATGAAAAATGTGAAAAAATTACATTTCATTCAGTAAATGTTCCATTAGCAGAACCTAGTTTTAAAACACTAAATGACAACTTAGATGCAGAAATAGGAAAAGACATAGTAAATGTTGGAGAAAAAGATTACAATACGTTAATAGCAAAAATGAAAAATGAAAATATAAAATGTATGACAATGAGCACGTATGACTTCATGGCAACTAATGTTTTCAAACAATTAATTGAAAGAAACTATGAGGGCCTTGATATCTATTTATTGAATGGAAAGGATAGTGTAAATTTGAACACAATGGACAAAATGATTCCAGACTTCGAGGAATACAATATCAACATTTATACAGCAGATTTTGCAATTGACGAACTAACAGATTCAGCAAACGCAGAAAAATGGAGAAAAGACCTAGTGCTAGAACACCCTGAATTAAAGGATAGTGTCTTTGTACAACAAGTATATGATACACTTGAGGCTTTCACATCGAAACTAGACAAATGTGATGAATTTTCAAAACAGTGCATGGTAGACAACATGAGAGATTCATATTTTGAAGGCTCAACAAATAAAGAAACATACGTTAATGAAAATGGAGATATTATAAATCGAAGATTTGTATTATTTCAAAATAATGGGCTTAAAGGTTTTGATCAAATAAAAGCGCTAAATTAACTCCATTTAACAGCGCCAATAATTTATTTGATTATTGAGCATTTTTATTTCTTTTTCTTTTATTTTCTAATTCTTAAAAAAAACTATAAAAGCCTTCAATCTTATCGGGTGTGTCCCAAATGAGCTTGCTGGATAGCAAGCGAATAAGTTGTTTTGTGTT
>CAYONI010000032.1:0-5815 GCA_964405295.1 uncultured Methanosarcinales archaeon | reverse complement strand
AGCCGTATTACAAGGTATTGCAAAGTAAAAAGAGACTGAAATGTCTCTTTTTTGTTGCAGTTTTGGATTGAAAATCAATGTGTCGACGGTTCAATTCAGCCCGGAGCCACCATCAACATCTTATCTAAGCCTTTTTGAGGGGTTTATATTTATCTTTTTTTGTTCGGGGTATATGTGACTAGCTATTTGTAGTAATATGTTGAATGTATTGTAAAAGAAATCACTGAAAAAAATTAAAAGTACATGAATTAATCATGTACTTTTTTCTTTATTCTATTTGCGATAATTTCAAATCCTATGAGATATCTGCTTTAATAATAATCATTTTTGCGAATTCTTTGGCATTTTCTATATCTTCATTAGTAGGATGTAATCTCATTTCTTTTCGATAAGGAACCCATTCAGCTTTATTTTTTATAATTTGTGATCTTATGAACTTCTCAATTAAGAAACTGGCACTACCTTGACAGTGGAACTGTCCTAGTAATTCAATTTCTTTTTCTTTAGCTAAATTATCAAACGCTTTTTTGGAACGACCTGCCCATTTATTAAAGAGATAATCATTGCGTTCTGTTCCATCAGCATGTACTGTTGAGTGTGTATAAAACCCAGCTAGTTTAAATGACGGCTTATAAGGTATTTTTTCGATATATGAAAGTATTACTTTGGCTAGTGTTGAGTGATGACAAGGTGCTCCTAAGAATATAAAATCATAGTTGTTTAAATCAGTATCATTTATTTCTTTTAATGACTTTAAAGATGCTTCATTATTAATTGATGCAATATTATGAATTGCTTCTGCAATTTTTTTTGTATTTCCTGATTTTGAATAGTATAAAGTCAATATTTTCATTATTATCACCTCTTGATATTATTATACAGTTTATTGCTTTTATTATAAAGGGGTATATATACATTTAGTAACAAGTTGCAATTTTGGATTGAAAATCCATGTGTCGATGGTTCAATTCCGCCCGGAGCCACCATCTACATCTTATTTAAGCCTTTTTGAGGCTTTTTTATTTACTTGATTTTGTGCTATTTTGAAAGAAGAAGTACTTTTATTATTGATATGTTATAATATTTCTATGAAAGCTAAAGGGGTTGATTAGCATGTGTAAAATATATATCATTCAGCATTGTCAATCAGAACATCACATTAATGAGTTAACAGGTGGTTGGACGGATACACCATTAACTGAGTTAGGGATAAATCAATCTAAAGCAGTTGCTGAAGAGATTGAAAACCTGGGACTAAGTGATTTTGTACTTTATAGCTCAGATCTAAAACGAGCATTTATGACAGCGGAGTATATTAGTGAAAGATTCGGAATTAAGATTACTGATACTGAATTATTAAGAGAAATCAATAATGGGGAAGCTGCAAATAAAACTATGAATGGGCCAGTAAAAACAAACTATTCGACTCAAATGCTCTTCAAGTTGATAAACCATTATGGAATGGTGCGGAAACACCAAGAGAACTATATCAAAGAATGGAATCTTTTATTGAATGCTTCCTTATAAATAGATCAAAAGATATTGTTATTGTTTCTCATGGAGTAGTAATCGGATATCTGATTAGTTCGTGGCTAAAGATATCTCCTGAAAAGATGAGCGAAGTGTTTCTTAAAGGTAATGCTGGTGGAATATCATGCATATCAAATAGTCAATTCGGACAAAACATTTTGACAATGTTTAATTTAACTATAAATTGAAAATTTACTACAATATAAATACAAAAAAGAGACATTTTTGTCTCTTTTTTGTAGCAGTTTTGGATTGAAAATCCATGTGTCGAAGGTTCAATTCTTCCCGGAGCCATCATCTACAATTTATCTAAGCCCTTTTAGGGCTTTTTTATTTACAATTATATCATGTTACATTTTCTTGTGTCGACACATGGACAAGCGAAAAGCATGCACAATTTCATTTTTTATTAAGATTTAATAACGTGAGTAGTATCATAAATAAGAGCAACTAGTGATATGCAGGAACACAAGACTGTTTTAAATGCATCATATAGAATTTGATATTGATTTTGATATAAAATATATATAATTCCTTATTATTTTTGTTGTTGAACTTTTGATTGAATAAAGTATAATTAAGTTGAAGATAATAATTAGGGACAGTGATATCTATGAAAGAAAAAATTAAAGTTACAGCATTTATAACAATCCTGTTTTTTATGCTGTTTTTAAGTGGTTGCACTCAGTCTTATAATGTGGGTTTTGATACTGATGAGGGATCTATGGTTGAAACAATATCAGTATCTGAAGGGAATTTTGTGATTGAACCAGAAAGATCTTTAAAAGAGGGACATGATTTTTTAGGGTGGTATACTGACAATAACTTCACTGTGCCTTACGATTTTTCCAAACCAGTTTCAAATAATTTCACCCTATATGCCAAATGGGAGATAAATCAATACACAATTAGCTTTGAAGAAAATGGTGGAAGTGGAGTAGAAGACATCACTCTAGATTATTTGAAAGATATTGACAGTCCAGCTATCCAAAGAGAAGGATATATATTTGATGGATGGTATACTGACAATGATTTTGCTGTGACTTACGATTTTTCCAAACAGGTTTCAAGTAATTTCACCTTATATGCAAAATGGGATATGAATCAATACACAATTAATATTGAAGAATTGGAAGTAAGTAGTGAAATGTTATCCATTTTTTCAAATTACTATATTTTCGGGTATAAGGAATTAAAAAATGTAATTGCTATTGAATATTATGATGCTGATATTGGAGTTTCTGCCTATACTCATAAGTCTTTGGCAATACTTGATTATGATTATAATATATTGTGGAAGTTAGAAGTTTATAGAAGTTTTTGGGATATAAAAGATATCCATGATGATTTATTATTGGTTAGATATTGTTTTGGTGTAAGAAATTGTACAACAGGGATATTTGAGCAAGATGGAACAGAAATTTTAAGTGTAAATGACTTAACATCTATTTATATTCATAGTTTGAAACAGAGAAAAATATATCCAATACATACAAGTGATGGTAGTTATTTTGCTTTGCGTAAACCATATAGATATGATTTACCTATTGTAGACAAATATGAGTTGATCAAATTTGATATTAACTCAGTTGAAGTCTTGTATGAGTTTGAATCAATATTTGGTATAGATGCTTACGCAATACAAGATAAAGCTTTTTTGTTTTCATACCATATTCTAGATACTAGAACATATCGTTTTGTTCATGTAAACGATAAAGGTGAAGAAATATATAGCGTGATTGAAGATGATAGTTTTGAAGTTGATGTAATAGAAGATGGGTACTTTTTAACTCAAGATTCATTACTAGAACGAAGAGATATTAATGGAAATGTTTTATGGACACAATATGTTGAAGATTTTGTTAGTGTAATTTCAGAAAATGATGGTGAAGTCATTTTTCAAGATAGGAATACAATCTATACAGCAGATTCTGAAGGAATAATAGATACTGAGATTTATGTGCGTCCTACAAGCTCGAGTAATACATTATATCTTTTTGAAAATGGAGACAAGTTATTTTTTGAATGCATTATTGAAGATGAAGATGTGTCATTATTAGACCTAAATATATCGAGAAAACTTCATTATATAGATAATTCAGGGGTATCTTTGTGGAATGTCATATATCAAGAAATCAATGGATTAATCATTAAAGATGAAATGATATATCTTGATGCGTCTAATACTTATGAAGAGTTAATTGTTGAAATTGATTTGAATGGTAATATTATTGATGAATACTCATTACCTGGAGAATTGTATGGTGTAACTGATAGGAACACATTTATTATGTCAAGAGCAGTAAGTGCTGTAGAAGGATTTCGTGGTCCTATCACTGTAATTGAAGTAACAAAAACAAATGAAGAAATATGGAATACTGATAATCTGAATCCTGTTGGGGATATTATATCAATAGATGATGACTTATACTTAATTAGTCATCCACAAACCTATGATTATGTTGAGAATTGGGCAAGTATGAGCCCTTTTCATATCCTTGTTGTTGATAGTAAAGGAAATGTAATTAAAGACTTGCAAGAACAATATTCTTCATCTGCTCACTTTGCTCACGATGAAGATTATATCTATTTGAGTGCTACACCATATACTGAAGATTATCCAGATTATAGACAATCACTTTTACTGAAAATGGATTATGAAGGTAATATCGTTGAAGAAATTAAGATAGTAATGTTTTTGGGAAATCAAATATGGACATTACAAGGGGACAAAATTGTTATCTTAACAAATGTTGATTTATTCTCTTTAGAAAATTGAATTGTGAATTAAAATAACAAATGCATATAATAATTAGTTGAACTAAAAAGCGTTAAAAAGAGTCGTATTACTTATTTTTGATAAGCAAAAAGAGACTGAAATGTCTCTTTTTTGGTGCAGTTTTGGATTGAAAATCCATGTGTCGATGGTTCAATTCCGCTCGGAGCCACCATCTACATCTTATTTAAGCCGTTTATCGGCTTTTTTATTTACTCTTTTTTAAAAATTTCATATTGCTGTCTAGAGATACGGACAAACACTAAATTAATAGTTTTTAGTTTTGTAGACTCAACGATTATGTATGCTTATATGCAATCAGTTGGTATAGTAGATAATCATTTAGATAGTTGCAATATAAGAAATAGCTAAGCTGTTTTTAACAAAAAATAGACCTTAATTTTGGTCTTTTGTTTGTCTGCATCGAACTTTGTTCTATCTATACCTTTTCAATATATATGAGTAACAGGAAAATTTGTTTATTTAATATAAAACATTAAGTGATATTAAAAAAGCAGATTCTATGGAATAGAGTCTACTTTTTATGTTTTCAATTTCTGATTTAATAGATGAACTACATTAGCTGAAAAGATTAATACTACAATAAGTAGTGGGTAATAGATTATAAATCTTAAATTCAAATTATTTGGAAAGTAAATATTTATAAGATCACCATCTAATAATATATATATAAATATTCTTCCTGTGAATGTAACTAAGGGTCTGAGTAATAGAGCCCATGCTGCTGATAATCCTAATCCAACCCAGATTATATTTCTCTCAGACTTATGGAATTCTGCGGTTTTCAAAGTAATAAGTGCATAAGATATTAGTGCTCCATGATTATAAAGTGATGTATATACACTGTATGGAGGAAAATTACTATATAGTTTATTCCCCATTATTAACATACCAATAAAATATATAGAACCAGTAAGAATAGATGCATAGACACCCCAAGCTTTTAAATACTTGATGCTGAATAGAACTATTATAGGAACTACAAAATACGATGTTGTTGAAAGCTCTATTGGGATTTTCCAAGGAAAAACAAACAAGAATCCGATATTGTATAAAAGAACTAACAATAATTGTATCTTGAGAAATCTATTTCTAACAACTTCATTTTGTTTTAGAACATATCTAGAATAAAAGAACAACAATAGTAACCAGAAAAAGGAGAGAATATTTAAATGTCCCATAATCTATGTTCTCATATTAAAACTTGCTGTTTCTAGTAGAGCTTTTTTTGTATTATTACTTATCATAATTGAATTCTCCTATTTTGTATGATTCTATTCTATCATAGCATTTAAAGTCTTCAAAATAATTTCTAGATGAATATACCAAATCAACTAATGAAACTAATACTATTAGAACAAGTATATCGTTCATTTAGAATTAGTAACAATGAGCCATACCACAAGTAACTGTAAAGTAAAAAGAGACATTTTTGTCTCTTTTTTGCTGCAGTTTTGGATTGAAAATCCATGTGTCGACGGTTCAATT
>CAYONI010000031.1:0-5897 GCA_964405295.1 uncultured Methanosarcinales archaeon | reverse complement strand
TATGAGCCAAGTACTAATCGAGTATTTTTTGTAAAATATTCAAAAACAAATAAGGCTATTTGGTATTATTTTGATTGTAATACTAAATTATTTTTTCGTTATGTTGACAAATGTTCAAATTAGGAGGAGATTATGAAAGCAATGCACGAGATAGGAAGTATATTATTGATAGGGGCGTTACTGCTTTTTGCTATACACACGCTTAGCAAACAAGAATCCGATAATAACGATGGAGCTAGAGACGTAAACATTTCTATTACTACAGAAAAGATTGTGATTGGCGATGATTTGTTTAGCTCTGAAATTGATGGAATAGATAACAACTAACATGTAGCCTTACAGTTTAGAAAATTAATATATAATGACACGTGAAACATGTGTCCAGACTTTGTAATTAACTATTGTTGATACACTATTACCTGATATAGAGAACATTTCTCCTATTTCTTTTTGCGTATATTTTCCAGTATTGTAAAGCTCTCTTATTTTAATAACTTTTTTGTTTGTTAATTTTGATAAATAGCTTTTTTCGCCTTTGTTACTTCTACCTTTTTTTACTTTGTCAAGATTGTTATCCTTACGCGTTCCTAAAAATAGATTACTTGGACAAACATTAGGTGGGTTGTCATCTTTATGAAGGACACACATTCCATTAGGTATTTCTCCTATAAATAATTCGTATACCATACGATGAGCCAGACAAGTATTACCTTTATATCTAAATTGACCATATCCAAATTTGCTAGTAGATGATGTCCATATCCAAGTATTGCTATCTATAATTTTTATATGTTTCATGAGTTTAAATTTTACTGGACATTTACCGCATGTTTTTACTATTT
This sequence comes from uncultured Methanosarcinales archaeon, assembly GCA_964405295.1. Lineage (GTDB taxonomy): Archaea > Nanobdellota > Nanobdellia > Woesearchaeales > CAYZNE01 > CAYZNE01. Next base: position 5,055 of record CAYONI010000031.1, on the reverse strand, counting down.
CACGATTTAGCCTGCATAATTTCCTCACGCAAGTATTTCCACAATCGCATAAACAATTAACATATGAACAACTATCTTTTCTAAATGCTAAAGATAAAACAGTTAATTGACCATATTTTTTACCTATTGATTTAGATAAATTATCTATTATTTTGAAAAGATTTGAACATTCATAACAACAAAAATGATTCTTTTTTATTTTTATTTGATGATTTTCTTTTAAGAACTCAACGCCACAATTTTCACATATAACTAATGATTTAGCCATTTTAACTCCTTAAGTTAACCTTATTAAAGAACAGAGAAGCCCATCAAGGTAATGGGTTTTCGGGTGTACAGCCCTATCTCTTGCTGTTAATTATAATATTATGTAGATTAAAAATACATACCAAGATCGTGATAAACGCCGAGGTTGTAAATATCGAGAGAGGACTAATTGATTTTGATCTTGATGATTTAGAGAGCAACAATAATTAATCCAATAGTCAAGAAATCCTTGTCTGTTCAGAATATTTTGTTTTTATTTATCTTTTTACTTTACTTATTACTTATATATAGTATATAATAAGGGTATAAAAATTAAGAGATAGGAGCAAATAAGATGAGAAATTATTTCAAAGCAACAGACAAAGAAAGCTTAAGAAAGGAATACAAAGATTTAGCAAAGATACATCATCCTGACTTAGGTGGTAGCGTTGAAGTTATGAAAGTTATAAATTTAGAATATGAATTTTTACTTAAAAATGTTTTATATAAAACTGAAACTTTAGAGGACATTGAAGCTATATTAAAGAACGACAAAGAGCTAAGAGAAAAATTAGATAAGGTAATATCAATTATTAATAGGCTTGATGTAGAAGCTGAAATATGCGGGACATGGCTATGGGTTGAGGGAGATACAAAAGAAATAAAAGAAGATCTCAAAAACATTGGTTTAAGATGGGCTAGGACTAAAAAAGCTTGGTATTTTCACAGCGGAGAATTTTCAAGAAGAAGCAAAAAGACTTTTAGCCTTGGAGAGATAAGAACAATGCACGGATCAATAAAAATTAACGAAAGAAAGAAGTTATATAAAATAAAATAATAAAAGTTTAACTTAAAGCTTTACTTATTACTTAACAATGTTATATAATAATGGTATTAAACAAAACGAAAGGAGAAAATAAGATGGATTATATTAATGAAAAAGTTAAAAGAAATTATGAACTTATATTGGAAAACACAAAAGATAAATTAAAAGAGCTAAATGATTATATAACAAAATTAGAGAATGAAAAAGGGAAAAATAAGAATTGGGGTCACGTAGGTAGCTTAGAAAAGATATATATAGGAATATGTGAAGCTCACGAAGATATTTATAATTACTAAACAAACAGGAGTGAATAATGATGATATATAAATATAATGTGATAAAGTCAAAAAAATGGTCGCTAGAAATAGAGGCTGGTAACGAAATAGAAGCGAAGAAGATATTAAACGAAACTATTTATGATTCTGATTTTTTAGGTAGTACAGCGGTTGAAGGAATAAAAATTAAAAGATTAAATAAGTAAGGGTACACAATGGATATAGAAGAAGCTATGAGAAGGGGTAAAGATGCTTTTAAAATAGGTATCGGAAGTGCGCTCGCTCTAAACAAAGAATTTATTAAAAGACTTCCAACTGGAAGAATAGGAAGCGATACTATTTTTAAAATTCGCATAAAATTATATAGTGCTTATTCTAAAGGATGGCACTTAGAAAACTTAAAGAGGGACAAATAAAATGTATAATGAAAATAAAACAATATCAATTTCAAACTGGTTTTTTTCGGAGCTAGTAATGTTCATACCAATTGTCAACTTGATAGTCCTAATAATATGGGCTTCTAGCAGTAATATTCCAGAATCAAAAAGCAATTGGGCTATTGCAAGATTGTTAGGTATAGGGTTGTTATTCGCATTATGTTTACTAATAATTATTTAGCGAATTGAATTATATTTTTTGCTTATTTACTTTACTTATTACTTATATTGTGTAATAATAAGGGTATAAAAATTAAGGGGATATAGGAGAAACAATGGAGATAAGCTTACAAGCAGATAAAGATTTAGATATAAGACAAGATAATGTTTTAGGTAACAATCGGCTTATAATAACTAGCCATGGAAAGTACGGCAAAGAATGGCGAATATATATAGATAATATAGACATTATAAAAGAAGATTTAATCGAAGAACTAAACAAAATAGGGGCAGAATAATGGAAGAACAAATCGAAGTTAAAAACAAGTCAGGGATAAAATCTTCTGATGGGATTGGAGCGTTGGTTTTAGCATTAAGCAAAGCTCAAGGAGGCTTTGATAAGGCATATAGAACAGTTGGAAATACTTTTTTCAACAGTAAGTATGCCGATTTAGCAACAATAATAGCTGCTACAAGGCAATATTTATGTGAAAATGAATTAGCTATAATGCAATTTGCGGAAGGGAATCATTTAAAAGTATCTGTCACTACAAAATTATGCCATAGCTCGGGGGAATGGTTAGAAAGTAAAATAGAAGCCGTACCAAAAAAGCCCGATTGCCAGCAACAGGGAAGCGTAATAACTTATTTGAGAAGGTATGCTATGTCAGCTATGCTCGGAATCGCTCAAGAAGATGATGACGCAAATTCGCAAATACATCCAGATTTGAAAAAGATTAAAAACTTTTTTGATTATAATCCAGATGCTAATAAGTTGATAAAATTAAGATATGGTAAGGTTTATAAAATTCCAGAGGATGAATATAAAGATTTGCTTAATGAGTTAGAGGGTAAGCCTAAAACTAATACAAAAGTTAAAGCGAAACAGCAAGAAAATAAAGTACAACCCAACAGAGATCAAGTTATAGATAAGCAACAGCTAGATCATTTAAATAAGATAAGTCTTAATTTACAAGATCAAAAAATTATCACAGATAAGCTAGCAGAGTATAAAATCAGCAAGTTTGAAGAGCTACCTAAGAAGTTTTTTCAAGCGATGGTTATTTTGATTAACACTAGCATTTAAATAATAAATTCGATAGGCGATGAGGAATAAACCCTTGTCGCCTTACTAAAATAGAGAGAGAAAAAATGAAGATTATAGAATTATCACAAGAAGAAGGGAGCAACGAAGAATGGCTTTCATTTAGAAATTTTAAAATAACGGCTTCAAGATCGTTCCCGCTTATGAATGTGGACAAATACGAATATACAAGACTTAAAATGTTCGACGATATTATGGGAATTGGAGAGCTTTTTATTGGCAACGAGGACACAAGGAGAGGGACTGAATTAGAGCCATTAGCAAGAGATATGCTTAATGCTTTAGTAGAAGAAGATTTTGAGCCAGCTGTTGTTATACACGAAAAGATGGATTATTTTATGTCATCGCTTGATGGCTTAAACTCAAGTTGCGCAGCTATTGCAGAATTTAAATCACCAAATCCTTTAAGACCTAATTATATATCAAAAAGGTTCGGGAGCTTAGAAGAGTTTAAAGAGCATTTACCGCATCATTATAATCAAGTTCAGCATCAATTAGCGACTTGTCCAGAGGTACATATCTGTTATTTTTGTACAATTTGGAGAGGCGAGTTAGAATATATAATAATTCCAAGGGATAATAATTATATAGCTAAGCTAGAAAAAGAGGCTAAGAAATTTTATGATAACCATATTGCGACAGGCAACGAGCCGAAAAAAAGCAAAGGTGATTTTATCTTTATTGAGGAAGAAGAGATACCATATGAATTAATAATAAAAGCTCGTGAAATAGATGAAAGACAGAAAGAATTAGCAGTCTATATCAAAGAGTACAAGACTCTAGACAAAGAGAAGAAAGAAGTAGTTAAACAGCTTTCAGAATTTGGCGATGATCTTGACTTTTTTATTGGTCAGGATATTAAAATGATAAGAACGGCTAAGTCTAAAATGGATTTAGAGAAAGTTTGCCGAGCTTTAAATATTACAGAAGCGGAGTTTAAAGAAAAATATTATTCTAAGGGTATAGGCTACTATTCATTAAAAATAGAGGGCAATTAATGGAAGAAAAATTAACAAGTATGCTAGAAGAAAAAGGAAACACACCGCTCGATAAATTATTAGCGTCAGGTATAGCAGAGAAGCACGAAGATAAAGCGATTTCTTATACTTTATCTAGGGACATTAGACCTTTTTTAGAAGCTTTAACACAAGATGACTTAATTTTTATGTTTAAGAAGACAGTTATATATAAGAAAGTATCTGAGATAGAAGTAAAAGAAGAGATATTAACACGAGATTATATCATAAGTTTGTTTTCAAGGATGTTCTGGAGTTATAACTTAAGTGTCAAGGCTAGGCGAAATAGATTAGCAATATTTTTAAAACACACGGGATTTTATAAAACCGAAGAATTAGGGCGAATTTTCAACAAAAGTAATGGTTGGCTTTATTATGCAGGTCTTTTTGAATATAAAGAATATAGAAAGGAACTTCCAAATATAGCATATATTTATCTATCTGAAAAAACACAATAATTTGAGCAAGTGACGTTTTTTACAAGCTAGAATTAAAGAAAGTACCGTTTTGTGTATACCGTTTTGGTGTATGAAAAAAGTAAGTTGAAGTGACGGTTTACATACGACGAAAAAACGATAATCAGCTTTAAAACAATATTAGAGTGTGATATTATAGTATTTTATTAAGGGATAGGCTTAGCGGCTGAATAGTATTAGCGATGATACGTTCCCTTATTATTCATCATCGCAGTAACTAAAATCGCGAGTTGCAATCTTATCATATGATAGCTTTGTATCCGCGCAACGTGGAGCCTCACATGACAACAAGTATATCAGAATTAACAGAACAAGAAGCGATGCTATACGAAGCAATCAAAATCAACGTCGATGACGATGGAGTATGCAGAAGAAGCACAAAAGAGCTTGGAAGAGCCTGCCATATTAGTAAATCAGAAGTACCTAAATTAAAAAAATCTTTAGCTAAAAAAGAGTGGATCATACTAGAAAAAATAATATACGAAGACGGGGCGATGGAGCCTGATAATATTCAC
>CAYONI010000030.1:0-5919 GCA_964405295.1 uncultured Methanosarcinales archaeon | reverse complement strand
AAAGATCTCAGATGTGGAGTAGGACTTAAAACAGTTAATTCAGTATTTAAAGAATTAGGGCTTAAGACAATAGATAAATTTGCATTACAACTATGTGCTAAGACTAAGAACTTTGACCTTTATGCTAACGCAGATAATGTTGCTAAGAAAGTTGTGTTCCCTTGCTCTATGGAATGTAAGTATGACGGGATAAGATTACAAGCAGAAATCTTTGATTCTGGCAATGAATCCGGAGTTATCTTAACAAGTAGGCGAGGAACAGACAGAACAGCAGATTATCCAGAGATCTGTCTTGCCTTAGTTACACAGTTTGCAGGAGAGAACATCATCTTAGATGGTGAAATAATATCTAGGTCTTTCCAAGACTTAACCCGTAAAGATTCAACTGCAATGAAGAAATACGTAGTATTCGACTTATTAGTAGATGAACAACTACCATATATCAATAGATGGTATAATCTAGTTAGTTTATTCATAGCTAGAGGTATCACGGACTTTATGGATAACAAAAATATTAATAATATAGATAATCATATAGTTCTTGCTGAACACTATTCTTGTAACCATATAGGGGAAGCACAAGAATACTATACTGAACTCAATGAAAGGGGGGAAGAAGGGCTGATTATTAAGAACGATAGAGCACCATATGAAAGGGGCTCAAGAAAACACATGTTCAAGTTTAAGAAAGTCTATACAGCAGACCTATTATGTTATGCATATCGACAAGGAGAGGGCAAGAGAGCTAATAAAGTTGGGTCTCTTTGCTTACAAGATAAGAGCAAAACTATCAGTGTAGATGTAGGAGCTGGGCTTTCAGACGACATGATTGATGAATTAACTAAACAAGCTGAAGTGTTATCAGAAGAAAGAAATCCAAACTTCATCGGACAGATAGTCGAGATAGCATACAATGAAATTACCGAGACTGGTTCAATTAGATTCCCAAGGTTTATTGGCTTTAGGGACGACAAAACAGAACCAGATGATTTATCAAACTCAGAGGTGAGGCAACATGAGTAAAGTATTCAACAAAGACGGAATGGTTTGGGAAGAAGAAGATGGCATATTTCATGACGCAGCAATGCTTGGAAGTATTTGGGGAGATTTCTCAGATGCTTGGAAGATAATCAAGGGTAAGAAATCAAACAAAGGTGATTGATATGAATAAATGCTTTAAATGCGGAGAAGACCTGACCGAGACTATAGAAGGTTACGATACTATTTACAAGTGCACTAAATGTGGAGAAATGAACCAGGTGTATAATGGTTCGTAACAAACTAGAGAAACTATTTAGTAAGAGTCAGAAAGACCAATTCCAATGGGGTATGAAGCTACACAATAATCCTTTGGCTCACCAAACTACACCAGCTGACTATATAGTGTCTATGAAAGATGACGACTCTGTTTATCATGAACATAAATTCATGCTGATGGAATGTAAGCAAGTTACATGCAAAAGGTCTCAGTCTTTTACTGATACTGCTGGTAAAACACCAGCACTTGGTAAAGGCCGTTTAGCTTTTAAGAGACTTAAACAGATGCACGACCTATTAGCCTTTGAAGCAATACATGGGAAGAATAGTGCATTCTTTGTAGTTGCTTTCTATGATGGCAGATGGAACAACTCAGAAGTCTATATGGTTCCGATAAATCAAATGAAAAATATGGTTGATAACTATGGACGTGTATCAATTAATAGACAAGATATGAAATCATATTTTCCTAATCATATATTAAAATTAGAAGGAGGAATATTACAATGTACGAAACTATTAAGGAGCCTTTAGGCTCAAATATCGATAAAACATCGATACTCATCAATTTAAAAGAATTAGCAGCTGAGATATTCGAACTGGGTGTAGTTACAGAAATAAAACCTAATGAAATCAATTTCATTGGCTGTCCTACTGAAGAAGACTACCGTGATTATGTTGATGGCTATATCGGAGATAGAACACCAATGGGTATGATTATTAAGCAGGGCGCATTACTTCAGTTACACGAAGATTTGCATTCAACTTTTAAGATTGCATTATCAAAAAAAACAAAAGCTTTAACTATGACTATGCATATCGATGAATTTGATGTTATTAAAGAACCAGAACAATTATACGAATATGAGGCAGACGAGCTAATCGAAGGTGATTTAGCTTGAAATTATCAACTAAGATATTTAACGCTATACACCAGGTATTGAACTCAACCATATTCACTAAGACAGAGTTACAACAACCAGGAACAGTAGCTTATTACTTAGATTCAGCCAAAGAACCAGAAGCAGCAGACTGGATTAGAGCGAATCATGTAGACTACTTAGTTGGTCTATTAGAAGGCTTTGAAGTAGATAACGATCAAGAGCAACAATTAAAAGATATCCACACAGATAGTGCAGAATCACTAAAACGAGGATAAATTTATATAGTATAAAATATTAATATATATTAAGGAATTAACATATAGATATAAGGAATTAATCCTAAGAAACAAAGTGATTTACCCTATATATTTATATATAAAAATTAAGTTAATCCAAGGAGGATAACATTAAATGACAGAAGAAACAACAATCGTAGTAAATATTGCATTAGCAACATTGGATTTAAGAGTAGCAGACGCATTAATGAAGAAAATGCTAAAAGCATTAAACTTTGAAGAACTTGCATTGATTAATAGGGCAAGAGTAAGTAAAACAGTCTCTGAAGTTGAAATAAGTTCAGAGGTATTCGATGAGGCTCAAGATAATGGCAAGTAGACCAACTAGAGACGAATACTTCATGGACATAGCTAAGTTAACAGCTAAGCGAAGTACATGTGATAGAGCTATGGTTGGGGCTGTTGCAGTTAAAGATAACAGAATCATCATGTCTGGATATAACGGGAGTCCAAAGGGGCTAGCGCATTGCACTGAGGCTAGTCATCTAATGGTAGAAGGACACTGTATTAGAACAGTACATGCTGAACAGAATGTAATTACCCAATGTGCTAAGAAGGGAATATCGTTAGAAAGAGCTACAATATATGTAACACACTTTCCTTGTATGTTATGTTGCAAATTACTATTAAGTGCCGGAGTCAAAGAAGTTTTATACGACCAAATATACGGAGACGTTAAGAATATCTTCGCTTTACATCTAAAAACAAGACAATATTTGGAGGAAAACGACAATGGAATATGAATACTGGTCAATTAAAGAACATAAAGCATACACTTTAAGTAATGCTTTGCAAGTTACAATAGGGGGCGTTAGAATACTAACAACACCTGCTAAAGAACCACTGGTGGTAAAAATCCGCTAAAGGAGAGGATTACTATGAAAAAAGAAGAAATACACGAGAAAGTAGAGCAAGCTAAGCAGATGATGAACAACGAAGACATAAAACCTGAGATGCCACCTAAAATAACACTAACTGTCAAAGAGTTCAGCGACAAATTAGTTGAGTTAAACCAATTAGGACGTTCAGCTACTATGCAACATAGAGAAGAACAGCCAATGTCTCATAATGGTAAGAAGAACAAGAGAAAGGGCTTTCATCCACCTGGAACAGAATATGAAAAATGCGCCTTATGTAAGAAGATTATAGACGCACACAATGACTTTATGCAACTACAGAGCCAAGCGTTTGGTATTACTGGTATTCCTTTCGATGGGTTAATGGCTTCAATCAAGATAACAGAGGGTATTTTAAGACTAAGGGAGAACGAAAAATGAGCATGTGGCAATCATCTGAAGAGCAGTTAATTCTGCATGTCATGAGAGATTGCCCTTCTTTTAAGATACTCAAGCCAGTTTGGTCTGAGATTTATGAGCAGTATTTTGACTCAATTGAAACCAAAAACAAAGCGGAGAAACATCACTACGGAAAATGGCATATTAAATGAATAACAAAACAGGATTTAGCCGATATCAAAGATGGTGTACAAGATGTGGTAAATTGTATTTTACTGTTGCTAAACGTGGTAAAATATGTCCTGATTGTAACAGACAAAAAAGGTGAATAGCAATGGAACTAGCAAAAGCAATGAAAGAGTTCGTCGAGATAAAGGCGAAGATTAAAGAATTAAAAGCAACACAAGAACAATTACGAACAGACATACTAATTGAAGTCAAGATTAATGACATCGATAAATTTGAAACTGATACAGAACGATTAAGATTAATTAGTCAGACTCGTAAGACATTTGACAAGAAGAAAGCAGTCGAGTATATCGAGTCAAAAGGAGACGACAGTAGCGCATTCTACACCGAGTCAGACTTCGAGATACTTAAAGTAGACAGTAGAACTGACTCCGATGAGAGCACAGCACAACAACTAGGTGATGAATAAATGGATTTTTACTTACTAACATGGGAACAATTTGACAATAGAAAGCTAATACCAATGAGCGAAATCGTTAAGACAGACGACGTACCAAATGCTTTAGCACAAATAAAGACAATGAACGCTCAGAAACGATTGACGACTACAGAGTATAAGGCGTACAATCTAACTGAAAAATTCGCGAACAATGGTCTATCTATTTCTGAAGTCATTAAAGAAGCAAACTAAGGGTAAACCTTAGTTCCTGTGCTTCTTTTTTATTTGTTATATATATAAGAGTATAATTTCTAATTGTTTCTTAGGATTAATTCCTATAAGTCTGGATACTTCGTAGTAATATTTATATAGTAGTAGAATATTATATATATTAAGGAGGTTAAATATTAAAATGGGAGAAATAAAAAACTTACATGAAGTATTACAACAAGCGATGGAAGAAGTAAAAGACATCGCAGACAAAAAGCATCTGGAAGGGCCAGAGCTAGTCGAGTTCTTAGAAGAATTCAAACTTGAAGTTGAAGTAGCAATGAACACTAAGATTGCATTAGCTAAAACAGAGTTCGATAAGATGATAAGAGCAGAACGAGAATGGGAATGGGCTCAAGAGTATAAACAAGAAATGATTGAGCAAAACTCAGACCCAGATGATAACGAAGAGGTATACGCAAGATGAAAACAGAAACAACAATCGCATTAGATAGAGCTGAAATCATTAGATTAATCGAAAGAAAATACGGGACTAAGTTCTGGAAAACAGTATTAAGCTCAACTGGTTTCAAAGGCTGGGAGGGTAAAAATGAATAACAATGGACGTTATATGTGTCTTATCTGTGGAGAAGACTTTTTAGCACATCAAACAATAATAGAAGACCAAAGACAACGATGTATTTGTCTTAATTGCTGGTCAATCATCAGGAGGCATTGCAAATGATATTAGAACGAGTAACATACTTTAAAGAGAATACACCTAAAGAAGACAGGGAATACAGAGTCGGTAGAACTGGGCCTGTGGGAACTATTAAGGAAATCGCATTAAGCTTTCCGCATTTAGAGAAAGAGTTCACAGTCTGGGAAAGATGTCCATTATGCAAGTCATTAATTGAACCGGGCATGGGAGCATTAAGCAGAAAAGACAATAACACTATGATATGTAGTCTATGTGGAACAGAAGAAGGGCTAGGTGATTACCTTGACAACTGAGCTAGAGGAGACTAATAAGCAACTAAAGAGAATAGCAGATGCACTGGAAAACATGATGAGACAGGGGCTACCCAAGTGAAAGACTTCTACAGACTGTGTGATAAGCGCTTCACAGATACCTACATGGTCAATAAAATGGTGGAGGAACTCGGAGAGCTTACACAAGCAGCGATGAAGTATCAGAACAATCCAAGCACTATAAATTTGGAGCGAATGACAGAGGAACTTGCAGATGTATATATCACTACAAATCATGTTGTACATCGATTCGGTCTATATAATCGTAGAAAGATTTATATAGTAGAAAAATTTAAGAGATTATATAATAAATTAAATGGAGATGAAAAACAATGAAAAGAGAGAACATACAAGCAAGTGCGAAAAGATTCAATATG
>CAYONI010000029.1:0-6238 GCA_964405295.1 uncultured Methanosarcinales archaeon | reverse complement strand
ATATGCTATACTACTCTCGAAAAGAAGAATTATTTTGCATTCTCTCTTTCAATAAATTGTCCGCAGAGTTTTATGTGCGGAAATTTTGTATTATGTTTGGATAAAAATAAAGAAAATATAGGAGGAGAAATTATTATGAAAAAGTTTTTAATTTTAATTGCTAGTTTAGTCTTAGTTTTAGGACTTAGTGGATGTGATTTACTTAACAAAGAGGATATAGAGGATATTATTGACGTCCTAGATTCTGTTGAACTTTCAGGACTTGCTGATGAATCAATTATGGTTGACGATGTTTTTAATGTTTTCGCAAAAGCGGAAGCTGCAGGAAGTGATTTAGTAGATTATACAGATTTAATTACTGCTAGCTCAGATAATTGTACAATTAATGCTGATGGTACATTAGATACAGGTATTCCAGCAGTGTGTATTATTGAATATTCTGTAGTTGCTTTAGGTAAATTGGCTAGAGCATCTATTACTGTAACTATCGAAGCAGAAACAGTTACTGTTGATCCTAATGCTTTAGTAGTGAAGACTTGGACATTTGACGATGAAACTGCATTAGTTGGATGGACAAAATATGAATCAGGTGGAGGTTCAGTTACTGAATCTGTTGAAGACGGAACTTTAAGAATGGATATCATTTCTGGTGGATTAGTTTATGAATCTAGATTTGAATATATGGGAGTACCTTTACAAAATGAAACTGATTACTCTGTTTCTTTTAGAGCTAAATCAAGTGTTGAAGGAAAAATTCTTCATTTCCAAATGGGAGAATTATTACCAAGTGATCCATGGTTTACAGACTTTAAACCAGGAGTAGTTATTGATTTCGTGTTAACTGAAGAATGGGCAGATTACACATTTACATTTACAATGGGTATTGACAATGTAAACGGTGGACCATTATTCGAAATGGGAAATATTGAAGGTAGTGAAGATATTGATTGCACTATTTTGCTTGATGATCTTACAATTAGTGGTGGATCAGCAGAAGATGGATCTGCACCAGCAATAACTGGAGCAGAAGATGTTACTATTATTGTAGGCGATGTATTTGATCCTCTATTTGGTGTAGTTGCAAATGACTTTGTTGATGGTGTTGTTACTGAAGACATAGTAGTTTCTGGAGATACTGTTGATGTTGATACAGTAGGTTCTTACACTGTTACTTATACAGTTAGTGATGCTGCTGGAAATGAAAGAGTTGTTAATAGAGTTGTAATCGTTACAATACCAAATGCAATGGTATGGGACCCTACAGACTTAGTTGTTAATGGAGAATTTAATGCTGGTGTATGGGGAACTTGGATGGCAGACTGGAATTCAACTAGTGCAACAGTTGTATACGACGGAGATACTGTAGTATTAGATATCGCTGATGTTGGAGAAGACAACTGGAACATTCAATTATTCCAAGAAGGTTTAGAATTAGTAGATACAAATACTTATAGAATTACATTTGAAGCTATGAGTACTGTTGATAGAGAAGTAAATGTAAAATTAATTGGAGCAACTGAATATGTTGAAACTGTTGCATTAACTAGTGAAATGACAGTTTATACAGTTGATTTTGTTGTTGCTGAAGATAATGAAAATGCAAAATTAGACTTTGAACTTGGTGGAGCAATGGGTGGAATTACTGTTTCTGCAGCAAGTGTTGTTACATTTGATAATGTAATGTTTGAAGAACTTGTTGATGCAGCAGTAGTTGCTGAAACTGATCAAATTCTAAATGGCGATTTCATGTTAAATAATAAAGATTCATGGGGTGCTTGGTACGGAGATGAATGGAGTGGTGTTACTACTTCTTCAATTGATGCAGCAAATGGAATGTTAGAAGTTGAAGTTGTTGGATTATTAGATACTCATGCTTCTTACGCTACTCAAGTTTACCAAGAAGACTTAGCATTTGAATTAGGTAAAACTTACAAAGTTTCATTTGATGCTATGGCTGATGATGCGCGTCAAATGAATGTAAATTTAGGTGATGCTCTAGATTCAGATCCTTGGTTTGCTAACTTTATGGCTACTGAAGTTATCGATTTAACTGTAGACTGGCAAACATTTGAAATTATCTTTACAATGACTGCAGAAACTACACTTGATCAAGGTAAACTAGTATTTGAACTAGGTACAATTGGTGGAGTTGCAGTAGACACTATCGTTCGTATTGATAACGTTATGGTAGAATTATTACAACAAGATGAATTATTAATGAATGGCAATTTTGAGACTTCAGGATGGTCTACTTGGATGGCAGATTGGAATTCAACTGCTGCTACAGTAGATTATTCAAACGGATATGTTGAACTTAATATTACTAATGTAGGAGAAGACAACTGGAATATTCAATTATTCCAAGCAGATTTAGCATTAGTAGATACAAATACTTATAGAGCAACATTTGAAGCTATGAGTACTGAAGATAGAGAAATCAATGTTAAGTTAATTGATGATAATGGTGCTGAGTATGTTGAAACTATTGCTTTAACTAGTACAATGACTGTTTACACTGTTGATTTCTTAGTTACTGCTGATAGCGTTAATGCAAAATTAGACTTCGAACTTGGTGGAGCAACAAATGGAATTACAGTTGCTACTGGTAGTGCTATTACAATGGACAACTTAATGTTTGAAGAACTTGTTGATGCAGCAGTAGTTGCTGATACAAATCAAATAGTTAATGGTACATTTGATCTCCCAGTTGAATGGGGAGTTTGGATGGCAGATTGGAACACAACTGCTGCAACTTATGGAGTAGCAGATGGAGCATTCGTTATTGATATAACTAATGTTGGTGATGAAAATTGGAATATTCAATTATTCCAAGCAGAATTACCACTTGTTCAAGGAGTTACATACACAGTAGTATTTGATGCAATGAGTACTGTTGCAAGAGACATCAATGCAAAAATGATTGGTTCAGCAGAATATGCTGAAATGTTCTCTTTAACTACAGAAATGGTTACTTACTCATATACATTCACATATGGTGAAGATGATGCAGCTAACAAATTAGACTTTGAACTTGGTGGAGTTACAGCTGGAGTTGATGGGTTAATCTTAGTAAGTTTACCTAGTGTTATCACATTTGATAACGTGCAAGTTTTCCCAAATTATAATCCTCAAGGATAGTAAAATTTTATAACTAAAACGGAATGCTCAACATTCCGTTTTTTTTTATACTTTTTTTAATTAAATAATTAATCATATCATTGGTATTAATTATTCTTATTTGTTAGAATGGTAATGAGCCAAGGAGGTATACAAAATGAGTGTATTAACAATTAGAAATTTACACGCTGAAGTAGATGGAAAAGAAATCTTAAAAGGCGTTAATTTAGAGATAAAAGGTGGGGAGACTCACGCAATTATGGGACCAAACGGAACTGGTAAATCAACACTAGCTAGTGTCGTGATGGGACATCCAAAATTTACTGTCACAAAAGGTGAAGTATTACTTGATGGTAAAGACGTTTTAAAAATGGAAGTTGATGAAAGAAGCAGAGCAGGAATTTTCCTCGGAATGCAATCACCCGCGGAAGTGCCTGGAGTAACAAACAGCGACTTCGTAAAAACAGCAATGAACGCAAGAAGTGAAGAAGGAAAAAATATATCATTATTCAAGTTTATTGTTCAGTATGATAAAGCAGTTGCCGAGCTTAAAATGAATGAAGATCTTCCTCACCGTTATTTAAATGAAGGATTTAGTGGCGGAGAAAAGAAAAGAAATGAAATTCTTCAATTGAAAATGCTTAAACCTAGTATCGCAATTTTAGACGAAATTGATTCAGGACTTGATGTTGATGCTCTGAAAATTGTTGGTGAAAACGTAACTAGCATGAAATCGAAAGACTTAGGATTATTGCTTATTACTCATTACCAAAGACTATTAGATTATATTAGTGCTGATTTAGTTCATGTAATGATGCAAGGAAGAATTGTAAAAACTGGTGATATGAGTTTAATTAAGAGAATTGATGCAGAAGGATATGACTGGATCAAAGAAGAACTGGGTATTGTAGAAGAAAGAGTATTTGTAGAAGAAGAAAAAGAAAAAATATTGCTTGGAACTTGCGCTACAAAAGAATTATTAGGTCTATAAAGTGAAATTTCATAGATCAAAACTACTAAATGATAAAATACCGAGTGAGTTAAATAAATTTTTCACTGAAGAGCTTACTAATTACCTTGTAATAAAAGATGGACATATCATTAAAAATCATGTTAAAGATAATAATATAATTATTGAAGATATAGAAGATACAATAACTAATAAACCAAAGATTTTTAGTCAAAATCCTTTTTTGACAGAATATAAAAGTGATGCTTATCAATATAATTTAGAGGAAGTAAACAGTGGAGTATTTATTGAAGTAGGTAAAAACAAAGTGATAAAAGATACTCTTCATGTGTTCTATGTTCAAGAAAATAATGATTTAGTAAATAACACATTGATTATTCTTGGAGAGAATTCAGAGTTGTCTTATTTTGAGTATTTAATCAACATGACAGACTCAAGTATTAATTTTGTATCAAATTCAATTGTTAATGAAAATGCAAAATTGATATATTCTGGATTATCTAATTTGAATAATAAAGCTATTGTTTCTGTTAATAGAAATAGTTATGTAAGAAGATACGGAAACAGTTTATATAGTATTGCAGAAGTAAATGATGGAATAACAGACTCAAATACATTTATTGAATTGCAAGATGTATATGCTGTTGGAACTTCAAAAACAGTAGCGATTACTTCTAATGAACAAGAAATGAAAATTAGACAACTAATCGAACATAACGCACCAGATACTGAAGGATATATTGAAAATTATGGAGTATCAAACAATTCAAGTTTCTTAGTATTTGAAGGTGTAGGTAAGATTAATAAAGATATGAAAAGAAGTATTGCACGTCAATCAAATAGAGGAATAGTACTTGGTAAAACATCTAGATTAGATGCAAACCCACTATTACTAATTGATGAGTTTGATGTTGTTGCATCACATGGTGCTGCAATTGGTAAAATGGATGAAGAACAGCTATACTATTTAATGAGTAGAGGACTTACTTTAAAGAATGCTGAAAAGCTAATTATTTCTGGATTCTTAAGTCCAGTAACAGAACTTTTATCAACAAAAGAATTAATTGAAGATTTTGTAAGAAGCGTTGAGAAAAAAACATTGTAGGTGAAAATTATGGATCCATATATCTTAAAGAAAGATTTCCCAGTTTTAAGTGATGAAACTCTTGTATATTTAGATACAGCAGCATCAAGCTTAAAACCGATTCAAGTAATTAGGAAACTAGATGAATACTATGAAAAATATAGTGTTAATGTTCATCGTGGTGTTTACAATTTAAGTTATGTAGCCACAGAACTTTATGAAGGTTCTAGAAGAAAAGTTAGTGAGTTTATTAATGCTGATTTCTCTGAAATAATCTTTACTAGAGGAGCAAGTAGTGCTTTGAATTTGGTAGCTACAAGTTATGGACTAAATAACTTAACCAGTGAAGATGAAATAATCGTAAGTGAGTTAGAACATCATTCACAAGTTTTACCTTGGCAAAATGTTAGTAGCATTACAAAAGCTAAATTGATTTATGTTCCTTTGGATGCTGAGGGAAGAATAACGATAGAAAACTTCAAAAAAGTATTAAATAAAAATACAAAGATAGTAGCCTTGAATTACATTTCAAATGTAATGGGTTATATCTCTCCAATAAAAGAAATTATTAGATTATCGCACGAAGTAGGAGCACTTGTAAGTGTTGATGCAGCTCAAGCTGCACCTCATATTGCGATTGACGTAAAAGATATTGATTGTGATTTCTTAGCTTTTTCTGGACATAAGATGCTTGGTCCAACTGGGATAGGCGTTCTATACGGAAAGAAAAAGTTGTTAGATAAAATGCCACCAATTGAATTTGGTGGAGACATGAATGACAATGTTAATTTGTACGATGCATCTTGGAAAGAAGTTCCTTATAAATTTGAAACTGGAACTCCACCTATTGCAGGTGCAATAGGACTTGGCGCAGCTATTGATTATTTGAAAGAAGTTGGATTAGAAAACATCGCTAAACATGAAAAAGAATTAAAAGATTATACAATTGAAAAATTACAAGAAATTGAAGATATTGTTATATATAATAAAAATGCAGACACAGGAATAATTGCCTTTAATATAGAAGGAGTACATCCACATGATGCAGTAACATTCTTTGATGGAAA
>CAYONI010000028.1:0-6257 GCA_964405295.1 uncultured Methanosarcinales archaeon | reverse complement strand
TCACCTGAACAAATTAATTCAAATTATAATGAAGGTCTTGTAGGTCATCAAGTTGAAACTATTGTTCAAAATGAAACATCTAAAGCAGACACTTGGACTGTTGCTGTTACGACTAATGATGGTTATGAAGATGGGGCAGTAGTTGTTAGTAATGATCTAACTATTGAAGATTCTACACCCAATATTGAGGTTACTGCTCCTCCTGCTGGAAATAATATTGTTGATTTAAATTATGATATTAATTGGACTGCATCTGATCCTGATGAAGATGTTTTGTTGATTTCTTGTTATGCTGATACTGATTCTTCAGGTCAAGATGTTAATTATACTTGTTTTGAAAATACTGCTAATGATGGAACTCAAAATTGTAATGTTTCTGAATGGGTTACAGGAACTTATTATATTTGGTGTAATACGACAGATGGAGAAACTTCTGTTTATGATTATTCACATGGTTACTTGAATGTTAGTCAATATGCTGCATATAATGCAGAATTATCTATTGGAACAGTTAGAGATTATTATGCTCAGAATGAAATTCTTTGGATAACTGATCCTCCAGATGCAAAAGGGGATTCAGGTGTTATCACAACTGACTTCGCAATTGTCGAACCTGAAATTAAAGGATTGAGTATTACTTCTGATAAAAAAGTTTATTCAGGTTTATTGAATGCAAGAACAAAAATTAATATTACTAATTTTGATAATCTTGAAAAAGAAGTTGATCTTAGATTCTTATTTCAAGAAAAAGGTAATGTTGTAAAAATCAATAAAATAAATTATGAAATTATTACTAAAGAAAAACCAATTTATGAAATGCAAGATAATATTTGTGAAGAAGGTTGGGAGATTTTAGAAACAAATAGTTCTGTTCCTTGTATGGTCAATGATAGTGATATTTGTTCTGTTGGAAGTTCTGATAGTTCTTTAATTTGTTATTCAAATAATAAAGAATTAGCTTATTGTGATTTTACAGAAACAATATCTGAAAACGATGAAACAATAATTAATTGTGTTCAAAATGTTTTCATAGGTACCGAA
This sequence comes from uncultured Methanosarcinales archaeon, assembly GCA_964405295.1. GTDB lineage: Archaea > Nanobdellota > Nanobdellia > Woesearchaeales > CAYZNE01 > CAYZNE01. Next base: position 5,216 of record CAYONI010000028.1, on the reverse strand, counting down.
AATTATGACGAATTAGTTGAAGAAAAAACAGAGCTTAATTTTGAAAAAGAAATTAATAAACAATCTGACGTCATGCAAGGTATTTTCTCAGAAAGATCAGATTCTGTTTCTAAAGAAGTTGTTACTAAGAAAAATGAATTAAAAAATAAAAATAATCAAGATGATAAAATAAGTAAAGAAATTTCTGATTTAGAAACTAAAAAAGAAAAATTAAAATCAAAATTACTTGGTAATTTTAAAATAAGAGAGCAAGTCCCTTCTTTAATAATTAATCCTTATGAAACTATTGAATTAGAAGTTACTTTAAAATTCCCTGAGGGAACCAAAGGAGAATTTATGATTGAAGCAATACCTGTTTCTCAAAATAAAGTTAAGGATAAAATAATAAAAGTTAATAATTTAAATACGACAACTGAACCTAAAATTAAGGATAAAAAATCAAATTTATTAACGAATGTTGTTGTAAAATCTCAATCATCTGAATTAATTAATGAATCTAATACTTCTTCAAATTTATCTATACAACAAATTGAACAAGAAATAACTAAAAAAGATTTAACTCTTGATAAGGTTGATTCTTATGCTTTACTTGATCCTTGGTGGGAATCAAATTGGAGTTATAGATACCCTGTAGTTGTTAATATAACTGATTATGATGTCAATGATTACAAAATAGAATTAAATGATATGAATTTTACTGAATTGTTTAGTGCTATGAATACTTCTGGAACTATGTGTGATAATTGTTACAGAATTGTTGAATATGATTATGAGTCAGGAGAATTATTATATGAATTACCAAGTAGATTTATTCACATGGGACAAAATTATGATAATCAAACAAATGCTTATGGTAGGGTAGATTTTGTTCTTAATGGTTCAACTTCAATAGGAACTGAAAGATATTTCTATGTTTATTTTGACAAATATGAAAATGGAGAAAAATCTGCACCTGACGCTTTTGATAATTCTCAAGTTTTCTTTTATCCTGAAACAGATCTTGATGGTGACGGAAAAATGGAAATAGTTGTTACTGATCATGATTATGGTGTTGAAATAATTAAGTGGAATGGGACTGATTACGAGCAAGTTTACAGAAATAATTGGGATATGGGAACTTATCCTGCGATTGCGATTGCTGATGTTGATAATAATGGAATACCTAATCTTTTAATGGCATATTACAGTAATGGTTATGTTTGGTCTATAGAATATAATTCTAGTTCTGGTGAATATGAAAATAAATTTGGTGGATCAACAAGAGCATTAGATATGGCAGGAAATCCTTATCAATTAACTGTGGGAGATATTGATTTAGATGGAACAATAGAAATTCTTAATCCTGGGTATGGAGGGGATAAATCTTATGTTTATGGTTGGAATGGGGCTTCTTATGTTTTAGAATCTTATTTGGATGTAACTGATGCTGCAGGAGCAACTCAACAAGTTGATAATCAAATGATGGGAATTTTTGGTGATCTTGATAATGATGGTAGTCCAGAATTTACAACTCAAAAATGGACAGGATATAGTTCAAACATGTGGACTTATGACGGGGACACTTACGAACATGAAGCTTATTCTACTGATTATTATTCTTATGGTGGAATGAGTATTTCTGATCCTGATAATGATGGTGTTGTTGAAATAGTAACAGGAGATAATGTTGGACAAATTAATGTTATTGAATACAATCAACAAACAGGAGATTTTGATGTTACTAAAACTCCTGATGTTGGTCATCCTTATATTGGAACAACTTCTGTTGCAGATTGGGATCAAGATGGTATTAATGAGCTTGTGGTTGGAAATTGGTATGGCTATTCAAGTGTGTACCAATATGAACCTTTGACAAATTCTTATACTCTTGAATGGAGAAGTGCAGATTATGGTTCTTCTTCTTGGACTTCTGCATTTGGAGATTTTGATGATGATGGCGAAATAGAAGTTATTTTCCCTCATATCGACGATTTAAGAATTTTTAATTCATCAAGTGGTCCCACTAATGCTCAGCCAGAAGCAACTTATACGGGTAATTCATATTATGGTTATCATTATGGTGATAGTTTATTAATTTCTGGTATGCCTGATCCTCAAGCTTATGGTGTTGGTGCTCCAAAAATAATTAAAGGAGAAGTTATGAATGCTCCTTCACAATCAAGAGTTGATAATTCTGGAACAAGAGAAATTGATGCTTATGTAACTATTAAAGTTCAGAAAAATAATTCTGGAAATTGGAATGATGTTTCAACTGTTGTTGATAAATCTTCACAAAATATTGGTGTTGGTAGTTATATAAAATTAGATGGTTTATGGAATACAGCAGGACGTTGGGATACAAGTACAAATTCAGATGGTATATATAGAGTTTATACTTATATAAGTGATGCATCAGGAGTTGTTCTTAATAATAGTCAAGATGACCAACCAATGATTGCAAATTATAATTTTGAAATTGATAGTCAAGATCCAGTTATTTCTTTAAATGAACCTGCAACAAATAATTATGAATACAGTGACCCTATTGTAGATCTTGATAATACTTTTCAAGTTATTTGGAGTGTAGAAACTGACGAACCTGCATTATGTAGATATTCAAGTGTTACTGGTGAAAATTATGAAAATATGATGCCATTATCAACTAAATATATTACTTTACATTATCAAAATTTAAGAATTCAAGATGGAAATGAATATCATAGATACATTAGATGTAAAGATTCTGTTGGAAATATTGCAGATGAATTTTTATTAAACTTTTCAGCTCAAACAAATCAAAAACCTTATGCTGCAACTATGAGTATGTCTCCTTATTTATTTAATGATGCTGAGACAGTAACTCTTTCTGGAACTTGTTATGATGCTGATACTGCTAGTTCAGAATACATGAAAGATTGTCAATTTAGGGGGACACAAGAAGGAGTAATTTATGATGCTGTAGATTGGGGTTCATGTACTGGAACAAGTTGTGCTTGTAGTTGTACTATTAATTCTGCTGGTGTTGGTAGTGCTGGTTGTCCTGATGTAAACACTCAAGGTGATTGGCATTATGAACTGGTTTGTAGAGATCAGCAAGATGTTGAATCAATAGAAGATCCAGATGATTATGCAGTAAGAGCAGATGTTTCTTGGTCAAATTCTCAAGTTGGGACTCCTATTCTTGATGAAGGGAATTCTTTTTTACTTGATGGCGTTTATTGGATAGATCCTGATGGTGTAGGGGGCGATAGTGCATTTGAAGTTTATTGCGACATGAATACGAATGGGGGAGGTTGGACTATGGTAATGCAAACTTCAGATTCTTCGGCATATGTTTATGATAATAGTGTTTGGACAGATACTTCAGGTGGTTTATCATCTGCTGGTAATGTTTCTATTAATCAGGATTATGTTTCAAAGGCGTTTTATTCGTTAAATGGAAATCAGAGTATGTTGGCTCTTGGCAGCACTTCTTATTGGAATTCGTGGAATCATATTAATAATACGGCTAGGAATTTAGCTAATCAGGTTCGTATGTCTGGGGCTCAGGCTTTGGCTGGGAATTGTGGTTCGCAGACAAATTGCGGTGTGGAGCCTATTAATTTAAAACCACAGGGTATAGAGCAGGGAACTTCTGGAACAACTGCTGGTGCATGGCATCGTTTTGGTTATGTTAATGATCTTAACTCTTGGGGTCCTGATGTCAGGGTTGGTTTTAGTGGTGATAATGATGCATCGGACAGTTCTGATACTGTAATGGGTCTTGGACTGAGATGTGATGGTAATTGTGCGAGTTATTGTTCTACAGCCCCGGCACATGATACTGGTAGTGGATATTATTTTTATAATGGTTGGGGAACTGCACCATTGGATGATGCAGTACAGGGCTGGTTATTTATTAAAGAAGATTCTGATTCAGTTTCTTGGGAAGCAGGAAAAGATGGTTTAAGCTCAGAAACTGCAGCAGAATCATGTTCAGCTATTAAAGCGAGATCTGTTTCTGTAGATCATATTTCTTTTAATCTTACTTACAAAAATACTGCAACGGTAGATAATTCTCTGGGTGGTGAGTCAAGAGGTGCTGGTTGGTCACATACTGCAGAAATTAGTTATTCTGATGTTGATTCTTGGTCAGTATATAATGGAACTGATTCTTCAGGAAATCTTGAACCTCAAGAACCATATATTTTATTGCTTTCTGATGCTGTACAGCCTTATTATTCTCAAATTCATTTGGATGGCAGTTTTGGTGATGTTACATATATTGGAAATTTTCCTGAACATTATTCTAGAAGTGTAGGTGTTGCTGATTTTGATGGTGATGGTGATTTTGATTTTGTTACGGGTGGTTATAATGATGTTTGGTATTATAATAAAACAGGACCTCTTTCTTTTTCACAAACTGAACTTGCTGTTGATGTTTTAGGTGATGGAAGTTATGTTATGGGGGTTGCTGTTGCTGATTTTGATAATGATTTTGATTATGATTTTGTAATTTCAGGAAATACTGCCACTAAAAAATATTTTGAAAATAATGGTGCAGGTAGTTTTATAATGGGGACAAATCCTACAAGTAAACCTTCTGGTTCTAATAGAGAAATGGATTCTGCAGATTTTGATTCAGATGGAAATATGGATTTTATTGTTGGTGGAAGCACTGCAACTTATATTTGGTATGGTAATGGTGACGGAACTTTCGACGCGCCTGCATCTGTTGATACTAATGGTTGGGATAGTTATAGTTTAGCTGCAGCAGATTTCACAGGAGATAATAAACCAGATTATATTAAATCAACAGGAAGCAGTGGAGATCATTATTTATTTAAAAATAATGGTGATGGGTCATTTACAAGCCAAGGACGAGTATTTGATTCCTACGATCATGGTGGTGGTGCCAATTATGATGTTGATAATGATGGGGATCAAGATTATATTGTTTCTTATGAAAATCATCCTGATTATAGTTTGAATGTTTATTTAAATAATGGCGATGGAACAAGTTGGACGAGTAAAAGGTTAAGCTATTCAGATGTTATTACTTCTTATAATTCTTATGCTGTTGGTGCTCCGGAGTATGATCCTGATATTGATGTTAATAGTATTTATTATGAGAATGAAACAGGAAGTATTTCTTTTTATATTCATGCACCTGAACACACAACATCGTATCAAACTATTTATATGACTTGGGAAGATACATTTAGTACTACAGATTGTGTTCCTGAACAAGACAGTTC
>CAYONI010000027.1:0-6292 GCA_964405295.1 uncultured Methanosarcinales archaeon | reverse complement strand
TTTTAATTTTTTGGTCAACAACTTCAATTCTCTAAAACAGCAAATGGGCATAATGGATGGCGTGCGCCACTTCGAGCTTGCGAGGGTGGGCACGTATGTTAGGCACTTTTTTCTATTCAACTCTTTCCGTATTCAATTTGCGATATACACTTTTAAGCATTAGTTCACGAACCAAACCACCAAAGGATTTATTCTCTACAATTTTATCAAAAATATCCTGATTCTGTTCCATTCGCTCAATTAGTTTATTAAAGAACATATCATCAAAAGCATATTTGAAAGTATCCATTTTATTAGCGCGAGCTTGAGTTTGTAATTTATCATCATTTATAAGTTCAGATTCTATTTGCTCAAAAAATAATCGATCGGCTTCTTCAAACTCAGTCCCAAAGCGTTCATTTAAAACATCAATGATTTCAGAGAGTGGAGCTTTTTCTTCTTTTGCTCGCTTAATACCAGCTTCAGAAATACCGTCTAGTTCTCCATCTTGATCTTTTGTTAAATCAATAGAACCATCTTTTATTTTTTGTAAGCGATAATATTCCAAAGCAATTTCATCAATTAGTTTAAGTTGCTCAGAAATATCATTTTTAGGTAATTTTGTTTGTAAAAGTTTACCATAAGCATAGAACTTTTCAAATTCACTTTCTTTAAATGGCATCACTTGAGCTAAAAATGAGTATAGATTAAGCCAAGTTCTTAAGCTCTTTTTAAATTCATCTTTTGCATCATCTTCCTCAATTGCTTTAAATCTATCAACTGCTGGATCGATGTATGAATAGAGAAAAGCCTGATCTTTATTAGAACGATTAAAAGAAGGTTTAAAATAATAATTTGCAAAAGCATTTATTTCTGAATCCCAATAAATTTGCTTTTCATCCAGTTTTGCTTTCAAATCATAAAGATGATTAATATTAGGTTCTTCTTTTACGATAGTTCGCTCGTAATACTCTTGAAAAGCTTCCATTATTGTTTCACGATCATTCACAAAATCCAGTACAAAAGTATCTTCTTTGCCTGGAGCGGTTCTATTTAAACGTGAAATTGTTTGAACTGCTTTTACACCAGAAAGTTTTTTATCAATATACATTGTATGAAGCATTGGTTGATCAAAACCAGTTTGGTATTTATCCGCAACAATTAAAATTCTATATTCATCTTTATTAAAAGCACTTGGTAATTCTTTTTCACTAAATCCTGTTAAATCTGGTTCACTAACTCCATCAGGATAATTATCATCAAAAACTTTACCTGAAAAAGCGACTAAAATTTTGATATCTTTGTCATAACCTTTGGATTTGATATATTTATTAAATTCCTCATAATATCTTTTAGCAAGCTTGCGTGATGAGGTTATAAACATTGCTTTTGCTTTTCCGCCAATTTTGTGGGCTACAACTTGCTTAAAATGCTCAATTACAATTTCTGCTTTTTGAGATAAATTATGAGGATGAAAATTGATGTAATGACTAATTGCTCGTGCGACTTTCTTTTTATTCAATTTTGGATCATCTTCAATTGTTTTAGATAATTTTAAGAATAGTTCATAAGTTGTATAGTTTTCCAGAACATCCAAAATAAAACCTTCTTCGATTGCTTGTCTCATCGAATATAAATGGAATGGTTGCGGTTTTTCGTTACCAATTTTTTCACCAAATATTGCCAAAGTTTTATACTTGGGAGTTGCAGTAAACGCAAAGAAAGAAAGGTTTTTTTGTTGTCCTCTTGCTCTTGCAGATCTTTCCACTTCTTGGGTGATAAAATCTTCGGAATCAATTTCTTCTGCATCAACATCACCATTCGATAAAACTTCTTTCATCTTTTTATGAGCTTCTCCGCCTTGAGAACTATGAGCTTCATCAATTATTACTGCATATTTTTTATCTGTTAATTTGGTTACTTTATCAAGCACAAATGGGAACTTTTGAAGAGTTGTAATAATAATATGAGAACCAACCGAAATTGCATCTGCAAGTTGCTGACTGTTTTTATCAATTTTCTGCACAATACCAGTTTTATGCTCAAACTGATAAATTGTGTTCTGCAATTGCTGATCTAAAACTCTACGATCTGTTACTACAATTACGCTATTAAAAATCTTCTCATCATTTTTATTATGCAAACTAGAAAGACGATATGCCAACCAAGCAATTGAATTACTTTTACCAGAACCGGCAGAATGCTGAACCAGATAATTTTTGCCAGCACCAATTTGTTTAACATTGGCAGTAATCTTTCTTACTACATCCAATTGATGAAATCTAGGGAAAATCATAGTTTCTTTATGAAATGTTTTTCCCTCAATTTCAATATTTTCTATTTGCAAATGGATGAATTTTTTAATAATTTCCAGAAAACTATCTTTTGCTAGAATTTCTTTCCAGAGATAATCGCTTTTATACCCATTTGGATTTAAAGGATTTCCCTTTCCACGATTATTACCTTTATTAAAGGGCAACCAGAAAGTTTTATTACCAGAGATTTTGGTGGTCATATAAATTTCTTCATCATCTACTGCAAAATGTACTAAAGAGCGTTTCTTGAATTTAAAAAGAAGTTCTTTGGAATCTCTGGTTTTATTATATTGCTTCTTTGCATTGGAAGTAGATTGCCCTGTGAATCTATTTTTGAGTTCAATTGTTACCAATGGAATCCCATTTAGAGCTAAAACCAAATCAACTGAATTTTTGTTTTTATCACTATAATAAACCTGACGATAGACCTTTAACTGGTTTTTGTTATACAAATCCTCGGTTTCTTTGTTTAAGCTAGTTTCAGGTTTGAAAAAAGCAAGATTGAACCTGATCCCATAATCTGTAAAACCGTTACGAATAACATCAAGGCTGCCTCTTAAATCCATCTCTTTGTAGATTCGTTGAATTATCTTATTACCAATCTCATCCGAACCGTGAATTGCTTCCAATCTTTCCCAGCTTTTTGGTTGAGTCTCTTCTAAAAATGAGATGATCTCATATTTGAACATACCAAGTTTGGGGAAGTATTGCTGAGAACTGCCCAGCGTGTATCCACCACTATTTATTAGTGAATCTACTATTGCCATTTCAAAAGTGTTTTCTGTTGTTACTTTACTCATTAAATCACCTTTATTTTTCCTGTTACAACCTCGCTGATTAAGGTTGTTTTGTATTCCTGCAATAATTCAATTAATTTCTTGGTTTTTGATATTTTTTTGTCGATTTCTGCTGTTTTCTGGTCGAGGAAATTTACAATTGAAGTTATTTCTTTTTTATCTGGTTTGGGAATTGATATTCCTCCAACTGTATCTGTATTTAGATTTAACTGAGTTCCCCACTTTCCGAGGCCTTGATAAGGTTGACTTGTTGAAAAAATATAAAAAAGAAATTCAGAATTTAATTTAAGATTTGGGAAATAAACAAAACCATCGTGAATACAACATTTTATCTTAGTTATTATTGGTTTACCAACAGAACCTGCTATTGAAAGAAAAAAATCATTGGGAAGCATTTTAACACTTAAAGAAGCTCCTAGATCCGATAATGTTTGAGTCGTGCTTTTTAAATATCTTTCACTAGCAGACACATCTGCAATTCTAACCCAAGACCATTCACCGTTTTCATCAAAATATTTTGGATCAGCAATTGGTCTTGGGGAAGCACCACGCTTGATTACTGAAAATCTTTTTAACTTTTTTAATTCCCAATGCTCAGGAATTTCACCAAGCCACTCCACACCACTATCTTTCATATTTACATTTGGGTTTATCCCTTTTGTTACAGCTTGATTGATAATTGCAGTTTTTTCTTCTTCATAGAGCTTGAGAAGTTTTTTTTTGTTGGAAATTAAATCATCAATTTCTGATGTTTTCTGATCGAGGAAACTTGCAATTGCGGTTTGTTCAGTTTTGGGTGGGATTACTAACAAATTATTTTTAACTTGTTCTACCGTAATTTGAGGAATTGCAGTTCTATCAAATTGAAATAGATGTTTTCTTAACCCTTTTTGAAAATAAAAAACAAATTTAGGTACACCAATATCTGATTTCTTATCTTTAGCATAAATCGTAGTTTGTGTACAAGTAGATTTATGTTTAACAAGATAAATATGCCCTATTGAATTTCCACGAGCTGGTATAACAAAATCATTCTCTGCAAGAATTACATTTGTTTCATTAACATATCCAAAAATAGTATCACTTTCAGTTGCACTATAAACAGGTATTTTTCCATCTTTTTTCAGATCGGATTTTAAGATAGTAGCTCCCATAGAAAAATTATAGAGAAATTTAATTTTATAACAATCCCACTGCTGAGGAATTTCACCAATCCATTCAATTCCGCTATCTCTATATTTATCGTACCTCATTACAGCAAAATCCCTTTTTCAAGTTCGGAAGTTTCTTTTTCAAGAGACAAAATATCAGCTTTTATTTCATCAAGAGAGCGAAGTATTTTGAATTCATAGAAATATTTGGTGAAATTTATTTCATAACCAATTTTGGTTTTACTTTCATCAATCCAGGCTTCAGGCAAATGTGGTGTAACCTCTCTTTGGAAATATTCTGCAATGGTTTGTTCTGCTAATTTACCATCTTTCTGCTTTCGTAAGAACGGAATATTTTCGTAATCTCGCAATGAGGTATCAGCTTTTGTTTTTCCTTTTTTATCAGTTATAATTTCACTGTTCTCATTTTTTTGTGGTTGTTCAACTGTTATTCTTTGGTAACCGAAATATTCATTCGGGAAGATTTTCACAAATTCATTATCTTCAAAATCACCGTAAAGCTTAGTAATCAAGCCAATGCCTTTATCTGTGCCATTTTCTGGTATTTTCTTTCTTTTATTACCAAGGCTTCGAGTCATTTTTTCGTAGAATCTATTAAAATCAATTTTACCTTCTGCAAGCAGTTCATCATCTTTTGCGCCTGTTGCATTTATTAATTGGATTTTTCCTTTTCGCTCATCAACTTTGTGGTTATTCACAATCCAGATGTAAGTGGAAATTCCAGTATTATAGAAAAGTTGATCAGGAAGAGCAATAATTGCTTCCAGCCAATCATTTTCAATTACCCATTTTCTAATATCACTTTCACCGCTTCCAGCTTGACCTGTAAAAAGTGGAGAACCATTAAACACAATACCAATTCTAGTTCCAGTTGGTTTCATTTTAGAAAGCATATGTTGTAAGAAAAGTAGCGCACCATCATTAATTCTTGGTAAACCAGCACCAAAGCGACCAGAAAATCCACGATTATCGTGTTCACTTTTAATTATAGTTCTAGCTTTTTTCCAATCTACACCAAAGGGTGGATTGGAAAGCATATAATCAAATTGTTCATCTTCCAGACCATCAATAGTAAATGTGTTTCCATATTTTATATTAGATGGATTTTGAGATTTTATCAGCATATCAGATTTACAAATTGCATAAGATTCAGGATTTATTTCCTGCCCAAAAACTTCAAGTTTTGCTTTGTGGTTAAATTCATTTAGATGCTTTTCGGCAACAGAAAGCATACCGCCAGTTCCGCAAGCTGGATCATAAAGTGTTTTTACAATTCCCTCTTTTGTTAGTATTTCATTATCAGCAATAAAAAGAAGATTAACCATTAGCTTTATAACTTCTCTTGGAGTAAAATGCTCTCCGGCGGTTTCATTAGATTGCTCAGAAAAACGACGAATCAATTCCTCGAAAACATAACCCATCTCCATACTTTGCATATCGGATAGATCAATTTCTGCAAATTTTGTTACAACTTGAAAAAGAATGTCAGCTTGTGGATTATCCATTCGTGTAATTTGGTCGTCAAAATTAAAGTATTCAATTATTTCTCTGGCACTGCTAGAAAAACCTGCAATATAATTTCTTAGATTTGCAGCAATATTATCTGGGTCATCTTTAAGCTTTTCAAAATCATATTTACTGCGGTTATGAAAGTTTTGTTTTGCTTTGTTATTTAGGATTAAATCAATTGTGCTGTCTGTTGCTGAAGATTTTATTTTTGTCAGATAGTCTAAAACCGTTTGTTTTGTTGGTGTTAGAACACAATCAAGTCTTCTTAAAACAGTTAGAGGTAAAATCACTTTTCCATAATCAGATTGTTTATAATCACCGCGCAGTAAATCTGCAACGTTCCAAATTAGATTTGCTTTTTCTTTAAATTTCATAGTTACTTCCCTAAAAAATATTTTTGTATCTTTTCTATTTATTCATCTTTTATTTGTATAGTTATTTAACATTAAACACTACGAAAGTGCCTAATGTTTGGCAGCTGCCACGCTCTTCCTGCTTATCTTCTTGCTTGGCTGTGGAG
>CAYONI010000026.1:0-6759 GCA_964405295.1 uncultured Methanosarcinales archaeon | reverse complement strand
TCGTTATTCATCTTTTCAAAACTGGTTGGGCTGTTGTTTATGGCGCCTTTGGTAGTAGAAATCATTATTAAAATAAGAAAAGGAGAACTTAAATGAACTGGAAACCAATTGTGAATGTAGTAATAAAAAAACACCTGACAAAAAGGCAAGCGGAAAAAATTATCCAAGATGAATTTACCTTTATCGAAAAGATGGAAAGGGGAGCAAGTTACTTTGAAGTAATGATTACCGATTCCAACGTAATAGAAAATCCTGAATTTTTTATCCTGAATAACATTGAAATTGAACCACCTGAAAAATTAATAGGTCCACACATTAAACGGGTATTTTATCCAAAATATGACTTAAGAAATAAACAATACATTCGAGACTTCTTCTGGGAGGGGAAATTCGTAGTCAAAAGCGATAAAAAATTGGCAGAGTTTATGGTTCAGAAACTGCGAAAGGAGAACTGGAATGAAATGCAAGAAATGTAATTGTCCATTATTCAAAATTGATATTATTCCGTGCTGTGATGACTGCAGAGAGAACGGGGCATGGGATAATCTGGATGGACAGAAATATATTACAGACGAAAAAATCATATTCAAAAACTCACTAGAACGGACACAGGTACAGGACGAAGGCGAATGTAGTATGGGGTCAGCATACGGAGCTGGGTGCTATATGTTTACCTGCTCATCTTGTGGTTACAGAAGAAATCTTGCAATAATAGATGGGTGTTAACATTATAATAACAAAGGAGTACCATGATCTACCCAAAAATAAGCGAACATCCATTCATAGCTCTGGATACCGAAACTACTGGCATCAACTGGCTAACCGAAGATCTCTTTGGTATCTCCGTTTCAACAATGACGGATGACTATTATTTTGATATCAGGACAGATGATAGAGTTCTCTCGTGGTTAAGAGAAGAAGTTCCGAAATGTCCTCTTATCGTCAACCAGAATATCGGCTTTGATATCCACATGCTCTGGAACAAAAGCATCAACATCGACCCAGCAAGAGTGCAGTGCACCATGATCCGAGCTGCTTTAATAAATGAACATTTGTTACAATACAATCTGGACGCTCTCGCAAAGAAATATCTTGGAAAAAATAAAGGTAAACTAACGGACATTTACCAGAAGTTAGCCGATATGTTTGGTGGCAAGGCGAACCGTGCGGCACAAATGAAAAACCTACACCGAGCTCCAGAGTCTATGGTGGCTCCGTACGCCAAGCAGGATACCCGAGTGGCTTTGGAACTTTATTTGTGGCAGGAAGAAGAGATCGCAAAACAGGGCCTTCAACAGGTGTTGGATCTCGAAATGCGACTCTTCCCTCACCGACTGAGGATGGAGAGACATGGTATTCGTGTTGATCTGGACGAAGCAGCACGGACTACGGACCGACTGACCAAAGAGATCAAGTCCACACAAAAGGGAATCAACGACATGGCTGGCTTTCCGGTCAATCCGAACCCTTCAGGGTCGATCCATAAACTTTTTGAACCGAAGAAGGGAAAGGATGGAAAATGGCAAGCTGTAGATGGCACACTTCTTCCGGAAACAGAGGCCGGGAAAGCGAGTATTGGAGCCGACCAACTCCGAAAGATGCAGCATCCGGCTGCTGCCATGATTCTTCGCTGCAGGAAACTCATGAAGACTCGTGACACATTTATCCACAACCACATATTGGGACATGCACATGGCGACCGGGTGCACCCGACCATCAACCAGACAAAGTCGAGTCACGGTGGGAATGATGAAGGGACCGGCACAGGCAGATTGTCCTACACAAGACCAGCTTTACAACAAATTCCGAGCAGAGACAAAGACATTGCTGCCATCGTTCGGCCAATATTTCTCCCTGATGAAGGACAAAGATGGTTCTACGGCGATCTGGATCAGCACGAATTTCGGGTCTTCGCTCATTATGTGAACGCTCCCGACCTTACCCAAGCTTACCGGGAAGATCCTGATTTAGACATTCACGGGAAGATAGCGGCTCTCACTGGTCTTCCGAGAAACCCGAAGGTCTCCGGTGGTGCGAATGCTAAACAAATCAACTTGGCCATGGTCTTCAACATGGGCGGTGGTGCTCTGGCCGAGAAGATGAACCTTCCTTTCACCGTCGAAGAGAAAGAATTTAAAGGTGTCATACGGGAGTTTAAAAAGCCGGGACCCGAAGCACAGGACGTGATAGACCGATACTTTGAAGCAGTTCCGGGCGTGAGGGGGTTAGCACGAAATGCCGCATCAGTTGCAAAGACAAGAGGCTACGTCAGGACCTTGATGGGAAGACATCTTCGCTTTCCCGGTGGAGAGTTCACATACAAAGCTTCCGGTCTGATCTTTCAAGGAACATCTGCCGACCTTGTAAAGTTGGACATCTGCAACACCTGCGAATATTTAGAGGCTGAATGCCCTGATGCACACGTTCTCTTATCGATCCATGACGAACTAAACATATCCATGCTAAAACAGGGAGCCAAGACACCCTTAAACAAAATACAAGAATTGGTACAAACCAGACCAGGGGCACCCAAACTCCGGATACCAATCAGGATAGACTTTTGCAAACCTGGGAAAAATTGGTGGGAAGCCACAAACACAAAGAAGATTCATGACTAAGCAAACGCCCATTGACAAGAGCTGTCTGGTGTGGTAGGATGGTTCTGGATGATGGAGAAAAGATTAAACATAAACTGAAAAAGAAAGGAGAACAGAATGCCGCAGTATGACAACACAAACCGGGGAGTCCTTTTCATCAACAACAACAAGAAGTCCGACAAGAGTCCGACTGTGATGGGAAAGATCGACATCGAAGGGACCGAATACTACCTGTCCGGATGGACCAATTACAAGAGAGGTGACGGGGAGAAATACCTTTCTTTGTCGGTCACGCCGATTGAAGAAGGCCAGCGGACGCAGAGTCCTGCGGATGCCCTGTCCCCAAATAAATTTGACGATGATATATCTTATTAGACCATTATCACCTTTTACAGAATGACACAGTTTCAGGGCTTAATGTTGAAACAAATCTAAGAATAATACCACAAGCAGAAAACGATTTAAAAGGCAACAAATATCCACAACAATTTTACACAAAAGGAGAGGTATAGGATGAAAAAGAACGTAACGATTATTTGCGATTTACAATTCGGATCAACTGGCAAAGGTGCTGCAGCAGGGTATACGGCTTTGATGGAAGAGCCCGATACAGTGGTTACGGCATGGAGCCCGAATGCTGGACATACCTTTGTAGATTACGAAGGAAGAAAGTTTGTACATCGGGCTCTGGCTAATGGCATTGTGTCACCAAAGCTAAAAACCATCATGGTCGCTCCCGGTACGGTCCTTGACGTAGACCGGCTGATCATAGAGTTGACGGAGTGCCATGAATATGTAAAAGATGCTGTACTGGTTATCCACGAGAATGCGGCTCTCTTGAAGGAGGATCACGTCAGGACTGAAGAAAAGACCATGACCGGCATCGGCAGCACAAAAAAGGGTTCCGGTGCTGCTCTCATAGGGAAGCTCAGCCGACAGGTGGATGTTGACATCACAACAGGGCAATTTAGGGAATTTCTCGAACAAATTTTGAAAGGGTACGTCAGGAAAGTGGACGTAGTGGATACACGAAAATGGCTGGCTTATTTAGACTGTTCTGATAAAATTGTGGTGGAAGGGGCGCAGGGGTTCAGCTTAGGAATAAATAGTGGTTTTTATCCGTACTGCACTAGCCGGGAATGTTCCCCCGCACAAATTATGTCTGACACTCTGATAAACGCACGAAAAGTGGATAGGGTTATTGGTGTAATGCGAACCTTTCCGATTCGGGTAGCAAACCGATATGACGAAGAAGGAAATATGATTGGTTACAGTGGACCGGGTTATGTGGATCAAACAGAACTTAATTGGGGGGACTTAGGGTTCAAACCGGAGAAGACGACCGTCACCAAACTGGAGCGCAGGATTTTTTCGTTCTCTGATGT
The DNA here is from genome assembly GCA_964405295.1 of uncultured Methanosarcinales archaeon. GTDB lineage: Archaea > Nanobdellota > Nanobdellia > Woesearchaeales > CAYZNE01 > CAYZNE01. The sequence goes on along the minus strand of CAYONI010000026.1, from coordinate 2,777 downwards.
TCAGACGTTGCAAGCTCTCGAAATTTGCGCCCCAGACGAGATCTGGCTCTCTTTTTGTGATTATCTGGACGACGACGAAGCCCAAAAGCTAAAAGAGAAAATAAACCACATGTATAGAACAGTTCACGGTGACAAGATCAACCCGGTCAAATATATGAGCTTCGGTCCGAGTTGTGCGGATGTCGTAAAACAATCGTAGGGGGGGAAAATGGATATCAAAGAGAAGATCTGCAGATTGTGCAAAAAGAAGTTAAAGGACGAAGACAACATATTCCCAAGCAGAGTGAAGAAGTACGACTGGATCTGCAAATCGTGCAGCAAGAGTACTAATCGGGAGTATTACAGAAATAAAGCGAAAAAGAGACAAAAGGAGGATACCGATGCAGAAACATAAATTGTCGAGTATCAAAAAGCTTCAAGAAGAAATTGCTACCTGGGCCAATAAAGTGATGCCCGACAGGGAACCACAACACACATTCAACAAGCTGGTGTTTGAAGAGATTCCGGAGCTCGTAAAGAGCGAACTAAACGACCCGATGGAATATGCGGACATTTTGATTCTGGTGCTGGATCTGGCTTATTTGAAGGGAATCGACGCTGCTTCTGCTGTTCGTGAGAAGATGAAGATCAACAGAGCCCGAAAGTGGGTCATGAACTCTAAAACCGGCATCATGAGCCACGTAGAATCTGGTTACAAGCCAGAAGATCAGGAGGACGACGGATATGCCGACTAACATATGTATAAGGAGCAAACAATATATGTTGACTAACATTACAAGCCTTTCTTTGCCCGACATTTACCGGGCACAACATGTGAAGCGGTGGCATATCATCCATACCTCAAGGCAACAGACCGTGGCCGAGCACAGCCACATGGTGGCGATGATTTCTTTGCACATCGTAGCGGCCATTGGTGAAGAACATTTTGACGATAAAGACAAGCTGGATATCCTGCAGTGGTCTCTGATCCACGACCTGCCCGAGGTCATCATCGGTGACGCCGTATCACCCGTAAAACGGATGGCAAAAGAAAAGTTCGATGAACTCGAAAAACAGGTTGACCCAAAGTTGAAAAAGTATGAAATTAGTATCTCTGGTGACATAAAAGCTGTAGTAAAAATAGCCGATTATATCGACGCCTTGAAGTATCTGAAAAAGGAAGGGCTGAACGGTCAAGCTGTATCGATCTATAATAGGCTATATAAAGATATGAAGCAATATATCGAAACCGTAAAGGGGATTTGGTCAGGTTGTGCCTGGGACGCTGTGTATGGTGTACTGGTCCGACTGATAGAAGATCCTGAAACCTATATAGACGACATCATATGAAACCCGAGGCATGGATGTGGAAAAACCGGGTAAAAACTGTTTTAAAGGCGATCCAAACTCTCTCTTATGATAGAGTAGAACCACGGGGTCTTGCTCTCGGAATACCAGACATCACCATCACCACACCAGCTGGCCATGGTTGGATTGAGCTGAAGGTCACTGGGCCAATGAAGCTTCAAACTATAATGCTTCCAAGTATGACACCACAACAATATAACTGGATACACAACAGGGGGAAAAAGGCTGGCCGAGTGTGGGTGCTCGTATGGGATAAAGAGTTCGACTGGATGTATTTCTTCGACCATACTGCTCTATGGGAAGAAGAGAAAGATGATAAAGTGAGATACTTTGCCAAATATCGTCTCGTGATAGGAAGCGAGAAGGCAAACAACAAAGCATACTGGATTGAAAAGATTCAAGAGGAGACAAACAAAGAATGGAAGCACCAAAGAACAACGAGATAGACAAGAAAGACCGAATGACACTTCTCCCAATGGACCTGCTGCGAAAATATCTTATACCAGCATACGAAGAAGGAAACAAGAAATATTGGGAGGAGAGTTGGAGACTGGGCTTCAAAATAAGTGTTTTGATGGATGCAGCCCTTCGGCACATCGAGGAATTTTACTGGAAGGGTGAAAATATGGACCCGGCAGCATCGAAGCACGGGGTAGAAAAACACCACCTTGCAGCTGCCATGTTTTGCATGTTGTCAGCTCTCAACACATTGGATGTCAGGCCGGATTTAGACGACCGGATTGTCAACCGGGATATTTCCAGTAGACCGGAACCGACCCCCAAGTAAAACCACAAAATACCACTTAGTGACAGATGATCAGTTCCCGACAGGATGTGTTGGAGTAACCAAATGAACTGGTGAAATACCACTCAGTGGCAGGTTAACCCACTCGGGCCGACTGTATGTCAACCGTACGTCAAATATATCCGACCGTACGTCAAATATATCTGAATGGCCTTGAGATATCTCAAGGCCATTTCCAGTGTTCAACCCGTAGAATTGTAGAACAAATTATTAGTGTTTAACCAACGGTATTTTGCAAGCATAGTATTGTACTACAAAACATAGTACCAATTGGTGTACTATAAACAAAATACTTGACAGACCCCCATTGGTATGATATAATGGAGTTGAAATTGAGGGACGAGTCAAGGGGATGGTGGATGCGACAGACCAACAATTTCAGCCTCAGCAAATAGCAGGGGATTCGATCCGAGCAGGGGGGACCGCACAATTAAGGGAAACTCTGACAGCCGTGAGAACAGAATCGAATGTGAGAGGGGAGCCCGACCGGGGGCCAAGATCCGCCACATACACCGGACACAGTCGAAACGCCCTTTCGGGTGTCCATTCGGGGATTAGCTCCCGGTGCCGATGAGACAGCTAATCAACCAATCACTTTTTTAAACGGAGGTGATGGTCGACAGGG
>CAYONI010000025.1:0-6897 GCA_964405295.1 uncultured Methanosarcinales archaeon | reverse complement strand
TATCACCGTAAGGGCAAGGGTTCCTCAACAATGCAAATCAGTTGAGGGTTAGTTGATCCTAACCCAGCTCCTAATTGGAGTGAGGGGAAAGGGAAACAGGTTAATATTCCTGTACCATTTAGATATGTGCGGCAACGCAAGATCAATTTCTGACACTTTGGGCTAGGCAGACATATTCTATCGAATATGCTAATAAGGATAAAACAAAGGAGTATTGTTATGATGAGAATTTGTTTAAACCTTAGAACAGTGTGCATTTGTACATTCTGCTAATGCCTTGAGTCCGTGAAAAAGGAATTGATATAGATTCTGAATGTTCATACCCAGAACCGGCACAGGTGCCCCTAGGTGAGAAGCCTAAGGTGTGTAGGGATAATCTAGTCAAGGGAATTCGGCAAATTGGCCCCGTACCTTCGGTATAAGGGGTCCCTACTTTTGTATCCGCATGGGTGCGATTGTAGGGTGAAATTACAAGGATGGTCCGACTGTTTAACAAAAACATAACCAACTGCTAGGCTGTAAAGCTGTGTATAGTTGGTGACGTCTGCCCAGTGTCAGTACCTTAAGCCTTCTTTCAAGGGGGTGAAGGGCTGATAAACGGCGGGGGTAACTATAACTCTCTTAAGGTAGCGAAATGCCTTGCCGTTTGAATGACGGCCTGCATGAATGGCGTAACGAGATCATCGCTGTCCCTAACTAGAACCCTCCGAACTTTCTATTCTGGTGCAAAGGCCAGAGATTCCCAGTGGGAAGTGAAGACCCCGTGAAACTTTACTGTAGCCTGTTGTTGTGTTACGGGATTTGTTGTATAGTGTAAGTGGGAGTTGTTATGATTTAGGCGCCAGCTTGAATATAGACGCCAATGTAACACCACTCTTCAAATTCTGTGATACTTATTTGCAATGCAAAGACATCAATTGGTGGACAGTTTGGCTGGGGTGGCACCCCACTGAAATGATATCAGTGGGGCCCAAAGGTCTGCTCAGGTGGGTCAGAAATCCACCGTAGAGTGCAAGAGCAAAAGTCGGCCTGATTGGGTTTCTAATAAGTGGAAATCCAAAGTAGAAATACTGGTCTAGCGATCTGTTAGTTCTCCTTGATGGGGGCTAGCATTGACCGAAAAGTTACTCCGGGGATAACAGAGTTGTCGCGCCCGAGAGCTCATATCGACGGCGCGGCTTGCTACATCGCTGTCGGCTCTTCCTATCCTGGATGTGCAGAAGCATCCAAGGGTGGGGGTGTTCACCCATTAAAAGGGATCGTGAGCTGGGTTCAGAACGCTGTGAGGCAGTTTGTTTAATATCTACTGGGAATGTTCAGTGTCTGATGGGAAGGACCATTTAGTACGAGAGGAACGATGGTTCGAAGCCTCTGGTGTATCAGTTATCTGATAAGGTAAGCTGAGCAGCTACGCTTTAAGGGATAAGTGCTGAAAGCATCTAAGCACGAAACCCACCTAGAAAAGAGACATGAGAACGCCTATAGAAGATGGGTTTGATAGGACTGGCGTGTAAGTACCAAGCTTCGGCGAGGTATTCAGCGTGCAGTTACTAATAAGTTCGCTTTAATCTTTTTTTAGTCTAATTTTTTTATGCATGATTCATTTTTTTTTATTTTATCTCAATAGCTTTTGTTATTGAGCATTTTTTCTATGTATTTTTCTAAAACTAGCTTTTGCTATATTCTTTTTTACCACAATCTTTATAAATAAGTTATCTAAGTAATATAAATAAACTAAATAAATCAATTTAACTAACTTAGTAAAGTAAGTTAAGTAAGATAAGTTAGTAGATTAAAGCTCCACATAGTTAACTTATTAAATGGTAAGTGTAATAATTTGTTATAAGGGGAGTAGGTGTAAAATGGTAAATGTAAATATTGCTATTTCAAATGAATTGCATAAACAAATGAAAGTTAAGTGTGCAATAGATAATTTTACAATTAAAGAATATATTACTAAAGTTCTATCCAAGGAAATCAAATAATAACCAGATATTAATATATGAGATAAAACAAACATGGTCAATATAAATATAGAAATTCCTGATGAATTGCATAAAAAAATAAAAGTTTATTGTGCAATGAATAATATTACCATAAAAGACTTTGTTATTTCTTCATTAACTAAGAATCTTAAATCAGATAGTAAAGGACATAAATCTCGGAGTAGAAAGTAATGAATAAAGACCCAAAGAGTAAAAAAGAGAAAAAGAAAAAGCTCGAAGAGTTATTAAGACAAGGATCTTTTGTAGCTCTTTTTATATTATTTGCATTCCTAATAGTGAGTTATGGCCCTGAAGAATTTTCTTTATCAAGATTAACTGGATTAGTATCTTTTAATGGTGGTGACCCTGCAATGGGTTCTGTTTATACTGACGATGATTTAAATTGTAGTTGGGATTATGATGATGCAATAAATGTAACCATTGTATGGTTGAATGGCAGTGTTCTTTACATAACACTTGAAGGAACTGTAGGAGAATTTCCTAGCCCTCAAACCATATCTTCTTCTGTTACTAGAAAGGGTGAAACTTGGACTTGCAATGTTACTTTATTTAATACAACAGATAATGTTACTGATGAAGTAAGTGTAGAAGTTCAAAATTCTCCACCTATTAATCTTAAAATTTACTATGGTGTTGGAGAAGTTGGTTCATCGTTTACTATGTATGAAGATATACAATATGATTTAATAATTAATGCAACAGATGCAGATAATGATACACTTATTTATTCACTTGAAGATGAAACTAATCTATTAAATATTTGTTCTGTTGCATCTTATACAGGGGCAATAACTTGTCTTGTTGATCATGCTATTTTAGATCCTGAAGTTGATGGAAGTGAAACAACAAAATACCAAAATGATACACAGTTTCAAGCAACTGATAATGATGAGGGGGGGCTTCCTAATAAACTTATAGATTTCACTTTAATACCTGTAAATGACGCACCGATTATTACGCTTAATGAATCTGTTGTAGATATAAATACAGATACAAATTATACAGAAGCGTTTACAGTTACTGATGAAGAAGAAGATGCATATACTCTTTCAGTTGTTAATAATAATCGTGATAGCCCTGGAAGTTTAAGTTATATTGAAATTAATGAAACTACAAAAGAAATATATTTTAATACATCAGATGGTAGTGCTGCACCTGCAGATTTTGGTAATTATTCAATAAATATTACTGCAGTAGATTCAACCAATAATACTGTTAATACTACTTTTGTTTATAATTTAACAATTAATAGCACAAATCACGCTCCGAATATAACTCAAATAACACAGCAAATAAATGGTGTGCAAGGTCAGCCTTTTATTTTAGAATTTCATGCGACAGATATTGATGTTGGTGTTGGAGAGAATCTGAGCTTTTCTTCAAATCAATCTGTTTTTACAGATAACTTTTCAAATTTTATTAATTATACTATTAATGATGTTGGCCATTATAATGCAACTATTAATATAATTGCACTCAATAATACACATATTGTTCAAAGAGATTTTATTGTTTATGTAGAAGATCAGTTTGGTTCAACTGATTCCACAACTATAAATGCAGTTTTTAATAATACTAATGATTATCCTGTAATTAGTGATAATAGTAGCCATCAAAATAATACCTTTAGTACTTCTCAAAACATTTCAAATCTTAATGCTTATCTTTATACAAATTTTGTGTATGTAATTAACGGTAGTGATGTTGACAATTTTACTTATGAGGGTGAGAACATAACCTATACAATGAATTATTCTGGAGATTATTTTAATCTTTCAACTGATGGAATCTTTGGTTTTCATAGTACTAATGATACGTTAGTTGATAATACTTATTTATTTAATATTACCCTAACTGATGATGGGACCAGTAATTTCCAAGCAGGAACACCTTTATCAGCATTTAAAGTATTAGAATTAACTGTTCTTAATAATACTGTGCCATATTTTGTTTATGGTTTAGACAATATTAATTGTTCTGAGGATGTTGCTTGTTCTTTTAATGTTACTGGAACTGATGATGACGGAGGTGACTTTGTTAATTATTCAATAGAATCAGTCAGTTTAATTAATGGTTTTGGAAACTCTTCTTTTACTTTTGATATAACTCAAGCAACCGGAATAATTAATTTTATACCCAATCAATTAGATGTTGGTAATTATTCAATAAACTTAAGCCTTCAAGACCAAAGAGGGGCTGTTATTTATGATTCATTTATTTTTTCAATAAATAATACTAACAACAATCCTGAATTGACTAAGCCAATAGTTTTCCCTAATGCTTCTAGTGAAGGAATATTTTATCAAATACCATATTCGTCAAGTGTTGTTGTAACTGGTGATGACGACGACCTTTATGTAATTGGTTCAACAGAAGTTTTAACCTATAGTTTTAACATAACTCCTACAATCCCCGATATATTCTCAATAAATTCGTTAACAGGAGAAGTAACTATTGATACTTTTGTTGCAGATTGTGCAAATAAAACTTATAATATAACAATCACTCTTACAGATTCTTTAGGTGTTAATGATACCTATGATACTAATTTTACAATATATCTGAGAAGTAGTTCTCCAGAAATAGAGAGCATATACCCTTATGGTAATGAGAGTGATAATTATCAAATCATTTATGCTTGGAATAACACAAATCAGTCTTCAGGCGGAACAACAATGATGGTAGAAAACGAAAATGTATCGATAATATTTAATCATACAACTGTAGATAGTGATTCAACACTAAATTATAATTGGACTGTTAATGGAGAGCTAATAAATGATTCCAGTTTAATTGATGGTAATCATACTCTTAATTATACTTTTAACTTTTTTAGTAGTGATTCTTACGAAGTATTATTGCAAGTAGTAGATGATACTTTTAATGAAGTTAATTGGACTTGGGACTTAAATATTACAAATGTTAATCGTCTTCCTATTTTAAATAATTCACTTCCAAATTTTACTGGAAACCGTTCTGTTGATGGTTCAATAATGGTACCTGATTATTTTACACTTCCAAGTTTCAGTTCAGGGTTACAAAGATTTTATGATCCTGATTTTGATATTAATGAAGACTGGTTGCTAGGTGATGATGAAACTTCAAATCTAACTTATGAGTATACCTCTGGTTGTAATGCTTATCTAAATATTACTATTACAGGTGATACTCTTGATCTAAAAGGTTTAACTGAAGGCTATTGTTCTATGGTTTTCACTGCAGAAGATGTTTTCGGTGGTGTCGTCAATAGTAATGAAGTGTTCGTTAATGTTACTGCTAAATATCAAGGTCCTACCGAGCCTGCTGGAGGAACAACTAGGCACCCAGTTAGTCTTCCTTTGGAGGGGGATAATGATCCTTTCCCTCTGGAGATTATTAGTGCGAAAAGCGTTGTTATGTATCAGAATCAAACAATTATTATTCCAATTGAATTAAAGAATAATTGGACTGGGCCGTTGAATGGGGTTTCATTGGGTATTAAAACTGAAGAAGGAGATGTTGAGTATTCATTAAGCTCCACTTTTGTTGATTTTATTTATGTAGGAGAAAGTGAATTTGTTAACTTAACATTGATTAATTATAGGGATCCTGGAAGTTATGAATTAGAAATACACGCAAATGTTTCTGACCCTTCATTTATGGATAGTGCACTCATAATAATTAATTCATTAGAGGAGAAAAATGAAGGTGAAACTCTTGAAACAAAACTTTCTTTTGCAAGGGACCTACTCGATAATAATGGTGAATGCCAAGAGCTAGTGGAATTATTAAGACAGGCAGAAGATAGTTTAGCAGAAGGAGATAAAGATGAAACTTCAAAACTTTTAGATATTGCAATAAATGGTTGTAAACATATGATTGAAGAGTACAATAAACAATCAATAAAAGAAGAGCCTGGAAGTGTTAGTCTGGTTTTTGGTAGGGATTTTTTAAAAGATTTATTTAATAATAGAACGATCCTATTGGTATTAGGAATAATTATTTTGGTCATAGTTTTGGGTCTTGTATTCTTAAGAAAATGGATGTTAAAAAAGAAACCAGCTGAATTTGCAAATATTGAGGATGAGCATAAATCATTAAATGATGAAAGTAAATAAAATAGTTATATATTAGGTGAGAAAGCTTTTTAAATTGTCATAATATAATTTAATAAGTAAAAGGTTAGTAAAATGAAAAAAAAAGAGGGAGAGTTATTAATTAGAGAACTTAAGAAGGTTGTTATTAAGAAATGTGGTTATCTATTATCGAAGAAAATCATTCTTGAGAAGGAGGTTTATTCATTAATTAAACTATTTTTTAAGAGCTATTTCGAAATTGATTATGAATTATCATTTGCGGATTTAATTTCTCATATAGATAAAGGAAATATTACTGAAGAAACAAAAAATAAATCAATAGGGTTCTTAATAGGTATAAATAAAGAAGTATATTCTGGTGTAGAAGTTGAGCATCCTGATTTTCATTCGGTAATTAATAATTTTAAGGAATTAGTTGAAGCTTTAATTAAAGAGAAAGAACAGCTTTCATTATTTGAAAACGGGCTTAAACACGCATTAAAAACATCTTTTGTTAAGAGTCTTTTTATTAAGAAAAAGAACATCAAAATTGATGAGCCTATTAATATTGAAAAGACATATGTTTCAGTTAGAGAAAAATTAATTGATAATATAGATAAAGTCATAGGGCAGCCCATTACTTATAATAAGAAGAAGTTATCTAGTAAGAAAAAGATTTCTAATGTTAAGGATATTATTCCAACTAAAATTCAAACAGAACTTGTCAAAGAAGATAAAATGGTTTCTCCAGAAGATCTTTTTAATAGATATGGTCCGGATAATGATGTTAATGATGTTAATGATGTTAATGATGTTAATGATGTTAATGATGTTAA
>CAYONI010000024.1:0-7040 GCA_964405295.1 uncultured Methanosarcinales archaeon | reverse complement strand
TCTATGGTTTTCTTTATTGGATTCGGTCTAATTGGAGTATTACCAAGTGTGCTGATGGAAGAAACAATATGGGAGAAATCAACACTGTTAACAATCATTGGTGCAATAATCGGGTTTATGCTGATTGTAAGTATGCTATCTTTGATATTCTTAGCAATAACAACTATTAAACCATATAGAACAGTAACTAATTATTTAAAAATCATCCAAGTTGTAATGTTAATATTTTTGTTTGATACAATTTTACCAGATGAAATATTAGTAAATGAGTTATTGCGCATCATAATATTCGGATCATTAGGTTTAATTATAGTTTCATCAAATATTGTTTGTTATATAAAATCAAAATCATTAACAGAGGAAAGTATTACTAAACATTGGGATAACAATTATAAAGAAAATAAAAAAGCAATAACAAATGATACAGATGGAGTATATCTGTTCAATACATATACATTTTTTATAATGGCCATTTTATTAGTAAATTTTGATTCAAGTTCTATTAGTGCTTTTTCAGTTATAGTATTGATGAATAGTTATGTTCTTTATAAATATTTCAAGACAACAAAGTGTCCAAGGAAACAGATTTATATTTACTCAGCAATATCTATTGTATTAAGTATTTTAACGATAATTCTGCTAATAAATATAAAAGAAGCTATAACGGTGCATGTTGCTATTCAAGCAATTTTATTTACTTTACCTAGTATATATATATTCCCAAGTATTCTTAAAAACTATTATCAAATTGCTTGGAGACAATCTTACGAATCTATTAATCAATTAAAATAGTGTCACAAAATATATTTGTACTATTAACAACCAAAAAGGTCTCAACAGAGACCTTTTTTTATTTCTTGTTTTTACCCTTATCAACAATACAGACTGTTGAAAAATTAGCCTTTTTAAATTGTGATAAGTTCTTTTGGAAATTCATTTAAGACGATACTACCATCTTCTGTTAGAATCAAATCATCTTCAATTCTAACTCCACCAAGACCGGATATATATATTCCTGGTTCAATCGTAACACATGCTCCTAATTCTAACTCTTTATCATAAGTTTGTGAAACTCTAGGTGCTTCATGAACATCTAACCCAAGACCATGGCCTGTACCGTGTTTAAAATATTCACCATATCCTTTTTCAGTAATATAATCTCTCGTAACGCTATCTAGTTCTTTACCTGTCATTCCAGCTTTTGCTTGTTTTACTCCTCTTTTTTGAGCTTCTAAAACAATACTATAGATATTTTTTAATTCATCAGATACTTCACCCATCGCAACTGTTCTTGTCATGTCAGAGCTATATCCTTTATAAAAGCAACCTATATCAAAAGTGACAAGCTCCCCATCTTCAATGGTTTTATCACTAGCCATTCCGTGAGGCATTGCGCCTCTTACTCCACTAGCTACAATAAATCTTTCCCATGTAGAATCAGCCCCAAGTTCAATCATTTTGTTCTTTAAAATGATTTCAACATCTCTTTCCTTCATTCCTACTTTTAGAATTGAAAGAGTATATTTTAAAGCCTCGTCAGTAATTTGACATGCTTTTTTTAATAATTTAATTTCATCACTTGTCTTTGATACTCTTAAATTTTCTACTACATCATCCATTGGTACAAGATCACATGGTAATTTTGAAAACATTTCAAAATCTGAATATCTAATCTTTTTATCAAAACCGAGTGACTTTATATTTTCTTTTTTAATAACTTGTTCCAAAGCATCAAGAAATGGTCCATCGATTTCAATAAATGTGAAATTTGGAACCTCTTTTTGCACTTGATCTCTGTATCTAAAATCAGATAAGAAATATTGGTAATTCTTACCAACAATAGCAAACCCATAAGATCCTGTATATTTAGTTACATAATAGAGATTCTTAGCTGCTTTTGGATTTTCAAGTCCTGCGAGCAATATCGCATCATACTTTTCATTGCTAATTATTTTTCTTAATTTATCTAATAGCATAATACCCTCCTATTCAGCAAACATTAATATATGTTTAACATCATCTTTTGTTAATGGTACAAATTTACCCAAAGTTTTCCCTTTTACTGCTTTAGAAGCTAATAACTCAAAATCAGGATTTTTAATTCCTACAGCTCTCAACGTACGAGGCATACCAAGCGAATGATAAAATTCAAATACTTTTGATATTCCTAAAGCGGCTACGTATGCTTTGTTTTCTTCAGGTTCAATTCCCCAAACATTAACAGCAAATTCATAAAACTTTTCTAAATTTTCTTCACTTAATATTTGTTTCATCCAATATGGAGCTAGTATTGAAAGCCCATCCGCATGAGCAATATCATAATATGCACTTAATACATGTTCAGTAACATGGTTAAATCCTTCAAAATCTTTAGAGAATCCTGTTAAACCATTTAATGCTAATGTACTTGAAAACATCAAGTTTGCTCTTGCTTCGTAGTTTTCGGGTTCATTAAAAGCGATTGGTCCATAATGAATTACAGTTTTCATAATTGCTTCACAAATACGATCATTTAAATATGATTTTTCATTACTAAAATAAAACTCATAAACATGAGTTAGAGAATCAACAATACCACATGCAGTTTGATGTTTAGATACTGTATATGTAAGTGTAGGATCTAAAATAGAAAACTTAGGATTTGTGAAATCAGATCCCCAACCATTTTTCTCTTTTGTTTCTTGATTAGTAACAACAGTTCCAGCATTCATCTCAGAACCAGTTGCTGCTAATGTTACTATTGAAGCAATAGGTAATGCCCCTTTAGATTCAACTTTGTAAGAATAAAAATCCCATGGATCACCGTCATACATTGCAGCTGATGCAATACCTTTAGAAGCATCAATTACTGACCCTCCACCAACTCCAAGTACTAAATCAATATTATGTTTCTTACAAAGGTCTCCACCTTCTCTTATAGACTCTATACGAGGATTAGGATCAATGCCTCCTAGTTCAAATACATTAATATTTTCAGCTTTTAATAGTTTGATAACTCTATCATACAATCCAGTTCTTTTAATACTGCTTTTCCCGTAAACTAATAAAACTTTATCTCCAAATTCTTTGGAAAGTTTACCGATTTTATCAACTTCATTTTTCCCAAAATATATCTTAGTTGAATTGTAATAATAAAAATTCTTCATAAAAATCACCTCTTAAAACAATTATAACACTATAATATCAATTTTATCATCAAAATTACATTTTTTTTATTAATTAGAATGACAAAAATAATGTTAACTGTGTATTGCACAATAACCTGATATAGTTTATACTATTCATAAGCGAGGTGTAAAAATGAAAGCAAAATTAAGTAGCTATTTAGTTAAACAGAAAAAAGTTATTAAACAACTAGTAGCTGATTTAAGTAATGAATTTAAATATGTAAGTGTTCTAGGAGCTGACACAATAGGGAATGCTTATAGTGTATCAAAAACTTCAAGTAGTGTTGGTGATTCAAATTGGAGTGAAAGAGGTTTTGTTATTAGAGTATACAATGGTTTCAATTATAGTGAATATTCTTTTAACACTTTAGATGACATAGAAACTATTAAAAACAGAATTAGAGAAATAGCAGTAAAAGATTATTCAGTTTTAAAAGGGAATGGTATCAAGTTTAGTGAATACCCTCTAATTACTGAAAAACAAGTAACAGATAGTTTTTATTCTGAATTCGAACAAGATCCTTTTATAGTTTCAAGTGAAGAAAAACTTGGACGAATGACAGAAATAATGAATGAAGGAATCAAGAAAAATGAATTTTTCGTAGATTTTAGAGTTAGTTATGAAGAAGTAAAAATATCAAAAATATTTATTTCTGATAAAAAAGACTTAGAACAAAGTATTTTGTATACTAATATGACTCTTGTCGCAATAGCTCGAAAAGATGAAAAAGTTAAATATGACTATGAAGGATTTAGTGGGCTTATAGGTTATGAGATTTTCGATCAAGCAAAAGATAAGATTGATGTTGTAGCTAACAGCGTTATTAGCTTGTATGGTGCGAAAAGAATTAAACCTGGTGAATATGATATTATTTGTGATCCTGCAGTAAGTGGTTTAATTGCTCACGAAGCTTTTGGACACGGTGTAGAAATGGATATGTTTGTAAAAAATCGTTCTAAAGGCGAAGAATTTTTAGGTAAAGAAATTGCTGGTAAAAAAGTAAATATGCATGATGGTGCTAAAAGTGCTGTTGAAGTAGGAACTTATTTATTTGATGATGAAGGTACTTTAGGAACAGATACTTTAATTATAGAAAACAGCATCTTAAAATCAGGAATTAGTGATTTATTAAGTGCGCTTAAGCTTGGAACTGTTCCAACTGGAAACGGAAGACGAGAAAGCTTTGAAAGAAAAGCTTATGCACGTATGACTAATACTTTCTTTGAAGGTGGAACTGATTCTTTAGATGATATGATAAAATCAATCAAAAAAGGATATATATTAGAAGGCTATTTTAGTGGTATGGAAGACCCTAAAAATTGGGGAATTCAATGTATGATAGCCAAAGGTAGAGAAATAATTGATGGAAAGTTTTCTGGAAAAGTAGTTAGCCCAGTATTGTTAACTGGTTATGTTCCTGATCTACTTAAATCTATCTCTATGGTTTCATCAAATGATGATATGGTACTTAGTGGAACTGGAGCTTGTGGTAAAGGTTACAAAGAATGGGTAAAAACTTCTACAGGTGGAACCTACATCAAAGCAGTCGGGAGATTAGGATAATGATAAAAAATATTATTGAATTACTTGAAAGCAAGAACAATGTTGATGAATATAAAATAACTGAAATCAAGACTACATCTACAGAATTATTTTTCATTAAAGATAAGTTAGATATGACAAGAGGTAAAGATGTTTTACATATTAACCTAACAGTTTATCGTAACTTTGAAAAAGATGGGAAAAAATACAAAGGTTCTAGCAATACAAAAGTTTCTCCAACTATGACGCTTGAAGAAATAAGTAAAAAAGTAGATAATGCATCACTAGCCGCATCATTTGTTTACAATGAATATTATGATCTTGTAGAACCAACTAATGATGTACCTAAAAAACTAGAAAGCAAGTTTGGAGAAGGTAATATAATAAAACATATTTCAAACTTGGTTAAAGATTTATACAGTGAGGATAATGTTGTTGAAGGTGCATACATTAATTCTTGTGAATTCTTCATAAATGAAAAACATATTAGAATAGCAAATTCAAAAGGTTTAGATGTTGAGTATGATGCATATAGTGGACAGATTGAATTAGTAACTGAATCTAAACTAGGAGTCGAAGAGGTTGAATTATTTGAAGTACTAGACTTTTCAGACTACGATGCTCTTTGGATAAAGGAAAATGTTAAAGAAACATTACTCAAAACAAAACTTAGAGCTCAAGCTGTGCCTCTTATAGCAGTTAAAGATATTCCGATAATTCTGACAGGAGAGGCCGTAAAAACTTTCTTTAATTACTACGGAATAAAAGCATCATCAGAATTAGTTTACACAGGAATTTCTAATGTTAAAATCGGAGATTATATTCAATCTGGAAATATCATTGGAGACAAAGTAAGTGGAAGATTGAACCCAAATATTAAGAATTCTACTCGTTCTAAATATTATGATTCAGATGGTTTATTCTTAAAAGAAATTAAACTGGTTGAAGATGGAAAACTACTTAGATTCCTAGCTACTAAGAGATACGCAGATTATCTTAAGATTGAAGCAACTGGTGGAATAACTAATATTATTATAGAAGCAGGTAGTAAATCAATGGAAGAGTTAACTAAGGATCCCCATTTAAAATTACTTAATTTCTCAGATTTCCAAATGGATGCCCTTACTGGAAACTTTGGTGGAGAAATTAGACTCGGTCTATATTTCGATGGGAAAACAACTACTCCAGTAACTTTGGGTAGTATTACTGGAAATGCAACTAAGGTTGAACAAGAGATGTATTTCTCAAAAGAACTTCAAAAACTCAATGGATTTATTGGTCCTAAAATTATAAAAATCAAAAATGTTACAATAGTTGGAAATTAATAAAAAAAGATATTCTCAATTAAATGAGAATATCTTTTGTTTTTTAATCTAAATCTTGCTAATTTCGTTAAATTTTATGTGCATAATATTATTCAACATGAATCACTTCTTTCAAATATAGCCCTCCGCCTGGAGCTTTCCATTTGACTTCTGATGGATTTTTCAAATTTATATAATCAATAATTGAAAGTTCTGTATTTCCTGTAGAAATTTCTATTAATGTACCAATTATATATCTCACCATATATCTTAAAAAGCCTTTTCCAATTATAGAAACATATAAGTGAGAATTTGTTTTTTCAATCTTTACGTTAATAATTTTTCTTATTTTCTCTCTATCTACAATAGCTTTTGTAAAACTTGAAAAATCATGTGTACCAACAATTTTATTCAGCTCACTTGTAAATAAATCAATATCAAAATCATCTACAAACCATTCATAGTTTCTCTTTATTGGATCATATTCCTTATAGTTAATAACATACATATATTCTTTTGAAACAACATCATATCTACTGTGAAAAGTATTTTGAACTTTTGAACTTGATTTAATATAAATTGTATCAGGTAAATAGCTTCTCAATACTCTCCAAAAATCATTAGGATCAATTTTGCTCAAAGTATCAAAATGAAATACCTGATTTAAAGCATGAACACCTTTATCTGTTCTACCACTTGAATGGATTGTGATATCTTCTTTTGTTAGATATTTCAATCCCTTTTCAATGTCTCCTTGAACTGTTCTTTCGTTGGGTTGTTTTTGAAAACCGTAAAAAGCTGACCCATCATAAGAAACTATACATTTAACTCTAGTATTTTTAGGATTATAAAGTAATTCATAAACACGAATTATCTTGTTATTTTCAAATAGTATTTTTGCGGAAACGTTAACTTTCAAAGGAGTATCTTTATAAATATATTCAAATACTATATCGTAATAACATATTTTGTCATTTTCATCAAAATTGGAAATTGAAAATGATGTAACTTTATATTTATTAAACT
>CAYONI010000023.1:0-7372 GCA_964405295.1 uncultured Methanosarcinales archaeon | reverse complement strand
TCAAATATACCATCCACCCATGATTCGTGATTTTTTAAAATTAATTGATCAAGATATCTTTTCATTCTGTTAATTTAACTCCTGTTATGGCGCACCGCTTGTCCTGCCTCGGTATCTGTGTCCGTCTGTATTGATTTGTTAGAAGGTTTGTGGGTGTCCGGGTATCCATATATTCTAATATGTTCAGCCAAATTAAACCCCGACATATATGCCTCGCGTAGCTCTGGACTATCCGTAAGATTGTCATTTGCAAGGAAAAACTTGTAATTTATTTTTTGCCAATTATTCATAATTAATAAACCCTTCTAACGTTCAAATAACCGGCACCGCTTTTTGGTGTCCGAGTTTATTAGGAGGAGACAATGGCCTATGTCTTTATCCTTTCCACGAATGCGGCGCTGTTTATCCTCAGCTCACTCCCCTGATTTAATTATTTCTTTTATTCTGTCCGTACTTAATTCAGAACTATTGTACCACAGGCGTCTACTTGTGTCAATACCTATTTGACACAACAAACCTTTTTTAGAAGAAGAGAAAAAATAGTCTCTTGAGACAGTGTGTAGTGGTTACAGCAACTTAAGGTCACTACATGGTGTCTGATAATGAAGGCCCGTCCCTTAAGCCATCAACGCACTATGTAGTGATGTAGTGATATCTCCGGAAAGCCGTCTGTATGGACAGCTTTCCGTCTTTTATAAAAAAGGAAGCTGCAATCTCAAATAAATGTTGACACGAGCGGACACTTGTGGTATACTGGCTGTAGTGATGAACAATAATTAAGAAAGGAGAAGAAATGGCAGAGATTGGTAGAATAGAGAGATTCATGCGTCTTTTTCAGGCAAACACACGAAGCTATGGTGTGTTTGACCCGAAGAATAAGGGTGATAAGAAGATGTTCTCGGTCAAGAAGTTGGTGACAAAAGATCTTTTCGAACAGCACATCAAAGGGACAAAGGGTCTCGGGCTCGTACCGATTTTAGACGACAATACATGCCTCTGGGCGGCAATCGACATCGACATTCACGGGGAAGACGACAACATTGATCTTTATGAACTCGAAAGAGAGATCACAGAAGCGGATCTCCCGCTGACGTTATGCCGGTCGAAATCCGGCGGCGCACATCTTTATCTCTTTTGCACAGAACCCGTGTCCTGCAGCTTAGTCCGTTCAGTCATGAACAAGTGGGCTGTTCAGCTTGGATATTCTGGTGCTGAAGTCTTCCCAAAGCAGGACAAGCTGATCAAAGAGAAAGAGGGGCGACAGTACGGCAACTGGATTAATTTGTGTTACTTTGGTGGTGACAAGAGCGAACGTTATGCCGTAGAGGGCGGAAAGAAGATCACCTTTGATTATTTCCTTGAGGTTGCTGAATCAAGAAGGATAACAGCACCCCTTCTGGTGGAAAAGAGCGAGGGGGATCATGAGGGAGCTCCCCCGTGCATACATCGGATGATCTCTTCAGGTGTACCAATCGGTATGAGGAACAACGCACTCTATAACTTAAGCATCTACCTGAAACAGGCATATCCGGAGACGTGGAGAGACAAAGCCTTCGACATGAATGCCAGAGTCCTTTCTCCACCACTCGCTCATAGCGAAGCGAAGAAAACCATAGCGTCTGTGGCACGGAGAGAATACAGGTACAAGTGCAAAGAAGAACCGTGCCGCTCTCGGTGCAACTCTTATGTCTGCGTAGAGCGAAAGTTCGGTATCACGCCGGATGAAAAATCAGAGCTAAACATGGGTAAACACCCAAATTTTAATCAGCTAAGAAAATACATGACCGAACCCGTCAAGTGGGGTCTGGATATAGATGGTGTTGAGGTCAACGTCACGACACCGGAGCTGATGGACCACCGGAAAGTTCGTGAAGCCGTAGCCGACAAGCTGACACAGATCATACCTACCATGAAGAACGAACGTTGGGTTGTGGTTCTGCAAAAACTGATGGAGTCGGCATTAGTGATAGACGCTCCGGACGAGGCATCAACGCATGGGCTCGTATGGCAGCAATTGATGCTCTTTCTACAGAGAGCGGACCTTGATGCTGATGGGAAGGATACATCAGCAAGGGAGCTCCTGCTACGAGGCGTACCGGTTCTGCAGGAAAAGAACGGAGATAAGATCGTTTACTTCAGGGGTTCCGACTTTGTAAGCTTTCTGAAGAAGAATCGGGCCGAAGACTTGAAGGGGCCAAATCTCTGGTTCGCTTTAAAGAAACATGGGGTTACACACGGAAGTTTAAGGATAGGTAACACTACACGACAGGTGTGGAATGTGCCGCTTGATCTGACCGGTGTTCACGACCCATCGGATATAGAGATTAAACCAGAATATTAGAAAGGAGAAGAGATGGGCTTTTTAACGACGGATTCTAAATGTGAGAATTTTCTGTTAGAGATTCCCTTTCACCTCAATTCGTTGGTGCAGCATGCACCAAGCAGAAGATTTTTGAAGAAGAAAGGGGCATGGTTCTTGCAGGGGCTCAGGCTAAATGCCGAGTATGTAAGGAGCACGATCATCCCAGACAGCAATATCGAGATCGACGACCGGGTGTACGACCTTATCGAGAAGATTTTAGCGAAGACAGCCGTTCGGGAGATTCCTTTCCCGGCATGGTATAGATTTAAGCCAACTGTTTTTCCGATGGAGAAGCAATTGGAAGCTTTGAACAAATCCTGGGGGAAAAACTTCTTCTGTTTTGCCATGGATCGTGGGACAGGGAAGACGAAGGTATATATAGAGACCGGGACGGCTTTGTTTTTGGACGGGCAGATTGAAGCTATGGTCATCCTGACAAAGAATACGGTTACTGACAAGATCATAAAAGAAGTAGGAAAGCACTGTCCGTTAGAAGCGAAAAGATGGACAGCTGTAGTGCCGATTCTGAACTCAAAGCCAAAGAAGAGAGAAGCACGTTCCCTTATCGATTCACAACCCGAAATCCTGAAGATCCTTTCTATGGGCATCGAGTCTTTCAGTGTGGGGGAACAGAAAGGAAATGCGTTTGAGTTCCTTTGGGATTTTGTTGCGGTAAACAAAACAGCTATATTTGTAGACGAGTCCCATATGATAAAGACGCCAAGCTCCATCCGCACAAAGAATATTACAGCCATTGGTGGCATGTGTACGCACCGGTACGTTGGAAGCGGGACGCTGTCACCTGCGGGGCTTTTAGATCTTTATTCGCAGTACCAGTTCTTAAGTCAGGATATTGTTGGTATTGGTAACTATTACAGCTTCAAGCACAGGTACGCCGTGATGGGGGGTTTTGAAAACAAAGAAGTGGTTGGCTACGACAATGTGGAAGAGCTAATGACGCTGCTCCGACCGTGGACTTTTCAGGTCTCCAAAGAAGAGATGGTGGACCTACCACCAAAGATTTTTACGGAACCAATCATTGTGCAGATGACGGCAGAACAAAAGAAGATATACAATGATATAAAGAAGAAGAAAGCCGTGATCATTAACGACATACTGGATTCAGGAGAGAATCTCGAAATTGTGGTCGAAGAGATTTTGCAAATATATGCCCTGTTGCGACAGGTAGCGACAGGATTTATCTCATACGACGACGAAGACGGAAAGAGACAAAGACAGTGGATCATACCACCGGAGAAGAACCCGAAGTACAAGGAACTTATTTATTTGTTGGAGTCCAATCCGAAAAAACCTTTCACCTTCTGGACCTGTCATCTAATGGAACTTCATGCCGTGCACAAGCTACTAAACGAAAAGGGCTTTCCTATCGGCAAGTTCCACGGGGCCATGACACGAGAAGAGAGGATAGAAGCATTGGACGACTTCGAGACCGGCAGAGTACCACATCTTATTGCGACGCCGGGAACTGGTGGTACCGGTCTGGATTTTATCCATAGCTCAGACGTCGTTTATATCTCGAACTCAAACAAATTTATAGACAGAGCACAGAGCGAAGACAGGAACCACCGGAAAGGGACGATAAACAAAGTCGTCTACACCGACATTATAATGGCAGGAACACCGGACGAAGATGTGCGAAAAGCTTTGGCACAACACCAAGATTTGTCTGACTATATAGAAGAACAACTAAAAGACAAATACCCATTGACAACCCTATAGGCCATGTGTTATAGTGGTTACAGAAAGGAGATAGAAAATGAACAATAATAGAGAACCAAGAGTCTATGTTATAAAAGAGAATTCCAAGCTCAACTATTTAGACGCAGAGCGGTTCGGGGATATAGTGTTTATAACGAATAAAAACTATTCTCCCATAAAAAACAGTTTGTGCAACAAAGAGATTATCCAGATCATAGCAGAGTATATGGATCAGTTTGACCCTGGTAGAGATTTTCTTCTCTTAACAGGTGGCCCGATCCTGATCGGTTACGCTTTCCATTTGGGAATAAAGAAAAAGGGGTACATTTCGCTGCTGCAGTGGGATAACTTATGCAGGGGATATATACCCGTCCAATTTAATATCGAGAAAGGAGAATAATTATGACAGAAAAAAAGATCGTACGAAAGGAAGAAAAGAGCATTTCGGCCCTGTTGAAGACTCTGACCAAAGTTAAAAAGGATTTAGCTAAAGCCGTCGACGACGGTAACATGAAGGGCACGACCGAGGACATGAGTATTGCGGAGGTGGCATCATTGCAGCGGAAGTTACAGGAAACGACCGAAATGGCCGACGTTATCAAGAAAAAACTTCAAGTGACCATGGATTTTATCCGTTATGTTCGGGTACCAGCCGTCTTCGAGAGAGAGGACACGGAGAAAGCGACGATTGCTGGAATCGGCACAATTTATCTTTTGTCGGATTATAACATATCTGTTAAAAAAGGACAGAAGGAAGCAGCCTACGAATGGTTGATCGAACAGGGGTTGGGCGATATCATCAAAGAAGCGGTCAACTCCTCAACCCTTAAAGCAACTTTGAAAGGAGTATTAGCGGAAGGAAAAGAAGTACCGGCAACATTGTTCAACGTAAGCCCGTTCACACGGGCGCAGATCACTAAATAAACGCTAAACATTAAGCATTAAACAAGGAGAACGAGAATGATAGCAAAGAAAGCAAATAAAAAAGCAGCACCAAAAAGCGACAACAAAGAAGTGGCAACATCTAACACGATGCCGGAATTTTTAAAGGGTATGGGCAATCGGGGTTCTGAAGATGTAGACCAGAACGACCTCGTCATCCCCAGAATTGAAGTCGTGCAGAGTTTATCGAAGGTCCGGAAGAAAGCCAGCAGCCAGTTTATCGAAGGAGCAGACGAGGGGATGCTTTACAATTCAGTGACACGGGAGCTATACGGAACCCAGGTGGTCATTGTGCCGGTAGCATTCGTCAAAGAGTATCTGGTTTGGAGAGAGCAGGTTTTGGGCGGCGGATTCGGCGGCGCATACCACA
This sequence comes from uncultured Methanosarcinales archaeon, assembly GCA_964405295.1. Classification (GTDB taxonomy): domain Archaea; phylum Nanobdellota; class Nanobdellia; order Woesearchaeales; family CAYZNE01; genus CAYZNE01. The sequence goes on along the minus strand of CAYONI010000023.1, from coordinate 1,979 downwards.
CTGAACAGGAAGCACAGATAGAGATCGCCAGCTTTGAAGCCCCGAAAGAGTGGGAAGCGGTCTTGACACATCAACACTTTTGTCTGCTTGTGAAGGAAGACTTCACATCGGAAGAGGTTGTGATCTCTATGTCCAAATCAAAGCTCAAGATCTCCAGAAAGTTCAACAGTCTGGTGCGGATCAATGGTGGTGATCGCTTCAGTCGTGTTTATCGGCTGTTGGGTGTAGAAGATGCCAATCAACAGGGGCAGGAGTTCTTTAATCTGGACATTTGCAATATTGGTTTCGTCACAGAGTCCTTGTACCGACATGCTGAGAAAGTCTATGAAATGATCCGGTCCGGTGCAGCGAGCGCAGACCGAAGCTTCGACAACGACTTTGAGGACGAGGCAGGGAAGGAAGGGCAGAAGGAATACTAACCCTTTAACATAAAGGAGAGCCGGATTCAATGTTCCGGCTCTCCTGTCTAAATTATAAAAAAGAAAGGAAGAGACCGTGTATACAGAGGTTATCTATGGGCCACCTGGTACTGGCAAGACGACAGAATTGCTGAAGAGAATCAAGAAGGATTATGGGGGTGATCTTTCTCTGTGTTTTATTTCGTTCACCCGGTCGGCAGCACGGGAGATGATGCACCGGGCAGGGATGGACGGTGTTAGTATTTCTACTATCCACAGTCTGGCCTTCAGGTCATTGGGGCTCTCTCGGGATCAGGTCATGAATCGTCCGGAGTACAAAATGTTTGAGAGGATGTCCGGTTTCGAAATCACCGGCGGCAATCCTGAAGAGCAGACAATATTAGGTACGGGGGATATCTTTTTGTCGCTATATTCTTTGCACAAAGCTCTCATGCACGACGACCCGTTAACGACGTTCAACAGTTCCAACCGGGATGGCTCCCCCAAGGAGTTCTCCCATTTCGTGAAGACGTATGAGTCCTTCAAGAAAGCATATGGGAAGTTCGACTTTACTGATATGCTCACCGAAGCTCTGACGAAGCCAACAACCATCAAGCCGAAGTTTGACATGTGGTATATCGATGAAGCACAGGATCTTTCACCACTTCAGTGGGCGTTGGTCCGGAAGTGGACCAGCGACGCCAAGTCTGTGATTGTGGCTGGTGACGACGACCAGTCCATATATGTGTGGGGTGGTGCAGATCCGCAGGGTATGTATAACTTCGAAGAAAAGAATACATCAGCAAAGAAAATTCTGGGGCAGTCCCACCGAATCCCTCGTGCCGTACATATTGTGGCCGAAGAGATTGTGCGATACATCAAAAATCGTGTTGAGAAGAAGTACCAGCCGAAGGATGAAGCTGGGGTGGTTCGTCGCTATGATTCGGCCTATTCGCTCCCTGTTCCGGAGCACGAAGACGACGTTTTGTTTCTATACCGCAATCACTCTATGAGGAATATCTTCGAAGATCTGCTGATCAACAACCAGCTCCCGTACGTCGTGGATTCTGGGAAGTATGGTATGTTCAATTCTCCTGTAGCGCATGCGGTGCGGTCCCTGATTAAGGCAACAAGAGACTATAAGAACGTCGGGCGAACCTTCCTGAAGGGTAATGAGAAGAAGAACCTGATGCGCTTCTGTATGGGCTACGAACGGATGATTCAGGCCGACGACTATAGCTTCGTTACCAAGCCATGGGACAAGATCATTCGTGGCCCTCACTACATGGACATCTACGAGAACATCAAGTATCTCAAAGCCGTCGAAGAGAAGTATAGTCTTTTTTGCGAACCAACCATCCATCTTTCAACAATCCACGGCAGCAAAGGCCGGGAAGCTGATCGTGTGGTGGTTCTCAACGGCATGGGCGAACGCAGTGTAGAAAATTCACTCTTCGATCCAGATTCAGAGTACCGGAACTTTTACGTTGCCGTCACCCGTGCCAAGAAGATTCTGGACATCGTGTACGGGCAAAACGCTTTAACCATAATCTAAGGTAGAGAAAAATGCCTCGCCGGGAA
>CAYONI010000022.1:0-7501 GCA_964405295.1 uncultured Methanosarcinales archaeon | reverse complement strand
TTATCAAATGGGTATATTTCTATCATATCTCCCATAGTGAAATCGCCAGAATACATAGAATTCCTAAAGCCTCCACTATTTAGCGCGCCGATATCTACTCCTGTATAATCCCTTAATACAGATGCTCCCCATTTAGTTAAGTCATCTCTATCATAGTAATCAGCGGATACAACTAGTACTTCAGATACATAATCACTGTATACTTGATCACTTTGATAAGTATATAAAATAGTGAATATTTCTAAATCTGAGTAATCATCAATATCATTCCAACCATATGTTGTAGGGATTCCAGATGTAACTTCATTTTCTTGTCTATCATATACTAGAGTTATTCCCACAAATAACGACTCCTCATTATTTCTTGCTTGTGCATAGTACAATGGATTTAATCCACCTGATCTACTTATTGCACCAGTTTCATCCCAATGAGTGTGTCCATTAAATACAGCATCTACAAAGTGATCTCCCGTAAAACCAGCTACACTAGAATTAATGTCTGATCCATTATGAATATATACTACCACTATATCGCAGTTTTCATCTACTCTTAATTCACCAGCATAATCATATATAGTATCTTCAGCATCTAGAAACTCAATATTATTTACCATAGAAGCTGATATTGAGTTAATTACATTTCCAATTAATCCGATAATTCCAACTCGTACACCACTTACTTCTTTAATAATATACGGAACAGTATTTTCCAACATTTGTTGCGTGTCCTTATATACTATATTAGCAGCTAGGATTGGATAACTCATTTCTCCATTTTCATCATCATCAACGCCATCTTTATATTTAAGTACTTCATCTATTCCCCAATCAAACTCATGATTTCCTATTATGAAACCATCAAGACCAATGTTATTAAATATCTTTACAATAGGTTCACCCTTATAATAATTAGATAAAGCTGCTCCTTGAAAAATATCTCCGTTAGATAAAATTATTGTGTTTTCGCTACTAGCCTTTTCAGCTTTCAAAAAAGAACCAATTTCCTCTAGATTAGCGATATCCGAATATGTTCCACCATGAAAATCATTAATGGAATATAGATTAATTTCTTGATATCTATCATACACTACATCATCTGTAGTAGTTTGTAAATTAGTTGTTGTTTCTGCTGTACCTTCTGCAGTTGATTGAGTTGTTACTGAATTTGAATTGTTACAACTCGTAAATAGAAATGCAAATAGAAAGATACTTACAAATATTAGTGTTTTTTTCATATGTTGTCCTCCGTTTTTTAGTCTAGCTTTATATTATATCATAAAAAGAAAAGAGGACACAAAATTTTGTCCTCTTAGCTATTTTTTTAATGGAAATAATCTAAAGCATCTTTACAACTTGCGTAATTTAAGATATCCGGATCAGCTAAAGCTGTTGTTTCATAGTCAGTAGCTGGAATAAATGTATATCCTGGGTCTAATGAAGCTTCAAGTTCTAATCCAGGGGTAATAAATTGTCTAATTGTAAGCGAGTCTATCGCTATATCTCTTTGAGCTTGTGGTAAATTAAGGATATCAATAATATCTAATGAAGTAGTCGTAAAACTTCCGCCATTAAGAATGATATTAAAACCTATTAATAGGTCGGCAACTTCTTCCTTCGTCGTGATTGGACTTGCTAAGCCATAATAAATAGCCTTTCCTATATTTGGAACAACCAAGCCTAAAGTAGGGTTTTGACTTAACATGTCATCCAAGGTAACGTGGAATGTAGCACTAACTAAAATTTCATCCAGAATTTGAGTTTTAGTAAGACCTTCTACGATGGTAGGATCAATACTACCACCAAAGCTACTCATACCTAATATTGATAAGGCTTTTAAGATGCCCTTTATTTCAGTATTATTAATAACACTCACATCTACTGAATCTACTGTTACTGTAGTTACGACAAATGCTGGTATTATAAGTGAAGTGCTTCCTAAGGTATATATCTCTTTACCAAGTGTCGCAGCGATTACTTCAGATGATAATAGAATATTCATTTCTGCATCAGTTAAAGTTAATGACTCCATAATATCAAACACGCCTTCAGATGAACCAAGAATTAATTTTAAGCCTTTTACAATACTTACTAATTCGATTTCTGTAAAATATCCTTGAGAATCATAAACTATATCAGGAATTACAAGCGGAATGTCGCCTAAATTAGTGACTTTTATTATTTCTGATATTGTCGCCCTTATGACATAAGAATTAAATAATTCATCAATTGCTGTATATTCCATATCTGTTAAAAGTGTAACATCTAAGTTATTAAAATCAATATCAGAAGTAACACTAGTTAAAGCGTTAAGTGCAACCAATATCTTTCTTAATTCACCATCAACAGTACCATTATCTTTCCATACAATACCTGTAGGAATTTCAAGTACATCTAATCCTTCTATTTCAGCATCACCACTTAAAATATTAATAAGTGCTTCTGTAACTATTTTTGAGTCTAGTAAAACAGTTAAATCTACTTGACTAACTGCATTTAATAGAACTGATACATCTGCGTCTTCTAGATCAGCAAAATCAATATCCGTTTCAATAATTTGTGCAAATATCTCTCCAATAGCGATATATTCAACTTCCATATCTAAATCATCGGGTACTGTAATTATAGTTGCTAAATCGCCTTCTTGGTCTTCTAACATCGGCAATAAGAGATTATCAGTTAACAAAAGAATAACTTCAGACCCTGCAATGTCAGAGAAGACATCTCTAACTGAATCTCCATCAATTGTTACTGAACTTCCTGAACTAGTTCCGTCAATGAAACCAGCATTATTTAGAATATCAAACAATGCACCAGCAATTGAACCGAGATTAGCAAGTTCTTCTTCAAAATCTATAGCATATAATTCAGTTGTAGATATTGGTAAATCTTGTTCATACATATCCGCAGCTACTTCTATAGCTACTGGTAATAGACTAGTGATTAACATTGAGTCTGATAAATTACTAAATATATCTCTTATTTCATCACCAGTAATATCAGTTAATTCTTGAGTTGTATAATAGTCTGAATCTAACAGAACTTTAGCAGCGCTTGAAAATACAGCTAATTCATATCTAAATCCAATTGAATTTTCATTGTAATCGAATGATAATACTTTATCAAACAAATCAATATGTAATGGAACTTCTATATCTGGATTCAATGTCGAAGTTGTTGTTATTTTATCTGCCAATATAACAAAAATGTTTTTGTTATATGCATCCACTATTTCTGTTAATTCATCTGCATATTCACCTAAATCATTATCTTCAACTGCCAAAAACGTAACAGGTATTACTCCTCCAAAAGGATTATCTAAAGATGAATGATTAACTTCTTGAACATAACTTAATGGTGCTGGTTCGTTTTCTTCAAGTAATGAGGCAGCAGATTCCATTACAGACATTAAACCGCCCAACATGATAAGTAATACAAAAACAGCCATTAAACCGTTTAGCGTACCGATAACAGCGCCTAAACCACGATTTTTGTTAGCACCTTTCTTTGTTTTTAAGAAAATAGCTCCTAAAATCCAACAAAGTATTTTATAGATTAAAAGAATAGCTGTAAAGTAAGCAATAGTCCAAACTAGTTTTAATGCAAACTTAACTAACCCGGTTGCTAAAGCGATAACCTCAGCTGAACTAGTTGAGATATCAACCGTATCCCCAATCAGGACTTGCATTAGAGAGTTTAAACTTCCTTCAAATGTTGTGAAGTTGCTTAAACTAGGGTCTATATTCCCCATTACCCCTCCTAACCAAGGCATGTCAAATGTCCAAAGGAATTCAACTGCTTGATTGATTGTTACGAAAAAGACAATATAAAATATTGCCATTGTTATTAATGTGAAGATTGATTTCTTAAATCCGCGAGCTAAACCAGCTAGAATCGCTAGTCCTAAAACGACATAAAAAATATAGTTAATCGCGACTAAAGAACTTAAATCTGTTGCTAAAAACATAATTTCCTCCTTATGTAAAACTTTGTATTTCAAAACAATTATACTATATTATTATAATCTTTAAAAGCAAGATGAATATAAAAAAAAGCGATGATTATTAAATCACCGCTATTTCTATAAATATTTAGTATAATGCTAATGCATTTGCAGCTGCTGCTTCTGTTAAACAAATAGGTGGAGTTGTATCTACTGTTTCATAATCCGCTCCAATATATGGTGTTCCATTAAGAATCATTGCAGCCTCTAATTCAGGAGTTAGCTTAGCTCTCACAATTGCTGATGCTATTACTGTTAATTGTTCTGGGCCCGTCATTCCAACTAATATAGTTGAACTAAAGTCACCTGAAAGACTTCCGTCAAAGGTATTTATTGCTAATATGAATTTAGTTACTTCAGTTACATTAACAATGTTAGTCAAGTTATAGATAGAATCTATAATTACAACTTGTCCAGTAATATCAGGAATAAATGAATTAATATAGGCATTTTCTTTAATCATCTTCTCAGCTGTTAAATATATAGATGCTGATGCAAATATATCCAATAATTCTGCTTCAGTATACCCATTTAATGCTGAGCCACCAATAGTTATATCAAATGAATCTATTCCTAGATCATTTAATGAATTCATTATCGCTTTCAACTCAACAACTTCTACCCATTTTTTGGCAACTGTAGCTACTGTTATATCTTCACGTTTGGCATCAGGTATAATTAATTCACCGCTTGCAGCCGTTGCATAAAGCTTCGCTGTAGTTAAGAATTTAAATGATACCGTTGTTTGCATAATAACTGAGTCTAATATTATATCCATATCTTTTGAAAGTATTGTAGTTAATGAAGGACTCAAAGCACCAAAGTCTGTTAATCCCATTTCATCAAGAGCAACTAGAAGTTTCTTAAGTTCAATTTTTTCTATGAAATCATAAGACGATTGAGATACTCTAACATCGACTGCTCCACCAATTCTATTTATATCTTGATCAGGAACATCTAAAGCAGAAGTAAATAGCTTATCTGACAATGTCGCATGCATAATAGCCGAGAATAACAATGTATCTTGAGAATTGCTATCTGCTAAGGCAGTAAGGTCAATTGTTCCATCGAATCCTGATAAGTTTCCATTAATTCCTAGTACATCCATTGCGTTTAATAGGAATTTTATTTCTGTCTTCTTATAGTATGTATAGCCAGTAACTATATCGAGTATTGATATTCCAGTAATATCTGTTAATGGAACCACTAATTCATTGCCATTTAATACTGAAATTTGATCAGTCATAGTTGCGTGAATAATAGCACTAGCAAGAACAGTTGTTTGATTTGACGCATAATCTAAATTAGATGATTCGAACAATGCTGTTAATCCAATGTTACCATCGAATGATGATAAATCTCCTAGAACACCTAATACTTCTAGCGCTTCAAATAATGCATGGATTTCAAAAACAACAATGTATTCGTTTTGTTCAGCTAGTATAGTTCCAGCTGTTAATTTAACTATTGTAGTATCATCTCTTAGATCAGGCACTACAATAGCTGCGCCTAAATCAACGATTTGTTTTGAAATTGTTGCTTGTAATATATAACTATTAAGTAACGTAGTTCTTGGTACTTCATCATAGAGTAATGTAATATCTACAGAACCATCAAAACCACTAACAGGTTCTCCTTCAGGAATTAATACATCAAGAGCTGCCATTAAAGCAATTAACTCAGTCTTATCAATGTATTCCGTTTCTGTTAATGCTGGACCTGAAATATTTCTTAATCTTAAAGGGGTTACTACATCATCATTATAATAAGGAATGATAATTGTAGGTGATGCTAATTCTAATGCTTGATTAGATACAGTTGCTTGAATTGTATATGATTCAAAGATAACTGCTGAATTATCTGTTAATGTACTAATTGAAATAGATAATTCCAAATTATTAACGTCTGTGAATCCTAAGGCAACAAATGCTTCAATTAAGTTTTCAAGTTCTGTTTGTTGAAGCATTTCAACAGGTACTACACCAACAGTTATTCTTAAATCAGTTAAACCATCGGGAGTTTGGTAAGGAATTACAACAAGTGTAGCGCCGTCGCCACCAGCTAAATCAAATATTTGATCAGATATTGTTGCTTGTAGGATAGCAGATTGTACTAATGTATGAACAGCTCCAGGTTCGTCTAAAACAGCTAAATCTATTCCACCACTAAAACTATCGAGATCACTAATGCCTAAAACTTCTAGAGCATCAAATAGATCTTCTAATTCTAGTCGAGCGATAAAGGTTATTTCGCTACCTGTATCTCCCCTAGTAACTAATACTTCAGTTAAGTTATCTTCTTCTACCTCAGGTATAATTACCGTTCCTGAAAGGTCGAGTAGTTGTTTTGATACTGTTGCTTGTAAAATAGCTGAATCTAAGATAACTGATTTATTTAAAATAATTGTAGCTAATGATAATGTACTAACATTGTCAAAATCACTTAATCCTAGCGCTAAAATAGCGCCTAGAACATTTGTTAATTCAGTTTGAGAAATGTACTTAGTGCCATCCATTAAACTTACAGTTTTAATATAGTCGTCTGCTTCATTCTTTTGTGGCACTTGTAATATTGGACTGTCTCCTTCTGAGAAGTCATTTATATATTTAGAAATTGTTGCTTTTAGGATTGTTGAACTAAATAGAGTAGTTGCTTTTGCATTATCTAAAATAGTCGGATCAAGTTCTTCTCCTAAGTTATTTAGTATACTTGTAATATCAACAGTCATATTAGCAATATCAGTCATGCCTAATACATTCAAAGCATCAAATGTAGCTTCTAATTCAACTCTATCGATATATTCAACAGTTCCTTGTGTAATTGTTAGAGGATCGTCATTTTCATGGTAATCAGGAATAACGACAATCTCGGTACCAAGGTCAATAAATTGTTTAGATATAGACGCATGCATGATGCTTGAATCTAAAATTGTTGAAACATTCCCTAATATAATATCCAATCCTAAATTTTCTACTGAATCAAGTGTCTGTATATCTAATATAAGAATTGCTTTTAAAATATGTGTTAACTCAGTTTCAGTAATAACTACTACTCCATCTGCAGGATCAGTTATTGTAATTGCAGTTCCATTTTGAGCATAATCAGGAACAACTAAGAAAGGATTATCTCCAGAAGAGAAATCAATAATATATTTAGATAAAGTAGCATTGATTATCACTGATGCGAATAACGTATCTGCTTTTACTGAATCTAAAGCAGTAGGGTCGCCATCTTCAGCTAAATTAGTTAATATACTTATATCAATAGCCACATTATTTATATCTGTAATTCCTAATATACTTAAAGCATCAAACGCAGCTTCTAGTTCTGATTTTGCAATATACACAGAGCTTTCTTCGCCAGTCCCAACAGTTATTTTTAATGGGTCTCCATTTGAATCATTTAATGGAACGACAACAACATCTGTTAAATCTAATAATTGTTTTGAAACTGTTGCATGAAGAATAGAGGAACCAAGTAATGCAGAAACATTGCTTAGAA
>CAYONI010000021.1:5866-8298 GCA_964405295.1 uncultured Methanosarcinales archaeon | reverse complement strand
ATCAGCTGTGTCTTTAGTAGCCAATCTAGTATCAAAGTAACTAGCAAAATCAGAAGTATCAAACTTTGTGCTGTCTAATGCAGCTACTAAATAATCTAATGAAGTTACTACTGCTGAACTATCTACACCTACCTTAGCTTCAAGTGCCGCAAGAATATCGCTATTAGTGTTATGCATAGCTGGATGAGTAGTTCTTACATCAGTATCATTTGTTACTGCTGAAAAAGTGTCTAGGCTTGTTGGGTAATTTATTGACATATAATTTAATTATTCTTTAGGCTTTGTTCTATTCGTAAATGTTTGTTCTTCTTTGAAGTCAGTTCCACCAAAATTGTAACTGTATGACCCAAATTTTACATTTCTGCTTCCAAAATACCAAGTTTTATAGAAGAATTCTCTTATTTGAGTCCATAAAGTAGAATTTACTCTATGTTTTGATGTATTTTGTATAGATTCGAATAAAAGATACTCTTGGTCAAAAGTTATACCAGTTTGTTCAAAAGTCCAATAGCTTATGATTGTTGGCTTTCCCCAATTAGTAGATTTTTTAGTCCTATTTGAAAACATTGTTTTAGTTTATTCTTATATATATATTATACCACAAAAAAAAAGGTAGCTTTTTAAACTACCCTCTTTTTGCAAGTATATTTATTTTTTCTCCAATTTCTTGATTTCTTTCTTTCTATCGGCTAATAATTCTTTCTCTTTCTTTAATTTTTCTATTTGAGATAGTTTCCATTCTTCAAACTCATCTACTATTTCTGCTATGTATTTACCTTTCTCTTTTCTCAAATTGCTTATAATTTCGTATTCTCCCAATTCTTTTTCCCATTTTTCTACTGTTTTTTCCCTCCCTATCTTAATCTTATCTATTTCCATTCCTATTTGTTCTCTTAATGTATTGAATTCATCAAATAACTTTTGAGCTATTTTACTCTCTGTTTCTAATTTAGATGAAAGTTCATACATTTTATTAATGCCATCTATAAGTGTCTTGTTTGTTACTTCTAGTGTTCTCATATAAGTTTGTTATTTGTTTAGCTACGTTTTTTATATTATGTCTATTGTTAAATTCTTCTTTGTCTATTGAATATAAGTATTTCTTCTTAGGATTGTCTGGATCGTGTATGTAATTAGGTATACCCATATTATACGCTTCTAAATTGATTCTGCCTAATAATATTCCAGCTACAATATCAGCATCAGCTATATAATCTTCTATATTTTCCTTTTCATCACTTATAAACACCCATTCATTCCTATATATTTTAGCATTACCTGTTGTTTTTCCATATATATACACTCTATACTTCTCACAAGCCTGTTTAGTGTAATAATTTATAAATTTAGCTCTTAATGGATGTATAGAACAAGGTAAAACAACCTTAGTATAATCTCCTTCGTGTTTTTTTCTTTTATTAGTAGAAAATCTTTTGGTATCTATCCCATTATATATAACTGATATTTTATCTTCTGGTATCTCGTGATAATCAATCAAATGCTGTTTTATTTCAGGTCTTATGGCTATGTAATGGTCTATTCTTTTATGTGTCATAGGAGTTTCACAGGGATATTCAGAATGAACTACATTTACAACCTTTTTAGCCCTTATTTTATCTATTACTTCCTCCATTATAGGTTGGCTTACTAAGAATAAATCAAAGTTTATGTTTCTGTGCATTGAGCCATATTTTATTACACCAAATCTTGGTAAATCTTTAAAACGCTTACCCCATATAGAAAATATAAATACTCTATGACCTTGTTGCCTTAATTCTTTTGCTAAAGTGTAATGATATAAGGGGCTACCAGTTAGAGAAACCATTTCATTACAAGCGAGTAGAATGTTCATATTGATTTTTAAGATATTCTTGATTATATATATTATAAAACAAGTCTTCATTTTCGGCAATAAATTTAAACCTATCTATGCTTTGACTTTCTAAATGTTTTATCTCTAAATCTAGTATATTTATTTTCAGACCTTTATCTTTTGCTCTAAATCCTAAATCTACATCTTCATCACCATTCTTAAAACTTTCATTGAATCCACCTAAACTTTCCCATTCATTTTTTCTGAATCCAAAACAGAAACCACTAGGTAATAAACTCCTATTATTTTTTAATTGGACAGAAACTACAAATTTATCGTTTGTAGCATTTATTCCCAATCCATAGTATTTAACTCCTTTACCTGTAATTTGGGTTGAACCTACAAAATGGAACCTACCTAAATTGTCGCATATAGCTTTTAAATGTTCTGTGCTAGGTAAAGTATCATCATTTAAGAATATAAGTTTGTTTGTTTCTGCTAATTTAGCACCTTTATTACAATTCTGTGCAAAAGTTGCACCTGACACTATTATTATATTAAAAAGGGTATTATCAAAAGAATCTAGGCAGTTCTTTAAATGGTCGTGTCTATCGTGATG
>CAYONI010000021.1:3245-5766 GCA_964405295.1 uncultured Methanosarcinales archaeon | reverse complement strand
TATTTTATTTGATTGTATGCTTCTTTCCATAAGTGAGCTTTATTTTTAATATCGTAATTTTCTTTTACATATTTAAAAGCATTTCTCCTTATTCTATTTCTTACATTTGGAAACCTTATAAGTTCTTCTATTCTATTTCTGAACTCATCTTCATCCTCTGCTAAGTAACCATTCCAACCATCTATAATATCATTATCGTATGGTGATTGGTTATCTTTAAAAGATTGACATATACAAGGTATTTTTAACATAGACATCTCTAAATACTTAATATTACTCTTACATCTATTAAAGTAATTATCTTTACGAGCCATTACTGCTATATCAATATCTAAGTCATTAATAGTATCTATATATTTTTCTATTGGTGTGAAAGGAGTCCATTCACAATCTATTGTATCCCAGAAGTCACAATCTTCTTTCATTCCCTCATAGAAATCTTTATTATTCTTCCTTAACATAGGTGGAATCAAACCGAAACAAACTACTGTAACATCTTCTCTTTTAGATAGTTCTACTATTAAGTCCTGTATAGCTCCTCTATCTTCTTTATACATAACTGAACCTATAAAACCTATTCTAACCTTTTTATGTTGTTTATGTTTAGAGTTTGGGTAAGCACTTGGTTCTACACAATTTGGTAGCACGACAACTGGAGAATCTGTGTAATTCTCATATTCTTTCTTTAGAAACTCTGTTGAGCAGGTAACTAGATCAGCTTTCTTAATTGAGCTATGAACTAATCCCTGATAAACCATAAACTTCTTTAATGAACCCATCTCATCTATTAAAGTAGTATCATCATTATCAACAACTAGCTTTTTACCATCTAATTGCATTTTATCTATGAAGTTTATCTTTCCTACATCATCTAATCTGTGAGCCACTATTATATCAGAAGCTATCATCTCTTTAGCTTTTTCCCTTTTATCTCTTTCTTCTCCTAATTTTAAGTAATCACCAGTCCAATTATTATATTTCATAGGTAGGAATTGTCTAACATATCCACAACCACCATACCTAGACCATAACATATAGATGTTCATTATAAGTCTTTTAGTTTGTCTTTGATTTTTTTAGCAATTAAACTAGCTACTGCATCTTGTATAAGTTCAGGGTTTTTCTCTATTGCATTTATAGCTGCTTTTTCTATTGCTTTATTCAAAGCGTTGTCTATTCCATTGAGTCCAGCACTATTCGCTTCTTCATTTGTTCCTTTTCCATTGTCTTTTCCCATTGTTTGTCCAGAGATTGCTTGGTCAAGGCTATGTTGAGGCTTTGTTTTATCCTCAGTTGTCTTTCTTGTTGAGTCATCTTGTTTTTTTATTTGACCAGTCCTACCATTTATTTCTATTCTAGTAGGTCTGCTTGGTAAGTTTCTTGATGTTTTAATCATATAGTTTACATTTTCTCCTGCCCTAAAGAATGTCGGAGAAAAGACTCCTCTAAGGCAGATAAACTTATTGTTTAATTAGTCTGTTAAAATAGTTACACCGGCTGTATCTCTATTTTCTATAACACCAAACATAATGTCTGCTGTTACTAAAGTTCCAAGATATTCTTGTTTATAAGATTCTTGAACTCTTACTCTCATTCCTGAATTAGGATTTGGAGTAATTGCTGCGTGAACGATAGCATCCTTATGTGCTAAACATCCATATCTTCCGTCGCTTCCTGAAACATAAGCCATTCTAGTTGAGCTGTAAACAGGGATTCCATATAAGTTTCCTCTAGGTTTAAGTCCAACTGTGCTCATTGCTCCAACAGTAGTGTTTGTAGCCAAACCACCACCATCTATTGGCCTAGAAGTTGTAAAGTCAAAGTCCACATATCTGTCAATATTCAATAATTGAGTATTAACAACTGATGGGTGGAAGAAGAAAGCACAATCTTCTAATTCTACGTTGGCAGTTTCTAAGTAGTTTATAGCAGCTCTAATATTAGAATCAGCTATAACTGCTGTAGAAGTTCCAACTGTGTTACTGAAGTCATCTATTAACGCTATAATAGCATCTTCGTAACTTGCTGCAGCTGTGTAAGCAGCATTCTTTGCGTATTTTTCCTTAATGTTATAAGACTTTTTAAGTTTAGCACCTTGGAAATCTTCTATCATAAATGATACTTCGTTCCAAGTATCAATAGATAAATTAATATCTGTTTCTGTAGGACTATTGCATTTTGTTATCGTGTATTTTTTAATTTACACATCTTATAGTTTCCTATAAGCTCAGACTATATCATACCTTTCGGTATGGGCGCTCTTGGGTATATTATATTCTCTTATAGAGTTTCAATACCTAGTCGTTGAACCTTTTATAACCATTTAAGTTATAACTTGGCTGCTGATTGGCTTGTTGTTAAAAACAATTTAGCGTTCCAGCAATTCACCCATTTCTCTTTTGTTGCTTATGTAGTTGTTTATGACATTTTCTACATAAAGTTACCCCGTTCTTTATGTTATAAAATATATCGTCATCTACATTTAGCTTTGTGTGTTTATCTTTGTATTCTTGAATAATTA
>CAYONI010000021.1:0-3145 GCA_964405295.1 uncultured Methanosarcinales archaeon | reverse complement strand
ATAATTATGTTAAATACCCAACTGATAAATACACTTTACAAAAGCCCCCAATATGTTAAGGGTTACAGCTGTAGCATTATTCTTAGTGTTAGCTGACATTTCTGTGAAGTTAGGAATGTTTAAAACATCACCACCTCCAGCAAAGTCCTCTGACATATCAGTAAAAAATGCTCCAAGTTGTAATCTAGCTCTAAAAAAGTCATTTATTCTTGCAGCCCAGATCTCTGGAAAAAAGACCTCCATATCTGCGTCTGTAAAAGTATCTGTAGGATAAGCCATATTGTCGTTTTATGACACCATTCCTCCATTTAGTTGTTTAATTAGGAGTATTTAGTGCCTATATTTATAAAATAGCACTCTCCTATAAAGTTATTTTTTAATATCCCGCCGCCTTTTTAAACTCTGCGTCAGGCATACCATTATAATATTCAATCTTTTTACCTGATTTACTTCTAGGAGAACGATTTGAATCGAACTTAGCTTCTTCTGAAGCTCTGTCCTTTGTTTTTTTCTCTAGTCCTGCTTTTACAAAGTCATCTTCAAGAGCTTGTTCCATTGTTATGCCTAATGATTTTGCATACTTATTTATTTTAAGAACATCATCTCTATCTAAATCTCTATGTATAACAGAAAAATCTATTATATCTAACCTGTCATTATCTGGCACATTAGACTTCACCTCCTTTGTAGGTTCTTTCTCATCTAAAGTATCTAACAACTCTTGAGCCTTTTGATATTTGGTTCTAAAGTGTTCTTTTTGTGCTTTGAATGAAGCTAGTTCCTTTGCCATATCTTCGTTAGAAGATTCAGCCTCTGTTTCGTTTTTAGATGTTTGGTCATCTGCAAGTTTTGGATCTTGCAAGTCCTTTTTCTCGTCTTCCATAAGGAAAATGTTAAAATTTATTCATTTTTAGATGTTTAGTCATCATCGGTGGACAGAGGTAGATTGTTTAAACTACTCAAAGTCCTCTGCTAGTGTTTTCTTCTCATCAGCACCAGCATAATCATCTATTTTAGATATTATCATTTCAAGCCTACCAAATGCTTTGACCTTAGCCATATACTCAGCTTTAAAGTCATTCTCACAACAGTCAGGGTTTAATTTACTATCATAGATATTGTTTAGCTCTTTCATCATTGGAATAATCCAATCGTTTCTAATCAACTTCCAATCTAAATTTTTGTTTAGATTTTTCATTGAGATAATTGTATCTTCTGAGATTTGAACCATTTATTTTGTTTTAGTTGCTATATTCATTATAGAAACCTATTGACTTATTGTCAAACTTTTGGTGTTACTGGACTAGGTCCGGGAGTAACTGCTTCTGCATCTATCTTAGCTTTAACTTGTTGCCCTTGTGCTTGTGGTGTAGGAACTGGTTGAACTGTTCCTTTACCAAACAACCCTTCGTCTATTCCAATATCTTCTAACAACATATCCAATAACCTTTTCATAGTAGGGTCTTGTAGCATTGCTGGGTTACTTATCATATTTATAATTTGAGTTATAGAACTAATTTCTTGCATTAAGTTCTTACCTTCACCTGTTATTATAATATCTATTTTCTTTTCAAACTTTAAGAACTCCTTGCTTGCTTTAACAAATTGTTCTTTACTTATATTCTCCATTTCCCTTTGTTTCATAATATCAGTTTCCTGTTTGCTGGGTTTAACATTAACATCTGTTTTCTTATTTAATATAGCTCTTATTATCTTATCATTTACTCTCCTATTAATATCTCTTTCAGCTATTACTTTAATAGTTTCTGGTGTAGTCATTTCAACTATATCTTTTAATGGTGTATTTTCAAATTTAGGTAATACAAAATCTTTTAAGTTCTCTTTTAAGAATAAGCCAATCTGTTCTCTTAATAAATCAAAGAACTTAGCAGCTTGAACAGTAGATATTTGTTGCCCACCTAAAGTTTGATTTGATGGTAGCGTTTCACCAGTCATTACTTCTGGAGAATTAGTATTTTGTCTACCTATATTAGACCAGTTATCTATTTCTACATTCCAAGCAGGTAGATTCCTTTCTTCAGTAGATACAGGATTGATACCATTCTTAGTCTTTATAATATCACCATTTCTTAAATCTCTTTGAATGTTTCTAGCTAGTGTATCATCTGCAGTTTGAAATAAATGTTTAGCAGATATATTCATTGAAAGTTTAACATCGTGTTTGATTTCATTTACTCTTTGTTGTGGGTCAAATAAAACCTCTACAACACCATAACCTAAGTTTCTACCCTCTATTGTGTAATAATCTATCTTTTTATAAGGTATCTTTTCTATCTCCTCTGTAAATAAAACTCTACCAACTACATCAGCTTCAGTATCATTTAAGTCCTCATTAAACTCTGTTTTCTTAGAATCTAAAGTTAAAATTACTTTATGGAATCCATATCCATCATCTCCATCATCAAAGTATTCATTAGGAGAATAAACATAACTTTCATATATAGGTATTTCTGTCTTATTAGAATCACCTTTGTTTGATTTCTTAAAACTTTCTAATACTTGTATTACTTCATCTGTATTCCATTTAGATTTCATTTCCTCTAACTCTGAATAAGTCATTGTTACTTTCTCAATAGCATAAGCTCCTTGTAAATCAAAACTATTATCTAAATTAGAAACACCGGGATCTATCATAATCTTATTCATATTAACAACCTTGAATCCATCTTTAGTTTGTTTAGTAATACAACTTCCATAAGTGCTTAAAACTTCTATAAGTTTATTTATTCTTATTCCAAGTCCTGTTTCTTTTACATATTGATTGAATAAATCATTATATACAAGTGAATTTATCCTATATTCAGGTTTGGTTGCTTTAATTAATACATCTTTGGTATCTAGATCTAAGTTCTTCTGTGCATTTATAACTGCTTGAGTAATAATATTATAAAAGAATTTCTTATTACCTTGTGAATCTTTATCTCCTGATTTGAATTTACTTGCTTTATATAATGAAATCTTGTTAATAGTATTAGGCATATTAAAATGATTGCCTGTGGTTACTTCAACACTTTCACCTGATAAATCAATGAAATCTTCTACTAATGTTTTGATTTTTGTTTCTTCCATATAAATTGAGTTATGTTTATACTTTAATTATACCATTATTTATAAGTGCTTTAAT
>CAYONI010000020.1:1466-8642 GCA_964405295.1 uncultured Methanosarcinales archaeon | reverse complement strand
ATCACAAGCAACAGCAGGATGATCATTGAAGTGTCGAAGGATGCTGCATCCACGAGCTTGTCGACGGCCACCATGGCCCCACTGCGGGTCTTGCCAATAGCGGCCAAGGCGAAGAGACCGAAGATCGCATTGGTAGTATTGTAATTATGCCTAATAATATACCATAAATGCCGTCGAAATTCAGAACAATAAAAAGTAGACGCGCTAATCGCTGGGTTCGAGGCGAGTATAATTGATGATTGTCAGAAATGACAGGGATAGATATTATATGCAAGTATCTCGTACTACCGCTCGTGTGATGGTAATGCATATAAATAATCTTTTACCAAATGACTCGGCTAGAGTAAAACGTATTATTGTTATTATCCTCGGATACCTGATAATGGTTGCTGCAACAATACTCTTTGTTGGTATCACCGGGTCCAGGTAAACGCTGTTCAAGCGGTAGCACCCACACAGCCCGCGGATCATCCTGTCGATCAATTCACCTACCTCGATCCGTGAGGCCGTTTGTCATGGAGATTCAAAATAACAAGAAGTAGACATGCCAGTCATCCGGCACGGTGAAGATCTCATCGGTCTGTGGTTCGACCAGGTACATCTGCATGTCAAGGCCTACGAAACAATTGAGTGCATGCCGCCCCGATGGCCGCGATACCATCGCAATGCCGAACGCGAGATCCGAATCCCACCGGGTGACATCACCCATGAGTATGTATGCGAAATCATCACAGTCATTGGCTGTTTTCCGATATACCCGACGATCCACGCGGTTGAATTGCAGGAATCGTTCCAATGCAGCGCGATCCACCCGTTTGTAGTCGCGATCGGTGACCTTCACGAACCCATCACTCGTCGGCACAAGGGACGACAATACCCTGCGATCGATGCGCTTGGAACCCGCCTGCTGAGGGGGTGACATTGCATCGACAACCGCCTGTATGAATCCTGCGATCATATCCTCACCATCCCCGCGAAGTCGACGTATATGTCATTCGTTGTCGCGGTATCCTTTGATACCGATAGTTTGATCGTGTCTCCACTATCTGCCGAGTCGATGGTGAACGCCAGGGTGTACAGATCATAATCCCAGGACAACGTCTCCGTGCTCGTCGCGATTGACGACGAGTCCGATTCATTGTACACCAGCAGTTCAAGATCGTTGGCCACCTGCTGGGTATCCCTTACCCGTGCGAATAGCAGATAGTCCCCCTCAGGCAGGGTGACATCTTCCTGCAATCGAAGGAATGACACGTCCTCATTCTGCGCGTCGAGTAGTATTGATGTTCCATTGCTCGCCTCACAATCATCGACAGTGGCACAGTTCCGCAGTTGGCCCGGAGTCGTTGTGTTCGATTCGAACCCGAACACCAATCCCATCGATGCGGGCGAGTCGCGGTTGAATGTCAATCTCTGGATATTCCCGTATGCCACATCAGGATCAGCGATCATGATCACCTTATCGTCGATCGCTGCCAGGTACTTGAGCTTGTCCGCAGTGTTGGTACGGTCATAGAGCATCGTCCCCTGCATCGAATAGATGGTCGGATCCACGTACCGAGCGAATGATTTCGTATGTCGTGACGTATGCGATCGATATGATACGATCTCCCTGCTGGTCGTAGTGCCAACCCGCTGGAGCGTATCGAGGAATACTTCAGTTCCGCTCGATTGGAGATAATGAGCCCGTCGTGTGATCCCAGGCAGACGGTAGAGATATCGGATATCTGATGCGGTGAGTGCGGTGTCGTCGATCCGCACGTCGTTGATCTTTCCGCAGAAATCGGTAGCATATCCAGAATACGTGTTCCCCACATAGATGATCACGGTGATAAACAATGGAGTTGTCCGATCTGTGACGCTCTGACCGACGTATGCACCATCGAAGTACATATCAACGGGTGTCCATCCACTCGCGTTAGGGTGATAAACCGCCGCGACGTGGTGCCAGCCACTCTCAAGATCACCAACACTCACAAAATCTCCTCTTCGTCCACCCGCCCAAGCAGCGATCTGGTTTCCAGCCACGGTTATGATTCCAAAATTAGAAGGATACGAATCACCAAAGATCGTATTCCATTGATACCCCTTGTCATCGGTCTGGTATATCCATGCTGAGAGAGTATATCCGTTCACGCTAGTATCGATGTCGATACTGCACCCAGTCGAGATATAATCATCCACTCCATCGAATGATGCTGCCTGCGTCCACTTACCCGGCGATGCGAACGTCACACCGCCGTGCTGCGTGCCGTGATTCGCGAACCCGCTCGAATCCTTCAAATGTCCGTCCAGTTTCCAGTGTCCCATTAACATCTCAATCACATCACAAACGGTATTTTCAGCATACAGTCGTCTTCATTCTTCCCGATATCGATTTGTACCCACGTTGGCGAAGTTGTCGATGTATTGGCCAATGCATCAACTTTCACTCGCAGTCCAAATCGGTCAGTTGCCTCGAGTTCAACATCGGAAACATTGATCCAGAACAAGTACCCTGCTGTGGTGGTAGTATCCAGACTCGCCCGCGGCCCGCTCGGCGTGACTTCATGGTCTCCGCCTATCAGGCTTGTTTCGGTACCGGAACTATCGATCTTGACCAGATCAACCGTAATGCCACCCACCTCGATCTTATAATACGAATAATTGCTATCCGCATGGCATGATACCGTGACATTCCCAGATACCGTCCCATCGATCACAGATGCATAATCCAGCGGGAACGGGAACAGGAACAGCTGGTTGAGTTCCTCGCGCTCCACCCCATCCCGAGGAACGTCCTCTCGTATATCCGAGTAAACCTTCACATCCGTGGGGACGGTATCATCGGATTTGAACAGCAGGTTATAGTGATCGGTACTCGCCCATGTGTACGATGTTCCAACTTTCTGTGCTAGTATGTTCAGGTATGTTCGCATTTGCACCATGGTCGCCTCAGATACTCGTATTCCCATGTACTCCAGCTGCAGTTGCCTTGGCTAGAGTGGTCTCAAATCCCGATATGTCGGAATGATTCTCAATATCGATATCCATATCAATATCCACCTTCCGCGGTTCGCTGAGGATTGCCTTTTCTATGGCCTGCAGGCGCGCTATGATAGACGCATTGCCCTCCTTCTGTGCTGTGCTCCCGTTAGGATTTGCCTCCTTCTGTGCGGTGGGTATCGTCGGTGTGGTCGTGGCCTCTGGTGTGCTTGCTCCAACGTCCAGCAGTTCGCCAATATTCGATGCACCAGTTTGCTGTAGCTGTCCGCGGATGTAATCCCCATGTCCAGCCCACGATGGGATGCTACCCGCAACCGTTGCTGCAGCTGCCTCTGTCCCTGGACTTGTTGGGGGGCCGCCACCAGGACCGTCCGGGCCATTGACATCCTGCTGTCCGTCCTTGACCGCATCGGCAGCCGACTGCATTCCTTCCTCCGCAGATTTGGCCACGTTGTCGAACGTGATTTTCATCACGCGCTCTACGTCCATACCTACAGCTTGCATTGCGGGAACGAGCCGATTATACGCATCTATGGCCAGATTGATGCCACCCACGATTGTATCGGCAATTGTGTTGTAGAACGTTGACATAATGTTGATGACGAATTTGATATCCTGACCGAGTTGTTTGAAGATATCGCTTTCATCTATTAGTTTGAACAATCGACCGAGTATGACTGCAGCTGCGTTGATGTATTTCACGAATCCTGACAGGTCAGCGTTTGTACCACTGAACCCTCGCATAAAATCATCAATAATGCCTTTGATCGACCCGATGACACTACCAATCGCTTCTCTTGCAGGTGCCAACTTTGTGGATATCGTACTGATGGCCGACTCGATCCCCTGCCCGATCGCAGTGAAATCGATTGAATTGAGCGATCCCAACATCCCTGACACAGATTTCTTCATTCCATCGAATAGTGATCCGTCACGGAACGTTGCGGTATCCTGCTCGAACCCCATCACGGACAGACCTGCCTGGAACATACCGTCCTTGATGTTGGATACCAAACCCCTGAATGTCTTTGACTGTGCCTCCATACCACCTGCATACTTCTCGTTCCAGATAGATGTCAGAGTGGACTGGATTATCTCACGGTTGTTCCGATCGATTACCTGTGCTCGCTGCTGACCGTATCTGTCTGTGTACGTGAGTGCCGTCTGGCCTGCCTGTTCGGCAGATACTCCGATTGCAACCGCGTTGCTCTGGGTGATCTGGACGGCCTTGACACCGAACTCCTTCAACCGTTCGAATTCACCGGTCTGTGCATCTGCAAGTGCCTCGACGGCCATGTTGATCGGTTTCCCCATGGCTGCAGCAGTATCACCGAGCGTCCCGAGCACGTCCTGCCCCTCGATACCGTAGGCCTTCAGTTTTGTAGTTGCCTCGACCAGACCCTTGACCTCGAACGGGGTGGTTTTGGCAAAGTCCAGGATCCACTTGATCTGTTCAGCTGCCTGTTCCTGCGTTCCGTATAAGTTGCGGAGAGTGGTGACATATTGTTCCATGTCGGCGGATGCGTTCGCTGCGGATCTTGTGGCCAGTGCTGCACCGATTGCAGCAGCTGCAGCTGCAGCAGCAAGACCGGCCTTCGCCACAGTTGCAAATGACTTTGACATCTTACCCGTTGCCGTCTGCATGCTTGTGGACGATTTGCTGGTATTCTGATCAAGTTTATCGACCGACTTGTCGACTCTCCCGATGCCACGAATCGCACTATCTACATCTGCACCGATCTTCACAGTCAGTTTATCTATCGATTCAGTCATCGTTCAAATACCTCCCTCTTCAAATTCGATTTCACCAATGCGTTGTGTGCGGTGGTCTGTTCGGTCGACACATCGTAGAATATCCACAAGTTGCCTGAACCGATCACACCCGACGCAATCGAGAAATTATGATCAGAGCATGCGTACAGATCAGTACCGAGTGTGAGATAATTATCCGTGGATGTCGACTGGTCGGACGGTGACAATGCGCTGCACGTCAGATCCACAGGAGTCTCGATGAGTGGCACTCGGCCGCGTTCCAGGGTGATCTCAATCGAGTTGTTCGTCTTGCATCTGACCACATCGGGAGTGAGTTCAGTCATGTGTACGCGGTCGAATGTTCCTGCATCGAAGTCATCGATCTTGATATACACTGCCCCGTTCCAGTAGTGGATTGTGATGGTATCGTCCGTCAGCGTGACCTTGTAGCGACCGTTCGATATCACCGTACTACCAGAGAAAATATGCTCGCAGTTGAAGATCTCCGTCGATCCATCGTATGCCCTGCACTCGCCGACATTCCGCTCGGTTGCTGCGAGATCGAACTGGACGATATCCGACTGGATAAGTGTCATCGTTCCGTCTTCAGTAGATAGTGTTGTGGATGTACTCCCACCAGACCAGTCCGCACCGATCGGTACAGCGATCCAGTTATCACCCGAAATACTCCAGTCGTTCGGTCGAGTCAACGATCGACAGTGTTGACGAACTGTATATACACTTGCGTCCAGCCATTGGCCGGATAATTCGAAGTCACGGAGATTGCCTGAACTGTACGGGATGTTCGCCCGGCTGCAGTAGAACCATCCGGCCATTCCACCGACACCGTGCACGTAATTGTACGCTCCGGATCTCTGCCTGATCGCCTGAGCATCCTCGACCCGAGCTGCCACGGTTCGACTGGACCCGTAGGTCCTGAGCAGGTAGCCAGACAACTCAACTGCAGATGGTTTCGACGCATACTGTGCCATGTCATACCCATCGGTTCCAAGGCCACCAACGGCCTCTGTGTCCTTCGATACATCGCTCACATTGAACGTTTGGACCGCAGGGAGGGGTACAGCACCTATGTACAATCACGCCACCCCCTGATAATGGGCCCTTCGACTCAATATTACCGACCACGTCAGTACATCCTCATGGGCCATCGAGTCGAGTGTGTCAGGCGTTAGATTCATCGATTCGCACAGTACAAAGTCTGCCAGTTCCTGCATATTGGATCGTCCTTTCTGCATTGATATGTTGATATCGCGATACAGTGCCCATGCTGGCCGGGTCACGTCGTGGACGTAGATGGTTCTGCAGTATCCGTCATCGTCATTACCGAGGCTGAATCGGTACGCGATGTATCGAAAAAATCCGATGCACCACCCCCGATCGCATCACGGCATCGTTCCACGAATGCGTCGAACTCGTCGGATTCAACCTCATCATCGAGCTGCTGGATCTCACGGAGTGTGAGAGTGGTGGCCAGCATGATCGTCTGGTAGGTCTCAACGGTTCCTTGGAAGTCGAGGAAGTCCGCAAGGATGTCCCCGTTACCTTTCAGGTATTCTTCCACAGCCGTATCGACGGGTTTCGCCTGGTCGAGTTCGCAGAGTGGGATGTTCCGCAGCTGCCAGTCACGGACAATGTTCTGCGTCCGGATGACCGATCGATGTCGGGGTTTCTCGTATATCTGGATATCACGCATCACGATCACCTCATGCGATGGCCAGCTGTGTGGCTGGTGTACTGCTCAGTGTCATCCCGAGCTTGTCGGCTGCACTCAGGGGTCGATCGGATGGTTTCCAGACCACGTTGGAGAATGTAAGTGTCTTGGACATTGCGGTGAATGCAACCGTATGAGCTGCACCTGCAAAGATATCCGTATCGATGGACATATCAACGCAGCTGATACCCAGCTCTGTGGTGATCTTCCTCGGCTTGTAATCCCAATCTGCAACCCCGGAATCGAGTGAGCTGGACAGATCGCCTACCGGATCGGCCGGCTGTTCGATGGTGAACTTGAGTGAATCGAGTATCATCTCACTGCTGCTGATCGAAGCTGCATCATATTTGATGTCCGTCAGGTCATCCCACATCAGTATCCCCGATGGCACCAACGCATGTGCTCCTGTTCCGATGTAATCGGTTCCTGACCAGCCGCCGAACTTCGCACCCGGGATATCCACGGAAACCTCAGCTCGTCTACCGTGTTCGATGGAGAACTGGTAATTTGAGATCATACCGCCAGACATCACCCCGTATTCAGATCCCGCGATCATGCCGATCGAGACGTAGTTTTTGGTATCGCCCGGGGTGTACGCCGACAACGAGTCGGATGACAGTACGACGGGGAGCAGTGACCAGTCGGTCGGGTTGATGGTTGCGGATATGGACATCTCCTCGCCGGTCTTGACTGCGTCGGTAGATCCC
>CAYONI010000020.1:0-1366 GCA_964405295.1 uncultured Methanosarcinales archaeon | reverse complement strand
CCCGGCAGATACGAATAATCCTCTATTGTGGACCCGCCCTTGAACGATGCGTCGGGCAGTCGTCCACCCATACTCTTCCACGTTCCATTCGTCGGTGCAGTTGCAAAGGCCGCTTCTTCCAGCCATTCGATGTATTTGAGTTTTGATGTATCGATTACCATATTAGACCTCCTTCAGATATACAGTGTATTTGTTCCGCTTCACTACCAGTTCGTCAATCTCCACCCGCCTCGACGCCACGATCATGTCATGCTCGGCCTGGTCGAGTGGTGGGATATCGTACAGGTCCGCCTGCAGTGCCTGTATCATCGAGTCGAAATAACTGATCTCACCCTGCAGCTTCGTGCGAAGTGCATCGTTCGTCCTGATCGTTGCGACGAGATCATCGCGCTCCGCAGTTGCAGCTGCCAGCTGTCCGGAAAGTGTGACGCGTTTCGTGTTCGTGATCTCGACCTCCACGTTGGCCAGATCAAGTTCACTTGCGGTGTTCGCAAGATCTGCCTTTGCCTGGTCAAGTTCGGCAGTGGTGCTTGCAAGTGTAGCCTTGGTTGTTTCCAGTTCAGCCGTCTTGGCTGTGAGCTCTGCCTGTACAAGTTCAAGTTCTGTTGGTGGTTCGGTTGGTGTTTCGATTTCTGCCATTGGTATCACCCGTGATGGATTGTGATTGAGAGAATGTAATCGTAGATGTCGTCGGAGAATCCGTTGTTCTGTAATGATGCGATGTCTTCATGTGAGTCGAATATTCGCACATCTCCGGTCAGTGGTGTGGTCCATGTCGTGATCTCGTCGATGATCGCCTGAGAAAAGGTCTCCGCAATGATCGCACCATTGAATCCCTGTGCGTTTTTGGTCAGGATGTGAATCGTAAGGGTAGCGGTTGAGTACAGGATGCCATCCGAAACATCTTCGATCGCGGTGATGCCGTCAGATGCGATGTTCAGCGAGATGGTAGGATATGATGTGATGTCCTGGTTCGCCCACTGGATCGATGCGTCGATGTCCGTGGTATCGATCGTGATCTGTGTGGGAATCGAGATGAAAATAGCCTTTTTTTGTGCAGTTGTGAGTATGCGTGCCATCGACAGGGTCCTCCTGATCGGTCAAGGATGTGGGTTCTCCACAGGAAGAAAGGAGATTTGGGAGTATAAAAAGGAAAGTTGAAATTGTCCCAGACATTTACTCAAAACAATAATCTGTAAGCCCAAAAAGTCGATGTACAATACTTCGAATTGAACTGTAGCTTAAGCAACCCATAAATAGGAACTTGACGTATTTACATTTAGAGAACCAGGAGGTTATCAGATTATGAATACACAAAAAATAGTATCCATTTTCCTTATCTTTGCCGTACTTACCGGTGCCTTGA
>CAYONI010000019.1:0-9082 GCA_964405295.1 uncultured Methanosarcinales archaeon | reverse complement strand
AATAAAAACTAGCCTAAGCTAGAGTTGCTGTACTAGATACAATTTGCCAGTTAGTGCCGTCGAATACTAAAACTACGACATCTCCTGTAGTATCTAATGTAATAGTTGCGTAACCACCTAGATTAGTAGGTGTTATAACAACATCGCTAGTATCTAGAGTTTCACATTTAATGATTTTTATTTGTCCTGCTACACCATCTGCTAAAGCGATAGTAATATCTGCTGTTGCGTTAGTAATATAACCGGAATAAACTTCATTTAATGGGCATGTAACTGCTCCATTTGTTGCTGCATTAGCTGTTGCTCCAGCGATAATACCTTCGGATAGTAAATAACCTTTAACCCTTAGGTTTTTCATTATGTTTCTTGGTTGTGTCATTTTAGTTTGTCCTCTTGTTTCTTGTAGTCCAACCCATAGTTAAACTATGGCACCACAGCTCCTAGTTGAGTTTCAACGAAGAGATAAAAAATAAAAAAGTACTGCAATGTGTTGCTATTTAGCAACACTTCTGGTAAAAGACCAGAACTTAAGCAGTAATAGTGTTGATTTTAACAATTCCCTTAGGTCTTGCACAAGCAATTGCATATCTAATATATGCTACAACGTCTAAGTGTTTAGAACGTGCTGCCTTTTCAATCTCAACAGTTAATGGTTCTCTTTCGTAGTATCTAATACTAGCCAAGTCAACATTTACCAATAGTCCGTAAGTAGCAGTTGCCTGACTAGTTACTAGAATGTCAACACCGAATGGAGTTGGGTAAATACCTTTTTGGATAAGATCTGCGTTACCATAGTTAATAAACTTTAGTAAGTTAGGGTCTGTTCTTAGATATTTGAAAGCGCTTGGGTGTAAGATTAAGAATTTTCTTCCGTCTCCTGCATCGTCTGCTTCTAATACGCTTAAACCATCACTTATATCAGAGATTATGTCTGCTGAAGTAGCTGACCATAATGCACCTGCTGTAACTACGTGGTTTGTTGGTGCAGTAAAAGTTTGTCCTGCATAAGTACCACCTGATACAAAAGTATTAAGTGCTGTTAAGAAGTCAGAGTTTATGTGCCTTGCGATACCGAAACCAATTGCTTCTACGTGATCATTGACTAAGTCCCATCTAGAATCTTTAATCCAATTAATTGGAATTCTTGGAGCAACTCCTACGTCTTTGATAGTTGCGTATTGTCTAGTAAAGTCCATTACTTGACTTGGATATTCTCCGCTTTCTGATTCTTGTTCAGGGTTTAACCATGAATCTGTTGTGTTATAATCTACTACTGGCCCATTTGCTGGGTATACTTTAGCTAAAAGCGGATATATAATCTTAGGCTGTAATGCCTTGACGATAGTATCATCAACTTGTTCTTTAAATAAAGCCCATGTTGAGTTGCTAGATGCTGCTATTCCTGAGTATGCCATCTTAACTTAACCTCAATTGGATTCTAATAGTTGTTGCTGCGCCGCCATTTGCGTCGAGTGCTACACCAATTATATCGCCTGCATATCCTGCAGTTCCTGCTGTTCCAGATAAAGCGACGGAACCTGCAGTTGCTGATGCTTCAACGTGTGAACCAATTAAAATAGTTGTTGCGTCTGCATAAACTCTAACGACTCCTCTACTACATACAGTAACTTTGTTACCTGTTGCAATTTCATTATCTGTGCTTGTTCTACTAAATCTGTCTCCTCCTACTGCAACTCCTAAATAAGTTGTTGCACCGTCGGCTACAGTTGAAACTGTACATGTGTCAGTTCCAGTTGTTGTTAATTCCACTAAATTCCCAATGTCAACAGCAGCATCAACTGTAAAGCTCATGTACTGGCCGTCTTTAATGAAAACTGGTGTGGAAACTGTTCCTCCTACTGCCATTTTACATATCCCTCACGAATTTCTGAGCGCTGTTTGCTCCATTGAAGCATGCGTCCCATTTTCCAAAATCACCGAATTTTTCAGTTCTTCCATTTGCGCCCATATCAGCCACATCTAGTCCTACTTGGGAATTACTTCCACCAAATTCTGGTACATTATTGTCTTGTACTTCAAGTTTACTTCTTAAAGCTTTAACTTGTGCTGTTAAATCAGCTAGTTCTGTATTCTCTTTAACTTCTGTTGAATCATCAGCTGTTGCGACTGAACCTGGTTTCATCATGTTAGCTTTGTTTTTAGCATTGCCTTCATCTTCTGAAGCACCAACTGTGCCTTCACCTAAATGTTCTGTTGCGATGTCATCCTGTGCTTTCTTTGCTTGACTTTTATTTGCTGAGAGTGCTTCTTTACCCATATCTTGAGTTTCTGCTCCGCCCATTCTAGAAAGAATTTGCTGTAGCATGCCCATGATTTGTTGCATAGGGTCTCCCATTTGGTCTTGCATTTCCGGTTCTGGATTAACAACTGTTTTTTCATTGGAAGCTTGTCCGTCTTTTACGTCCATTTTATTTTCCTCCGATGCATCAAACTGGCTTGTGTTCCCCATATTATCTTGAACGAACTGATCTTGTGGAGCAGAGTTCACTAATTCTGGAGTACCGGTTTGAAGTTCTTGTTGTCCTACTTTACCTTCTATTGTCTTTATACGCTCTGCCAAATCTCTGAGTATTGTTTCAGCACTTGGGGCTTCTCCTGGCTGCGCCGTCTGCGGGCTTGAGGGGGCCAGACCACCTGGTATTTGATTGTCAAGTTGTGATTTATCCATCTGTTGACCTGCTTGGTCTCTATTTTCAGCTGGAGTAGTGTTTGTATTATTATCTGGTGTATCGTCTGTACCTTTGGTTTGAAAATTATCCTCAGAACCATTAGTATCATCAGCACCTTTCTTTTCAAAATTATTTGGTTTCTTTTTATCTTGTTCGTCATTCATGTGATCACCTAATTCTTGAATTAACACATTTTCAATTTTGGCCTCACCATCAGCAGGGTCATTTGTTAAAGCTATGTGTAAAGCTTTAGAAACTTCTGTCGGAACTTTGTAACATTTTCCTTCATCGTACTTTTTATTCCTCTCGTGATTATTTTCACAAGTATTACCTTCCATTTCAGAACCACATAAAGAACAAACAGCTTTTTCGACGATTACTCCCATTGAGGCAAAGTTAACTTCTCTTTTCCCGTCAGAAGTCATTCTGCTTAATTTAGCAATGACATCAGGATGTGTAACTTCTCCCTTTGTCCATAGGGATTTAGTTTTTGGGTCGTACCATGCTCCTTCATCGGATGAATAAGACCAGCCAACGTCAAAGTGTGGAGAACTAAGTTTATTTAATGTATGTGATGAACCTTCTGAGCCTTGTAAGTCATATCTGTAAGGAACTGACCTAAACATAGGTGCAATTTTCTTTAGCATTTTCGCTGTCCAAAAAAGTCCCTTTTTATTAGCACCAACGTGCATTAAAGGAATAATTAGAATTGCTCTTGAATGGTCATCTGCTATTTCGATGTTATTAAAGCTAGAAGTAAAGATAGAAAAACTGTCGTTTGGTTTATTTAATGCTTCCATGTGATTCATTAACCTATTTATATTATATATTATGTACAGGGCTACTTATAAATGTTTCTATTTTTATGCATAGTATTATAAACATTTCCTTGATATTTGGCTTGGTCTGCCATATTCGCTCCTGGTGTTGGTTTTCCTTCTGGTATAGGATTCGAAAAAGTGTTGCTTTTTGGCAACGCTGTCGATATAGGGTCCGACATATTACTGGCTTTTAAGTCCATTGTTTGTTGATGTAAGCCTGCTCCAGGCATAGCTGAGCTACTTATTTCGTTTTTTTTTAGACCTTTTTCCATTGCTGGGAGTCCTTTATCTTTATTGTAATAGTCCGGGTGTTCCTTGAGGTGATCTTTTGCGATACCTTCATAAGCTTGTTCATTATCCATCTTAGGATTTTTCTTAACCTTATCGATAGTATCTTTGTGTTCCTTCTCAATTTTTTTACCTGTAACTACTGCTGGGCCACTCATTGTCATCTTTGTAGGATAATCTGAGTTGTCTGCAACTGATGCTTTTTTAGCATCTGGGCTCTTTCCTTTGGGACCTAAGTCTAATTCGTCAATCATGTCTCTAGCCGCCATTCTTGATGCTAATCTTCCCATAAGAGAATCTTGTGCATCTGCCGCTTCTAATTGTCTGCCTTGCTTTGGAGGTGTCTGATGAAGATTCATCCATAGGTCTGAAAATACTTTCTTTCCAGGGATTTCTTCTTTCATTAATGGGTCACTACCCATTTCCTTCTTAGACATCTTAATCCTCTTTTTTCATAGTAGATTTAAACATGTCTTCGCCTGAGCCTGTGTGAAGTTGATTTTCTCCTTCTTTAGCTGGTTTAGCTGAGACTTTATCTGGTGAACCAGTCATGTGAAGCTTATCAGGAACTTGTACAATATCTCCTAAGATGCCTTTCATTGTTTGTGTTTCCACCTTGATTTTGTCCTTTTGTTTTGTGTCAAATTTCTTTTTCATGCCTGCCATGAATTTACCGTCCACTGTTTGTGGTTCATATTTTTCTGTCATAATAAACACCTCCGTGTTTTGTTCCTCATTGTTTACATTTCTTGACTTTCTAAGCCAACATGTTTTTGAGATAATTCTCCTTTATCGCCTTTTAATTCATGTTGTTCATATCGTGAGCCACCTAATTGAGATGGGTCTTTGACATCATTAACATTTCGACTTGAATCGTCTTGTTTGCCACCTACGTCGCCTGAGCCTCTTAATAATTGCATATTAGCTTGAGTGTCGAAGTCTTCTGGAGTTTCTTCTTCAGGTTCATTCATTGCTGGTGGATTAGGCACATCATCTGATAGAGGGTCGTCGATTCCGATTTTGTTTATGTCTTCTGCAACTTGCTGTGTAGATGGTATTTCTCCTACCATGAATTTTGCTCTATCTACATCGATAATACCGGCATTTAATAACGCAATTGCATTTGATATAGTTTGTGTTTCGTCTTGTTTGAATATGTTTTCCCATTCTACCTTAGGTAGTTTAGGTTCGGATGCTAACCAAGAATCATATACAGTTAAAATATCTTCGACTACATCTGACCCGTTTACCATCTCTTTGACTTTCTTTTTATTCAAGTACTCGTAATGTATTCTTGGGTTCATGATTTTGTCTTCAATTTGTTCGGCAACGATTTGTTGTGGTATTTTCATTCTGGACAAGAAAGTCTTATCTGATTCTGAAATCATTCTATCGGTGGAACCAGCTGACTTGAAATATGTTTCAGGGACACCAGTTGCTGCAAACATTTGAGTATCCATATCAGCTGCTAATACACCGATTTCGTCTTTACCTTGGCTTACTGAGATGACAGTTGCATCCCATCTATCTGTAGTAATAGGATCGGAACCTGGTTCCATATTTTCTAAGATATTAGACATTTCTGTTTGTTTAGCTGCTACTTGTTTAGGTGATATACCTTCTGTAGTTAATTTCCAATGAATCATTGGTTTAGTGTATTTCTTAAACAAGATAGGACTTAAGATGTTTACGTCTAGACGAGCTGTTGCTGGGTCTATACAAGATTTAACATCTGAGAAACCAAACGGATATTCAGTAAAGTCATTGATTTTAAAGTGGCAAATATCCTCAGGATGCATTACAATTGGCGTTGGATAAGAAAGGGTTACACCTGATAAGATATTTGGGTTAACTCTACCATCACTTGGATAAGAAGCGATTGTAGTTCCACCTATAACTGGGGGCAGATATATGTAGAATAGAATCTTTGTAGTCATTGGGTCTAAGAATATCTTGATTCTCTCTGGCTGTAGAATTGTAATCTTGTCTACTAATCCCTTTTCGTCTCTCCTTAATGCCCAATATGCATTACCATAAGTATGTAAGTGGAAACCAGTCTTAACTAATTTCTGAGTTTTAATTTTTAGTCTGTCAAATAGATATCGTCTTAATAATTTTTCTTCTGCAACTTCCATTGACTCTGCTCCGTAATTAACATCGAAGCCACATCCTAATGATAGTTGTGCTTTTAATAATATGCTTGCATTCAAGTAAGGAACGTTATAAACTAAGTCTACATTTCTGGCATAGTCTTCTGGAGACTTGATAGAACTTAGTGAGAAGTATAATGCCCAGCCCGTGAAGATCTTACCATTGACGATATAAACCCTATCCCCAGCCATGGCCTGTGCGTATGGGATACCTAGAACTCGATCATCTTCTGCTGTCTCTAGTTTTCTCTTCTGTACGAATTGCTCACCAGCATCCTCGTACCTGTTTGCTCGTTCAAATATCCTGAGTTTGCCAGAATCGGCAACTTCTGCAATTAAGTTAGGATTCTTAGCACTCCATGCTTTAAGTTGTCTTACATTACCACGAGCTAGACTTTGATTTTCATTGAATTGTCCATCTTTATCGAACATACCTTTACTTGTGAAATCTGCTTTAAGCTTTGTCATATCTTTTTCGAAATCTTTATTCATAGAATTTTTAGCTTTTTCTTCAGCAAGAAACTCATCGAAATGTTTTGTCCAAGAATTATTAGAAGCAGCTAAAGGATTATCCGTAAGATCAGACTTACCATCTTTTCCAGCTAGTAAGATCTTTTCAGTAGAATTATTTGTTGCCATAATATATATAGGGCTAGGGTTGTTTATAAATATTTCTATTTTTACGTAGTCACTGGATAGATTTTACATCCTCATACTGCCGCCTGTTCTTCTAAACTCTGCAGACATGTAGCCATCTCTATTACGACCTCTGTCACGTCTTCCTTTATTCACAACTAGAACTTCCTTAGCTGAATCATCCATTGGATGATGTACGTCATCATATTTGTCCCACGGATTTGTAAAGCTAATGATATCAGTTGCTGAAGACATAGCAATATTCTTAAGTGCGAGTAGAGTTGACCATAGTGCATCGTCGTGTTCATTAGACGGATGGAAATACTTAAATAATCCTTGTTCTGATACTTCGAATTGTTGATTTAAGAACTGTGATAATAATGTTTCTGCTCGTTTAGGTAATTGTAAATGATAGCTTTCCAGGAGCATTCTAGTAGTAGATATCATTTCAGCTTTATTCTTGTTTGTAAAAGCAATGGCTCCTCTTTTATTTTCTTTATTTTGTATTACTGGGACATCATTTTCAATTAGTCTTTCCACGAAACCTTTTTCATTTGAATAGTCTAGATTAAATTCATAAGGCTGAAATATTTTATGAAATAGTGCAATCTGTTTTGCAATCAATTTATATGGCGTATCTAATTCGAAAGTAATCTGTGCGTAGAGCTTAATGGGACGTATGTCATCCCGGAGGATAGTGTAAACAGTGTTGTCGTTTTGTTTTCCTAAGTCTAATCCTGCAACGAATGTAGCACCATCTCTAACTAATTCATTTATATGTGCCGCCTTTTCTTTTGTAAACTGTTCTATCTTGTCCAGATAATCATAATCTCCTAAATTCCAACGACCAGTTAAAGTTTTGTTCTCAGACATTTCAGGTTCGAACCATATAGAAGGAAACGCAAGGACTCCCTCTTCCATAAATTCACATAAATATTCCTGTCTCCATAGAGCTTTTGGTGATATATCTCTTTGTCCCATAACATAAGCTTCCGAAAGAAAGGGACATTCGAACCAAGGTTGCTTAATAGTTAATACATTCTTAGATTGAACGCTTTGGTAGAAGTGATTTTTAGTTTTAGGTGTACCAGCTTCGATTACCAATGCATTAGTTGTCGCTCCAAAAGGTAGAATATCTGCATTATACTTCGAATCAGTGATATCTTGTGACTCGTCTATTATAATACATGTTGCGGTATATCCTCTGATTTGCGATCCAGGTGAAGCAGAAAGGAATTTTGCTTCATTTCCGTTTTTACATTTGATGACTTCGGTATTTAGTTTAGTTATAAACCCTGCTATGAAATCTGATTTATTAATCAATACTTGAATTTTCTCATAAAGGTTTTTTATCTGGTCTTTAATAGGAGCAACGATTGCAATATGCTCAGGCATCCATTCTTTATTGATTACTATTCCTTTACCATATAAAATTCTCCATAATATATAAGAGGCAATTACAGTACTTTTACCTGACTGTCTGCTCCAGATAGCTAATAAATGTTTATGTGTTTTAGTAGAATTGATAAAAAGTTTCTGTTTCGGTGACAACTCTCTTTCTAAGAAGACTTCAATAAAAGAAGCTGGATCATTCTCCATTGATTGAATGATTTTCTCTGCATCGTTTGCTGATAGTTTACTCTCGTCCATAGTTCATTGCCTGTGCCATGATAGAAGCATTTACGGCCTCTAGTATTAATTCTAAAGCTTGCTTCTCAGTGAATCCTGCTTTTATATATTCTTTAAACAAAGCGAACAACTGTTCTGCAGCTAATACATTATTTGCGTCTCGAGCAATCATTTTGTATCGCTCTCAATTACTTTTATGTTTTCGTTTCTTATTCTAAGTTGTTGGAGCAGATGAGCTGTAAAGTTTTTCTCTGCTTTTTGGTCATCATCTGATTTAAGCATTCTATCTAAAGCTTCTGTGGCAGTGATTATAAGCTCGGAGAATTTCATTTTCGTCTTGAGTAAAGGATTCTCATAATAAATAGGGCCAGCGGGGGTTTCTTTCTTGAGTATCACTCCAAGTGAAGTAAATGCTTTGTTTGCTCGTCCTGAGTTCAATATGTTTCCAATTAATTCACTGATAATTAGGAATGCTCGAGGATCTGAGATATCATATCCTGCATTAACGAATTTTTGTAGGACTTTTAGAACCTCTTCCTTTTCATATATGCATCGGTCGTTTTGAAGCACATCATATGCTCTGCCTTCGATATAAGCTTTATATGTCGCGTCTCTTTTGTTTTGAGCACGGAGGGTATTCTCTGCGGAATCATCGAGTTCTACTTCTTCTTCATAAATAGCTTCGCTTACTTTACTTGCTTCTGCTCTTAGAGCTTCAAGTCTTTTTCTTGGGTATTTACATTCCATCAAAACAGGGCAGTTGACACACCGCATTACTTCCATCTTAAACTTTTTAGTAATGTCTAGCACGGCCTCATTGATTTGCTCTTGAGCATCAAGAATAGTATCATCTGTATTTGCTACCTCT
>CAYONI010000018.1:0-9185 GCA_964405295.1 uncultured Methanosarcinales archaeon | reverse complement strand
AAAAATCTTCTTAATTTTCCTTTATTTGATAAACTTGAAAAATTGAAGCCACTGTTTTTTAATGAAACGAATAACAGGAAGAAACAGGAATACAAAAACCAAATCGATGAATTAATTGGCAAAATCACCAACGGACACAAAGATTTTGATTTCGAAATTTATTTTTCCGAAGTATTCCACGAGAAAAAGGGATTTGATATAGTTATCGGCAATCCTCCTTATGTAGAACATAAAAAACTGAAACAATTTAGTCCTTTTTTTAAGAATAGATTTTTTACTTATTCTGGGACAACGGATTTGTATGTATATTTTTATGAAGTTGGATTAAATATTTTGAAGAATTCTGGTTTTTTAACTTTTATATCTTCTAATAAGTTTATAAAAACAAAATATGGAATGAAATTGAGAGGATTATTGGCAAGGAATAAACTCTGCCAATTCATCGATTTTACAAAAGTTCACGTTTTTGACGCACTAGTTGCAAGTTGCATTGTTATAGTTTCAAAAATTAAGGAGGATAGTAATATAATCGTGTCTTTTGTAGATGATTCAATGCTTGAATCTAGAGACCTTTCGGAATTTATAAAGAAACATCATATTAAGTTGCCTTCTAAGAATTTGTCTGATGAAATTTGGCAATTAGAGGGCCAAGAAAAAACAGCGTTAAAATTAAAAATTGAAAAGAATAATAAAAAATTAGGCGATATAGAAGGAGTTAAAATTTCCAGAGGGATAACTACCGGTTATAATTCTGCTTTTATCATTGATAAAACATTAAAAGATAAACTTATCGACGATGACCGTAGAAATAAAAAAATTATTAAACCTCTACTGCAAGGAAGAAATATTAAGAGATGGTATTATGCAAAAAGTAATAAATTTTTAATACTCACGGGTTATGATTTAGATATTCCTAGTGATTTTCCAAAGGTCTTTGAGTTCCTAAAACAATTTGAGAATGAGTTAAAAAAGAGGGCCGATCAAGGAATAAAATGGTGGAACTTACGAGCATGCACTTACTATTCTCAATTTGAGCAAGAAAAAATAGTCTGGGGTTTAACTGCCAATAGATGGGCATTTGCATACGATAATCAAAATTATCATTTGCCAAGCAATGCCTATATGCTTACATCGTCCAAAATGCCAATCAAGTATATTCTCGCCTTGCTTAACAGCAAGGTAATGCGGTTTTATTTTAGTCTTATTGGCGTTATGACAGCAGGTGGTGCGTTTACTCTAAAACATGAAACTATTGGGAAATTACCGGTAAGTCAAATTTCGCAAAACAACCAAAAATTTATTATTGAAGTTGTGGATAAAATTTTTGCTATTACCAAAGATGATGATTATTTACAAAACGAAACTAAACAAAAAAAGATCGAAGAATACGAGCAGAAAATTGATAAAATGGCGTATAAACTCTACGGCTTGACAAAAGAGGAGATTAAGATAGTAGAGGCCCAAAAAATATGAAATCAATTTTTAAGAAACAAGACTATAAAGACATGGATTGGGATAGGTTAGTTGCAGAAGCAAAAAGACAAGAACTGAACCCTCGCTTGTATTCTTTTAAGAGCGTTGAAGGGGCTGGAGAATGTGACCGCACTAAGATTATTCGTCAACTTAATAATCTCAATCAGCAAAACAAAATAATCAAACCCAGATGGTGGGAGAAGACATGGATACAAATGCTAATGGTTTTAAGTGCTGTGGCGGGGATTATAGGATCAGTTTTTTTCTTTGTAGATAAATTAACCAATTAGTTTATAAACTTTATGGCTTGATGAACAAGGAAATTGAAATAATTGAGAAAACCCATGAATGAAAAACAATACGACAATGAACTTAACAAATACAGAAAAGAAATATTGGCTTCAAATGCCTTTAAAAAATTAATCGTTGCTGGACCCGGAACAGGGAAAAGTAGTTTTTTTGAAAAAGCCATTAAGCATTATGGTGGCACCTCTAAAGATTATCTGGTCCTTACATTTATTAATAGTTTGAAAGATGAACTTAAGAAAGATTTAGAGGATATCGCAAAAGTTTTTACCTTTCACGGTTATTGTTATTCTTTGTTGTTAAAATACCCTGACTTAAGAATAGGGCTAAAGCATAAATTTCATTACTACCCACCCTTAATAGGGCTAGTTAAATCGGACTGGAGTATTATGAACAAGGAAGATGCTCCGAAGTTTGGAAAATTAATGCGCAATACATCAGGAGCTAAAGAATTAGATTTTTTTATAGCACGCGGAAATTATTATAACACTATTGGATATGATGATTCCGTGTTCCGCGTATATAGAACATTAAAGGACGGCAGGAATTTTCAAGACAAATATAAGCTTATTATTGTAGACGAGTATCAAGATTTTAACGCATTAGAAACTTCTGTTTTGTCACATATTATTGATTTTAGTCCATCGCTTATAGTGGGTGATGATGACCAAGCACTGTATTGTCAGCTAAGAGATTCTAAGCCAGATTTTATTCGGGAGCTACACCAAGGTGATGACTTCCAAAATTTTGAACTACCTTTTTGCTTGAGGTGTCCAAAAGCTGTTATATCTTCTTTTGATAGCATAATAAAGATTTCTCAATCTAAGGGGATTTTAAGCGAAAAAAGGATTCCTAAAAAATTTATTTTTTTTCCACCAGTCAAGGGCAAAGATAGCGAAATATACCCAAGGATAAAATTAATTATATCTTCAATCCAGAAGAAATTTCCACTCGGAGCTAATTATTTCGGCAGATATGTCTCGCAAGAAATCGCGAATATTCCAAGACATGAAATAGAAGAATCTCGTGAGAAAAATTTCCCAACCGTATTAATCATTGGGCCAAATTATTATTTAAAGACTCTAATTCCAATATTTGATAATAATAGTTATGATTACGAATTCAAACAGACAGAGCAAGGGATAAAAATTGATTTAAAAGATGGATTTAAACTTTTGAATAAAGATGAATCTTCTAATTTAGGTTGGAGAATAATCTTAGAAGTGCTGAAGCCAGATTTTTACAAAGAAACCATCTTAATTTCTATAACTAAAAACATAGATTTTGTTAACATAATACCTAATGGCTTCAAGCAAAAAATTCTTGCTGAAGCAAAATTACATAAAGAGGGAGGGGCAGAAATCGTTGAAAATGAACCAGAAATTGATAAATCAAAACCAACTATTAAACTTACAACATTCGAAGGAGCCAAAGGTTTATCAGCGCAGCGTGTTTTCATATTAGGATTACAAGATGGCGATCTCCCAAGAAATCCTAATTTAATTTCTGATATTGAAGTTTGTAAACTACTTGTTGCTATAACCAGAACTAGAAAGCAGTGTT
The DNA here is from genome assembly GCA_964405295.1 of uncultured Methanosarcinales archaeon. Classification (GTDB taxonomy): domain Archaea; phylum Nanobdellota; class Nanobdellia; order Woesearchaeales; family CAYZNE01; genus CAYZNE01. Next base: position 5,843 of record CAYONI010000018.1, on the reverse strand, counting down.
ATCTCTTGTCTACTAGAAATTTTGCTGGCAAATGGGTAACGCCCTCTGAATTTTTAAGTTGGGTAAATGAAAAAGATATAGATTTGATAGAGATTGACAAACACTATGATTGGGGAATTAAATAATAAATATGTTTAAATAATGAACTTTAACTAATGTATTTGGAAAAGATTTGATAACATGGATAACAAGAAGTTAGATTCAAAACAACAAAAAGAAAAAATCATAATCTATGCAAATTTCAGAAGAAACTATCAAAAGATTTCAGAAAATATTTGAAAAAGATTACGGTAGAAAATTAAGCAAAAAAGAAGCCTTCGAGTCAGCCTATAATTTATTGGGATTTTTTGATTTGCTTCTTAAAATTGATAGGAGAGTAAATCCTCAGGAATATAAATCAAAAAAAGAAGATTTATTAAAACTAGTCAAAAAATAATGGAACAATGGGAAAGCTAAGCAAAAAGTTGATTGTATACCTCGATCAAAACTTTATAAGCGAAATGGCAAAAGTTGAGAGCAAGAAAGAGGCAAGTCGTCAGTTTAAAAATATATATGAATTGCTTCATTTGGGTTTTATTGACGAGAAAATTGTTGTACCTGCTTCTTGGTTCCATAAAGTTGAAACGAGCTTGTCCCCCAGCCTTAAGGAGAAGATTGCAAGATGCCAAGGATCTTTAGGCCAAATATGCATGAATTTTCCCGAAGACATATGGAGATTTCAGCTAGGAAGAGCGGCTAAGGAATTTCTTGGGGAGGAAAGAGTTGAATCAATAAACCACAGCGTTGCTTTCCACGAGAATCCAGATCAAAGAACAAGGATGCTTGAGGTTAAAATAGATAGCCATTTGGAACGCTTTAATTATAGGGATGAGCGAATATTAACAGCAAAAAAGTTGGACCAATTAAGAAAGAGCATAGAGGAGAATAAAATTGATTATAAAGAACAATTACAAAAAGAACTAAAAGCCCAAGCAGATTTTTTAAAACAACAAGAAAGTTATACCTTTCGTTACTTATTCAAAAATAATCCAAAAAAAGTAGATGAATTTTTAGAATCTAATTATTTTAAAGAAATGCCAGCAGTAAGTATTTATTCGCAGATGTGGACAAAACTGCTTACCCACTACAAAGACAGAAAAATAAGAAGCAGCGACATGACAGATGTTAATATTATATCTACCTTTTTCCCTTATGTGGACGTGTTGGCAACTGATTCATTCATGGCTAATTTGGCTAAAGAGTCAGGGCTTGATAAAAGATATCGAACAGCTATTTTTTCTTCAAAACAGAAAAGTCTCAAAAGTTTTGAAATTTACCTCAGGGATTATTTAGCCAATAGTAAGCCCGTAAATATTCCAAAAGCTTCTATTTTTGTATTATCAGATAATAGTATCAAGAATCATTCTTTTGAATTGTTTTATGATTTGGGCGTGATGTCTGGCGATATATCGTATAGCGAGGAATGGGTAGATATCTATGGTTTCGACGATGGTAATATGCCTAAGTATCAACTTAAAAAAGAATTGAAATTATCCTTGCCGTTTTATGGTCTTCAGAGCGTACACGTGATTAAAATTCAACCAAATACTTCATGCTTGGAAGTGTTAAAGATTTGTAGAGAACGATGCCGGTCTGAGAAATTTGTTCTCGTTGATTCATATAGAAAGCCACCAAGCAATTTTGTTGAAACTTTAATTAGGCATTGTGAATCTGGGAAAAATCAAATTTTGAATTACAAAATTCATAGCAAGAGAGCCCAAAGCAAGACACAAAAAAATATCCCTAAGTAGTGTCTCATTTGTCTCATTTTATGGTAAAATAATCAAAGATACCCCCCCCCCCCCCCCGACCGAGAGGCATCAAATTGATCCCCAAAAAGTATCCCAGAAACCCTTATGGGGCTTGATTTCGAAAGGTTCTAGACCGACTAGGGGAGCAGGCTAGTGCTCAGTTCGAGCGACCGAGAGGCCCAGCAATAAGCTGGGTTTTTTATTTCTCTTGAACTTCTCAAAAATAGGATTATTCTAAAAGTAAGTAAAATAAATTTTAGAACATGGAAACAACAACAATAATTACATTATCTATCATAGGTTCTGGAGTCCTATCGACAATAATTACTCAAATAATAAATTGTTGGAGAGATATTAGGTATCGCCGCCGTCTTTTTGTTTGTTGCCCTGTTTGACGGCTGGCCTTACGGGGTTTTTACGCTCCTGCGGTCTGTTGTGTTTGTAAGCTCGGCGCATGTCACATGGATGGCGTATGAAGCGCAAAAAAAGAAGTGGATTTGGATTTTTGGATTTCTTGCAGTGCTTTTCAATCCGCTTATCGTTATTCGCCTAAACAGCGAAATTTGGAACGTCTGTGATTATTGGAATATTTATGGTGGCTTCTGTATTTATTCTTAAATTAAAACCGAATTTAACCAAGCATGATTAAAAAAGACGAGATTGAGAAAAAAGCAAAAGAGTTTGAAATTCACGAAGCAAATGTTCAGCGTGATTATGTTTTTGGCTGGTTTATTTTCGGGATTTTTACAGCAAGCAACCTAAAAGATACCATCTTTCTTAAAGGTGGAAATGCTTTGCGGAAAGGGTATTTCAAGAATACTCGTTTTTCATCTGATTTAGATTTTGGTATTCCTGACGATATAGAACAAAATGTTCTGCTCAAAGAAATGAATAAAGTTTGTGATTTTATCCAAGAAAAAGCAGAAGTTATGTTTGTGAAAGAGGACAATAGGGTTGAAGAAAAATTTACTGCTACTAATGTACCTATCCCGGGGTTGCGTGTATATGAAGCGCGGATTTACTTCAAAGATTTTTATGGAAAATCCGAGCATATAACAATTCGGGTATCAATGGATATAACCCGCTTTGATAAAGTTTTGTTGCCCATACAAGCTGTTGATCTGATTCATCCATACTCTGACAATGCCGGACTTGTTTGTAAAATACGGTGTATGAAATTGGAAGAAATTATCGCCACTAAATTAAAGTGTCTTTTGCAAAGACAACATGTTCCCGATTTATTTGATTATGCGTACTCAGTCAAATTGCTTGGTGGCGAATTAAACAAAAAGGAGGTTGTCCAAGCTCTTGTAGAAAAAACAATTTTTAGCAAAAATCCCCACGTTTTGAAAGGAATTTTGCACGAAACACCTTTTGATTATTTCAAAGAATACTGGGATAAATCCATTGTCTGTGCCAAACAATTTATTTTCGGTGTTGAAGAAGCAATTGATGTACTTCTTGCCGACCTTAAAATTCTTTTTAGTATTTACCCTGACAATGGATTTATCGAATTCGCATATTTCGGTCCGGAGTTAAGGGTACCTATAATGAAAGCAGGTAGAGACCAAACGCTTTTGAAAATTCGCTACAAAGGCGCGGACAGAATCGTTGAGCCGTACTCCCTGAAATATTTACAGCGGAGAACCGGGGCGAAGAGAGAATATTTTTATGTTTACAACAAAAGTGGTGAGGATAACGAGCCGGGCGTTCGGTGTTTTGTTGCAGGAAGGATTGAGTCAATTGAGAACACAGAAGAAAAATTTGAGCCACGCTTTCCGATTGAAGTATCAAAGGCAGGCGAAACACCCGAAAATCCATATTTGTTTGACCCAAACAAACCAACACCTGCGCTACGGACCCGTAAAGCATTTGGCGCAACGAGAGCATCAAGACCTTCATCGTACGGGCCAAAGTATATTTATCAGTGTAATTATTGTGGGCGAAAATTCCCCAAAACCAAGCATGACAATAGCATCAGAGCACACAAAGACAAAAGTGGCTATCCATGTGGGGGCAGATCGGGTTATTATGTAGATACAAAATATTAAACTGCTCGTCCGTTGAAAAAAATTGGATAAAGCCCGAAAAGCAAAAGAGCAAAAAAGAATCTGTTGGGATTCTTTGAATTACTTCTCAAAATTGATAGAAGAGTAAACCCTCAAAGATATAAATCAAAAAAGACAAAGGTTTATTAAGGTTAATAAAAAATAATTGTGAATTGTAAAAAATTGGAGGGTAAAAATATTCTATGCATGTCAAGAAATGAATTAAAAGATTTGTTTAAAATTACAGGAAGAAGGATTCTATCGGAACAAATCAGTAAACAAGGATATACGCTTGATGATTTTCGCGGCAACGGAGCAAAAATGTTAGAGTTTACAAAAAAGGTAGAACTTGTACGAAATAAAGAAGATTGCGAGATATTTTTAGTGCTATATGTTTTTAGCAATTTTTACGAGAAAGATTGTGAAATTTGTTTTGAATTAAAGAATGGCGTTTCTTTAAACATAGAAATAAATAATCTTGTAGATTTAAAGGAAGTATGTGAAGAGAATACATTGAACGATTTTATTGTTATAACTTCTAGCAGAGCTAGAATATTTCAGCTCAAAAGATATCGTAATATATTACAGACAGATGACTTGTTTAAATTTTTGCAAGAAAAACTATTACACTACGGCAATACTCTTGGAAAAACAAATTTATTGGTAACGCTTGAGTCAAAAGATGGTAACTTGTCGGGTGTAAATTTCCGTAAAATAAATAAAATGTTACTTGGTCTTGATTTGAGAAATACAGATTCCGAGATATTGATTTCGTATAATGAGGAAAATAAATTTAATGTTATGATTCGCGTCTATCCAACGGTTGCTTGGTCGAAAAGAGATTTCATATTGCCAAGCGAACAGTAGAAGATGAATAGATACGAGATCTATTCAAGAAATATGAATCCTAATCAGTCAACAAAAAACTCGAAAATCTTAAATATTTTAAATATGAACCAAGAGTTCCAAACTTTATTTGATTATGCAAAACGATTACGACATAGATACTTACAGACTCTAGCCGCCTTTAGTATCTTTGAAAGATTTAGGGAATTAGCTGCCCCTAATAGGGTTGGCGAAAAGAGAGCAGAAAAGAGTGTAAAAACTTTTAATAATTTTAGGTATTTTTTCCTTACAATAAAAGAATCAGCGAGGTGTCACTCTTTAATTGAACTCGCTAAATTTTTTGATCCGCACAAAAAATCGTTAACATTATATCAGGTGCTAAATTATGCAGAAAAGAACATTTCCAAATTAACAAAACAAGATTTTTTAACATATCATAAGGATAGAAAAATTTTACCAGAATTGTTTGCAAGGTATAAACAATTATCATTGGCCGATTTGAGAAAAATCAAAAAGAGGCTGAATAGAAACGAAGTGCTTATTAAGAAATTAATAGTATATAGGAATACATATCTAGCACACGATGATATTGAAGAGATTAAAGTAAAAACAAGCGCCAGAGAGATTAGAGTTCTGTTGAATATTGTGAAAAGCTTTATAGGGCTTTTGTTTAACAAGTTGGATTTCTCGGTGATTTCTTATATTAATTTTGAGAAGCAACCAGTAAAAGATCTGGATACAGTAATAGAAAACCTAATAGGGGATAAGAAAAAAAGAAATCAAAAAACATAAGACATAATGGATAGTCATTGCAAAAGTTTTGTTGTGTTGGTTTCATAGTCGCGTTGAAATTAGTTAGTCAAGCGAGAGTACAGGCGTAGAATAATTTAAAAAGGAGAAACGAAAATATATCCCTAGGTAGTGTCTCGTTTGTCTCATTTTATGGTAAAATAATCTAAGATACCCCCGACCAAGAGGTATCAAATTGATTCTCAAAAAGCACCCCAGAAACCCTTATAGAGCTTGATTTCTAAAAGTTCTGGACCGACTAGGGGAGGAATTGGCGACTGTATGGTAGTTGAATTCGAAAAGAATGACTCTGGTTTTAGAATAATAAATATAGACGGAGCAAAATTAGCACGAAAATAGTATGGATGAA
>CAYONI010000017.1:0-10056 GCA_964405295.1 uncultured Methanosarcinales archaeon | reverse complement strand
GTACTGATCACAGGTTTGGTGAGCCATTACCTCACCAACAGCCTAATCAGCCGCCATCCAATCCTAGAGCTCGAGTTTGAAGAAAAAATCATTCCAGATTTTTTTCCCTATCGGGTATTAACCTTAGTTTCCCAAGGGTATCCCCGACTCTAGGGCATGTTAATGACGTGTTACTGAGCATTCCGCCTCTATTGCTAGAAGACTTGCATGGCTTAGTCGAATCCCCATAGCAGCAATCTCCCGCAGGATCAACGGGTATTTTTATACTAATCCTTAACGTACTTTTCGCCTTTATGGAATTGTGGGTTGTTTATATATTTAGAGTATATAGTACACACACTTTTCGTCAAAAAAAGTGTTTCTATAAATTTTCCTACTAACCAAAATTTTTTTATGAATTTTGGAATATCAAATTTGCATAGAACAAAATAGTTCATGCAAAATCTTTTTTCAAAACAATGAAAATTCACTGCTTTTACTAGTTACACGTTAAACGTGTTTGGAGATGATAGAACACTTAGTTTTAAGTGTAGACATAGCGAACCTCGATTCATTTATAAAGATTGTGGTTGATTAAGAACGGTATAAACAAAAAAGTATTAAAATAGAACATCTAACTAGATTATTACTATGGTAAATAAAAATAATAAACAATTACTTCAAGATTTAATGGAATTCTTACAGAACAAAGGCTTTATCTGGGGTCCTTCTCCTGAAATATATGGTGGAATGGCTGGTTTTTACACTTATGGTCCTCTTGGAAAGCTACTAAAGAACAATGTAGAGAACTTTATAAGAAAAAAGTTTCAACAGGAAAATTTCTGGGAGATAGAAGCACCGATTCTTCAACCAAAAGAAGTTTGGGAAGCATCAGGGCACTTAGCAGGTTTTACAGACCCCTTAATTAAATGTTCTAAATGCAGTGCGTTATTTAGAGCAGACAATCTGATTGAAGATTTATTTCCTGATTTAAATTTTAAAAAAGAGGATATCTTAAAGATTATTGAGGATAAAAAGATTACCTGCCCCAGTTGCAAGGGAAGATTCATTTCTGAACTAAAAAAACATGATCTTATGATGAAAACAAATGTTGGTGTAGATAAAGAGGCTTATTGTCGGCCAGAAACTGCAACCACAACATATTTACCATTTAAGAGATATGTAGAATTTTTTAGAAGTAAAGTTCCTTTTGGAATATTTCAAATTGGTAAAGCATTTAGAAATGAGATTAGTCCTCGACAATTAATGATGAGAATGCGTGAGTTTACACAAGCGGAAGCACAACTGGTTGTGTTTAAAGACGATAAAGATAAGTTTTCTGGTTTTGATAAACTTAAAGATATTGAAATTAATGCAATAACCAAAGATGATCAAAAAGGAAAAGAAATGACCTCTAATAAATGGACTGTTGGTAAACTATATGATAAAAAATACCTAAAAAATAAAGCATATGCCTATGCATTTGGTCTAACCTGTAGTATATTTCTAGAATTAGGATTCCCAATTGATAGAATAAGATTAAGACAACACAGAGATGATGAAAAAGCCTTCTATGCCGACGACGCGTGGGATATTGAATTTAAATTAAATACTTTTGGTTGGTATGAAATTGTAGGTATTCATGACAGAACAGATTATGATCTTAAGCAACACGCTAAATTTTCTAAAGTTAATCTGGATGTTCTTAATGAAACCACAGGAAAAAGAGAATTTCCCCATGTAATAGAAATCGCGTTTGGTATTGATAGACCCGTATTTGCTTTGTTAGATATGTTCTATGAAAAAAAGAATATTGACGATGGTAAAAATGTTTTTAGTATTCCTGTTGGAATCGCACCTGTAAAAGCAGCAATCTTTCCCCTGATGAAAAAACCAGAACTTATTTCTAAAGCAACTGAAGTTTATGAACTATTGAATAAAAATTATATTGTTAGATATGATGCTGCTGGAAGTATTGGAAAAAGATATCTTAGAGAAGGTGAAAGCGGAACTCCATTCTGCATAACAATAGATTATGATACTATCAAAGATAATACAGTTACAGTTCGTGATCGTGAGACAGAGAAACAAGTCAGAGTGAAAATATCTGAACTGGATAGTTTTTTAGGGGAGTTAATTATTGGAACTAAGAAAGTTTAGAATGAGACTAAAAGATAAAGTGAATGAAGAAGAAACCAAAAGAGGGTATGTTATAATAGATATGAATCTTTGTGATTTAGATAAATTTAACGTAAAAGAAAATATCATCATTAATATGCATGATCAAGAAACAAATCCTGATTATTTTAAGAAAATAAAAAATCCTGGGGTAATTGCTTCTGCTAGTTATAACTTAAATTATTAAATTCTATTCTTAATTGATAATTAGATTTATAACTATTTAATCAATAATCACAATTACTAATACAAGAAAATTAAGCAATTATAAAAATAACTAATGCATTTAGTTGATAATGAGAAAAAATGAAAATAAGAATTGACTATCACTTCCATCCAAATTTATCTAGAAATAAACAGAAAGCTATAAAAAAATGTAAAAAGATTTGGAAAAAGTTTCAAAAAAAAGAAATTAATTGTGTAATAATCACTGAACACTCGTATAAAAATCCCAAAAGAGCTTATGATTTAATGATAAAAGAAAAACCTAAAAATTGTTTCTGTTTTCCAGGAGTAGAATATATTACAAAAGAAGGAATAGACATTATAATTTTTTCATTAGGCAAAAAGATTTATGACTACAAAGAGTTAAAATCTTTTAAAACAACATATTTTGATTTAATTGATTTTGTAAAATCAAAGACTAACTTATTTGCATTTGTCACACACCCATACACTTTGGGATTAACGTCAGTAATAAATAAATTAGGAACAAAAGATTATAAGAAATCGCTAAATATGCTTAATGCAATTGAAATATCAAATGGCGCGTTTGATAATCTCTATTTTTTTATGAATACATTTCCATTCAAATATTTTTTCAAAACAAAAATTAAAAAAATCATCAAAACAAAAAGTTTACCAAAATCAGATTACCCAAAAAAAATTAAATTTCTTAGTGCAGGTAGTGATGCTCATCATGTAGAAGAAATAGGTAATTGCTATGAAATACTTTACCCAAAAAAAATTAATAAAAACAAAATGTTTAAAATAATTTCAAACAACTTAGGCAATGGTAAAGTTTTTTATGATACAGCCAAAAAACAAAGCGTAAGTTTATTATTAAGAATGTCATTTACTACACTATGTGAATATATTACAAAAATTATAATAAAAATAAAATTGCAAAAACACTAATTCAACTTCTTCTCAGTCTCTGCAATTTTTAAAGTAGTCTTGATAACAGTATCTGGATTAAGACTTATTGATTGAATTCCTTTCTCAACTAAGAACTCTGCAAATTCAGGATAATCAGAAGGTGCTTGCCCACAAATACCAATATATTTTCCTTTTCTATTTGCAACCTCAATTACCTCTGCAATTAATTTCTTAACTGCAGGATTTCTTTCATCATAAATATGAGAAACAATTTCAGAATCTCTATCAAGACCTAAAATCAACTGAGTTAAATCATTACTTCCAATACTAAATCCATCAAAAATATCTAAGAATTCATCTGCAAGAATAACATTTGAAGGAATTTCACACATTGCATAAATTTGTAATCCATCTTTATGATGTTTTAAACCAGACTTTTCTATTTCTGCAATCACACTGTGTGCTTCATCTATTGTTCTACAGAAAGGAATCATTATTATAACGTTCTTTAGACCATATTCTCCTCTAACTTTCTTAATTGCTTCACATTCTAATGCAAAAGCATCTCTATAATTTTTATCATAATACCTTGATGCTCCTCTCCATCCAATCATAGGATTATCTTCAGAAGGTTCGAAATAAGCTCCGCCAATTAAATTTGCATACTCATTACTTTTGAAATCACTAAGCCTTAGAATAACTTTCTTTGGATAAAATGCAGCTGCAATTTTACCAATTCCTTGAGCAAGCATGTCAATAAAATACTGTTTTTTATCTTCATAGGCAGCAGTTAATTCTTCAATTTTTTCTCTGTCTTTACCGTGCACGTTATCAAAGTGAAGTAGTGCCAATGGATGAATCTTTATGTAAGAATTAATAATAAACTCTTCTCTTGCAAGACCAACACCTTGGTTAGGAATAAAACTAAATTCAAATGCTTCTTCAGGGTTTCCCACATTCATCATGATCTTTGTTTTTGTTTCTGGAAGATTTTCTAAGTCATGTTTTTCTATTTCAAAATTCAATATTCCTTCATAGATTTTACCAACATCCCCTTCAGAGCAACTAGCAGTAACTTTCTGGCCTGAAGTTAGTATTTCTGTTCCTTTTTTTGTTCCAACAACACAGGGAATTCCTAATTCCCTTGATATAATTGCAGCATGACAAGTCCTTCCACCTCTATTAGTTACAATAGCAGAGGCAATCTTCATTATTGGTTCCCAATCAGGATCAGTCATATCTGTAACAAGAATTTCTCCTTCTTTGAATCCATGTATATCTTTAACATCTTTAATTACACTAACTTTTCCAGCACCAATTCTTGAACCAACACTTCTTCCTTCAACAAGAACTTTTGATTTCTCTTTTAGAACATATTCTTCAAGTTGGTTTTTATTTTTCTGACTATGAACTGTTTCTGGCCGAGCCTGAACAATAAATAATTCTTTTGTTATCCCATCTTTAGCCCATTCCATATCCATTGGTTTATGATGGCATGCTTTTTCAGAATAATGATCTTCAATAATACAAGCCCAATTAGCTAGAGTTAGAATTTCATCGTCACTGATACAAAATTGTTTTCTGTGAACAGGATCAACACCAACATTTTTAGTTGGATGTTTACCATCTTTAGTGTAAATCATCTTTATTTCTTTACTACCAACTTTTTTAGAAATAATGGGCTTAAAACCTTGTTTTAATGTTGGCTTGAAAACATAAAACTCGTCAGGATTTACTGCACCCTGAACAACATTCTCACCTAACCCATAGGCCCCAGTAATAAATGCAACATCCTCAAATCCAGATTCAGTATCTAATGAGAACATTACCCCGCTGGAGGCAATATCTGATCTAACCATTTTTTGCACACCAATAGAAAGTGCAATTGAAAAATGATCAAATCCCTTATCTTCTCTGTAGGAAATTGCCCTATTTGTGAATAGTGAGGCAAAACACCTTTTGCAAGAATCTATTAATTCTTCTGCACCACGAATATTAAGATAAGTATCCTGTTGCCCTGCAAAACTTGCATCAGGCAAATCTTCTGCAGTTGCACTACTTCTTACTGCAACATCTGTGTTATCACCATATTGTTTACAAAGATGATCATACGCTTCAACAATTTCTTTTCTTAAACTTTCAGGAATTTCAGTTGTTCTAACTAACCTTCTAACTTTTTCTCCTCTATCTTGAAGATTATACAAATCTTTTGTATTGAGATCTGAAAGAATCTGCTTGATTTGATCTCTTATACCCATCCTTTCTAGAAGAAAACGATATGCAAATGCGGTAACAGCGAAACCATTTGGAATATTAACACCTTTAGGATTAAGAGTTTTATACATTTCACCCAATGATGCATTTTTTCCACCGACTAATGGAACATCTTCAATACCCAATTGATCAAACCATAGAATAAACTCTGAATTCCTATCCACTCACACACCTCTTTTTGTAATAATTATATAATAATTATAATATTGTCTTTTATATAATTTATGTTTATAAAGGTTATGGAAGAATAATAAGCTATTAACAAACCTTTCTTGCAAATACTAAGAAACCGGTATGATTATGAGTTAATCCTTTAGGTTTGCACTTTTTATTGTGCAGATCCCATTCTCTGTGCAAAATTTCTTTTGTAGTTATTACAGAGAAATCATCAGACTCGTCAAGTACAACAACCACTTCTTTTGCTTGATTAAGTTGAGTAACATAAAACACTGCATAACCACTAAGTTTTAGAAATTCCCTAACAGTATCAATTGTTTCTGTTGGTTTTAGAACATCAATTGCAAAAACATCTGCTTTTATTTCTTTTACAATATCTTTAATTTCTTTCTTATTAGAAACATTTGCTTTGTAGAAATTAACATTATCAATATTTAGAAACTTCTTATTCTTTTCACAAGCTTCTAAGTGCTCATCTTTAATCTCAAAAGAATAAACTTGTTTACAATGCTTTGCCAGGAATAATGCTAATCCTCCTGAACCGGAACCAGAATCAAAAACAATGCTTTCATTAGTAATTCCTGTTTCAGCGAGAATAACTGCTGCATCCTTTAAGTTAATAATTTGTGCAGCTCTTGTTAAATTATTGAAATTATCAGTAAAACTTGCATCAAAAATATATGCCTCTTTATCTTTCTTGGTTTTTATCTTACCTTGTTTATTTAACTCTTCTTTGGGAATAATATCATAAGATAAGTGTAAATCTTGGCTAAGCCTAATTTCTTTTAAGAACATATTCTCATGCTTACCATAAGATTTTCTACCACTAGCATAACTTTTTGGAGACTGCAAATTTCTTTGATGAAGAATTTTATTAACCATTTTATATTTCTTTTCTAATATACGCACCTTTATCTACAAGATGCTTTAATGCGATATTTCCATCTCTAACAAATCTTGCAAGACCAAGATTTTCATTAAACTTATTCTGAACAAAAACACGCCCATGATCTTTTTTAAGAAAACTTTTTTTTAGTCCCTTCTTAAAAATATCTTTTTTGCAAAGAAACATCCATTCGCTTTTATCATCAACAATTACTTTTCTGGGAGAATGTAAAGATAAAAAATCAATAAGTTCAGGTGTAGGAATAAAATCTTTTTTTATCTCTCCAATAGGCATTCCTATTGAAAAGAAATCAGTTGAAATTAACTCCATACTATTCTTAAGTTCTATACTAGAAGCAAAAACGTATCTTGATCTTTTTATTATAACTCCTAACTTATCAAGCACTGATGATTCTAGGCCAAAATCTGAAATAAAATCATAAAATTTCTTAAGTTCTTTGTTCTCTGCCATAGAATATTAGAAAATGTTGGTATTTAAAAAACTATTCAACAATAGTATTGCTCGAAAGCTTTTGTACTTCTTTGTTGATGTTCTGTTTTATTAATCTAAGACTTATATCAGAAATAGTACTATCAATCTTTCTAATCTTAGATTTTAAATCTTTGAACTTAGAATTCCACAAATCAAATGAATCTTCTTGTTCCTTAACATTTAAGTAAAGAATGTTATCGTGAAGACGAGAATTAATATTTTTTAACTGAACACCAGATTCTTTAATTTTATCCTCAAAAGAAAAAACTAAATTAATCAATTCTTTTAACTTTTCATTATTAGAACTTATGGCACCAATATTACTTTTTATATCTAAAAATGTTTCTTCGTTAATATCCTCATCTTGACTTGAAATAAATTTCATAATCCAATCTTTAACTTTAGAATAATCTTTATCATCTAATAATTCGCTTATATATGATAATTTAACCTTAATAATCAACGACAACTTAGTTAAATCTTCTCTTATTTTATCTCTTTCAATCATTAATTCAGATAAATCGCCCATACTTCTTTTTGACTTAAAAGAAGACAATCTTGCCTCAACCCTATCCTTCATCATACTTACTTGTGTAAGTTCATCAAGTATTGGAACCCTTCCCTCCTTAAGAGAAAAAATTTTATTTTCTAGTGAATGATACTCAACAATTAAATCTCCAATAGCCTTTATTGTATTTATATTACCTAAATCTATAAACTTATTAAAATCTGCAAAAGATTCACTTATTGCATCAATCTTTAACCTTATTCTATGAAGAAGTTTTGGCATTATATCATTAAGATGGTTAAGAGGTATAGAAATTTTGTTATCAAATTCCTCTATAAGAGTAATTGAATCAGTTACAAAACTTACTAACTTAAATGCAGATTTAGGAATTTTAATTTGTTCCAAAAAGATATTTATTAAATTATTTGCTTTGATCGCGCTCTTCTTAAAATATTCTTTATCTTGAGTTATTCTTTTCTCGAAATCAGGACCCAATAATAGTTCAGAATAAGACTTAAGCTTTGAAATTTCATAATCAAAACTTTCTTTGATTTTTAGGAATTTACCATAATCATCTAATTCCTCAAATATATGATCTATAAATCCTTCAACCTCTGTTAATTCAATAATATTCACAGATTGCTGTTTTTTCTTAAAAAGACCCATAATTACCCCTAATATAGTAGAAGGGGTATAACTATAAAAACTTTGCGATTAACTTTTTAAAGGATTAATCAGTTGATATAACTATGATTGATAAAATTTCCAAAAGAAAAAAGAAAATATTTACAAACAATAGAAATAAGTATGGAAAGATTGCAGAAGAAAGAATTAATATTCTCCTAAAAGAAGCAGAGAAAAACTTTTCTAATCACCCTGAAAGAAGTCACAGATATGCAGAACTTGCACACAAATTAAAACTCAAGTATAAAGTTAAGCTTAACCCTGTAATCAAGAGAAGGCTCTGTAAAAACTGCCACAAATTTATGGTGCCAGGAAAGAATTGCAGAGTAAGAGTTCACAGTTCTAGATTGATTTACACATGTGGTGAGTGTGGTACAGTAAGAAGATTTGGTTTGAAGTGATTATTATCTCTCACTGAATCAATATTTAATTCTATGGTGCTGTCTGCCCGTAAGGCACAACCCAGACAACGCACTCAATAATATCTCCTTAACCAGTTCGCCTTAAGATAGTAAAATTACTTCTTCTTAACAACAAAGAAGATCTCATTATGTATAGAAAACTCTTCATAAGCGTAGTTTAATCTTTCTAAAAGTTTGAAAAACCAAGCTCTTTTACTTTTAGCAATAGTTTTATTTCCACCAATACTTTTAGTTGGAAAAGAAACAACAAAATACTTAGTGTTTATCTCTTTTAGTAACCTTTCAGAAGAATTTCTTGATGCACTTTCTATAGAATCTAGAGTTTTTAACAAGAAACAAATGTCTGCTTTTACTTTTTTTGCCTTACTAATATCTACAGTAAGATCACAGTAAAAAGCATTACCTTTTATCTCTGCATTCTGAAAAAACTTGCTATATAGAAGAACATCTTTATTACTTAAATCACAACAAACATAATCAGGGGAAGATTGGAAACTCTCCTTCATAAAAAAGTAACTAAAACCATTATATCCACATGCCAAATCCAGAATCACATTTGGCTTAATCTTGATTATTCTCGCAATAGCATCATATATCTCTTCATAATATCTCAATCTTTCCTTAGAAGACCTATGTAACTTTAATAGTTCAAATGCAACCTCTTCTGCATTTCCTGCAACTATCGAATTTACTAACTGCCCTGTACTCTCAAAACCTCTGGCGTAAAACACACCAAACAGTTCTCTTAATCTAGATCTAACATGCTTAACTATTGTCTTAAACTCCTTAGATTTAGTTGTTCTTTTCTTATCAGCCTTGAACTTTTCTTTAACTTTAAGGAATAATTTCTTTTCTTGCAGAAGAAAAAGGGCCAGTTCTTTACTGACAAAAGACCTATTAATATGTAATAATTCTCTCTTATCTATAATCTTAGTTATGAATAACTCTTTCAACTCATTATCTGCCATAGTAATAGTGTTCTTGTTAGGATTTAAATGTGTTTTGGGTTTAATAACCGCTAAATTTAAATATAACCAATGCCCAGAAGGAGATATGGTTGAAAGAAAAAAGTATAAATGTCTAAAATGCAAGTTCTCATTCCTATTAGGAGAAAATAGAACAATAAGATGTCCTAATTGTGGCTCAGAATCAGATATGATTGAAGAAGTCACTCAAGATAGTCATTCTGCACAAAAAATTGTTGACAATTCTGATGGATGGTAAAAGATTAACTTTAAAAATAAACTCTGTTTCTATTTAAATATGCCACGGTCGCATAGTTTGGTATTGCGCGGGATTGCTAATCCCGTCCCTTTTGGGAGCATGAGTTCAAATCTCATCCGTGGCGTTTTTTTGTT
>CAYONI010000016.1:0-10223 GCA_964405295.1 uncultured Methanosarcinales archaeon | reverse complement strand
AGTAATCAAGTTGTGTAGAATCATCATCAACCAAGCAAATACGCATATATATCCTCCATACTAATAAGTATATTACCATATATAAATGCTTATATGAACGCAGTAATGAAAATGTTATAAGTTTTTACATAGATAAACTATATTCAAATAAATAAAATGTCCTTGTTACTCTATGTATATCGTTAGTTTCAACTATTTGTGATTCAACTCGGTGTAATATTGTTGGTTGCAACTTGTTACTGTATGTATATGACTGTTTAACTACCAACTGTTCAAATTCCATACCAATCCAACATGAACATATATTTTTTATCAAACAATTCTAATTTTAAATATAAATAATTGCGTGTTGAAAGATATTACTATCCACATCTTTTCAACGTAGAATTATAACTATTCAGACTCAATATTCTAATAAATCTTCCCAGTTGTAGATAATTTATCGTATAAAATTGAAAATGCTCTTCTATCTTCTATATTCTCTAGTTTTAATATTATTTTATTTATATTTTCATCTGTGTCGTTTTTAGTAGTATCAATTGCAATATCGTAAGTGTTATGATTATGAACAATTTTTAGTTGAGATTCAGCTTGTCCAATTCTCCTGTTTCCTCGCTCTTTTTCTCTTTTTTTTAGTTCCTCTAATGAACAATCAGTTCGAACAAAAAGAACTGGGTAATCATGTAATACTTCTATACATTTCTCAAGTATTTTACCTTGTGATGCATTATTTAAGAACACTTGATCTACAATTACATTAAATCCTAAATCAGAAAATGATTTTACTGAATAAATCATTGCAGTCAAAGCTTGATTAATTCTGGTAACCCAATCTTCATTCCAATGCTTACTAGAACACATATCACAAAAAGTATCATTGGCTACCCAAAAATAATGCTCTTCCATTTTTTGTTGTAATCCTTTAGATAAAGTTGTTTTACCTGAACTTGAAACACCGTTTATAATAATAATTTTCCCTTTAGCATCACTCATATTATCTATTCTCTTTTCATTTTTTTTAAAATTAGTCTTCGTACTAATCATAACACAGTAGTGTGCACAACACAATAGATATTAGAAAGTTTTATTAAACACTCATTTATCTAATTCCTTCTTTTAATTATACAAAAAAATGTTAATAAACACATGTTTTCCTTTGTGTCTACTAACATCTTATCAGTTCACTCGGTGTAACACTTTTAACTGTAACTTGTTATTGTATGTATATTATACAAACGCCCTCTACTCTACTTTCAAACCAACCCATCATAATGACAACAAATTTTAAACTTTATGAGTAATAGATATGTCTTGATGAATGCTAATTGTTGCTTTCTTTAAGTAGGAATTTCCAGCATTAAAACTATTTATGGTTAGACATTTTATTTTTCTTAATTACAGAATATATACCAAATCCACTTGAAAGTAAAACAACACTTAACATTAAACTATAAGCAAATAATTCTAAATAATAGTCTAGCTCAATTAAGTCATTTGATGTACGCCATGCAGTCTTAGCAATGTTATCATTGAATTCAATATCTTTAATGTAATAAATATTATTCATCAATTCATATGTTTCTGAAGACATTACTTCTGTATTGCCATTTGAATCAATATATTCTAAATCTCCAGTCTCTAAGACCAGTGTATACTGATCTGATTCGTAAATCTCATTTTCGTGATCATTTCTCACAATCCCAATAATTCTTAATCTCTCATATCCATCAGGTTGAATACTTTTTTCAAAACTCATATATACCGTTCGTGGATCTGAAAGCGGATTTATCGATTGGTATATAAATGGGGAAACTGAAGAAACGAGTAAGATACCAAAAACCAAGTATTTAAATAGTGAAAGTTTCTTATAATATTTAAAGTGATTCATAACTAATCTAAATATGATATATGCTTCAATGATAAAGACAAAAAGAGCACTGATAACAAATACTAATCTATTTAAGTAGGCATTGAAGTCAACGTGTCCATCAGGATTAATTTGATAAGTAAATGTCAGACATATTAGGCAGATTACTAAAGAAAAAAACCAAAAACAAGCATTCCATATTTTATAGATTAAGAATTCATTATTTTCAATCATTGAATTATCTTTAATTTGAAATAAAATGTTTTTTATACTAATTATTTGAATAACAATAGCTGTCAAATAAAAAAGTGCTAAAAAGGCAGCTAGAATAATTGTATTTTCATAGAAACTTCCAATGATTAATAATAAAACAAATCCAATCATGGTTACAAGTGAATAAACTAATGTCATAGTATAGAAAGATTGCACTCTATTTTTAATCAAATATTCTTTTCTTTCTTTTAAATTAACATCGCTTTTCTGTTGATTCCGTGTACCTCTCAAAATTTCATCAACAGTAACCTCATATATTTTAGCTAGTTCCAACAGTGTTTGCATCTCTGGAAGACCTGATCCAGTTTCCCATTTACTAACTGATTTATTTGAAACATTTAACATCTCTGCTAAATTCGCTTGTGTGTAACCTTTTGATTTCCTTAACGATTTTAGGAAGTCGCCAATTTCATTCAGTTTCAATTTTATCACCTCTTGCTTAAATTCTACTATTAAATGGTATAGATTTAAAGGAACATGAAGTTCATTTTAGTCTACGCTCAATAGGACTTAGATGTTATTTTACTACTTTTAATTCATTACATAATGTTTTTTGGTCAGCTCTATAAAAAACAATGGTATCTTCGCTAATTATTATAGCATTATATTTATTATATTTTATAGTTATTTTAACAAATAAAAACAGCTTTATCAGATTAGTAGAGTTTTTGATTATCTGTATAATACTTTATTAATACAAAGATGGACAAACCATAATAACCCATCTAATTATCTGAAAAAACGCAACTAAGAATATTCCGCAAAAAACAAAGAGAAATATGTGCTATTTCTCTTTGTTATACGGTTTATAACATTAGTTCCAAATATTTATGATATAACTCTACGTATCAGTTTTAATTGGAACTTATTATTGTATACATATTATACTTTGAAATTGTACTAAGTATAATTTAATTTTTTGCAAAACCAGTATTCTTAAAAAATACCAAATTCAATAAGCAATACAAGTACTACATACGCAACAATCGACCATTTCAAAAAAGCATCTTTTGTTTTGAATTTACTAAAAAATGTCAAAATTACTAATATAATAAGTTCCGCAAACACAATAAGTCCAGAAACTCCATTAAATATTTTTACCAAAAAATCTAAAAAACCTACATTGCTAATTAAACTGGCAAATCCATTTAAAAACATAACTAACATAATTGATGCAAGTACAGTAAAGGCAGATAACGCACCCAACTTACTAGTTTTAAAAAAAGCAAAGTACAACATAACTAATACTAATAATGCAACCAATATATGTGCAATTGATAATAGCATAATAATTTCCTCCTTGTTTTATATTTTATTTCAATCATTAAAAATTGAAATCATTTCATCTTTGGCATCAGTTGTAATTCCAATTGGAATCAAAAGCATATTGCCACGGATTAATTCTTTTTCTGTCAAATCACCAATTAAAGCTTGAAGATCCTCATTACTTTCCAATTCATCATTCATTTCCTTTGTACTATTAAATTCAAGCACAACAGCAACACGAATACCATTACTAAATACGTATGCATCGACAGAGACTTCTTCTTCATCAAAGCCTTCCAATAAGTTGCTTATATAACTGCTCGCAGTCTCCGAATAAACGTATCCTGCATCAGCAAAATTATCTTTAATTTGATTTACTGAGACACAACCAGTCAAAAATATGACAAGTGTTACTAACATTACCATTAATAAATTCCGTTTCATCTATTTTCCTCCTCGTATAATATGTATGAGATTTTGAAGTATCAAGTGTTGCTAACTGAGAACTAGTAAGTAAGAAATAGTCGTGAGTAAGTATGTTTGATCCGTCGCTCGTGACAGAAACATCCTATGTAATATCCAAGTGATATCAAGTATCATTATAGTATACTGCATTCCATTGATGTGTTAATGAGTTAATCTTACACGTTGGCATACTTAAAGTTCTAAGTAAAATATCTAATTTTTGTTTCTAATCATTTCTACAAAAATTTCAACTAATACCGCGTCAAACTGAGTTCCACTATGTCTTATTAATTCACATAAAGCCTCTTCTTCACTAAGTGGTTGTTGTCGATATGAGCGTTTATCAATCATGGCATCATATGAATCACAAATACTTACTATTTTTACAAGTTTTGGAATTAGGCTGCCATGTAATCCGTATGGATATCCTTCTCCATCAATTCTTTCATGGTGAAGCGAAATAATTTCTGATATCTTCAAAAAATCATCATTTTTTGAAAAACACCTAGCTCCGACAAGTGGATGATTTTGTATTTTTTTTCGTTCTATTTTTGTAAGTTTGTTAGTTGAATTTAGTATATCTTTCGAAACATACATTTTTCCAACATCATGAAAATATGATCCAATTCTTAATGTAGTCATTTCTTCGTTATTTAAGTCTAATTCATGTCCTAACTTTACCGCTAAATTACTAACCCTCATACTATGTTCGCCAATTGCCTCATGCATATCTCTGGCAGTTCCTATTAATTCAAGTTGTGTATTGATACTAAGTTCTATTTCTTCATTATACATATTTTCACTCCTCTACATATATATAAAATCAGTAGCATATTTTCTAAAAATAATTCAAATTGTTTTATTCATGATTGTCAAGTTTTTTCCAATCATAACAAGCCGTGATTTAGAATAAGCTTGTCGTTTGTATGTGAGAATCTTGCTTAATGCTTTTAAATAAGTATCTTGCATAATGTCTTCTGCTAATCAATGACCTTTCAAAACAATTTCAACACGAGAAATAAGTTTAGTAAAAACAAAAAGTATAGTTAGGCAGGAAAAGAACCCGCCTAACAAGAATAGTGAAAAAGTGTTTAGTTATCTTGCGATTGTGTCGCTTCGAGTTGCCTTTGTTCTAGAGCCACTCTCCACTCGACTAATCTTTCTTCCCAAGATTGTCTTGTTTGAGTTGAAATTTGAGATCTAATTACTTCAACTCTTGCTTGAATTTGCACTTCAGCAAGTACTGGTTTATTTTGAACACGTTCGGTTAATTTAGCTCTAAATAGTGTCATTAAAACTTCTTTTTGAGCTAATCTTAATGTAAGTTCTTCTTCAGTTAATTCTGCTATATTTGCTTGATGTTGTGTTTTAACTGATGCAAATAAGTCTTTTACCGTCATTTCAATTGCATCGTCAAGCGCTAATTCTTCATCAACTGTTTGTGCTAGCAAAGCTAATTTAAGTTTTCCTGGAGTTACGCCAAGTTCATTTGCTTGAGCTACTAAATCCGCTTGAGTAAACTCTTCTATTAATACTTGTCCATTAATATAATGCATAGCCATGTAGCGTATAATACGCGTTCTAACTCTTTCTTTGATTCCTTCAACTAACTCGTCGTCTTCATCACCAAGTACTGTAATAAGTACTGCATTATCTTCACCATCAACATCGATGAATCCAGCTTCTGTGGCAAGTTCTACAAATAATTCAACCGCTTCCTCGATATTCATACCGATAAAATCAATGTCACCACATAAAATTAATGCATCTTCATTTGTGAAATTAAATGATTCAACATTGTCGTCTTCATCAACTATGAATTCAATTGATGGATTAATATCTACAGCTACGTAAACTCCTGCAGATTCCATTTCATTTATATTCCCACAAGCTACAACGCCTATAGCCATAGTTATTGCAAATATTCCTAATAATAATTTTTTCATAATATAAGCCCTCCTTATTTTTATGGTTCATATATTATACGTAGGATTTTGTATTTTTATTGGATAAATTTTATTTTATTTTTTTTCATTAATATATTTGATTCCTCAATCTTAATATAGAAATATCAATAATTACCTATTTTTTTTAAATGAAATGAAAATCAAAAAATAATATATTGGTGATATTGCTGATTTCAAAGGAGACTTCCTATTAGTTAGTAACACCGTTGGTGGCCCTTACAAATTAGTAGATACAAACGAATTTGAAGTATTAGGTGGATTTGATTGGGATAGTTATCATGGAATTGTTAAATATGCATTTATGGATGTTAAAAATGATTTGTTATTTGACAGCATTAATTACTTAGAAGAAACAAATCATTATATCGTTACTATTAATGGTAATACAGGGGTAATGACAACGGACTTAACAGTTGTAATTCCTCTTGAATATGATATGATTCAATTCTTACCTGAATTTAATAAATATATAGCAAGTAGAAATACTATTATTGTAAATGATGACTTCATTTATAATGTTGATGGAACTAAAATATATGAACAAGATATTCGACTTGTTGACATATTTAAAACTTCAGTGGTACAGTAATTCAATAAAATAATACATAAATAAAAATCACTCTCAAATTTCTGAGAGTGATTTTTTTAATGTTTGTTGTTTTGTTCGTCTAATACTTGATTAATTACAATGACACTAAATAAGTAAATAAGTTCATAGCCCTTATCAAAAAATATCAATTTCATATGCATCTCAAAAACTCATATACTTCTTATAAATATTAACTACTGCTTCATCGTATCTTGAAATCTCAAAATAATATGTAAAAAATGATCCTTTAGTTTCAACTATTTCTGAACAAATTTTCATACCAGTCCAGAATCAAAAATTAAAAAACCGCACTATTTTCGGAATAGTATGGCCTTTTGTCTTAATACACTTATTTAGAATAAATTAAGTCCACCAAATCCCCAAAAAATAATACTTATTAATCCAAGCAAACCAAATAATCTTGCATCTTTTTTTGGCGTATATAAGAAAAATAAGATGATTCCGATAATTGGGACAAATAAACTAAGAATGGCTAATAAAATTCTTTTTGTATCTCCCGACATATGAACAACCTCCTTCTAGAAATATATGTAAATACTTGTTGAGTTTTGAAATCTATTTTGCTAAATTATTTCATACTTATTATAACATATTTATATTCAAGAAATATCATTATAAAATATTTAATCGATTATTCGTATAATTAATAGCCACCTTAAATTATGGTTCTTGGTGATTTCTTCTATCTGTGTTTTATGTATTATAATATTTAGCTTGCGCAGACCACATATTATAATATAAACCATTAGTGCTGCATAATAATTCATAATGTTTCCCTGACTGAGTTATTTCACCTTTACCAAATACAATTATACCGTCACAAAATCTACATGATGACACTCTGTTAAGATGTTTGAGTCGTCAAGAATAACTAAAGGAGTGTCTTTATATAACGCTCTTGCTATAGTAATTTTTGAACTTCTCCACCTTGTTCACCAAAATTTGAATAAAGATAAGTATCAATACCGTTTTCTAATTTTTCTATTCGTGCCTTCAATCTAGCTTGAGCTAAAGATTCAAGGGTTTTTTCGTCATTTTCTCTTTCGCCACTAGTTACATTATCATTTATAGTAGTTGAGAATAGTTTGAAATCTTGAAAAACAACAGATACTAAATTAAGTTATAGCTGTATTAAAAGCTGTAATTGCACTTAATATGGACCCATAGAACTTGATTTATTCTTTATTTAGAGTTTGATTCAACAAATGAATGAATATGAAATAAGAATAATCTTTTATTATTTGTTTTTTCATCCCTTAAAGTATATAATTAAGGAGCAAAAAACAAGGAGGAGAAAAATATGGAAAATTTTAAATTTAATGGGAAAATCTTGCTAAAAGGAGAAATCGGATACTTTGTTACAAGTATGCTACAAACCGCTTTGGCTGTTTTATACTTAGTTACTTATTTAATGCCTGTTTATATTCTAAAAACCTTTATTGGAGATGGGGGTATCAAGTTCCTTGACACTGAAGACGGTAACACTTATTTTGTTATTGCAATTGTATTCGTCAGTATTTATCTTGCATCAGTATTTTTTACTAAAAAATACATGTCTAGACTGATTTACGCCGCATTATTAGTGTATTTTGCAGTTGTCTTAATAGTCTATATAACTGACTTAGGTGATTCTTTCTTAGGAGCAAATATTGTTCCTGGAATAGGGATGATATTTGAATTTATTTTGCTACCATTAATGCTTATTCTATTAACAAGTGAAAAGGTCAGAAACAAAGTTTCAGAAATATTCACAAAATAAAAACAATCGAAAGATTGTTTTTTTTATAGGTTTATTAAAGTTGTATAGTGATTTACAAGGTACAAAATCACTAAAAATACAATCGTTAAAAATGGAACGCCAAATTTAAATTTCATTTTTTGTGTTTTATGTCTGTATATTTGCATTCCTAAAAACGATCCTAACCCACCACCTAATAATGAGAAAAAAAGCAAAGTACTTTCTTTGATTCTCCATTTCCCTTTTTTGGCTTTATTTTTATCAAGACCATAGATAAAAAAAGATACAATGTTAATAAACAAAAGGTAAATAATTAAATATTTCATACAAACACTCCTTCCACATTGTTACTTTTTCAGTATAAAATAATTCATAGCATATCATATTCTACCAGATAGCAAATAGCTTTGTTATACATTTCATATCATTAGTTGCAACTATTTGTGATACGTTTCATTATAACATTTTTAGTTGTAACTTCTTATTATATTTATAGCATAATCATCTTTCTTTCTTCTTAATATAAAGACTTAGTTCATACTATTTTATGCATAATCTAAACTATTCTAATCCAAATTATCTAGATCTTTTAATCGGTAAATTTATAAAAATAATGACTTTTAACTTACTTTACTTTAAAGTTCATTAGTAGCATTGCAAACTATAACAAGCCAAAAAAGGTAAAATTTATCTGGTTTTTTTTACATTTTGTAAAATATATTTTACATTCTATATAAAA
Organism: uncultured Methanosarcinales archaeon; assembly: GCA_964405295.1. Classification (GTDB taxonomy): domain Archaea; phylum Nanobdellota; class Nanobdellia; order Woesearchaeales; family CAYZNE01; genus CAYZNE01. The sequence continues at coordinate 1,298 of CAYONI010000016.1, read as the reverse complement.
TGGTATATATTAATATTAGAGGTGGTTATATGAATGTTTCATACGCTAGATCTTTTGCTACAAGTATTATATTTGGAATTCTATTTGCTTTTTTAGTCATTTTCTTTGCATTTATCGGTCCAGAAGATTTTTTAACGAAAAAAATATTTATTGTTATCAATGCAGTCGTTATTTTTACTGCAATGCTTTCTTTTGCTTTAATGCTGCTACTTACAAATAAAAAAAGCAATGTGATTGATGAGAGAGACTATCTTATACAAAAAAAATCATCTACCATAGGTTTGGTCATTTCGTTGATTTACGTATTTCTACTTTCAATTATATTGTTTAATATTTATAGAGATGAAGGTTCGATGAACGTATCTTGGGCTTGGTTTATTGCATACTCTACATTTTCATTTGGTTATTTCATTACCGCTTCAATTCATGTGTATTTCTACAAGCGTGAGAATTAATATGAAAAATAATATCAAATACTTAAGGGCACGTAAAGAAATGACTCAGGAAGAGTTGGCAAACTTAACAGATTGCACAAGACAAACTATTAATGCAATTGAAAAAAACAAATATTCTCCAAGTTTGGTTTTAGCATTTAAAATTGCAGAAATCTTAGATACAGAAATAGCGGAAGTCTTTATCTACAAGTCATAGTTTATTGAATTATACCAAAAGGTACTAAAATGTAAGCTAATAAAGGCTTTGTTTTGCGATGCGTATCATTAGTTCCAACTATTTATGGTACGCCTCGTTATAACACTTATAGTTGATAAAACGTTACCTATTGTATATCAATTAATCCTTAAAAATCGAAGCTAATAATTTTTTTTATAAATAATTTTTTAAGCAATAATTATTGAAGTCCTATTATTGTTCAATATGGTGTTTTCAAATTATTTGCGAAGTATAATACTGTTCTTGAAAATGAACAATATCCATTATCTCCTGATTTGTATAATGTTTTGTATGATCAACAACACCAACCCATTTTGTCTCAACATCATCTTGACGATAGATCACAGCAATAATTGTTACATTTAATACTTTAGATTGCTCTTGAGAATCAATAACGTATACATCTTGTTCTTCTTGATCACCACCAATAAGCCCAGGTATGTATCCATAATTGATTGGATAGATTATATTCGGATGTTTAGGGTGAGATGATCCAAAAGGACGATCAATCATAACACTAAAACTTTTCCCGATATTTCTTTTAGCCTCTTGGATCGCAACTTCTTTCATGAATTCACTCGTTGTAACATTTTTAATTGTAAATTATTATGGATTGCATATCAAAT
>CAYONI010000015.1:0-10296 GCA_964405295.1 uncultured Methanosarcinales archaeon | reverse complement strand
TTGCACTTTAATACGCATATAAATTAATTGAAATTTGTAGTATAATACAATAAAACGGGGACAAAAATGAAGAAACTATTTTTAGCATGTTTACTGTTAACCTTGACGGGTTGTAACACCTTTATGAGTTGGCAAACAGAGCATCCAGATAATTTCGCAGAAGAGGCCGTTGAAGATCTAATCGAAGGCAAAACAGGCTACGAAATCGATCTAACGCCTGTTACAGGTAAAGAAAAACAAAAGCTAAACTTAGGGAATCCATAGCGGACTAAAGATCCGTTTGGTAGGAAGACGGCTAGCACTTCCGCCCCTCTTATTTGAAGACTCTTGACCACCCCAGCAATGGGTAGAGTCGCTACACGCGAGGAATGAATGTCAGATAATTCTATTGTGCGAGAGTACAATGATCTATACGAAGATGCTTATTTAGCATGGAATCCCTTTTATCCATTAGCCGATACTGATTTACGAGCCTATTTGGGCGATCAATGGAACGAACAAGAAAAACAGAAGCTATTCGAAGAAGGTCGCAACGCTCTTGTTTTCAATTATATTCGCAGAAACATAAATCTTTTAACAGGATATCAAAGAAAACATCGTTTGAGTTCTGTTGTAATTCCAACCGAAGATTCAGACCAACTTGGAGCTGATCAATTATCACAATTGCTTCTTTTCGCTTTAAATGCAGGCGACGGATATAAATTTATTTCGGAAGCTTTCGGGGGGGCTCTAAAAACTGGATTCAATCTATTGAGTATATGGATGGACTACAGAGATGACCCAGTAAACGGTGATATCAAATTTGGACGAGAGCCATACTCTGGCTTTATAACTGATCCCTATTTTACACAACTGGATTTTTCAGATTGTGGATATATTATCAAACGAAAATATCTATCTAGACAGCAAGCCTCCTCTCTTTTACCGGGACAAGAAAAAGACATTGATGAGCTAACCAAGCAGGGCTTAGCCCGTGATGATAAATTTACATGGCTACCGTACCAGCGACAGCCGAATGGCGAAGATTTCGTTTCTTACAATGAATTTTATAAGCAGGGCTGGGAAAAAGTTCCAACTATTGTGGATGAAGAGACCGGAGAGTTTACAGAGTGGGACGGTGACTCCGAAGGCTTAAAGAATTTCGTGCAACAATACCCCCAGTTAAAGGTCATACAGCGGCCTAAAAGATACGTCGACTGCCATATTATAGTTAACGACCAGCTTATGCGCACAGAGCGTAACCAGTTCGGCTTAAATGAATACCCGTTCGTTCCATTAGTAGGGATTTTCGAACCAGAATCAGATTCTTGGGCTCTTAAACTACAATCACTGGTTCGTTGCCAATTAGATCCACAAAAAGAGGCTAATAAGCGCAGATCTCAGATGATTGACATCTTGGATTCTAGCATAAATTCAGGCTGGATGGCTAAAAAACATTCTGTTGTAAATCCGAGATCTTTATTTCAAACGTCTCAAGGCAAAGTCATCTGGAAAGAAGAGAGTGCACAGCCGGGCGACATCGAAAAAATTCCACCAGCACAAATACCACAAGGAATGTTCGAACTTCAAAAGCAATTTGATCAAGACATAATGACAATTGTTGGTGTAAATGACGCTGCGTTTGGAATGACTGAGAATGCTCAAGAGTCCGGAATCATGATGATGTTACGACAGGGCGCCTCAATAGTTAACCTGCAAGATATTTTCGACAATTTACGATATGCCCAGAAGTTAATTTCTAAAAAAGCTCTCAAGATGATCCAAACTTGGAAGCCAGAAAAAGTTGAACGAATAATCAATCAAAAGCCAACAGAGCAGTTTTATAACAAGGATTTTGTCAAATACGATGTAACCGTCCAAGAGGGTGTTCTAACAGATAGCCAACGTCAGATCTACTTTAGACAGTTAGTGGACTTACAACAGCTAGGAGTGCCGGTAACAGGCAAGATGTTAGCTAATGCAGCTCCTCTACAGGGCAAATCAGAGTACAACAAACAAATCGAAGAGACAGAGAAACAACAAGCCGAACAGCAGCAAAAAGAACAACAAGTTCAGCAACGAATACTTGAATCTCAGCTAGAACTAAACAAAGCGTCTGCAATTGAGAAAATTGCCGGTTCTAAAGAAAGATTCACTCGTTCGGTTGCCAACATGGGATTGGAAGATTCTCGAGCAGCAGATGCAATCGATTCAAGAGCTTCCGCAGCGTTAGATAAAGCTAGAGCAATGAAAGAATTACAGTCAATGGATGATGACCGACTAACAAAATACATGAATATTATTTCACAAATGGAAGAAATGGGTCGAATGAAAGAAGAGCAGGTGAAAGAAGATGACGTAGCAATTTCAGCACAAGGCGAGCAAATCGCTGCTCAACAAATGCAACAACAACAACAACAAGAACCTTCGGAGGTTTAAAATGGACAAGGTGAAGAGTAATAGTTCATCTGCAAAAGGAATGAAGCTTAAAGATAACACACAGGCAAGTCCTGTTAAGTCTATAAGTACAAATTCTGAGCAATATGATGTAGGAAAAATAAAAAAATACTCTGCCGGAAGTAAGGGATACCCTTCTCAGGCATTACCAGGAAGTATTTAAGGAGAACAATTTATGAGTCAGGAGACTGGAGAAACCCGCAACGCGATTATAGAAGATGATAACAAAGAGATACGAGCAATCGTAGAGGCTAATAAGGGCAGAACTAACCCTTATTGGATCGTAGTCTTTGCAAAACCATCCAAGACTTGCGTCGATGGGAAACCCACCTTGATAAAATACATTAAAGCGTATTCAAAAAAACCCCTTCCAAAAGTTGGGATGATAGTTGGCGAAGTTGACAACAGCAGGGGAACAATCCACTGGGATGTCAATATGCCACAGAGACCTTTTGATTACGATGCATTAAAAGCATTTGGAGCAGATTCATGTGATGAGGTAGTCGTAGAAACTACTTCAATACCAGGTGCATATATAACAAAATAAGTGCCGCCGACATTGACTATTAAACCTGACGAACCACCAGGAGTCAAAACGGGCGAGTTAAAGGAGCTACACGCGATATGAATGAAGAAATTAACGTTTCGGGCGATCAAAATTTGGAAGCCGCCGTTCCACCATCAGATGATTCTAATCAAGTTCAACAAGAGCAAGCAGACAACGGAGACGGTCAGCAAGAACAGAACGTCCCCTTATCTGCACTGCAATCTGAGCGAGCGAAACGACAAACGATGGAAGATGAGTTGCGAATGATAAAGGATCATTTGGCCTTAAATCAAGTTCAACAATCACCAGTCAAACCGAAAGATGATTTTGACGGACTAGATGATGGAGATGTCATGACGGTAGGGGAGTTTAAAAAGCTTTCTGGAAGCATGGCAAATCAATTCAACATGACGATTGAAGAGCTAAAAATGGCACAAAAGAATCCTGACTATCAACAGGTCATCACAAAATATTTACCCGATATATTGAAACAAAACCCAGGTCTGCAAAACACCTTGAAGAAGTCTCAAGACTATGAACTTGCTTACTATTTGGCTAAAAATTCCGAATCTTATCGGAGCGAAAATAAGAAAAGTAAAAAAAATGCTGACGCACAACGCATAGTTGCAAACTCGCAAAAAGCGGGTAGTTTATCAAGCATGGGTTCTACTTCTCCTATTTCTCAAGCCAAACGTTACAAGGACATGTCTGACGAGGAATTCAAGCAGACAGTTAGCAGACATTTAGGATAAAAAAACTAGGAGTTTTTTATGACTATGACAACAACAGCAGTGTTGCCACCAGCGGTTCGGGAATATTACGACAGGCTTTTATTGATGACAGCGTATCCAACGCTTATCCATACGAAATTTGCCCAGCGTAGAATTTTGCCCGAAAAAAATGGTGACACCATTGTATTTAGAAGATACTCGAAATTAGACACAGTGCCTATTCCATTAATCGATGGTAGAACTCCTCCAGGAGCTCCTCTATCAGCATCTGATATCAAAGCTAGAGTATCGTTTTACGGAAATTTCGTAACAATAACAAACCAAGTTCAGCTTACCGTGGAGGACAGGGTCCTCAATGAGTCTGCAAGGCTTTTATCACAAAATCTAGCTCAAACAATGGACGAAGTAACTCGTGATGTTTTAGCAAGTACAACATCAGTGCTCCAATGTAGCAATGGTATCAACGGATCAACTCCAACAGAATTAACGAAAACGGATATCGATTCTGCGGTTAAAACTTTGCTTGGAAACGATGCAGAAATGATTTCAGAGGTTGTAAAAGGAACTAGTGCGTATGCAACAGCTCCTGTTAGACCAGCGTTCTGGGGTTACTTAGATACTGATCTTTTAGATGATTTAGAAGCTGTAGCCGGCTTCCAAAATACAAGTAATTATTCTTCCATGCAGACAGTTTTAGACTCAGAATGGGGCTCTACTGGCAATGTCAGATGGCTTTACACGAGTGCAGGCTCTGTAAGTTCTGCTGCAACACCGGTGTATAACAACATCATTGTTGGTAAAGAAGCGTATGCAGTTGTGCATCTAAAATCTGAAACAGGAGACTTCTATGTAGAACCTCTTGGATCCGGTGGTAGTGCAGATCCATTGCATCAAAGAGGGTCAGTTGGTTGGCAACACCCATTTGTAGCAAGAATACTAAATGATGCATTTATGCTTAATTTAATGTCAACCCACAGTTAATAGGAGAATTATATGACACAGATGAAAGTTTGGACATGGACTAATCCTGCGACTGCGGTTGCTAGGAATGAGTCTGTTGGTTTTGCAGTAGGTCAAATCACTGTAACTGACGTAACGAATGGCGCGCAATGGTATTGGGACAGCTCAATGTCAGACGCTTATTTCGTATTAGTAGGAGACGGAAGTGTTACAACAAGTAACGGCTTTACTCCCCTATCACAATCAACAGCAGTTGGTGCAGTCATTTCTGGCTTCACAAATGCATCTCCGGGGGTTTTGACGGTTAATGAAACGTCTAAATTCGGATTTGCGGCTGGTGATACAATTAAGGTTGTAGCCGTAGCAGACGACCTAACAGGAGATGCAAGTTTAAACAGTACTTATACTGTAGCTTCTGTAACTGCGACTACTATTACTACTGCAACTGATACATCTGTAACTGGATATAGCGTCTATGTTTCGGGTGGATATGTTACTAGAGTTAGCGACATCAATGGTGTTGCTATACCGACAGAGAACTTAGCAGTTCAAGGGATTACTCTTGGAACTGGAGTTGTAGGGGCTAACGATGCTGTTATGACTGCCGTTGCTCTTGGAGCTAACGTAGTTCTTTAAAAATGAACCACAAAGGGTTGGGGGACTTAGTTTTCCCCTCCCTTTTATTTACGCGAGGTAGAGATGAGTGAAGTAAAAAATCAAGACGCATTAATGAAAAACCTTCAGAAGTTGCCCATTATTGGTAAGCAACCGAAAAGTGAAAAGGAAGAAGCTTTCCTTCGAGAGGTATGCGAGTTTGAGTTTATGAACATAGAAGAAGCGGGTCTTTCCCATCGTTTCCCTTATGGAAATGCTAAGAGAAACCACAATTTTACGTTATTTCATGGGGGCAAATATACGCTTCCAAGATTTATCGCACAATGGATAGAGTCAAGAAACACACCTATTTGGGATTGGCGTCCTAATGGTGAAGGTGGAATGACTAAAAAATTAATTGGAAATAATTCACGGTTTCAGATGAGACAGGTATACGGAGGATAAAATGGGAATGACTTGGACTAAAGCAGAAATAATGCAAAAAATCAGACAGGTTACTGGACGATTTAGTGAAGATGATATGTCTAACACAGAATTAAGTGACAGACTGAATAAATATTATCTATATACTTTTCCAGCAGAAGTAAAGCTTGAGCAAAAGCATGTCTTTTATGATTTTGCAACAACACCAAATCAAGCTACATACGCAGCACCGGACGAGCTATATACTAACTTCGAGCCACCAGCAACTGTTAACAACTTATCGATGCTATGGTACCAAGATTCAGCTATTTTCGAACAAGAAAATCCCCTTCAGTATACGTTTTCAAATCCTTGGACGGGAGACGGAGCTACAGTAACGTTTACAACAACGATAACTGGATTTCCAATATACCCGTCAACTTTAACAATTTCGGATAATACTGAAACATTTGAAGACATAACCACAACTTACACTACAGCAGACATAACGATTACAGGTTCAGAGGCAGGAACAGCGACTATCAATTATAGTACAGGGGTAATATCGGTAACGTTCAATGCTGCGCCAACAGACGGTCAGTTGATTTACTTAAATTATATTCTTTTCAATACTGGGAGACCCGAAGCGATATTATATTTTGAAAATAAATTCCAACTTTTTCCAGTGCCAGATCAGTTATATATTATAAAAATGAGATCTTATCAAATTGTTACGGCGCTAGAAAATTCAACAGATACGCCAGACTTAAACGAATGGGGGCCTTGCATTGCATACGGAACAGCTAGGGATATATTTACAGATTTTGGAGAGAACGAAGCATATTCAGAAACGACAACGCTTTATAAGGAGCAGGTCAACTATATTTTAACACGAACAGAGCAAGACTTACTAAATGTAAGAGCTCTTCCAAACTTTTAAGGAGTAAATAATGGTCTGGGACAAAACTAAGCCACAGGGATCAACAAAGATAAGAAATTTGGGAGACGTAATAACTCCTAACTGGGACGCTATAGAATCAGCAGATGATACTTTTATGCCACGTGCTGTAAATTTTGCAGATAGAGATGAGGTTGGTGGCATTCCTTCAGACCCTACTGTTTTATCAGATGCTGTAAAACTATATTCTAAACAAAATACAGCAGGGAAGCCGCAATTATATGCGATAGATCCTGATTCTGTAAAAACACAGCTTACTGGATTTACTGTTACAAATACTGGTACTAACTATGGCGTTAAGTTGCCTTGGGGTGTAACAATGAATTGGGGGAAATATACTCTTACAGCTGGAACAGCAGAAACAGGTCTGCTTACTTTTAAAGTTCCATTTACTACTCAGCAATCTATAACTTTCACACAAGCAGGCGGAACAGCCTCAACTTTAGGTGCAACTGCTTTTACTGCTACTCAATTTAAAATAAAAAGGAGCAGTTCAGCCGGAGCATTAACCGTTTATTATTTTGCAATTGGGGTTTAAATGAGCACCTCTTCAACAAATATATCATCTTTTAAAACTGGGTTGGACTCTGATATGGAGCCTTGGATTGCTCCTGCTGACTCTTTTAGCTCGCTAGACAACATCCATATTAAACATGGTTATTTGCAAAAAAGAGAGGGCTTTTCTGAATTTGGAACATTAGTTGATGTTACAATTTCAATATCTAATATATCTCAAGCAGCAACAGGTGTTGTAACTACTACTGCCGCCCATGGTTATGTTAGTGGTGATGTAGTATATTTTTCAGATGTACTCGGAATGACTGAAGTAAATGGAGTCAATTATACTATAACAGTTACTGCGCCAACTACATTTTCAATAGGAGTTGCTACTACTACATACACAGCCTATACAACAGGCGGAACAATAACTAATATTAGTGAAGATCGAGTAATGGGAATAACTCGTTATGTCGAAGCTGGTGGTGGCAAAACAACAATAGCATTTAATACAAGACGAGCATATAGGTTTGATACAGCAGCAACGCCACAAGTATTTCTAAGACTTGATGCAGCAAATATAGCTAGCGGAGGAGAATATGATTATTTTTTATCAGCGAATTGGCAATCTGGTTCGGGCACAAATAGAATGTATTTTACTAATGGAAAACAGGGGACACCTGCTGGTGCTGCTACAGTTGATGGCCTTAGGTATTATGATGGGACTGACGACAATCTTAACACAAAGCCTTTCAATCCTGTTTTAAGTCCTGCTGCTCCAATTACACAGAGAATATTAGATGGTGCAAAGTTAATATTTTCACTTGGTCAACGTCTGATTGTTTTAAATACATATGAATATGATGGGTCAACTGGAACTACAAAAAACTACCCACAAAGAGCACGATGGTGTGCTAAACAGAATCCAGAAAAATGGAACGATGTGGTTGCCGGAGGTGGTGGATATACAAACGCGGCAACAGGTGAACAAATCATCTCGGCTCGTCTAATACAAAATCAGATTATTGTTTTTTTCACAAATTCTGTTTGGTCTTTAACACCAACATCAGATCCAAGCAGAGCTTTTAAATGGAGAAGAATTAATAATTTTAGAGCTTGTCAAGGTAAAATGGCAACTGTTGGCTATGACAGATATGCAACAGCACTAGGTATCAGAGGAATTACTTCTACTGATGGCGTAGAAACAAGACGAATTGACGACAGAATAAGTGATTTTTGTACTAATGAAATCGATGATAATGAGTTTGAAAAGGTGTTTTGCGAACGAAGTTTTGCTGAAAAAAAATGGTGGACTCTGTATAACAAAAGTGACACAACTAGCACTGAGAACGAAGCAGCGCTAATTTATGATGACGATTCTGGAGCCTTTTCTACTTATAAAATTGATATGAATTGCCTTGGATATGGTAACGTCTCAAAAGATTTTGCCTTAAATGATTTTACAGCAGCCAATCATGAAGATAAAGAGATCAAAGAGTATAGTGACGAAACGTTACTCTCATATTTTTTCGTTGATAATCAAGAGATTTTCTTAGGTGGAAACATTGATGGGTTAGTATTTAAATTAGAAACTGGCACATCTGATAATGGCTTATCTATTGATTCAGAATTTGTGACTGCTGGATGGAATCCATACAAAGATCAAAGCAAAGAAGCCAGATTTCAATATGTCGACATTTATTTCGATACAGATAAAGCAACGAAAGGAACTATTAGTTTTTACAAAGATACCGAGCAGTCTCCATATCTAACACGACAGCTAGATTTTCTACCAAATCTCCATTTTATAACAAATATAATTTCAGCAACAAAAACTAATCCTGTGGCTGTTGGAGCGCCTGATCATGGCCTTGCAACTGGTGACGAGATATATATTTATGGTGTCGAAGGCATGGAAGATATTAATAGTGGTGAGAGCTCAACATCTTACGTTATTACGGTAGTCGACGACAATAGCTTTACGTTGGATGGCATAGATGGAACGCCTGTAGATTTCGGTACATATTCTAGTGGTGGCGGACTCTATCATAAATTATTTTACAAAACTAAGACTTGGAAAAGAGTTTTTGCAGGCGGAGTTGGCTTTCAACATATAATGAAATTCACATCTGGTGGGACTAATGAACCATTTAGAATACACGGCTTTGATCCAAAATTCAAACCGATGGGAAGGATGGCTAATTAATGAGTTTACCGTCTGAAATAATATTACCTTTGAGAGTCAACTATGATAGCGATGCCGATATGGATAGATATTTGCAGGATCTAGTCTACGAGCTACAGGACATGTACGAAAATCTTACAGATAATATTAATGGCTTTATCAGAAATGATGCTGACGTTGACCAATCACAATGGACTCCCACTCTTAACGGTACAGTAGACGGCACCTTCACTTATACTCAGCAAGTTGGTTGGTCAATCAGACAGGGCATATATACAGAGGTTTTTGCAGACATAGCATGGTCTTCAACAACCGCAGCCGGAAATTTATATTTAGAACTACCCTACAATGTAACGCTGTCAGATGGCATGCCTTTTGTTGGCACAGTCCAATCTTCAAGTGTTGCTTTTGCAGGAAATTATTTAGTAATTAACGCAATACCTAATACATATCGTGGTGAAATATATAGAGTCACAACGGCCGCAGCGACTGTTAATTTAGCTGTGCCAGCATCGGGAAGGCTCATAATGCACAGTAAGTATATAGGTATCGCAGACGAATAGGATACAAAATGAAAAAAATAGAAGAACTTAGATGGGTTAGGGTGTTCACTCCAGATCACGTGCCGCACTACCTAGTTGAGCAAGTAAGGGATAGAGATTACTCCATAGATGAGTTTTTTCGTTACCACCAAATAAACTGTATGATGCAGGGTGACAAGGGGGTTGTGCTCAATCCTTTTAACCACTTATATGTTTTAGCAGACAAAGAGAACCAAGTCAAAGGGATGTTATGGTTTAACGTTGACCCACTATCTAAGGATATTTTGATCCAAGTTTTTAGCATGGATAAAGAATATTGGGGTAGAGGTGAAGCAGTTAGAAAATTAGCTGAGCATATTAAAAAGATAAGAGTAAAAGGAAATTTAAACAAAATATATTGGGTAACAAATTATCCTAAGCAC
>CAYONI010000014.1:0-14440 GCA_964405295.1 uncultured Methanosarcinales archaeon | reverse complement strand
TTTCAAGACGTGAAGAATTCAAAGAATTCTGACATGCCAAAAAGATTTTGTGTTTTTGAGCACAAAAAAATAAGAAGAATTTGGCATAAAGATGAATGGTATTTCTCAGTAATTGATATTATTAGTGCATTAGAAACAAGTTCTATACCTAAAAGATATTGGTCGGATCTTAAAACCAAACTTTCCCAAGAAGGATTTGAACTGTACGATAAAATCGTACACTTGAAATTACTAGCCACAGATGGCAAAATGAGATTTACAGATTGTGCAAATACTAAGAATATATTTAGAATAATACAATCAATTCCTTCTAAAAAGGCAGAACCATTCAAACAATGGTTAGCACAAGTAGGATATGAAAGAATAGAAGAAATAGAAAATCCTGAATTAGGACAGGATAGAATTAAAAAATATTATGAACTCAAAGGATATCCTAAAGAATGGATTGATAAAAGAATTCGAGGAATAGCAATTCGCCAAGAATTAACAGGGGAATGGGCGAATAGAGAAATAAAAACAAAAAAAGAGTTTTCAATACTGACTAATGAGATTTCTAATGCAACTTTTGGAAAAACTGTCGGAGAATATAAAGAATTTAAACAATTGCAAAGAAAGAACCAAAATCTAAGAGATCATATGACTGATTGGGAATTAATTCTTACAATGATAGGAGAAAAGGCAACAACAGACATTACCAAAGAAAAAGATTCGCAAGGATTTAAAGAATGTAAAGATTCAGCCAATAAAGGTGGAAATATTGCAAAAAGAACAAGAAAAGACATAGAAGATAATCTTGGACAGAATCTTATTTCTAAGAATAACTTTTTACCAAAAAGAAAGACTAATAAAAAATTAAGCTAATAATCTAGTTTTTAATAAAGTCAACATTCTTAGGAAAGAATTAGATTAATTATTTTTTCTTTTCTCTTGTCATCTTTCTTCTCCAATCCCATTCATTTTTAATCATTGATCTTAGATCATTATATTTGGGTTTCCAGTCAGTATATTTCATAAGTTTAGAATTATCTGCTATAGAAGTCGCAATATCTCCAGCTCTTCTTTCAATAAAATTTCTTTTTATTTGAATTCCTGTAACACTTTCAACTTCATGAATTACTTCTAGGACAGAAGATCCTTCACCATAACCAACATTAAAAATATAATCACCTTTATCCAATAGGGGAATAACTTTCATATGTGCTTTTGCTATGTCTGAAACATGAACATAATCTCTTACCCCTGTTCCATCTATTGTTTCATAATCAGTTCCACAAACATTTATCTCGTATTTCTTATTTACTAAATTATTTAGGATTATAGAAATAAGATTTTCAGGGTCTTTTTTTCTATTGCCCACTTCTAATTCTGGATCTGAACCTGCAACATTAAAATATCTTAAAATTATATAGTTATAATCATTACCTTGAGCTTTTTTATCTTTCAATACTTCTTCAAATATTTTTTTATCCTTTGCATATCTGCTTTTAGCATCAAATTGGGTGTCTTCAGGCGTGGGAACAATGTTTGTTGGGCCATAAACACTTGCACTAGAAGAAAAAATGAATTTTTTAACATTATTATTGATTGCTGCATTCAATAAATTTACGCTACCAACAACATTATTATTGTAATACTTCATTTGTTCTCTTTCTGATTCTGGAACAGAGATTAATGCTGCGAAGTGAACAATTAGCTCAGGTTTGAAATCAGAAATTATTGTTTCAATTTGATGTGCGTCTTTGATATCTGCTTCAATAAAATTACCAAAAATAATATTTTCTTTAAATCCTCTACTTAGATTATCTATAATCAAAACATCTTCAGAATTATAACCTGTATCTCTCAGCTCTTTAAGAAAATGGCTTCCAATGTAGCCTGCCCCTCCAGTAACTAGAATTTTCATAATTTTATGTATTTAGAATTTTGTTTATATAATTTATGAACTCTTAATCCTTACTATCTTTCGCTGAATACATTTATTGTTTGATTGTGCTGCCGGTCCGTAAGACACGACCCTCGACGACGCACTTTTAGTAAATTTCTAATCAGCTCACCTTAAGATAGTAAATCTCTACTTGAACAACTTATAATATATCGTTCTAAGAATTATTTTGATAGCCATTCCAAAACTATTCATGGAATTCTGCATGATTTCATCATTATATTCTATTATAACTGGGACTTCTTTATATTTTATTTTTTTTCTTGCAATTAACTCCAATATTTCAGAAGCATGCTCCATATCGTCTTGTGTTATTTCTAATTTTTTTGCAGTTTTTCTATTCATAGCTCTAAAGCCATTGTGAGTATCGGTTAATTTTAATCCAGTCATTATTTTTGTGAATATCAATCCTCCTTTAACATATAGTGTTCTTCTAAATGGCATCTTTGTTTTCATAGTTTTATTAATATATCTTGACCCAAGTGTTATATCAACTTCTTTTTTAAGCACAGGCATTATCATTGCAGATATATCTTTAGTTCTGTGTTGGCCATCTGAATCAAAATGTATAATATATTTTGCTCCATGTTTTAATGCATAGTCTGTTCCTGTTCTGAGTGCTGCACCTTGGCCTAAATTTACTCTGTGTTGAAGAGCTATTGCACCTGCTTTTTTAGCTTTTTCAAAAGTTTTATCCTGAGAGCCATCATCAATAACAACTAGATTAAAATAGCCTTTACTTTGTAGATCTTTAATTGTTTTAGCAACACTCTTTTCTTCATTGTATGCTGCAAGAATAAACCACATATCTTTTTTTGGCAGTTTCATATTGTTTAGGAACAAAATTTGTTTTATATACTTTATGAATTCTCTTAGGTTTTTATCAGCTAATTTTATAAATAAAATAATTACTCTATGCATTAATGGGTAAGTATGATGAAAAAATCAAGGAATTAGAAGAGCGAATTGCTAAAACAAAGTATAATAAGAAAACTCAGCATGCAATTGGTTTATATAAAGCACAGCTTGCAAAACTAAAAGAATCTCAGGAGGCAAGATCTTCTAAAGGTGGAAAAGGCCATGGTTATCAAGTTCGTAAAACTGGTGATGGGACAGTTATTCTTCTTGGATTTCCTAGTGTAGGTAAATCTACTTTGCTAAATAGTTTGACAGGTGCTAAGTCACCAATCGCTGCATATGAATTTACAACTCTTGATGTTGTTCCCGGTGTAATGAGATACAAACACGCTGAAATACAGATTTGTGATATGCCTGGAATTGTTAAAGGTGCAGCTTCTGGTAAAGGTAGAGGAAAAGAAGTTCTGGCAACACTTCAGAGTGCAGATCTTATTATTATGTTGTTAGATGTTAATTCTCCACAGTATCTTAAGGTTATAGAAAAAGAAGTGTATAATGCCCATGTTCGTATTAATCAAAGAAAACCTGATGTTAAAATCAAAAAAACTTCTAAAGGTGGAATAAGAATAGGTAAAACCACTAAGTTAACTCATTTAGATAATAAAACAATTAAGGATATGTTAAGAACTTTTAGAGTTAATAATGCAGATGTGGTTGTTAGAGAGGATATAAATGATGACCAATTAATTGATATTATTGAAGCAAATAAACTTTATATTCCTGCAATCACTGTTTTCAACAAGATAGATACTGTTTTAGAAGATGATCTTGACGTGTTAAAAGAAAAGTTTCAACCTGATTTATGTATTAGTGCACAAAAAAATAATCATATTATTGAATTAAAAGAGTTAATTTTTAGAAAGTTAGATTTAATAAGAATTTATCTTAAAGAGCCAGCTAAAGAACCTGATATGAATGTTCCCTTAATTATGTTTAGAGATTGTAGGATAAGAGATGTTTGTAATAAGTTGCATAAAGATTTTGTAAAAAGATTTAAGTTTTCTAGAGTTTGGGGTCCATCTGCAAAATTCGGTGGTCAGAAGTTAATGCTTAAACATGTTCTTAAAGACGAAGATATATTGGAACTTCATATATTTTAGTTGAGAAGTTACGATGCTCAAAGAATTTGATTTTTGTTGTTCTTGAGTTGCATATTTTTTAAATATTCTTCAGTTTCTGTTCAACCTGCATAAGAGCTTTTTCTAATCTATCAAGTTCATTTTCACTTTTAGTCGTTCTATCCTCTGTAGATTTTTTCTTTGATTTTATTGCCTTTGTTTTCTTAGTAATCGTTTTTTCTTTTTTAATTTCAAGAAGTTCGTGATCAGGTAAGAATTCATATAATTTTCCGAATAATAAACTTAATTCTTTTGTTTCTTCTTTAAGCTCTTTAATTAGTTTTACTTTTTTATTTCTTAATATTTCAATTCTAAAGTGTTGTCTAGTTGCATTAATTGTTTCTTTTGCAGCATTCAGGCCTTTAACTCTTATATCTCTCGGTCTTGCAACTGTAACAAATCTGTTTGATTCCATTTTTATTTTATATGTTTGGTTCAAATAATGTTTTATCAATAAAATACACTTTATCTGAAATATTATCTAATGTAGTTTGCCATTCAAGTAATTCTTCGTCTTCTTCAGCTTTTATTTGATTTATTTGTTTGAGTAAGCTTTTTGATTTGTCAAGTTTTGCTTTGATAACATCAATGATATCAAGTACTTCCTTGTACGAATCAATTTTTATAAATACAGGAGTATTATTCATTTTTTTCACCTCGTTAATGGATTACTATCAAATAGTTTATCTTCAATTGTTAAAATACTTTCTTGTATAAATTCAAGTTCTTGCCTTAAATTCTCCCCTTTAGCGCTTTGAGAGTTAATGCTTTTTGTTAAATTGTTAAGTTTGTTATCACAAACTTTAATATCTTCTTTTATTGTAAGATTTGAATGTAAAATTTCTCTGTACAGTTTTGACTTAACGAAAACATTTTCTTTGAACGTCCTTTTTTTCTTGAAACTCTCAACAAGTTTTTCTGTTTTATTTATTTCCATCCTTCCATCGTTAAAATCTGGAAGTTTTTTTAAGTCATTTTTTTTTGGAGGTTCTATTTCAGTTTCAATTTCTTCCATGCTTTCTGTTGGTTCAGAAATAAGACCGGTTGTAGGATTCTCTTCTTTAATTTCTTTCTTTTTAATTAGTTTTTCTAGCATAGGATCATTAATAAAATTTTGATTTGGTTTTGTCTCATCTGGTAAATCAATGTTAATAGTTTCATTATGCTGTTCGAGTTTATTCTTTATTTCAGGATGAACATCTGAGTCATTAGGGTTTTCTGGTAATTCTAATTCGACCTCACTTGAATCTTGTGTCTTAGATGAAGATACGGCTTTCTTTATATCTTTAGAATTCAAATCAAGGTTTTTTCCCATAACTTCATCAAGATAATCCATTTCATTATTGACTTTTTTAATATCAAATTTTGTTTTTTCTTTTAAATCTGCGCTAATAACGTTTTTTAATTGATTATCAGAATCTTTACTTCCATCATAATTAGGTATGGGGATATCTAGATTTTTACTTTCTTTAGAAACTTTATTTTTCTTCTTATGAAAACCAAATAAACCCATTATACACCTCTTTTTTGTGACTATTCGACAAAGTTGAATACTAAATAATTTTATATTCTTGTTGGATATCCTTTAACTAGACACCTTATATTGTATTATAAATGATATCCTTTAAAAATATTATTAAAATAAATCAATTAAACATCCATTTATTCTTTCTTTTTGTAGTTTGAACAAATTGTTTTGGTGTAAGAATGCCAAATTCGCTAATAATTCCTGTTATTTTATTTGCTTTAAGCTTTTCAAAAGCATAATTTGTAACTATAACTCCCCTAGGAGGATTTTTCCAAACCTCTTTTTCATGCCTTTTCTCTATTTGTTCATCAAAACCAAAAAAAGTGTATGGATCAAGTTTCCAAGAATTTGTGCAAACATAAACTTTTTTTCTTTGAGATCGTGCTATTTCTGCAAACATCTCACTACCAATCTTATTATAGACTTCTGCCTTTGCAGTAACTGCATCACAACCAATAAACATGGATTGACATTCTTTTAAAGCAATTCTTGCCCCACTATCAGTAAAGTGGACAACAGGAATTCCTGCACTGCTAAGTTCTCTTGCAGTTATTCTCCCCTGGTATAAGGGTCTTGTTTCAGTGTTGAAAACTCGAAATAATTTGTCTTCTCTTGCTTTTTTGAATACAACCATAACATCACTTGAATGGCAATGAGTAAAATATGTTTTCCCATCTTTTATTAGTTGAGAACCAAAGTATGCAATTTTTCTTTTTGAGTATTCAAAATAATTTGATATTTTCTTAAATGCTTGTCTAGGAGTGTCTCCTTTTTTCTTAATAAGATGAAGGTAGTATTTTAGAGCATTCCTCATCATAGGTTCGGTTGCTCTTGTTCTGTGAAGTTTATTAAGAAGTTCATTGATATGTGCAGAATCCTTGTTTGTGAGATATTCATTATGTAGAACTTTTAATGCTGCTTTTGCTACATTGGTTGCACCTTGAATTTTTAGAGATTTAATATCCTTAATAATTCTACTTGTATCTTTTTGTGCCCATTTAGTTCTAGAACTAGGTTTTCTCACAGTCTTTTTTTTCATTACCTTTAGTTTGTTACTTTTCTTTTAAAATTGTTTCGTTATTTGTAAAAGTTTCTAACTATACTATTTTAATAGAATATTTTACAAGTTCAAAATTTTAAGTTTTTAGCTTTTTATTTAAAATTTAGTTATTTTTAATCTTAGCTTAAACAATTATTTTTACCTAAGGCAAGAACTTATCAACATTACTTATCTTATCTGGAAGATACTTTTCAATAACATAGTTAAGTCCCCAGGCTGCAAGTGCTTGCTGCTCTGCTCTAACTTTTAATTTTATTTGTTTTTCCAAAGCTTTTTGCCATTCTTTATGTGCATGTATAAAAGGATCATTTTTCAAACCATCCTTAAGTCTTTTAACATCAATTTCTTTAAGGGGATGTGTTGGTAATTTGTAATCTTCAATGTCATAGGGAGTTACGCCTAAAAAGTGTGCTTGAGGAACACAGAAGTATTTGTTGATGTGTGCGGCGTTTCCACTTCCTACTTTAAGAGTTCTATAAATATTAAGATACCCATATGGGTCTCCATCTGTAAAAACATAAACAGGAAGTTTTTTATCATCAGCTAGTCTTCTGATAAACCTTCTGCAAGCTCTTGTTGGAACTCCACCCATACTTATCAGAATACAGTTCGCTTTTTTCCAATAATTGTGTTTTACAAGTCTTTGAAACATACCTGCAGTTTCTATTGCTAAGATAAATTTTGCTTTTGTTTCAAATTTTAGTTGTTCAACTGTTGAAGGAATAGAATATGCTCCGCTTCCGAACTTAGTGCAATCAATTCTTAACTCTTTACCTTTATCATCTTTGTCTATAACAATTAATGATCCTGCAATATCTCCACCTTTCTCTTCAGGAATAAAGCCAAGTTGTTCTCTATTAACTTTCATCATTGCTTCAACATCGTCCATTATAGAATCGGATTCTGGTTGTTCTTTAAATCTGGCATCTCCCCAGTTCTTAGAAATATAATATGCCTCTCTTTTTGATGCAATGTCTTTCGATTCAATTAATTGTTTTGATAAACCCATCATTTTCAGAGTCTGTGCAAAACTTTTAACTGTGTTTGCACTTAGAGTTCTTGTTTTTTCTGAACCATTTAATTGAAAGTAGCCATCTTTTTTATTATAAGTTACATTACTTAAACTTCTTATTGGAGATTTTAATGTTGGTTTTCTCTTTTGCAAAATAGTTTGATAAATATATTTTGTAATGTCTTTTATTTCTTTAACTAGGTTTCTTTCTGTCATTTTAATCTTTTATAGTTTCATGTTGTTTTTCTGTCCATGCAGGAACTGTTGGACAAACTATTTTTAAACTATTTCCTATCAAATAATATTTTTTATTTTTATTTATTAAAATTGTATCTCCTTCTTCTATTTTGAAAGATTGATTGTCAATAAAGACTTCACCTGTTCCTCTTAGTACATAATAAATTTCTTGGCATTCTTTATTCAGTGCAAATCCTTCTTCAGGATATCTTCCATTTATTTTAGCAACAGTGATACCTATATCTTTTGTATTCATATCATATTCTGTAATAGACATATTTTCAGATATTTTGATTGTCTTTGCTTGATCTTTTTTAATTAACATTTTATTCAGTAATAAATTCCATTTCTTTTGCGTGTTTGATTATTTCTTCAAATAATTTCATTAATTCTGGAAATGGAACTAGATATTTTTGATGTTTATCCCGTAAAACTTGTTCTGTTGCTTTAACTGCTTTCCAATCTGTTTTTATGTGCGCAGCGTGAACCAAAGGGTCAAGTTTATCAATTGCTTTAGCAAATTTTGCTTCAACTGTTTTTAGTTCTCCAAATTCTTGAAATAATAATATTTGTTCTTTAGCAATTGCTTCAGGCATTTCTTCTAACAATCTTGGTAGGATTAGGGTTTCTTTTTTATCTTTCTTTTCTCTGTCTGGTCCATAAAGGGGTGTATCACCTGCCTCTATTTCAATTAAATCATGATAAAGTAATAATCTAAAAACTTTTAATTTATCAATATTATATTTTTCAACAAATCCTTTTTTTATAAGAAAGTATTCTGCTAACATCATTACGCTCCAACTGTGTTCTGCACTACTTTCTGTTCTGCCTTTTAAAGTAGAGTGCCTATAGACTTCTTTAAGTTTATACAAGTAATTAAGTTTTTTAAGTTGTTCACTCATTGCTCATCACTCCCTTCATCATCATCAAACTTCTTTGCAAGTTTTTCATCAAAGTCTGTGTTAGCTTTTTCATCAAAAACCATTTTAGCTATTTTGCCTCTTTCCTGTTCTAATAAACCTTTTAATTCTGTTTCAAGTTGAGCTTCTTGCTCATCAGAGATATCAATTAACTCTTTAATCGCACCTGCTAAGTGTGGAATATATTTTTCTATATAATTTCTTTTTTGAAATTCATCTTTAACTCTCTTCTTTTTAGAAGTATAACGGGCTAATTTTCGACCAACTTCTTGAATCGCTAATTTAATTTCTTTTAATATTTCAGGATATTGTGCAAGTGCTTCTTTGCTTTCAGATGTAAATGGAACCCATACAGATGCAATGTGTAAAACCAAAGTCATTGGCCCAACAGGAATCGATTTTTGAGATTGATTTAGTCCATAATTTCTCCATGAAGTCTGGACAACTGCTTTTGTGAAACCACAAGCACCTTGTTGAAATAAAAGTGGAACTTTATTTGCATACCTCATTAGAGAAATCTGTTTATCACCTGGTTGATTTCCACCATAGGCAAGTGCGATTTCTATTTGAAAAGGGTTTCCTCTATAAACAGATGGAGGTCTTGATGTTGCAGCATAAAACTCTGCATTCACTTCTTTACGAAGACCTTTTTCTAGTTCTGCTTCTCCAATTGGGCTTATGCAATCTGTTGGAGGATTCATTATTTTTACTTCAGAAATTGCTTTAACTAGTTTTTCTGCATTTTCTCTTGAAATTAATTTTGGTTTTTTCTTAGGTTCAATTTTTGCATGTTCGCAGATTTCTTTTACAACTTTTGATGTAACTCTTGAAAACTCTGTTGTGAAAAATTGTTGCAAAGTTTTTGTTGTAGTTGTTTTAAGCATCTTAATAAGAACTCCTAATTCAATTCCATAAGGATGAGGTTTTATTTCTTTAGCTTCTTTAGGCAATTTATTCATTGCTCTAGGAAAAATGTGCTGTTCTGCTTTTGGATTAACATAGACAATAGTAACATGAGGATTTGCAATTGCAGTTTCTTTAAGATATGCATCAATACTTTGTCCTCCTTTTTGATATGAAGCTTCTAAATCAATTGTTATTTTTGTTCCATGATCTTTTGACCAAGTTTTTTCTTCATATTTTAAGATTTCAGGTTTATTCTTTTGGGTATCTAACTTAAGTTCAATATAGTGTGCAGGTTTATCCTTTCCTATTTTAGAAATAATTCTTGCAGGTCTACCAGTTGTAAGTTGACCATACATAACTGCAGCACTGATACCAATACCCTGCTGACCTCGCGATTGTTTTAAAGAATGAAATTTGCTTCCATATAATAATTTTGCAAAGATTTTTGGGATTTGAGCTTTAACAATTCCTGGCCCATTATCTTCTACAGTTATTCTAAATCGGTCATTACCCATGTCAACTATTTCAACAAAGATTTCTGGTAGAACTTCCGCTTCTTCACAAGCATCTAGGGCATTATCAACAGCTTCTTTTATAGTTGTCATTAATGCTTTTCTCTTATTGTCAAATCCTAATAAGTGTCTATTTCTTGAGAAAAACTCTGCAACACCGATATCTCTCTGTTTCCGTGCGAGAATATCTGCTTTAGTTTCTTGTGATGCGACAGCAATTTTTGATTTTTGAGAATCTGGTTGATTTTTGAGCTTTTCTTTTTCTAGAACTATCTCTTCTTCTGCAACTTCTTCCTGGTAATCTGCTAACGATCTCTCTGCGCTCATCTAAAACACCTATAATGAGGTTTAGAAGTTTTATTTATTAATGTTTCTATAGTGATTTAGTCTTATATACTTATAATTACTCACTCAAATCACAAACATTATTAGAATTCTCATCTTGGTATAGGTAGCATATACCTGGTGCAGGATCATTTGTTAATCCTTTTGGGCAAGAAGGAGTATTAACTGCTTCTGCAGTTATCTCATTTTGTTCTACTTTTTCTTCAGTGCAACCACTAAGTAAGGTTAGTACAAGTATTAATAGAATTATTATAACTTGAGTTAATATTCTGTTGTTTTGCAGAGTCCAATAAGATTTCAAGTTATAATAACCAAAAAACCGTTTTGTATGTTTTAGGTTTTTTGTGTTTATTGTTGTTACTTTTTTCATTTTTTCTTAAATATGTTTTTGCTCATTGTAACAATCCATTTCCAATGTTGAATTATGTGGACTAAGACTAATAATCCCATTATTATCCCAGAAATATCGTGCACTCTCATTAAAGTAAGCAGTGTTAATTTGCTAAAACTAAATTTTCCAAGAAGTATTGGTAACTTGATTACTCCTGTTGTAAAAGAAAGCACAAATGAGATTGCCAAAACAACGTCTATCCAGTATTTTTGTAGTAATTTCTTGTTCATTTTTAGAGAGATAAGAATATTTTATTTAAAAGATTTATGGATTACTTAGAACGAATTATTCTTACTTTAGTATAAATAACCAATGCAGGGCTCAGAATACTAATTATTGCAGGAATTAGTGGTAATGATGCAATAACATAAAGGTATAATCCTGACCAAATAAATATTTCTGCCCAGGAGTGTCTATGTTTTTCAAATCTTTTGTAGAGCTTTCTTAATCCTTTAAAGTTAATCAAGATAAAGAATCCCTTTAAGAAAAACAATATTCCAATAATTGAAAAAACATTAAACTTAAAAGAATCATAAGTCATGTAGAAAATTATTGGGAGTGCAGTAATAAAAACTAGTGAAGTTTGTAAAAACCAGAATTTTAATGATGCCCCTGATTTCTTAAGTTTTGCTTCAAGTATTAAAAAGATATAGTGCATTGCCCAAGCTAGGATAAATATGAAAAGTAATAGTTTGCCCCAAACTAATCTGTACTGTAACAATAATACTAAAGCTAACAAAACAAAAGATAAATAATAAGAACTTTTTATGATTTTATTTTTGAATATTGAGTTAAGAATGAATAGAACTACGTTAATTATGATTATAACTCCGAGATAAGTAAGCATTTCCCACATTTTAACTTAATTTAGATTTTTGTCTTTAAATATCTTTGTTATTTGCAAGAATACTTTAAGTCAACCAGTTTTTCTGGTGTGCCAAAAACTATGTTTTTG
Source organism: uncultured Methanosarcinales archaeon (assembly GCA_964405295.1). Taxonomy (GTDB): domain Archaea; phylum Nanobdellota; class Nanobdellia; order Woesearchaeales; family CAYZNE01; genus CAYZNE01. The sequence continues at coordinate 2,596 of CAYONI010000014.1, read as the reverse complement.
AGTATTTAACTTAAAGATGAGCTTCTTACAAGTTCAAAAATTGATTCTATAGTAAATCAATTTTTGTTATTTTCCATATATTTCTTAGGATTTGATAGTAGAACATAGGAATCATATTGATCTGGTGCAAGTATTAAATATGTCACTTCTGAGGGTATGGGAATATGTAGAATTATGTTTGTTATATCGTTTGCTACGTCTTCAGGTTCATCGTCATAACCTAATCTTGAACCTATTATTTCATGTTTCCTAGCATCACACTGTAAAAATGTGCTGTTTGGTGGGTCTGCATTTTTAATTAAAGACATTGTCCAGGTTTTCCCTCCATCAGTTGTATGAAGATGTATTTGATTATTTATATATTTCTCTGTTGGGACTGGTTTGATATAATCTACTTGTTTTGTTAATCTTGTTACAAGTTCACTCAAAGGGGTTGCCCTTTTTGTAATTGATTCAATATCCATTTTTCAAATACCTTTGTCTTTTTTTCTCTTCAAATCTTTCTATTGCATAACGCAACATGGTTCTTGGCATAACTTTATAATATTTTTTTAGATATCTCTCTTCTAGTGGTTGATCTCTCTTTCCTACCTCTCTAAGCATCCAACCAACTGCTTTGTGAATAAGGTCATGTTTGTCATGAAGAAGAATTCTTGCAATCTTGAGTGTGTCTACAAATTCATTATGTCTAATAAATTGGAAGCAACTAATCATTGCAATTCTCTTTTTCCATAAATGATTTGATTTTGCAAAGTCATAAAGTATTTTCTTATTTTTATCTAATAAGTAGAACCCTGCAATTTTATATGCTGTTAAATCAACCAAATCCCAATTGTTTATGTTATTGTAGTTTTTCATATAGAATTTGAATACTGACATTTTCTTTTTTTCATCAGCTTTTGCGTATTGATTAACTAATATTCCAAGTGCAATTGATCTATGTTCGTGTATTTTACTATTTAGTAATTCTTGTAAATCTTTTAATGTTAAATTAGCATATTTTTTTGTAATTTCTTTTGATTGTGGTGTTGTTAATCCAAGAAATATATCTCCTTCTCCATATTCCCCTCTGCCTGTTTTAAAGAACTTTTGATAAATTGCTTTTTTTTCTTTATTTGCAAGCTTTTTAATGTCTTTTTTAATTAATTGTAGATTTGTCATTTGCATTGTTTGTAATATTTTATGATTATTTAAGTTTTGTGTATTACTGTATTAATTCGGTTGTGCATCTGTGATGCACAATCCATAAAGTTTATAAGTGGTTGTGCATTTTTAGTTCACAAGCGTGTGTATTTATGCACATGGAGGTTAAAAAAATGACAATAGTTCATGTTAATAAAGAAAATTTTGAGAAGGAAGTATTAAAATCGGACAGACCTGTTTTAATTGATTTTTGGGCACCTTGGTGTGGTCCGTGTAAAATGATGGGTCCTGTATTTGAAGAGTTAAGCGCTGAAATGACTGATTTAAAGTTTGTAAAAATTGACACACAAGAAAATGAAGAATTGGCTCAGCAGTTTCAAATAAGGGGAATACCAACAGTTAGTTTAGTAAAAGGAAGTAAAGAAGTTGATAGGTTTTCTGGATTTGCACCTAAGTCAATGCTTAAACAAAAAATTGAAACAATGATGAAAAATCTATGAGGCAATTAAATGAATATTCAACTAGCTGAAAAAACACAAGATACAGAAACAACAGAAGTAGTTTCATCTACACCAAAAAAAGAAGTAAATCAAATCTATGATATACTTATTGTTGGCGCAGGTGGTGCAGGTTATACTGCTGCAATCTACTCTGCAAGATACAATTTGAAAACCTTAATTGTCGGTGAAGAACTCGGCGGACAAATGAATATTGATTATGAAGTTGAAAACTACCCTGGTTTTAGAAAAATAATTGGTAGAGATCTAATGATCCAATTTGCAGATCATGCTAAAGATCTAGGGACAGAGATAGTTATGGACAAAGTTGAGAACATAGAAAAGATAGACAACAAATTTAAAGTTACAACAATGTTTTCGATTTATTATGCAAATTCTATAATTGTTGCATTGGGAACAAAGAGAAGAATGTTAGGTGTTCCCGGTGAAAAAAAGTTTATTGCAAGAGGTGTAAGTTACTGTTCAACTTGTGATGGTGCATTCTATAAAGATAAAACAGTTGCAATTATTGGTGGTGGAGATTCTGCTTTTGCATCAGCATTTATCTTATTGCAGCATGCAAAGAAAGTTTATATAATTCATAGACGAGGAGAATTTAGAGCTAAACCAGGTATTGTTGATCAGATGAAGAATGATTCTAGAGTTGAATTTGTCATGAATACAAATGTCACAGAAGTAATTGGTAATTCAGGTGTTACAAAAATAAAAACAGATAATCCTGATAAGTCTGAGATAGAACTTGACGGAATATTTATTGATGTTGGTGTAATACCTATAACTGAATTATCTAAAAATATTGGATTAGAACTTGATAATGTAGGGTATATTAAGGTAAATTCAAAACAAGAAACAAACATTAAAGGAATTTATGCAGCAGGAGATATAACAACAGAATCAAATGGAACAAAACAATTGATTACTGCTGCAGCAGAAGG
>CAYONI010000013.1:0-14618 GCA_964405295.1 uncultured Methanosarcinales archaeon | reverse complement strand
GAAGATGATAAGAGTAAATTATTTAAGATTGTTCTTGGGAAAACTTTATATCTCGAAAAGATTAAGCGTGGTCTTCTGGAGAAGCTGAAGTCTAATGATAATATTAGTGATCAGGAGAAAGAGAATATTGATAATCTGATTAAGGATAGTTTGAATACTGAAAAGCAGATCAAAAATAAATCTACCCGGGAGAGGCTTTATAATGAATTCAATCAGGAGATTGATACATACAATGATGCTTTGAAGAAAATGGATCAGGTCAATAAAGATGAGACCATTAAAAAGAGAGATGATTACCTGAGAGCAATGTATGATGTTCAGGAATTTAAAGCTCTTAATGGCACACAAAATCCATTCTCCACACGATTCTTATTTGAATATCTTGAGGGTAATGTAGCCAATCAATCCGGGTTCGGACCGTCAGCAATGGCAAATGAATTTGGTACCAGGTATAGCCACTTCTTAAATATTGGGAAACAGTTCTCCAAGAAAGCTGCGATCAATAAAGGTATTGCAGATGCTCGTAAAGGAAAGACTCCTATTAGTGGTGTTATTGAAACTGCACTATCGGCAATAAGCGATGGTGGTATTGTAACTGAAGGTGAAGTTAACAGGATCCAGAACATGATCGATGCCAGGGAGAAAAGTCTCTCCGGCCTTGAGCGTGAAAAAGAATCCCGGGAAGAGGATATGAATACTAACACTCCAACTACTACGGAATTTATAGAGGATAAGATGGGTATGCCTACTCCAACAGAAGTTCCTAATGAAAACTTTGATCAGAAGAAATATTACAGGGACCAGGCATGGCTGGAGAACTACAATGCAAGAACATCTGACCTTAATAAAGCTCTCGAGGAGATTAAGAATCTTAATGAGCTATCAAAGAAAACAGATCGTTCTCTTCCAAGTAATTATAAGAAGTCATATCGTAAGTTTCAGAGGGAGTTTGCTGACCAACCAATTGTAACGGCCAGGAATACGATTGATGTATATAACACCAACCCTAAGGCATATGATGATGATACATTTGTGCAAGAGCTTATCTCTGCATTACAGAATAGGAAGACAGTATATGGTACTCCCGGGAGAAAGATGATGCTCAGAACAAATGAGTTTAAGGGATATATCGATAGTGTTGATGAAGCTATCAAGGATCTAAAGGCTATACAGAAAGATGTTGAGAAGAATGCAGCTGACAGAAAGAGTGCTGATCGTAAGAGCATGGTAAATTATAGTAAGAGCTTGTTTACATCTATTGGTTTGAAGGTAGATATCCAGGATAATTCCTTTAAGATAGTCAATGAATCTATATACAATATTATAGAAGATGCTGTTGGTAAAGATTTCCTTAATGACATTCTCAAGAAAGCTAGCAAAGCACGTAGAGAGGGAGTGGACTATACCTTTGATGGTATTTTTGTTGAGAGGATCCTTCATGAAGTAAAGAAGACTAAGGAAGGTAGAGCCAGATTACTTGCCCGTGTTGAAGACGAAAGAAAAGGATTAGTCGAGGAGTTTGAAAGAGTATATGAAGATCTTCCTTCGGTAAAAGAAGATAAAAATAAGGGGTACTATATTATTTTGGCTTCATATGCTGTTAATCCATTTAAGACATTTGACCAGCTTATTAAAGATCTTGTCAATAGATTTGAATCTGGTATCCAGGAGAGTAATGTTATTGATAAGTTCCTTCGTGATAAAGATGTGTATGCATTATATGATGCTACTCAAAAGGGTGTTGATCTAAAGTATAAAGGTATTACTACTGAAGCTCTTGACGGACTTCTGAAAGCACATATCGATGTACTGGCAAATATCAATCTGCGTGATAGGGTAGAGAGCCAAGAAGATATTACAAGTATTATAGGTAGGGAGAGTCATCTACTTAGGAGTAAGGATCGCCATGCTCCAAGTAGCCAGCAGTTAATAGCATTACGTGAATTGCTTTTCAATGTGAAGCGTAAGACTAAGAATGAAGATCAACGATATTCCCTTTGGTATTATATCAAGGGATTAGCCGGTACCGGTAAAACAAGATTGATTAGTTCTCACCTTCCTGAGTTGCTGGGCCTTACTCCAGATAATGTTACAGCACTTAGTACTCATAAAAAAGCATTGGGGATTCTTCAGGCAAGTTTAAAAGGAGTCAAGAACACAGGTCTTGCAAATGACATTACTCTTGAACATCTTTTAAGAGAAGAGAATCAGATAGTTATCCTTGATGAGGTTGCTCGTATGTCTAAGGAAGAATTGGATGTATTGGCTGATAAAATCGTAGAAGCGAATAAGATAATCAAGAAATCAAATAAGGATAATAAAACAACCAGGGAAGTTCTTCGTCTATTTGCTCTTGGTGATCCAACACAGGTTACATCCAAAGATGAAGAGGATGCTGCTATAAACTCACTGGTAGGGAGTATTCCTGCTATCAAAGAGATTAGTCCATTGACCAGTGTATTCCGTTCTGGTAATGCATCGATCAATCGTACACAGAATATCTTTCAGGACTTCCCGGGAGAGATTAAAGCTATGCAGGGAATTGCTACAGACAAGATTGGTAAGCCAGCTGAAGGTGTTCATGTGACAAAACGTATTGATGATATCATACAACAGCTTAAGGTACATGAGAAAGCTAATGAAAGAAGTCGTGTTATTGTAGTAAGTAATAAGGCACAAGTACGGGTATATGAGAAAGCACTTCAAGATATGAATGTAGATATCGAAGTTGTGGAGACTATGCAATATTATGATGTTGCCGGCCTTGAGTATGATGAAGTTTATGTTGATCTGGATCCTAATGACTTTACAAATACAAGGAGATTTAATAGTGCTATGTATACTTCTCTTTCCCGTGGTATACAATACTTAATGGTACGTTCATATAAGGAAGAGGGAGTGTGGGATTATAGTGTAGACGAGATAGTAGTTGAAGATTTTGAAAAACGTAACCTGGAAATAGCCGCTACCTATGCAGATCGTTTATCATTTGAAGCTGAAGTCTTGGGTGATGAGATGGAAAATGTAGACTTTGATGCTCCACAAATATTTCAGATTACTACAGAGGAGGAGAAAGAGATTGCTGAAGAACAGACAAATAGAACCCCGGGAGAAAGAGATCCATTAAGTTCAGAGAATGTACCTTCAGATGGCGGTACCTGGGCAAACGAAGAGGATCTTTCACCAGCTAATACCGTGGAGTTACAAGCTGCATCATATCACCCTATAAAGCCAGGTAAACGAGAGGGAGGCCCTATTGTTAAGAAAGGATCTGCTGTTAAATTCATTAAGGCATACAATAAAGATAGCCAGCAGGATCAGATTCAGGTAGTGGGAGAGCTCACAAATGACAATGGTAGCTCATTAGCTACGCCACAGTGGGCTATTATTGGCATCATGACACAAGATGAGCTTCTGCTAACAAAGTTCGGTAGAAGGCTTAACAACGCCTTTAGTGAGGTAGATCCTAAGTTATACAATGGACTTTCCCGGGTGAATGAGGGTGAATTACTTCTTGCAGAGGGACCAACGATACTTTCAGAAGGTACTGTTCGTAAATCACAGCCATTATCATATGTTTATAATAAAGATAATATTGTAAAAAAAGGTAGTGGATTTATAACACAACTACAGAATGAGATCAGCAGAGTATTCAAAGGTGAAGACCTGAAGTTCTCGATTAAGATATATACCCACAGGGATAATGCTCTCAGAGCCGGTGTACCTTATCTTCTTATCCACAGAAAAGGTGAAGACCAGTTTGTAAGTCTTACTGGAAGATCAATAAAGAAGAACGATAAATTCCCGGCACTGATAGCTCCTTGGAGAAATGCAGCTAATGAATTAAGAGTAAATGGAATTGGAAGTATAGGAGATCCTGGTGTAAATACTTTAATCAAGAGATTCAAACGTAACTATACTGTTGTTGATGAAAGTGTTGAGCCAAGAGCCGAGAAAGGATATACATTTAAAGAACATACTGAAGAGAATCCTTCCTTTGGTCTTCCTAAATTAACACAAGAGCAATTTGATATACTCGAAGAACAGGCAAAGGTTCTTATTCCGGGATTTTATGGAGTAGGAGAAACACCTATTGAAGTTGAGGGAGAGAAAGGAATGAATGAATATCTCTCCAAAGCACAGAAGGTAGATCCGTCAGTTACCTATGAGTTTAAGAAAAGTAAGAATTCAGAGATGGGGACTATCCTTGGTAGGAGTACCCGTAATCCTGATAAGGCATCATATATTACCAAGCCAGATCTTGTAGCCGGTAAGGGTGATGCACAGATTGCAATGAATATACTTAGCAAAGCCAACACGAAGGCTTCATTTGCTATACGTACAGCCAATACCATCTTTGCTGATAACAAGAGATCCAATAATTATCTTACCACATCTAAGTCTTTACTTGCCAGTGAGACTACCTTCGGTCAGTATTATGAACACTTGATTAATCTACATGATCAGGTAATGGCAGAGGCTAAGAGATTAGGATTTGAAAATACTGATATCAAAGCAAGCACATGGAAGGTATCTGATAAGTCCATTGCTTCCGAAGAGAACATCGAGGCCCTGGAGCAGAAGCTTCTTGAATTTAAAAGCATAGGAGCAGATGTTGAGGGTATAAGTGCTAACAAGTTCAAAGAATTAAGGGATGAGTTTGAGAAGAAACCTATTACTATCGAACAGCTTGATGAAATATTAAACTTCGATAATGCCGGGAATAATAATAATTACTATCTCCCACTGAAGATTGACTTTATAAACAATCGTGGTGAGGATATTGATTCTCATATAGATGAACTGGAAGCTGTCTTAGGTACCAAGCTTGAGAGTATAAACAGAACCAGAATACAGGTAGATATCAATGAAGCATATCAGGAGAAGATTCCTGCAGCTCCTAAAACTAAACTGATAAAAAAAGTAGGTACAGTTGTTAAGAAAGGGAAGACGGAGGCAGAAAGGTTGCTTGCAGATCAGGCAAAAAGAAGAGCCAATAAGCGTAATCGTAGGATGTCACCACATCCACAAGAACTTGGTCGTCCAATAACAAACGAAGAGGCTTTAAAGATTGCACAGAAGTATATTCCTTTAACAACTACAGAGAATGAGGATGTTATACGTTTTGTTAGAAAAGCTACAGTTGATAGTATCGCTGGAGAATCTTCCTTTGGAGTATACAGAGATGAAGCTATCTATGTGATGAGTGAGGATGGTCAGACCTTTGAGAATCCAATCAGACACGAAGCTTTTCATAAGATCTTTTGGGAGGGACTCAGTGAAAAGGAAAGAGTTAATGTTGATAATGCTTTTAGAAAGCAGAATCCGGAACATAAGAATAAGTCTCCGGAAGAGATCGAAGAGCTGATGGCTATATCCTGGCACCGTAATGAACAGAAGCCAATCAAGGGATTAAATAAAATCTTGATGAATTTCTACAACTTTCTTTCCAGGATCATGAAGTATTTTGGTAATCTTAATACCAATAACATAGAGCGATTCTTTGGTACTATAGAGAGTGGATACTATCGTAAGAATAGAAATAGTGTACATGGTATCAGTAAACCAATGAATGCCATCATGAGTATGTTTGGCACCGAATCATTCCATGTTGCTCTTGATCTATATACTGCAGGTAAGGATATCATACTTGAAAAGGTAAATGATATTATCACCAATGGTAAAACAATCGAAGGATACCAGGATAATATTAAGTATCCAATGACACGTAGAGAAATATACAGTGCAGTATTAAATGATATTGAAGATGAAAGAAGTCTTACCAAGAACATATTAGCGAAGCACGATTCAAAAGAAGAGGAGCTTAGTGAAAGTGATTACTTCCTTTATAAGAATGATCTTAGATATTTAGATGCTACAACAAATAATTATAGTGGTATCTGGAATAATATCTATGAGAACTGGCAGATGAATAAAGCTCAGGATATTGTAGTGAAAGAAGAACTCTCTGTTGAGGATCAGATGAAGGAGCTACAGGAGATGACATCTGAGAATCTTGCAAAGAATATTCTTGAGTCAGACCAATGGAACCAGGAAAGTAAACTTAGTGGTCTTGTAAAGGACTTTCTTTCTAATGTAAAAATTGGTAAACAAGCATACATGCCATGGAGAGAAGCATATGTAAGAATGCTTCAGCTACTTGAAGGACTTAGGATTGATCAGTCAAAATTTGATCATCAGATAGATCAGAAAGTAGAACAGCTTGGTGGACATCCACGGATAAAGGTTATTGCTAATGAGTTTAAATCATTATACAATAAGGCCACTTCACCACTTGATAAGAATTCTCGTAAGCTTTCCCGAAAGATGAAGTTTACCAACGAGGATGTATTTGTTCATGGCAAGATTGATATGAATGAGGAGATTAATGGACCTAACAAAGCCAAGGTGCTTGGTTTTGATGTGATAACAAGAAATAAGAATGAGAATACTGCAGCTTATCTTAACAGGATTTCAAATGCTACAGATATTAAGTTAGACCAGCTTATCGGACAATTTACATACCTACAGAATAAGAATCAGTTTAAAGCTATCTTAAATCTTCTTAACAACCAGCAGGAGAAGAACTTCTTTATCGCTGAAAGCAAGTGGGATTCAGCTGGTGCTTATAAGATCACATATATTCCGGGATCATCATATGGTATTCATACATCTATAGTTTCTGAGATCCAGGATAGGATAAGAGATAAATTTCAAACTAAAAAGGATCTAAAACGATTTGTTGATGATATCCTTACACCTATATATAGGGCAAACAGAAATTCAAATTACACCTTTGTACAACAGTTTCTTATGGAGCTTGGTCTTAAGTCTGAGGCTTCATCATTACCTGATATTGGAATTGAAAAACTATATAATGATATCCCGGGTTTCTTTGAGAGAGCATTAAGAGATTGGGGACAAGAGACTACAATTGATAATGAGACTATTAAAAAAGATATGGCATACTTTGTCTCCAATGATAAATCTATGATTAGTTTTCTTGGTAAGATAGTTGCCAGTGGAGATCAGTTTGTACGTGCTACCAATGTTAAGACTATGGATGGTAAGAAGAGATACCTTTGGTCACCTTCTTCTTTTATGAGTGATGTATTAAATTATCTGATACAGGAAAACAGGACTACTAAGAAACTGCAGAATGAATTACCAAAATACCTGCAGTCAGACTATTATAAACATAACATTTTCCTTGATAGTAAGAATAAGATTCATAGAATTATAGCCAATGATGGTCTCAGAAAGATAAAGAATGATGATACGGTACAATATATACCGTATAAGAATGAGAAGAAACAAGATCTCTTAATGCGTGTATTTGGTGCAGGATTTATTGACCGGCTAAAGTATGGTAATGAAACACAGAAGAAGTATTTCCAGTGGTTCTATCCAAACGAGAGGGCTCAGGCTATAGCTGCTGAAGTATCATTACTTAATCCAGCACAGATTGAATCAGGTGTTGTAAGTGCTATTACTCAACTCAATGATCTTGCTAAGAAGCAAAAGAAAGGTAATATTAATTCAAATAAGTTTATCAATCTAAGACTTGTTGAGGAAGCACTCAAAGGCCGTTCTAATTCTATTTGGGAGAAGGCACTAAGCTCTTCTGAGATTAATAAATATAGTAAGGTTGTTCTTTCATTGCTTGATCGTGAAGCTGATAAGTATGCTGATCTTATTATTGATAACCAAGTAACCATTGATACTAATTTAAGCAGCATCAAGGGTATGAATAAATATCTCTATGAATTTAAAGGGTATGATCTAAATGAAATCAATAACTCTACTCGTAAAAATAAAGGTGTTCTTGCAAGTAAAATAAAAGGAGAATATGCTATTACAAAAGAGATGATCCTTCCTCTTGTGAATCTATATGTCAAAAATGATTATGTAAATTCCTTTTTCCTGAATCAACTGGTTCTTTCTGATATGAATCAGTACTTAAATGAAGAGGATATCCTTCGTAGGTATTCCCTTGCTTCTGGTCCTGGTAGTCGTGGAGTAGTTCATAATACTATTGGAATAAAGCCTAAGACAAAGATCCTTATCATGGGTGATAGTAATAAGACCCTTGATGATATTGAGGAAAGTCTTAATGAGCTTCTTATTACACCGGAGGAGAAAGCCAAGCTTCCAGCATTGAAGGATAAATTCAAAGATAATTTTGCCTCTACAGATGCTCAAGGATTCATGACTCCTGAGAGGTTTGAGGACCTTAAGTATGGTGGTTATACTGCAGACTATTCTATCCATAAAGTATTGAAGCCGGTAATATATAGTGTATCAGATGACAATGTTGTTCGTGGAGTAAAGCTTTCATCGATTGTTCTTACAAATGAATTAGTCAAGGAATTCCCAAGCCTGGGATACCTGAGAGAGAATTTAAGAAACAATGGCTATGATGAAGCTGTATTTGCCAGTGCTGTTAAGATAGGCATGCCAGAAGCTACCGCATCCTATCCTGATATTGCCCGTCCGGGTATGACTATTGAAGATAACATGGGCTTTGAGGTTTGGAATAAAGACTATCGTATACAGCTGGATCCAAAGAGTGAGATCGAGAGTACAGTATCTCAACCCTCACAGCTTATATACTTGATCAATGTTCTTGAACAAAATCAAGAGAAAGCGTCACAAGCTTATAAAAAATTAGCAGAGATTGCCCGTCTTGGTGGTAATGATTTAATGAATAAGCTTGATAGATCTTTTAAGAGTACCATTCTTGGTATGCTTACAGGTAAGGGGTCAGAGATGGCTTATGATGCTATTAGCCAGGGAATCAGTCATAACTTTCCAAGTATATCAGACAAGATTATAATACAGATTGCCAGTTCATTAAATAGTAGAATTGCTAAGATACCTTTTAGTGGTACTAAGCTTGTTCTTCAGACAGAAGCTGGTGTAAGAAAATATGGTAAGGAAATAGGTACCGGAAGAAATTATAAACTCAAATACTTCCGTGATGAAAAAAATCGTCTTGTTGCAGAGATGATTCTTCCAAGAGGTATACTACCTAAAGAATATGAAGCAGAGATTGAGGATGCTATCGCCAAAGAAAAAGATGCATATGATTATTACTCTACACCAGATCTTCTTGGGTTTCGTATACCATCCTCAGACATCCATAGTGGTGTTGTAGTAAAGGTTGTTGGATTCTATTCAACAGAAGATACCAATGTTATTATTGCTCCGGATTTATTAGTTGCCTTACATGGTTCTGACTTTGATGTTGACTCCCTATTTATTATCAAACGATATGTTGATAAAGAAGCTGGAGGTATTCCTCTTGGTTATAAGAAGGTTAAAAAACAATGGACTTATCGACCTGGTTGGGAATTTGAGAATACACAAAAGCAAATCGAATATCTTAAAAATGGTGTATTTGAAGATCTTATCAATGTTCTTTCTGCACCAAAGAATGTACCTGAGATGATTTCTCCTATTCCTATGAATGATATTAAGGAAGAGAAAAATAGAGTAGCAAAGCTTACTCACCAAACGCAAGCACTGGATCTTTCCAATGCAAATGATAAGGTAAGAGCACATGATATTATATTTGGTGCTGATGCTGCTACCGGAATCTTTGGTAACAATGGTAAAGGCCTGGCATATTTGATCAATTCCGGGGAAGGCAATAAAGCTCCTAAGATACGTGATGAAGCCAGGATGATACGGATAGGAGATGAGTTATATGATGGTATTAGTTTATATGATAGAGAAGGTGTAAATCTTTTTACCTCAAATGATGGATTTATTAATGTTGCTATTGATAATATACGGGTAATGGCTCTTCATGTTCTTAACATTACACAAAATACTATTAGTTCTTTTAATGGTTTTAGGGCTATAGGGGTCCCTCTTGGTGTTACCAATAATATAATGCAACAGCCTGCTATTCTTGATATATCAAATCACTTTGACAGGCAATTGACTTCAGTTATAAGCTCTGTAAGGAAGAGTATTTTCCAGAAGCTTAATATCTCTGACATAGATATTGCTGAGATAAAAATTACTGAGAATAATCTTAAAACGAACATGGGTAAAACAGTTCGTAGTATATCTGAGATGCCTGATGCCTATGATGAGAAAGGAAACATCAAGCGTAAGGAATACAATGACCTGCTTTATCAACTAAAAGTTATTGAGCATTTTCAGAAGGCAACAGATATTGGAGAGGAAATAGCCAAGTTAGCTAAGTGGCTGAAGATTGTAAGAGCTATACCTTACAACAAATTTGAAATAGATAATGCTATATCAACAGCGAAGACTATTTTTGGAGATATGCAAGCTGATGGTGAGCTCACAACTTTTGATGCATCCAGTTATCTTTTCGATGTTCAAAATTTCTTTAAGAATAATGTACATATCCTTGAGATACACAAGCAACTTATAAATTTACAGGGATATATTGAAACTAACTTCAAGAAACATAATCCAAGGTTTATGCACCATGTAGATAAGGTATATTCTATGATGGGTAGTATAAATCTATTGAGTGATGAAGGAAAAAAGATTATCCAGAATGAAATTATTACTTATCTATTGGCTAATGAGATTTATTCCGGAACCTATGCAGTAGATAAAGCTGTTACTCATACCTATATTGATAAAGAGGGAGAAATGAGAACCCTTACCGGTCCGAAGGCTGTTAATCAGATCTTCATAAATAAGATCCGGAAGGTTAAAGAATTCATCAATCAGCAAGAGGATAGTGATGGTAATCAAATTGAGAATAAGTTTATTAACCACTTGAATGCTATCTTTAGTCCTATCTCAAGATCATGGCAGCTTCGTTTCGATGGAGGAACCAACCTTGATGCTGAGGATTATCTAACCTTTAAGACTGCATTTTATGATCTGAATAAGTATGACGTAACCAGGAACGATAAGACCAGTGCTATCACGGTTAAATACAATGACATTCCCAGGGAGGATAATGACTATACAGATTTTCAAAAAGAGTTTGTCAGCTTTGGTATAATGAATTGGGGATTGAAGTTTGGGGCAACAAATTATAGCTCTATACTTCCTAATGATATGTATCAGGAAGTAGATAATGCTTTTAATAAGACAATGGATCCGTTCATATCTGCAGATTCAAATTCATTTTGGGATTTTATTGAAGATGATTTCTCGCTTCAGTTTGTAGTAAACTACGGTTATATCCTTGAAGAGGCCTTTAGAAAATATAAAAATCCAGAGTCCAAAGGAGAATATTTTGATCAGAATAATCAGAAAAGAAACTTCTATGGCGGTATGACAGAATCATATTTCTATGACAGAGCATATGCCAATACAGAGGAGAGTAGAGAGTTTCCACGGTTCCTTATGACTAAGTTTGAGAAAAGGAAAACAGTATTTGTGAGAATGAATGAGTCTAATGCTCCAGAGGTTCATTACCAGAGGATACAAAATGTATCACCTTTTGCTTTCTACAACTTTTCTGACCAGGTTAAGAATGAGGGTTATTCAATGGAAGATTATTTTGGTATCGATAAGACATTCAGTAAGCCAATATATAATGTAATGGTTTCTGATATGAAAAGGCCCTCCTTTACATATAATGGTACTGATCTTAAGGTAGGAGATATTATTAGCTACACCTATTATCATGACATCACAAGAATAGATAAATCTTATAGGAAAATTAAAGAGATAGTTGGATCAGATGTGCTTGTATCTAATATGACACCGGCTCAGGTGAAAAAAATATCTGCTTCTAAACTTACCGAAAAAGAAACTAAGCAAGCAGTTGAAAATGGCACATTTACTTCTGATGTAACTGAGCTTTATACCAGGGAAAAGAATGTTGAGTCAACACTTAATTCTATTTTATCCCGGACAAAGAGTTCAAAGACAAGAAATTCAATACGTGAGTTAAAAGCTAAGATCGTTAAACAAAAGCTGAAACTTCAATATAATACCCTATCAGGAAGAGATTATGGTTTATATCATTTGGATGGTACTATTGAAGTTGATCTTGCAAAAATTATTAGAGAGAAAGGATTGGAGTCAGTTGAAGCTGTAGATCGTGCTGTAATGCATGAGTTAAGTCATGGTATCACAGTAATTGCTTATGAGACAAATCCTGAGTTTAGATCTTCAGTTGACAATATCATACATGAATACTTTGATAAGTTCACTGATGGAAGCCTGAGGCCTAAGAGTCTTCAACATGCGGAAGCTCTTGAGCGTATCATGGCAGAAAAAGGATATCCTATTAAAATTGATGATATCTACGGACTTAAAAATGAAAAGGAATTTCTTTCTGAGATACTTGCTAATGGCACTTTTGCAGAAGCCATTGATGATTTTGTAAGTGAAGTATCTGAAAAGAGTTTACTGAGAAGAATTATTGATAGGATCCTAGAATACTTTGGTATCAAAGATCGTGTTGATGTACAACAATATTTTATTAATCTTATTAAGGACCTTGGTTATACTTCCAATTTTGTACGTACTGGTAAGAATACATACATGGATAGTAGTGGTACTATTTGGACTCAAAAAGGAGAAGCACTTGAAGAAACTGATACTATTGAAGAAGAAGTAGAAGAAACAGAAGCTCCTGTTGAGAGTGATCTTCGTAAAGCCGTTAAAGCTATGGCTGAAAGTATGAAAGCCAGATCAAAAGAGATTGTTGTAGGAGAGAATGAAGATGGTACTGAAGCGAACTACTACATCATAAAAAAGACAGCTGATAAAATCCGTAGGATCACAGACAGGATAGGTGGATTTATAGCATTCTTTGGTAATAAAAAGATTGATCCTAATATTTCCTTTGGTCAACATATGGCTGATACATGGTGGAAAGAGCTTCCTCATGATCATGAGTTGGAAACTGATGAGGGTAATATGGAAACATATGATCAATTCCGGGAACGTATGGATGCTCAAATGAAGTATGGAGAGATTAAAGGTAAGATTATGCACCTTTTATTTATGAAGGTTGCAAACAGGAAATTTGATCTTGGTTTAACCAATGCTGAGATAGATAAAAAGATTAATGATCTTGCTAGTAACTCCAATGGAGAGGTAGATCCTGAAAACTTTGCCTGGATAGAAAGCGAAGGTACACTACAAAAAATCTTTAACAATGCAGGGATATCGATTCTCAATGATGATGTGCCGGAGATACTCAGGGATGTAGAATATCTACCAGAGATATCTGTATGGAGTGAATTGCTTGGTTTTGGTGGTACTATTGATGCAGCTATTGGACATGCAGATAATACCTGGACCTTTATCGATTATAAAACAGGTCTTAATTTTGGTAAAAGAATGTCAAGTGATGCTATGAAATATGGTGAGCAAGAAGTTTATATTACTGATAATCAAAGAGAGAGAGCAAAACTTCAGTTAATGCTTTATGCCTTTATCACTAAGCTTAATAATCCTGATATCAAGTTTCGTGATCTAATGGTCCTTTGGGTGCCTGATCAATGGCTGGCCGAGAGACAAGATCCAGCTCGTCATGTTGAGATTAGATCATACCTTAATATGATTCATCAGTTTCTTACTGATAAGAAAGCTCTTACTGAAGCCGGTATCGATCCTAATATTATGAAAGAGATTCTTAAAAGGAGTCCTAAAATATTTGATGTTATTGAGTATACCTATAAAACAAGTGATACAATTGAGAAAGAATTAATTGATTCAGATGTTAATCCGGAAGAAATGTATCGTAGGAAAGTAGCTGAACTAACTATTATTCTTAGTCGATTTAAAGAGTCAAGAAAGATACGGATTGATGAACTTGATGAAAAAACTAAACGTAAGGTTGCTAAACTCTATGAAGATATTGCACTTATGAGAGCAGATCCAAGCCTGCAGGTAGATGTATTTGAAGCACAGGAGATAGGAGTATTCACCGGATGGCTTGGTAACTATAGTGATGTTAACATGGATATGTTCCAGACCTGGGTGAAGATAAGGAATAATAGATGGAATCAATATACACAGAGACATGAGGGTGAATTGAAACAATTTGAAATTTTATTAAAACCTATTTATGATCGTTACATGAAGGGAAAGATTCGAATTAGACGAGGAGGTGTTGATAGAGTATCTATGGTGAACTATCCAGAGCTTTTCAGTAAATTTTTTAAGGAAGTTGAAATAGGTGGCCGGTCCCGGGAAAGAATTTTAATTGAAGATGATGTAGAGTTTAAGGCTCTTGCTAAAGATGAACGAGCTTTTGTTACTTACTTTAATGATATGATGGAACAATGGTTTGTGAAAGATGGATATCTAAACGAGAAAGCTACAGAGATGCAAGGTAAAGATTTTACCTGGCTTGATCTAGAGAATACAGATAAGTCACCTGATAAAGCAATGAAGTACTATCGTGGCTGGTTTCCTAAGGTTATGAAAACTCAAGAAGAAATTAACTATGAAGAGGGAGCTAAGATTCTTGGTAAAGAGATTGGAAGGGGAGATATAAAGGGTGCTAACTTGATTGGTAGATTTTCAAAACAATCTATTAAAGACAGAATAAAAAGACAGCTTACCTGGTTTGAAGAAGATACTTATGAAGGATATGGAGATATTAAAATGAATCTTCCAATAAAATTTCTGGATAATTTTAATATTCTTAATAA
>CAYONI010000012.1:0-15414 GCA_964405295.1 uncultured Methanosarcinales archaeon | reverse complement strand
ATGACTCCAAAAGCACTTTCATTCTCAATTGCTGTAAATATATCCATAAAAGGTTCAATCTCTTATTTAGAGTTTTTTCTTTTAGTGAAAATTCAACGCATTTAATTATGTACTTAAATACTAATGCAACCCATTTATCATTTTTTAATTGTCTTTAATTATTTCGATAAAATAGAGATTTAGTGGAGCTTTTTTGCTAATAAATGTTGTTTTGAAAATGTGTTAATACTTTCAAATTTCATTTGTAAATCTTATCTTTTTTTGATCAAATCTGTGTTCAAAATAAAAAGCCGGCCTTTGGCCGTCTTAAAATAGTTTGATTCGCTAAATGCGACTATTTAAAAATAGGGATACGATTGCTACCTATAGGACAACCATATTATAGCTAATTATACCATGATTTGAGTGTTTAGTCAAAGTATCTCATTTATGGTTAAATCTCTAACAACTGAATTATCTATACTTAGAATTGGATTTTCTTATTCATCATTTTTGTTTGATTTTCTATACGCATTAATAAGTTTGTTGACTATTATAACTAAGATTGTAAATGATCCGATAAACGTTGAAATTATAAACGTTGATTCAGCACCACGATAGTTAAAGATACTTTGAAAGAAACTGTTAATAATAGGAGAAGAAAATTGACCTAAAAATGAAAATATTGATACTATTGCCAAAGATAAAACAACATCATTTTTGGAGCTAACTAATGAAGTTTGTAAATATATCATCGGTGGTATAATACCCATTCCAAATCCCACAAGTGCCAATGCAATAGCTACTTGAAATAGATTACTTGAAATTCCAATACCAAGCATACCTAATGTAAGTATAATTAACCCAAATAAAATTGTCCCTCCTTTTAAAAGTAATTTTAAACGATGGAAAACTATCCCTAAAAAGAAAGAACATAAAGTTGTAATTGAAATCAAAAGACCTGTAGTGACCCCGCCACCAAAATTATTTGTTAAAACAAAATAACCTAACCCTGAAGGAACTGCATAAAAAGTAATAATCATCATATAATGGGTAAGTCCTATCATCCACACATTTTTATTAATATGAATTTTGTGTGTTTCTTTTGGAGGAATATCTTGATTTGGCAAATAAAAGATAACTAAAAGTAAAACGACAAAAGCAAGTATGTAAACCAAGAAAGGATATCTCCAGCCATACACTGTTAGTAAACCAGCGAGTATTGTAGCTATTATCCCGCCTAGGTTATTGAAAGCAGATGAGTATCCCATCATTTTAGATCTTTCATCACCTGTAAAAAAATCTGCGATAAGGCCTCTTGTTAAAGGAATCAGGACACCTATTCCGATTCCCATCAATGCTCTAAATGCTAACAAAGAATAAATTGAATTTTGTAATGCTCCACCCAATCCCCCAATTATATATAATGATAACCCTACATATAATAAATGTTTCTTTTT
The DNA here is from genome assembly GCA_964405295.1 of uncultured Methanosarcinales archaeon. GTDB lineage: Archaea > Nanobdellota > Nanobdellia > Woesearchaeales > CAYZNE01 > CAYZNE01. The sequence continues at coordinate 13,975 of CAYONI010000012.1, read as the reverse complement.
AACACAAAAAATCAACCTACCTGTGACCAAAGTTACAGGAATTATAAAGATAGCGGGTAAAGAGATTACCATCTTAATCATCAATTCACTTGAATTACTAAAATATTCACCAATATATGGTAAAGCAGGTGAAACCGCAGCACTTGACATAATAATAAGCAATGAAATACTTAAGATAGAAATTTTTTGTTTTTTATTCATTTTCGTCACCTTATTCTCTTTTTACATTATACCAAATCAAAAAAAAATAATAACTGTTTTATTAGAATTGCTAAAACGTATTATTCTAATCTATGATTGATATTATCGTGCAAGCTCAGATAGAAGGTTGATTTTACAGATGATTATTATAGATTATGTATCTTAACTGTTTTATAAATTATTTGATGACTCGATATTCTTTATGTTAAATACACAGAAAGTAACGAGTCGTAGATTTTCAGTTATTTTATGTGCCTTGTAAGCGGTTTTGAAATCCTAAATGACAATATTCTGTGTTCTTAGGCAAATTATTTTGCAAATAAAAAAGTCGCATAAAGCGACTTTTTTCTTATTTGGAGAAAGCGAGCGGGATCGAACCGCCATCTGATGCATGGCAAGCATAAAATTGCTATGTACCTAAAGCGCCAAATTTAGCAACATCAAGCTTACTAAAAAGTAATTTGACACCTATTCTGATACCTATTTAAATCTAATTACTATTTACACAATTAATCGACATTATGTAAACAAAAAAATCATGACATCATTTCTATTTAAAGGTTTATATTTTTTACTTGCCTTTTTTTGTGAAAATCTTAACACATGTTTTACTTTGTGTCTACTAACATCTTACCGATTCACTCGTTGTATCGCTTTTAGTTGCAACTTATTATAATACACATAAGATAACATGGGTACCCACTGTTTAACTTCCATACTAATCCAAAACTATAAAACTGTATATCTAACCGAAGGTCCATTTCCACTTATACTAATAATGTGCTTTTTGTGCAATTCATTTAATCTTCTAATAATATAACTTTTATCCAAATCCAATGAAGTTTCAATATCTTTTCTAGATGAATTAGGATATGCTCCTAAATAAGCAACGATCGCGTCAACTTTATTCATTGTAGAATAGTCATAATCCAACACAGGTAAGATAATTTTAATTTGACTTGACTGAATGAGAAAAGACGGATGTGTATTATATTTCTTATAGCTGTTGATAATTCTTTTAATCCCTGTACCAAATTGTTCAATTATGCCTAGTCTAAAAAACACATAAGAAATGATTGGATTTCTAGTGAGAGAAGTTAACCCATTAAAATACATTTCTTTAGTGATACCTTCAGGTAATCCTCCGGGAGAATAAACTTCAATTCTGTTATCAAACATGGCAATTTGAACACCATTATTTAATAAATAATCACGATGAACTATTGCATTTGCTAACACTTCTCTAAAAGCTACTAAAGGTACTTTTTCTTTTGATATTCTTTTTGCACCTTTGACAACTTGATAAGGCATATAATATTTATTAAAAAATTTAATTGATTCATCATAGTAAGTTAATATTGACTGATTTGAAAATTTCATTCTTTCAATAAATATATCTGTGTTATATTGAAACTTAGCAATATCTACATATGATTGATTAAGATTTCCATTATCAGATAATAGTACTGCTCCATTGTTAAAAGTCTGATTTTTTACCAAACCCAAAGTTGTTAAAACAGATTTATTAACTTCATTAATTTTAAGTTCATCTACTAATTTTTTTGTTAGGTACTCAAACTCTAATTTGCTACTGCTATTATCTAATTGATCAAATGATAGATTTTTGCAAGATAATACTAATCTTGTTAAATTTACAGCATCAACTGCTACTGTTGATGTATCATTCCTCATATATGCTTTATTTTTGTAATAGTATGGGCCATCTTGTCCTTTGAAAACAAGAATTTCTAAAATTTCTTTTCCAGAATGATTCAGTGTGTTTATTTCGTACTGAGGTTTTGGGGTTATTGAATCATTAATACTATTTTCTATATTTATTTTTAAATCTATAATAGTTTTCAGGCCTACTACCATGCCACTATCATCAACTCCAATATATATTTTCCCATCACGATAATTCGCATATGCAGAAATAGTTTTCAATAATGTCTTTGAAAAAATTTCTTTTAATTCAACATCTTTAGCCTCTTTATATTTCATTGTATCACCTCTGTTTCAATTATATCACCTATCGTTTCATTTCGCAACGATAGTTCGTCTTATCGTTTTATTTTGCAATGATAGTTTATCTTATCGTTTCATTTTGCGACGATAGTTTAATATATTATCTTCCTCACTCTTTTCTTTAAGCCTACAAAAAAGGTATTAATAAACACATGTAACACTTTGTGTCTACTAACATCCTATCAATTCACTCGGTATACAATTTTTAGTTTTAAATTATTATCATATTTATATCATTTTATTTAGAGTAGGAAATAAATTGGACTTTAATACTTGGTAATTTTTCATAATTTATGTAATATATATTTGACATAATGGAAAAAATATGTTACATTACATATGAGGTGATATTTTATGGATTACAGAACAAAATATTCAATGATTAATGGTGGTATCTGGTTAGTATTATTCGTTATTTTTTCAATTATATTTTTTTCAAATAATTATCCAATTGTTATTCCAATTTCAAATTACAAACCGGCTATTGTAGTAATTCTGATATTGGCAAATATTAGTAATATTTTTCTTATATTTTTCCTTAAAAATAAAGAAAAAGATGATGAAAGGAATAGTCAATTAATGCTTCTTAGTGCTACCGTTACCATGTTTGTGGTTGTAGGAATACTAATTGCGTGTTGTTTAGCATTATACTTTATCTATAGAGATAATGGATCATTCCCAATATCTTGGCTTTGGTATATTAGCTTTGGTACATTGTTTCTCACTAACATCGTACTCAACCTAAGTTATGTAGCTGTATCATTTAAAGGTGCAGGCTATGGAGATTAAAGAAGTAACAAACAATATTAAAGATTTACGTTACAAAAAAGATAATATGTCCCAGCAACTTCTTTCTGATAAAGTAGGTTGTTCTAGACAAACTATTAATGCTCTTGAAAAAAATAGATATTCTCCATCATTAGTATTAGTTAAAAAAATAGCCACTATATTTAATGTATCTATTGAAGATGTTATCCAAGTTACATTGAAGTAAAAAAACAGCAAATAGCTGTTTTTTTTATGTTTTCAATTTTATATCTCCATTACGATAAACAAGCCCTAATATGCGTACCACATTCTAAACAAACAAAAAGGCCTTTGTTAAGGCGTTCATATCATATTTTACAATTACTTGTGGTACGGATCGTTGTTCTTAATGCTAAATACATTTAAAGTTAACGAGTCAAAGAACCTAATTCGTTTCATGTAACTTATCAACTGGTTTGATAACCTAAATGATAATAATCAGTGAAATTCTTGCTTATTGCTTTATATGAATTTACCTTCAAGACCAAGAATCAGACACTCTCTGCGTTTTTAATTTGAGCGAGCAAGTCGAATTGTATACTCATCAGATACGTAATAAGCATCAAAAAGAAATGTATCTAAAGCGCCAAATATATGAACGTAACCCTTTCCAAAAAGTAGTTTGACACCTTTTTTGACACCCTTTTGCAACAAAACAATAAAAAAAAGGAAATATGATAAAATCATACTTCCCTATATACGGTGTTAATTGGAGCAAGCGAGCGGGATCGAACCGCCATCTGATGCATGGCAAGCATCTGTTTTACCATTAAACTACACCTGCATGAGTGATAACATTATCTATTTTATATGATATCACTCAAATTTTCAACTGTTTTCTACAGTTTTCTATAAAATTTAATCCAAATATTCATTAGGCGTCTTTTTCGACTCTAAAATCGTTATTATTTCGCCAACCTTCTAAACGAATTAACATACCCGCCTTTAATCATTGATACTTCATTAACAACGATTAGAGCATCATCATCTAACTTATTAATTAGGTTAATTAATATTTCCTTGTTCTTTCTGCTAGAAAAAATCATTAACACTTTTCGACTTTTAAGTTTACCTTGCGCAGCCATAACAGTTACACCAAATCCAGCATCTCTAATAGCTTTCACAACTTTGCTAGCCTCTTCTCTCATAATAATTGCTTGGACATAAATTTTTCCAACAGCCAATTTATTTTCAAGAATAGAACCAATATATACACCAGATGCAAAACCTATACTGTAAATAATACCTTTCATTGGCGTTTCAGCAACACCAACAATTACTCTAGAAGCTATAAATACCCATAATAATATTTCAACTAAAGATAATACCGTTCCTAGCGTTCTATATCCCTTATTAACATATATAATTCTAAGGGTAGATAAAGCTACTTCAATAACCTTTGCAAAAAATATTAATAAAACTTCCCATAACGCAACAGATGTTAAAAAAACCAGTATAGATTGCCACATAATATCACCTTTAATAACCTTTCAAATTCACAAGAATATTATACATTATTTTCGAAAAAAAGAAAGAGAAATTGCAAGAAAAAAAGAAGAACAATATCTTCTTCTTATCTTAACTCTTTTGATTGTATATATATATTGTTAATATACTCCATTTTATTCCTTATAACCAAACATTTTTCTAGGAACAGAGCTCTTTCTTCTTCTAAACTAAATTCTTTAGCATATGTAACTTCTAGGCCATCATCGGAATAAAATTGATTATCAAAGAATCCTGTAAGTTTCATAGAATAAAAAACATCTTGTCCTTCCGCAAAAACTGAATTTCCAATAAACATCTCTGTATTGTATTCAATACCTAATAAATCATATAAAGTTGGTACTATTGTATAGGGACTTACAAATTCTGATATTGTTGAATCATCATCACCAGAAATTCTTAAGTATTCTTCCGTTAATGTAGTATTGTAAATACAGAAAAAGTTCTCATACATATCCATATTATAATAATCATTAAAGTCATCAAATCTTTTTAGATAAATTTCGTGATAGTATACATTATGATCCCCGAACATCACGATAACTGTATCATCTAAAATTCCTTTTTCTTCTAAATCATCAAGCATTAATCCCATTGCTTTATCTAATTCCATAACAGCTGCTTGATAATATCTTATTCTTTCAACGTCTATTTCATCGTGTCCTTCTAATATGTTTGACCATAATCCGTCTGTCTCCGCTTGATCAATAGCTGTGAAATATCCGAGTTCCTCAAATAAATCTACATTTGTTTTTGTCCCACTATATGGCCCGTGAGTCGACAAAGAAGCCCAATAAGAATAGAATGGTCCATCAGTGGTTGACAGGTTATCTAACATTCTTGCCATCGTTACACTGTCAAGAGTGTAATCACCATTCCAACTCCAAATTTCTTCGCCAGGGAAAAGGTCGTCATGTAAATATATATTTTCAAAACCTAAATTAGGCATTAAGAGCCCTCTATCATAAAATGTTTCAAGATTATCATGAAAGTAATTTGTTTCATATCCGTTTTCTAATAATACAGAAGGCATACCATATGAAAAATCATACATACTTGATTCAAAATTAACCGGTGTCATCGGATAATTACCTAACATTGATATAAGTTCTGAGTGATTGGTTTTATTTTCGCTATAACTATTGTCAAAATATAACCCGTTTTCTGCCATTTGATACATGTTTGGTGTTAGTGTCTCATTTATCGCAAATGATTGAACGGACTCTAATAGAATAGTAATAACATTCTTGCCTTCTAACAATCCAAAGTAATCTGTTGCTTCTGACAGATATAGGTTTGTTTCACTTGTGTTATTTATGTTATTTTCATCATCAGGATTATCTACATTATGGTTCCTTTGTTCTATTAACCCTTCGACTTCCTTAGTATAATATCCCAGTAACCCATACTTTTCTAATGAAGCTCTTTTAAAAGCCGAAACGTTTGTATCACTTAAAAACTCACTAATAGAACTAGTATCAATCATAAAGAATCCAAATACCAATAAGATAGATAAGACAAAGCTAGGTACTGCTTTTCTATAATACATATTTATTGTAGGCGCAGTATTTTTAAGATGTCTGTATGTACTTCTCATTCCAAAGAAATATAAAGCCCCATATATAAGAGCTATTACAATACTTAAAATTGAAATGTGCTCAATATTAATAACATCAGCTGCTTCCCCAATTAACTGGATTTGGTGAATTGTAAATAAATCTAAATAGACAGTATACATGTTTACATTGAGTAAGAATAATACTATAAATATAAAAGCGAAAAAACTTAAGAAGTATATAGATACTTTTCTTGACTTAAATAAAAATGTTATCGAGCCAATGGCAAATGCTATTACTATATCAATAATATAATCTTTTGGTAAAATGTTAAAATCAACCCAAATAAAAGTTGTCATTTCAACTATTAAATAAAATAATATAAATACTAATATAATTCCCAACTTGTTTTTTAATAAATTTTTCATATGTAACCTCTTTGACTAATAAATATTATAACATATTCGCGAAAATATTAAAAAAAAAGATTACTTAAAAGTAATCTTTCATTGTCTTATCTTTCTTTAAAAATCATAATACTTCTTAAACTCAGCTGGATGAGGGATATTTCCTATTCTTCTTACTTCTGCGCGTTTTTCTTTAATCCACACATCGATAAGTCGTTTTGGGAAAACAGCTCCTTTTAATAAATAATCATAGTCATTCTCTAAAGCATCCAAAGCTTCATTCAATGTTCTTGGTAATGAATCAATTTTACTTTTTTCATCTTCAGACAAATTGTATAAGTTAAAATCAAAAGGTCCCCAATTATAATCTGTCGGATTGATTTTATTTAATACGCCATCCAAACCAGCCATCAATATAGCTGAATATGCATAATAAGGATTACATGATGCATCTGGGTTTCTAAGTTCAAAACGTTTCACATTTGGCTTCCTTGCATACGCAGGAATCCGTACAACAGCTGAACGATTGGCAGTAGCATAGCCAATTGTTACTGGTGCTTCAAAACCAGGAACTAATCTTTTATATGAATTCGTTGAAGGATTTGTAAAAGCACATAAACTTTTAATGTGTTTTAGAATTCCGCCCATAAAATACATTGCAAATTCACTTAAACCTGAATAGCCTGATTCATCATAAAATAGTGGTTTACCATCTTTAAACAACATCATATGAACATGCATTCCGTTTCCTGCTTCAGACCCCAAAGGTTTTGGCATAAATGTTGCGGTTTTTCCAGCTTGATTAGCCGCATTCTTTATAATATATTTAGCAACCATTGTATTATCAGCCATTTTAGCTAAAGTCCCAAATTCAACTTCTATTTCAAGCTGACCAGAGCCTCCTACTTCGTGATGATGGTATTTTACAGGAACACCCCATTCATTCATCATAAGACAAATTTTGCTTCTCAAATCATAATTAATATCATTCGGTATATCCATGTGGTATCCACCTTTAGTAGATACTTGATACCCGTTGTTATCTTTCGTTCTATTTCCTGAATGCCATTCTGCTTGAGATGTATCCACATAATAAAAAGCTGAATTTGATTTAACCTCAAATGCTACATTATCAAAAATATGAAATTCAAACTCAGGGCCCAATAACATAGTATCAGCTAAACCTGTCTTCTTCATATAATCTTCTGCACGTTTAACGACAGTTCTAGGATATTGTTCAAAATGCTTATTTTCTTTTCCTATTACAAAAACATCTCCTACCATATTTACAGTAGGAATCATTGTAAAAGGATCTATTGTTAAAGTAGAAATATCAGGTATAAACACCATGTCACTGTTCTCAACAGGGGCATATCCATAGTTAGATGCATCAAATCCTATACCTGATTCAAATAAACTCGGTTTAAAGTTTTCAGCTGGTATCGTTAAGTGTCTCCATCTACCATCTAAATCAATAATCTTAAAATCTACCATTAAAATCTTGTTGTCTTTGATAAATGTCAAAGCTTCTTGAATTGTCTTAGCCATTATTACCTCCATATTTTTTATTAAGTAAGCGCTTTCTATTATATCGTGTGTTTATCATATAATCAATCACTTTTTTTTGTTTTTTTCTAAAAAGAACAATATTTTAGAAGAACAACTAAAATGAAATAATATAAATAGAATGTTCATCCAAAATACATGATTTTTTTTTGCTTTATATATGAAAAAAAATTAGCGGATTGTAACGATGAATTTCATGGTAGAATCAGCTTATTAATTGATGACTCAACAGGATTTTAAATTGTTGGAAAAGTCAGAAACTGTTTCAATGACCAAAACTTGTCGAACAATAAAAGTCTTATGTAGTTTTTCTAGCCACTTATTATACAAATAACAACAACTTTATATTTGTATATATATTAAAAGACAACCCATGGTTGCCTTTTAATATATTTTTTATAATTCATTCTTTATTTCATTATGAACTACTACTTGAGGAAAAGGAATCTCAATATTATTCTTGTCAAATAAAACTTTGACATGTTTATTTAATTCTCTTATTGTATATAATCTATCAACTTCTTTTGACCAAGCGACAATTCTAATTCTCATTCCTGATTCACCAAACTTTTCAATTCCTTGATAGAACGGACCTTTTTTAATTGTTGAAACTTCATTTTTGATAAGTTTGACATTTTCTCTCATAAACGTCTCGAATTTTTCAATGTCTTGCTTATATGAAATCTCGATTTCACATATTGCTTGAGATAATACGTTCGATGAATTAATTGCCCCTCTAATATCAGAGTTATTTATCATCTTGATATCTCCATTGACATCTTCAAACTTAGTAATACGAAGACCAAGTTCCTTAACAATCCCTCTGAAGTCACCTATTTCAATTACATCACCGACTGCAAATTGATTTTCGAAAATAATAAAGAGCCCAGCAAATATATCCTCAATTAAACTTTGTGCCCCAAAAGAAATTGCTAAACCTATTATACCAGCACCTGCTAACAATGTAGGTGTTTGAACACCCCAAGCAGAAAGTATTAAGAAAATAACTGCTATTACAGCTATGTATTTAATAGAGTTCATAAGTAGCTTTCCAATTGTTTCACTTCTATGACCTCTTTTAATAAATACCGAGATAATTAATACGAGAACCTTGTATAATATCCAAATAAAGATAACAACAGCAATTGATTCCAAAAGAGTCACATAATTATTTGTAAAAAAATCTATTACGTTAAAAAATTTTCCTATAGAATTATCAATAATTAAAGCAAACTGTGTACCTGGGAAAATTATTGGAGATAATACAGCTACCAATACAAATAAAAGTATTACCGTTGTTACTACTATAATTTTCTTTTGATCTTCTTTTGATTTGTTTTTAAAATTAAATTTCATCCTATTACCTCCTCGGTATTATTTAATGTTTCTAAAATGACTTTATAATAAAATTCTGTTGAATCGATTATTCCAATATCAATAAACATTTCATCTAATACTGGAACTGAAAGTATGAAACTAATAGTTGATTCATCACCATTAACTTCAAAATCATAAGACATTGATTCATATACCCATGTTCCAAATTCATTTACTTCCCAGATAACGTAGTATGCTTGATCATATGTATCTTGTGAACCACTCAAATTGATTGTTACTTCAAAATATGTCTCGTTATCAGTCACAGTGACGTTTGCTTCAAAATCAGGTAATGTTTTAAAATCCACTTCACTAACTTCAACTTCGCTATATTCCAACGTGACAGGGTCAATATACTTAGCAACCAACACCACTTTATACTCTTGATCAGTAGTTAGATTACTAAATTCTATAAGATTTCCACCTTCGTGAAACTGATCTTCGTTTTCTTCTACTTCAATTGATTTCCTTTCGATTATATAGTCGTGTTTTTTGAGAATCACTTCATACTCGACTTCCAGTCTTGGGCTATGTTCAACCCATACCATAAATTCAGCTGATGTATGACTTACTCTATTTGGATATAAAGACCCATAAAGCTCAAACGGCGTGCTATATACAAGTTCATCTAAAATTACTGTAACATCTTCTTGAGTGATAGCTTCTAAATAAACAAATACTTCCAAATTACTATCAGCTCCTTCTAGAATAAAACTCGTTTCATTAATTGATATTGGTATAATTTGATAATGATAAACATCATCTGAACCAGGATATTTAAAGCCATATCGTACTTGTACATTTTTATATTCATCGAATATATCATTAATTAAATATTGAATCTTGTATGATATATTTATTTCAGTTTGATCATCTATCTCTGTAGAAATCAAGATTCCTCCCGCAACGGGATACGTACTTATAGTTTGGCTATCAAGAACTTCTAATCCAAATCCTTTATCTGCGAGCACTTTAATCATATATTCTGTATCAACTTTTAAATCTAAAAAGACACCAATATTGCTTCCTATATTTAAGTATGTAACATATTCTTCAAATTGATTTTCTAAAGTTACCTTCAGAGTATCTTCTATTATTGCATTATCACTATCAGTAACATTTATTGTATAGGTTACAGCATTATTAAACGCTTCTAAATTCTCAATTGCTGCTTCAGGACTTTTTGGGATTACTACTGTCACTATTACAACCGCTGTGATCGTTATTAACAACGAAGAAAAAATAGATTTCAATGCTTGAAACCTAGATAATTTTTTCTTTTGTTCTTTAAATTTTTTGAGACGGGACATCTAATCACCCCCAAACTTATATTTAATTCTATATTGAACTCGCTATTTATTCAACAAGATACTAAAAATTCCAAAAAAAAAGCTGGAATATTCCAGCTTCTATATTTTCATTGCACAAATTGCTATGATACTTGGCCCTGTATGAACACCTAATACTGGCGTTATTGGAATTAGATCAATTCTTTTAACATTAATATCAGTTTCAAGCATTTTTTCTATTTTTTTTGCTGATTCAATATCATCACCATAATGTACTGTAAGTAATACTTCGTCATCTTTAAAGAATTCTTTTAATTTTTTCTTCATGGTTATAAAAGTTCTTTTCATTCCAAAGCCTTTTGAGAGTGTGTGGTATACGCCATCATCGTTTACCCCTATAATCGGTTTAACATGTAATATGTCTCCTATAGTTCCTTCAACAAATCCAATTCTTCCACCTTTTCTTAACCATTTAAGTGTTTCAACAGTAAAGAAAGCCAAACTCTTATTAAATCTCAAATCATCTAGTCTTTTTATTATTTCTTCTATCGATTTACCTTTTTTAACTAAATCTACAGCTTCCATAACTAGATATCCTTGAGCCATCGCTAAAGTTTTTGAATCGTATAGATGTATGTTGACGCCTTTGACTTCAGCGTTAGCGTTTCTGAACGCATTGTACGTACCGCTCAAACCACTAGATATTGATATTACCAAAATATCTGTGTACCCGTCTTTTTTTAACGAATCAATAGCTTCAAAATAATCCTCAACCTTTGGCAGGCTTGTGGTTATTTGTTTATGTTTTAATTGAGCATAAACTTCTTCCGAACTAATTTCTATAATATCTCTAAAGTATTCACCTGCAACATTTAATTGTAATGCTGCTAATTTTAAATTTGGTATTGATTCAATGTATTTTAATGATAGGTTACTTCCTGAATCAGTAATTATTGCTAATTTCATGACAACAATCTCCTTATCTATACTTTTTATGTATTATTAGAATAGCAATAATTACTATGTCTGTCAAGGTAATTTAATAAAACATCATGTAAATAACACACAACGCATTTTTGTATATAGCGATATTCATTTTTAAACAAAAAAAACACGCTAATTAGCGTGTTTCAAAATTTGGACTTAATCTATATTTTGTTAGTTGTTCGTATTGATAAGAAACACGAATACATAACTCATCATCAAATTTCTTACTTACAAAGAACAAACTTATAGGTTTATCATCTGTCAAAGCTTTAGCTGGAACTGTTATAACTGGATTACCAGCCACAGGCGCATGAGAGGTTCTTCTTGATGTTACAATAACATCAATATTATTATCTTCCATTAAAGCCGTAAATTTATTTGCTTGTCTCTCAATTTGTGTTCTTTCACTAAGGTATTCTTTTTCAGTAAGAGTTCCTTGTGTTTTTTCAGCAGCTTCAAAAATTGATTGACCATATTTTAAACATCTATCTTTGTTCTTGATATTAAATTCTATTAATTCTTTTAGAGATTTAATTTTTAAGTTCTTTTTATTTGTATCAAAATACTTATTCAAATTATACTTAAAATCATATATCAGTGTTTTATAATTTAGCATGTCAGGTATCTCTAGTTCAATACTAACAATTTTGGCAACTTTAGGTTTTAATAAATCTCTCGCTTCTTCAAAAATAGCAACTTCTTCTTTACTATATTTTACATTTGAAAATCTTAAGAATGCAATAGTTAAATCAGCTGTAGCTTTTTTATATAATTTACTGAATTTGTAACTCTTTTTAGGCATTTTCTTTGTTTGGTTATCTTCTGGATCTTTTCCTACTAAAATTTCTAATAAAATTGCAGCATCTTCTATAGTTCTAGCCATAGGTCCAGCAGTGTCTTGTAAATGACTGATAGGTATAATACCGGTTCTACTCACTAAACCAAGTGTGGGTTTTATTGAAACAATTGAATTGTTTTGAGCTGGAGCCATTAATGACCCATTTGTTTCTGTTCCAATAGAAACTGGAATCATATTACTAGCTACAGCAACAGCTGAGCCAGTAGATGAACCTAAAGGGTCTATCTTATTACTATAAGGTGATTTAACTTGACCATTTAAACTGCCATAGCCTGAGGGCATATTCTCATTACTCATAAAGTAAGCAAATTCTGATAAATTGGTTTTAGCCAGAATAATCATACCTGCTTCTCTTAGCTTGTTTACAATAAACGCATCTTTAGGTGCATAAAAGTCTTTTAAAGCATATGAAGACGCCGTTGTATGCATCTGATCATTAGTATTAATGTTATCTTTAATAACAATAGGTATTCCATGCAGAATTGAACGAGGACCTGAATCACTTCTTTCTTTGTCCAATAAGTCAGCTAGTTTATATGCATCAGGATTAATTTCTGATATCGCATTTAATTTAGGACCGGATTTATCTATTCTATCTATTTCGTCTAGATACATTTTAACTAAATCTCTTGATGTCCATTCTCCTTTATTTAAACCGTTACTTAATTCTTTTAAACTATACTCTTTCATAATTCACTCCCATTCATTATAAAAATTCTTTAAAAACTCATTCATAAATTTAACTCTTTCTAAAGCAATTTCTTGTGCTTCAGTAGTATTCATTAATTCTGGTAATTTAAAGAGTTTTTGGTAGAAATGAGAGATGCTAGAATCATCATCTTTTTGACCTTTATACATTGGTCTGTTTTTGTAGCCTGAATATGTAAAACATCTGGCAATGCCAACAGCTCCTAATGCATCTAGGCGATCTGCATCTTGTACTATTTTACCTTCAATAGTGTTGACTGTCTTTCCTTTAAGGTGTGCAGAGAAAGACATGTTATTAATTATATCTTGTATTTCTGACTTTTCTAATAATCCGTGTTTATCTAGGAATTCTTTAACGTGATTTGTGTTTTCTGAAATCTTATAATCATCCAAGTCATGTAAAATCGCCGCAAGTGCTAGAACAAATGTTTTAACACTATAGTTTTTAGCTATTTTTAATGCAGTATTATAAACTCTAATTGAGTGATAATAATCATGGCCAGATGAATCATTTCCTAATAGTTGATAAACATATTCTTTTGCAGCTTCGACAATGGTCATTTCATAGTTATCCATTAAAGTAATCCTTAGCTAAACTAATATACGCTTTCGAATTATTAATATTAGCTTCTATTTCAGAATCAGTAAGTTCTCTGATGATTCTCATTGGATTCCCTAAAACAAGTG
>CAYONI010000011.1:0-16702 GCA_964405295.1 uncultured Methanosarcinales archaeon | reverse complement strand
ATTTATTAGCGAAAAGAGGGTTATTATTAATTGTCATTTCATTATTTTTAGTTTTTTCTTATATTTTTTTCTATTTCTATATTACTTAGTCTATATATAGAGAACTTTGAAACACTATATTTTTTCAAGCGTTCTCGGAAGGTAACACTGTTAAACCTTCTTCTTAAGCGTTTTTACTGCACTAACATTTGTAAAATTCACTTAACAATGGATTTTGCAAAGTTCTCTATGGGAACCTTTAAAAACAGAATTTGATTCTGAAAATTTATGACCGAAGAAGATATTGATAAAACAGATAATCCACTTAATGAAAGTACTGAACAGTATACTTATGATCTAAAGATTCCAAAAGACAGAGTTGCTGTTCTAATAGGAAAAAGCGGTGAAATAAAGAAAAGTCTTGAAGAAGATACTAAGTCAGAAATATTTATTGATAGTAAAGAGGGTGAGGTTAAAGTAATTGGTAAAGATAGTATAGCTCTTTTTGCACTAAAAGAAGTAATTAGGGCTATTGCAAGAGGTTTTAATCCAGAAGTAGCAAAACTTTTGTTAAGACAAGATTATTCTCTTGAACTTATTAGTCTTAATGAATTTAATGATCATAAAACTCATCAACATAGGTTGAAGGGTAGAGTTATTGGACGAAGCGGTAAATCTCGTTCAACAATTGAGGAAATAACTGGCTGTTATATTTCTGTATATGGAAAAACTGTTGGAATTATTGGTTCAATAATTAATGTTCCAATTGCAAAAAAAGCTGTTGAAAGTCTTTTGATGGGCAGTATGCACGCTTCTGTCTATAAGTGGTTGGAAAAACAAAAAAGGTCTAATTTAGAGTAGTTTATTCTCAATATATTTCTTATTACAGTCTCTCGCCGAATAAATGTGGTTTCTTTTCGTGCTATTCCTCCGGATGGGGCAACACCTAATAACGCACTCGACATGAATTCTTATCGGCTCGTCTTAGGACTGTAATTAGTTCTTATTTTACTTAATTATTATAATAACCTTTAAAAATGCGTCTTCTATAATTAATAGTTATGGGTGTGTTAATATTTTATAAGAAGTTTCTAGCATTATTTATGATATTTCTTATGGTATCTTTAACACCTGTTTTTGCACATACTTATTCTATTTATGGTTCTGAAAATGTTCATAATTTTGTAGGTGCAGGTGAAGAGTTTACTGCAGAAATAAGTCAACCTGGTGGGGTGGTTTATGTAAATTCTTCTGGAGAACTATACCCCTGTGAATGCAATGAAGGTAACACTTCTTGTTATTGCTACTTTGGACCTCAATATGAAGCAGGACAAAAAACAGTTGATATTGCAATAGAACAAGGAGGATCTTTTGTAACACCTCCTCCATTAACATATGGTTTAGACTCAAATGCGCCTAATGTAACCTTTACTCAGTCTTTAGATGGAAATCAATTAACAATAGGGTATATTGTTACAGACTCTTCTGGAAGTTCTGAGGTTGAATGCAGTGGGGTTGATAATTTTAAGATATTTGTAAATAATTATTTACAACACACAGAAATTGTTAATTCAGGCACAGGCAATTGTGTTGCTATGGGCACATTAATGTTTCCTATAAGTCCAGAACCTGTTGTAGCAGTTTCAATCTTAGCACAAGATGAAGTAGGTAATAATAGAGAAGTTCCTGCTGATGAAGAATTAACAATGGATGCATATCCTCCGGTAATTTTAGGATCATTTGATATTATGCAGGGAGATATTTCTTTAGATAAGATTGCACTTAATAATCCACAAGTTCCAATAGTGGATGTCGTTATTCTAATCAATGAAGAAAATCTTGTGCAAGTTATAGGTGACTTAAGTGATTTTAATAATGTTCCAATACAAAATATGGGTTATGAAAATAAGCTTGCAAATTGTGTATTTGATGTTGAAATAAATCTTTACAGGTGCATGTTCAGAGGTATAAACCTTCATCCTGGAGATGAATTAATTTCTCTTACAGTAACTGCAGTAGATGCTCAAAATAATATTGCTGTTGAAACAATAGAAAGAGAATATGAAATTGTTAATGCTGAAAATGATGTTACCCATATTGGTCCTGACCTAGAGAGAAACTGTGATGAGGAAGGGAAATGTTTTATTGGAAAAAATGCTATTTTGTACACTATAATTGCAGGTTCTGCAGATACAAGTTTTAAACAAATGAATGTTCCAATAAAAATATCTCAGTTAACTTCAGCCTATAATGTTGCTAATCCATTTACTTGTGATAATGAACTAGGAGATTGGAGATGCATATATACTGTGCAAGTAGATGATGCAAATGCGGGAACGTCTAAATACTTATATATTGATCATAGTGCATCAGATGATTATGGTAAAGGTTTAAATGGTTTAGATAAATCTTTAGTTGTTGTTGATATGCAAGAACCAATAATCGCTGAAGGTTCTGAAATTCTTTTAGTTAATGGTGATGAAGTGCAAGATTATTGTTTAACTTCAGAAGACACTTTAACTGTTAAATTGCGTGCATCAGATGATTTAAGCACTGAACTTAAAATTTCTGCAACATCTAATTTAACCATAGATCAAATTCATAGAAATGATTGTGTTAAAAATGGTGGAGCATTTGATTGTGAAGTTGATATAAGCAATTTTTTGTCTACAGAAGAAATAGATAAAGAAGTTGATGTTCGTGTTGAAGATTTAGCAGGCAATTATGCTAACTATACTTTCTTAATTGATACTTGTGCTATGGATATGGAGTTAGTTCCAACATTAATTCGTCGTATTGATATTGGAGATGGTTATAATTCTCAAATTGATAAGAGGGTTGCTTCATTTAAGCATTGGAAACATTATATTCCTTTAGAATTTGTTACTACTTCAAACAAAGTTGGAATAATTGATTATGAAATAACTAATTGTGAAGCCTATGATGAAGATCTTGGTGATGATTATGTTTATGGTGATAGTGATTCTTGGTCTTTATTGAGTAAAGATGGTAATTTTGCAACTGCTTCTGTTCTGATTGGTGGAAAAGATATTGTTACAGACAGTAAAGATTTAGTTTGCACAATGGCATTTGAGGGAAGAATAGGAAATACTTATTTCTTAAAAAAACAATATGTAAATTTTACTGCACCAATGGATTTTTTTGGTTTAAATATTGCAGGTCCTGATGAAACAATAGATACAAATATTGATACACTTAAAGATGATATAAAAGATTTGAATAAGGATCTTAAGTGGAGAGAAAGTTTGAATGGTATAATGTCCGCACTTTGTGATGTTGGAAAAACAATGGCAATTGTTAATACTGTAATTCAAAGTGTAGATATTTTATTAAAACTTTTAGCTACAATTTTTCCATTAACTGAGCCAGCAAGTGCAAGTTTTCATAATTTTGTAGGGCTAAAAACTTTAGATTCCGTTGAAAAATGGTTTTGGCCTGCAGGAAATATGTATTCTAATATTCTTGCAATTATAAGAGGGATTAGCCCTCCTACAACAGGAATGGGTGTTAAGACAGCCTGTTTTATTTACAATTGCAAATTTTATGATGCACAAGAACTAACAAATTTTATTGCTGAACAAAAAAATTGGGATGCATATCTTGAGGATAAAATGTTTGGAGATAATACTTTTGTGAATTCTCAGCTTGAACTGGCTGAATTTGAAGCACAAATTAAGGAATATGAAACTGGAATTGTTTCTTTAGAAGAATCAGTTTATAGTGAGGAAGAAATTGATCGTTTAACTGAACTTTGGGCTGAGAATAGAGATTTATCTCTTTCAAATATTCTAATTGCTGATGAAGCAGTTAATATTTTGGGGCCGGATAGTTTAGTAAAAGATCATCATTTAGAATTAGCAGCTTTTCATGAAAGCGTAGCTGATGATTATTTAGAAGGATTGGAGATTGCATTACAATCAAACAGGGATTTAGAAATATTAAAAAGTGATTATTCTTTTTTTAAGGATGATTATTTTGATCCTGCAATGGAATCAGAATCTAATAGAGACGTGATGAAAGCAGATAAGTTTAATTTTGATACGTGGATAATAAATCCTTATAAAAGCACTAAATATGATGGTTTATGTCTGGGTGCTACCTATTATAATTTAAAGAAAGAAAAAGAATTAAAATGTATGCATATAAAATGTTTAGAAATTTCTAAGAATAATGGTCTTGATTCTTCATATTGTGAGGAATTGTATAGTTTTAGGGATTGTTTGTATCTTGAAAGTGCCCAGGTTCGTTTAAATGCTTTTGATGAAGGTCATGGATTGGGAGACCAATTTATTAAAGCATCAGCAGCTGCACTTTTAGGAACAGGGGTTTCATTTGCATTTCAAGGTGCTTGCGGTCAATATTATAATTCATTAATACCAATTCCTTATGTTGGACAGAAGTGGCGACAATGGATTTGTGCAGCTTTGGTAATTCCTTTACAAGCACAAGAAATTATTTCTTTACAGCAAAGTCTTTATGATGGAGAATATTTTGGCACTATGAATGCAAAATTAGGTAATGCCTGTGAAGGAATAGACCTTGGTGATTAATATGAAAAAAAATATTATTGTGAAAAAACTGTATTTGTTTGTAGTAGTTATTTTACTAATTTCTTCTTCTGCTAACGCTGTAAGTTGGTGGCAAAATGAGAATGCATTAAATTTATTTGGTAATGTATTTGATGATGGTATAGAAAGTTATATGAACCCAGGTGTACTAGATTGGTACTCTGTTGAACCTTGGGAAACAGAAATTTGTAGCAAAGATTTTTCTACTGAGTTTGAAAATGAGATTACTATGGGTGCTTTAGTTCTGGATGATAGAATTTATGATTTAACAATTGCTTTAAATCCAGAAGCAAGAGAAACACAATATACTAACATCAATGGGGACAGGGAGTATTTATTAACAATTGGCTGGTATATACAAGGAATACCTCAAGGTGGGGAAACAGAAGATACTATCAAATATAAGATTAGAGCAGACAGTGATACCATTCCTCTAAATAATGGTGGTGACGAAGAATTAGAATTTACTGTGTTAACAGGCACATCAGGGTTTTATACGAATTATACAGATGAGGAATATAATGAAGTTGCGCTTATTATTGATTCACAGACTTATGTTTTTGATATACAAGGTGTAGGTTTAGATGGTAAAGATAAAGATTTAAGTGTAATTTATGAGGGTAATCCATAATGGGATATTTTGAGATTCAAAAAAAGATGTTGAAGAAAACATTTGTTTTCAATAAATATATACTTAAATCAGGTTTATTAGATTTATTATCTTTCTTTATGTTCTTTTTTATGTTATTAATAGTTGTAGCATCTTTCCAATATTTCGCGTTATCAGTCCAAACTTATGAACAAGATTATTCAACAATATTACAAGACGGATCATTTGAGGATTCTTTTAAACTTCAGATTGCAGAAAATTATCTTGATAGTATACAAGTTTTAATTGCAGTTGTAATAATTTCAGTAATTGGAATGTTTTTATTATCTTATGTCTTTGGAACATTTATTAAAACCATTCAGTATAGAATGCTAGATAAATCTTATTATATGGGATTTAAAGATTATTTACAGGCTGTTTTATTAACTTTAAGAAATACTTTACCTTTGTTTCTTGGTTTTTTAGTAATAAACTTTTTGCTAGTAATGTTTTTCGGCATAACTTTAGCAATAGGTATAATATTACTTGTTCTATTCCTAATTTATTGGGCGCTTATGCCAATATTGAGATTGTGTTCATTAAGAAATAGAGGTTTTAAGAAAACATGGAAAGAATTTTATGGCTTGATGAGGAAATCAATTTATTTTATGCCTTTTGTCAAGTTGTTTGTAATTATCGGATTAATAATACTAGGAGTTTTAGCATACATTAATAGTTTAATTATCTTAAGCGTGTTTAATTATTTACTAGGTTTTATAGAAATAATTTTTGCAGTGTTACTTTTTGTTTTTCTAAGACGATATTTATTTATTTCAACAAGGGTTTTAGCAAAACATTTACATTTAAAAAAACAATAAGAGTAAAGATGGTGAGGAACAGAATTAACAAAAAAGGCCAAATTACTATTTTTGTAATAATTGGATTAGTACTTCTGATTGCAGTAGGAATATTTTTTTACATAAATTCTCAAATAACTCCTGGTGTTACAGGACCTAGTGCTGCAGATCTAGAATCTGTGCCTGAAGAATTCAAACCAATAAGGGGCTTTGTTGAATCTTGTATGAAACAAGTTGCTGAAAAAGGAATACGAGAATTAGCTCTTCATGGAGGATATATTGATCCATTAAATTCTAGCTATTCTTATTTTGATTTTGAATATGATCCTATGAATCCTACAGAATCTGATATAATTGATTTCGGAGCGCCTCCTAGTAATGTAAAAATTCCTTATTGGTATTATCTTAGTGGCCCAAATGAATGCGAAACTTGTGGTGTTGGTAGTTGGATTCCTACTGTTTCATTCATGGAGTTACAACTTTCTATGTATGTTGAGAATAATTTAGGCAAATGTTTAGAGGGATTTAGTGAATTAGAAAAAACTGGGTTTGAAGTTTCTATTCTGAGTTCTCCTTCTGTAGATACAGTAATTAATGATGAAGGTCAGACTTTTTTGTTAACTTATGAGCTTGAGGCAACCAAAGATGGAGCTCAACAAAGAATAAATGATTATTATGTTGATTCAGAATTACCTTTAAAAAAATTATATGATGTAGCTTATAATATTACTATTTATGAATCTTTAACAAATCATTTGGCTTCTTTTTCTAAACATTTAATTGCTCAGCATTCTGGCCCTAATATGAATTTACTTCCTCCATTTTTTTACACTGATAATGAAAGATTTCAAATGCGTTGGTCTAAAAGTATAGTTAAACAAAAAATTCAAAGTTTGATTTATTCTTATTCTAGAGTACTTCAAGTTTTAGGGACAAAGAATTTTGATGATTCTTTTATAGATAAAATGCCTGAAAATGAACTATTAGAGCAAACAATTTATTTTCAAGGGATATTACCTGTATTTGATGCTAATTCAGATTATAATTCAGATGTTTCAGCAAATTTTATATATTTTAATCAACCAATCTATGTTAATGTTTTCCCAAGTTCAGATGATAAAATTTTTCCTAGACAATCTATTTTTGATGCTAGTAAGCTCAATTTTCTTTTATCTAATGAGTACAAAAATCAATACAAGTTTTTTTATGACTTAAGTTATCCTCTTACAGTTGAACTAAAAAATTATGATGGAGAAAATAAAAATAATGAATTAGAATTTGTTTTTGCTATGGAAATAAATTTAAGAAAGAATTATGTTATTAATGAACTTCTTTTAGATATGGGCCCGGTTAATTGGAATAACAATTTAATTAACCTAGAAATAATTAACACAGACACTTCTGCGCCACCTGCAGACTCAACATTAATTCCTGGTGAACAAGCTTCAAGAAATATTTTTTGTAAAGAATCTCAGATGAATAGCGGTAATATTTCTATGATGGTTAGTGATCGAAATACTGGTGAAGCATTAGAAAATGTTGAAGTTAGTTATGGTTGTGGAACTTATGCAGAGTGCTTTATTGGAATGACTGAATTAAAGTATGGTTCTGGTTATCTTAGTTCAAAAATGCCAATTTGCAATAATGGTTATGTTTTATTTGAGAAGGATGGTTACGAGACAAAAAGGATTGAATTAACTACACGTCAAGATACTATTACTAATTTGGGTAATGTTGCATTATATAAAAAAGTAAAAAAGAATGTTTCTTTGCAGAAATTTGAGATTGAATATTTATATAAAATTGATAATGATATTGGAATACCCACTAGATGTTATATACCCGGCTTAAATTATTTATTATTGTTTTCAGGCGAGTGCTTTGATGTTGTTAAAAGCAAATTAAAAATTAAAGGAACAGATATATCTAATGAATCAATTAATTTAACTATGAATGAATCTGCAATAATCCAGTTTGAGCTGCTTAATGATGAGATAAATCCTGATTATAAGGTTTTTATTAAAATTACAGGTAATGAAACAGAAGAGGTTGAGTTAATACCTGGAAGATATGCAATAGATATAACTTATTTAGATAAAAGGGGCGTTTCAATACCTGAAGATTGTGATAGGGCTTGTGAAAAGTGTGCATGGTATGAAACTTGCACAGTTAAACACTGTAAATACTATCCTCCTGACCAAATAGATTTAATTCCTGCACCATGGGGTGGACTTGATTTTAATGCATCAAGACCTGTTTATTTTAGACCTATTGATATTTATGATAATACCACTGAGCTTAAATTAAGCTTATTTTCTTATCCTGAACCAAATGAGATTTCTTGCTTAGATTCATTAGAAGAACTTGATAAAAAAGGTGAATATACGATTAAATATCGATCTTTGCTGTTGCCCAAGTTCCTATCTGTTGAATAAAGGCGTTTGTCTATTTTTAAACTCCATAATTGCTTTTCAAAAGGTTTAAAAACGCTTTAAGATTAATAAGTCTTATGGAAGAAGAAATCAGCTATGAGCAGCTATTTGATCTTTTAAGAAGAGAAAAAACAAGAGAAGACTTACAAGAGATTTCTAAGGATTTTTATGTAGGTTTAGTTTCATTTCTAGACAATAAACAAGAATCAATAAAGATTAAAGAATCTCAGCATTCTTTGGTTGAAAATCTTCCTTTGGAAAAAGAAAAACTTGAGTGTAGGAATATGCGAAAGATATTAAATGAAGTTATTGATAGGAGACAAAAGAAAATAATTCTGCTTGCACTTTCTAGGGCGAGAATTCCAAGCACAATAGTTAATTATGAAGTTTTTGCTAGTGAAGAAAAAGATTTATTTGAAAATACAGTTACTTTGTTTAGATGTTTTAAAGAAGATCTTTGGAAATCTGATTCTAAACCTAATAAAGTTGTTTGCGATTCGCAAGAAGATAATAGTATTTCTGAATCAATTATTACTGAAAAACCTAAAGAGGTAGTAATCCCTGTTGAGACTCCTGTTGAAGTTCCCTCACCTAATTTGGGTAAGGTCAAGATTAAATTCTTGTCTTCAATGCCAAATTTTTATGATCCTAAAAAAGAAATTCTTGGGCCCTATGAAAAAGGACAAATTTCTGAATTACCAGAACTTATTGCAAGTGTTTTAATAAAAAAAGGAAGAGCAGAAAAGGTAGATTAAATGCTGTCTTTAACCATTCTAAACCCACAAAAAGTTAAGATATTACTTAAGAGGTTACAATCTCAGTTCGGTTTAGAAGATACTAAATTGTTTTCTAAATATATATTTGTGAAAAATAATAAGAAAAAGGTATTTATTACCACAAGAACAGAAAAAAAGGATAAATTTCACATACCTAGATTGGAAAAAGTAGGAGTTTATTTTGCGACAATCAATAAAGATGAAACTCTAAGATTGAGTTTAGAAGGGTCCCAATTCATTGGTAAATATGCAACAAAAAATATTCTTGAGTTAGATCATTCCCAAGCTGAGAATTGGCTTAAGGGGTTTGATTTTGATATCTCAGTTGATTCTGATGGCTATTATCTTCTCAAGTATAAAGACGATTTTCTTGGGTGTGGTTTAATAAGAAAGAATAAACTTTATAATTTTTTACCTAAAACAAGAAGATTAAAAGTTTTATATGATTGATTAAACAACTATTCCTGAAAACAGACTACTTAAAATTCCTGAGGCAAGAATATACATGAATATGGATGATGCTAAGAAAATAGGAATATATTTTATCCCGCTTCTAAAATCCCCTTTTTGGATTATTGATAGGATTACTGATGCAAATATAGAAATCATAGATATAGCGAAAAAAGAAAATCTTTTGAAATTCAGTGGATCAATTACTGTTTCTGAACTAAAAGACATGGGCATATTTGCAATTTCTAGTCCTGCAAACCTTCCCATAAATTTTAACATGATATCTAATAATTGATATGATAAAGCAAATAATACTGGTGCAATAACAATAATAATTGCACTAATGAATATAACATATGTTAGAGTTGATGCAGCCATTTCTTGCTTCAAAAGCTTTGTTTTCTTTAAATCTTCAATAACTTTATCCATTAATTTACTTATTTTTCCACCACTTTGAATTTCACTTATAATTAAGTTCATCGCCCTTCTTATAATTGGTGAAGGATACTTTTCGGAAAACTCTTCAAGTGAATCAACAAGTTCACTGCCAGTCATAACTTTTTTTGAAACAAGACCCATTTCTGTAGCTAATAATCCAAATTCAGGTTTTATTGCACTCCAAAGTGAGCTTTCAAATGACATTCCGCCTTTTAGGTTTGTAGAAACATATGTAAGATAATCTGCTAATTTGTCTTCCATATCTCTAGCTCTTTTAAATATCTTTAAATCTAAATAAAAATATATGCCTAGCATTGTTAAAATAGAAAGTACTAAAGGTATAACTGTCCAAGTTATGAAAGTATAAAGTAAAAATATTAAAGGATTAAGCGTTTTAATAGTGTTAAAGATTTGGTAAAAATAAATAATATAGGTAACGATAAATGTTACAAAAAATAGCATTCCAAATAAGGTATAAGGGACCTCATTATAACCTATCTTTAGAAATTGCCCTTTTATATTTGGGGCTATTCTTTTAGGTATAAATGCTTTACCAAACGCTGAAAATATTCTTATATCACGCATATTTTTTCCTCTATATGTTTACATTAGGCCTAGCGCCTCTAAACAGGTTTATGAATATTATATTAATTATTACTATTCCTGCACCAAATAACCAGAATAATATCCCTGTCATTGATCCTAAATTTGGAAGCATGCTTGCTATTACTACGGCCATAGTCATTCCAAGAGAAGGTAGTATTATGGCCATAAGCATATAAAACATAGTTAAACTATTTAATTTTTTACCGTAACGTTGAATTTCAATAAGTTGTTCATTTGCAATTTCATCAAGTATTGAACTTAAAGATTTTCTGGCATCAATACCTATTTTTATAGCGTTATTTATATTAAATAAAATTTTTTTAAATCTAGTTGATGCACTATAATTAGCTGCATTCTCAATTGCTACTTCAAGTGGTGTTCCCAAATCGATATCTCTTACTATCTCTTTGAAATATTTATTTGCTACACCGAACGATTTTGATGCGTCAACTATTGCATTAATAAGTGGTTGACCACTATTAAGCTTTATTAATAGAAATCTTCCTGCAAATAAAACTTCTCTATCAATATCTTTACCTCTCTTTATTATTGCTATATCAACGACTTTGAAGTTTATTTGATAAAGTAAGATTCCAGATACAAATAGTGAGCCAAAAAATATAAGTGCAAAGTTGTGGTTTTTGCTAAAGAAAAGGAATACTAATATTAGAATTGCTGTAACACCCATTAGTGCTGTTTTGACAACAGTCTCCATATATTTTTCAGGCGTTTTATCAATCTTTGCTGTTAATAGTTTTTGCCTTAGTTCAGGATGTTTATCAGCCAACCTTTTAATTATTTTTGTAAATTGTGGTAACATTTTATTATTTATTCTCAAAAAAGCTTAAGCTTTTTGTGACTATTCAACTTGTTGAATGCTCAAAAACTTGTTTTTGTTGGATATCCTTTTAATTGGATATCATTCTATTTTAAGTTTTCCACGATAATATTTAGATATAATCGCTCCAACATCGTTTACGTTTTCAATATTATTCTTAACCATCCACTTAAGAACTTTAACCTTTCTCTTTAGATCTTTATCAAGTGAATCTCCACTTAATCCTGTATAAAGTTTTAGTCTATCAAATAATACTTCTGATGAATTTATTTTTTCAATAACATCTTTTTTAACATTTAATTGCATTAAAATACTTGACTCCCCGTTTGGAAGTATTTCTGCAATCTGTAAAGTTCTTCTTGTTCCTGTTCTTCTATTTCTGTTTTGAACTAAAATAACTGAAACTGCAGGAATCATTTCTTTTGGAATATCAATTGGAGGGTTTGTTAATCTTGCAATTGTTTCTTTGGCGTTATTTGCGTGAATAGTCCCATATACACTGTGCCCTGTATGCATTGCTTCCATAAGAACTTCTGCTTCTTGCTTTCTTCTGATTTCTCCCATTATAATTCTATCAGGCCTCATTCTAAGACTATTAACAACTAAATCAAGCATGGTAACTCCACCCTTTCCTTCAGGATTTGGAAGTCTTGTTTCCATTGGCACCCAGTGTAAAGATTCTGGTAGAACTAACTCTCTTGTATCTTCAATAGAAATAATTCTTTGATTTGGTGGGAAAAAATTTGAGATAACATTAAGCATGGATGTTTTCCCAGAACCTGTTCCCCCAGCAATTAGCATAGACAGCTCATTTTCAACAACAAGCCATATTAATGCTGCCGCTTCAACACTGAGAACATTCATTTTAATAAATTTGGTAATTGTCCATGGGTCACTTGAAAACTTTCTTATTGTTATTGTATTTCCTTCAGAAGAAATTGGATTTAGTGTTGCATTAACTCTGTCACCTGTTAAAAGGTGTGCGTCCATTAGAGGATTAAGGTTTGTTATTTCTTTTCCAATATTTCTACCGATCATGGTTGCATAATGTCTAATTTTTGCTTCAGTATAAATTCTAACATTTGTTTCTAGCCAGCCATGTCTTTTATGATAAACCCATACAGGAGTTTTATGATCATTAACAACAATTTCTTCAAGTGCATTATCTCTTAACATAATTTCTATCTTTCCAAGCCCAAGGTTTTCTTCAATAAGATAATTTGTAAGCATATTTACTGTCTTCACATTTATATCTGGAAAGTTTTCTGTAACCAAATTTTGAATTTCTGACTTAAATCGTTCTTTAATATTCACATTAGAGTCTTCTATTTTTTCAAGACTCTTTATTGACATTTTTGAAATAAACCTTTCTCTAATTTTTTCCAAGATTAGTTTTGTTGTTTCACTGATATTTGATATAGAAATAATGTATTGTGGTACTGCCTTTGCTTCATTACTAACAATATTTACTTCAACTATGATATTATTAACATTAAGAGAATATGTTTCTAGAACGTTTGATTTTTTAAAATCTCTTTTATCTAATTCACTTTTAGAATCTATTCCAAATTCTGTCATTCTACACCTCTTTATAACCTTATGAAATTTGTTCTAACCTGATAAGTGCAGGTTTATAGTTGGGATTAATCTGAAGTATTCTTTGAAAATATGTTTTTGCCTTCTCTTTATCTTTTTCAAAAATATTTCTTATCCCTTTTGCATACAAGTCTTTAATCAACATTTGTTTGTCAATTTTATTAACTTGAGGCTTTAATATTATGTTGTTTGTTTTTCTATCATCCAATTTAGGTTTTATGCTTAAAAATGTTTTGGACTTTTTGCCTACTTTAGGAAATTCTTGTTCTAAATTTTTATCATGTTGTAACCTATTGATTTTTGCTAATCTCCTTAGTTTTTCAACTTCACTTTCACCTTTTATTATTGAATCCGGGTATTCTTCTTGGTAATTTTCTATGCTAAGTTCTGGAAGTTGAGTTTCATAAACATTTGTTTGTGTCTCATTTTGGATTTGTTCAGTCCTTTCATGTTTGTATAGTCCTTCTTCAAGCAGGGTTTTTTCTTTTTTAAGGCTAAGAAGTTTTTCTATAGTTCTTTTATATTTTTCTTTATCTATTAAATTTGTTCTAACACGATTTATTTCTTTAGCAAGTATATGAACTCTTAAATTTATAGAAAGCATATCTGAAAATAATTCTGATTTAACATCTTTAGCTTCATCAGGTATCATGTAAAATAGTTCTCTTAATATTTTATATGTCTCAACAGCATTATTAATATCTTGATTTCTTATTGCTATTTCAATATTTTCTTTTGCAATATTTATATTATTAAGCAAATCATTTGTTTCTTCATCGATAAATTGTATTTTTTGATAGTGTGGTGGTATTTTTATATGCTCTTCTGTTTCTTGATGTTGTAATGGTTTTTTTAACGCTTGATCTATTAATTGTTGTTCTATTGGTTTTTTCTTGATTATTTTTGGTCTTATAGCAATAATTCTATTTTTTTTCTTAATTATTTTTCTAGTAGGTAATTCAGCTGGATTGATTTTTGGCAACATTTTTTTAGTTGGTTGAACAGCTTTTTCCTCATTTTTATCATTTTGAAAAAAGTTAATCCCAGACTCGTTACCAGTAATTTTACCTGGTGTTAATCTTCTTTCTTCTATAATTTCATCAAATCTTTCAAACTCTGTTTTTAACAATACTTCTTGATCATATCCTTGAAGTTGATTCTTGATAATACTAGTTATTTTTTCTAGCATAGTAACCAATTTTATTGCAACTCCTCTGTCTAAATCAGAACTAAATTTATCTAGAAGTTCTTTGTATAACTTTTTTGCATCACTAACTTTTCCTTGAGTCATGTAACCTTTAATTTTTGACTCATAGTCTGTGTTTTGATGAAATAATCCAACTTCTTCAGACCTAATATTATAATTAGAATTTTGTTTTAATGAAATTTTATAATCAATAAATTCAGTTGCTTTTGATCTTAAAAATTGAGGTAATTCCATTTTAATTAGTTTTTTTTACAATTCCTTTTACTTTGATGCAATATTCAGCCCATGCTTTTTCAATATCTGCAATTTTTTTTAATCTCGCATATCTAAAAAAATATTCTTTTTGATTTTCAATTTCTCTTTCAAGTTTCTTACCCCATAATGCAGATATATGCTCTTCAGGAATATTCTTCCTTTCAGCTTTTTCTGTAAAAGCAGTTTTCATTTCCTCTAACGATTTTTTTGAGACAATATTCTTCTCTTCTTGTCTTGTTCTATTTAAGTAGATATAAGGAACTGTAAACTTGTATTCCACGCTAATTATTTTCTCTTCAACCAGAAAATCAACCCATTTTTGTAGAATTTTAGTCTTAATTTTTAATTTTTTAGCTGCGTCATTTAGTGTTATTTTGTCTGTGTTCTTTAATAGCTCAATTAAGTTGTCAACACCTGTTTTTATAGTACCCTCTACCATAAACCTAAACTTGCAATATTAGTATTTAAATGTTAGTAATCACTCGAGAATGGATATTGTTTATTTTTATGATTTTTATTTATAAATGTTCTAGTCTTAGAATTCACAATAGTTATAAATACTTGGGAGTTTGTTTAGATTATTGATTGAGTGATTTATTATGAAAATAATTACAATTATAGGGGCAAGGCCACAATTTGTTAAAGCAGCTATTTTAAGTAGTGAAATTAAGAATCATAAAGATGTAGAAGAGGTTTTGATTCATACTGGCCAGCATTATGATTTTGAAATGTCTAAACTATTTTTTGATGAATTAGATATTCCTTTAGCAAAATATAATCTTGATATAAATCAAGGAAATCATGCCACTCAAACAGGAAATATGCTTATTGAACTAGAAAATATAATAATTGATGAAAAGCCTGATTGTATAATTGTTTATGGTGACACTAACTCAACACTCGCAGGCGCATTGGTAGGTTCAAAGCTGCACATTCCCATTATTCATGTTGAAGCAGGTTGTAGAAGCTTTGATAAAGAGATGCCAGAAGAAATAAACCGAATCTGTACTGATCATGTTTCTTCGATTTTATTTTGCTCAACTCAGAATGGTGTTAGTTTACTTTCCAAAGAGGGAATTGTAGAAAATGTTTATAATGTTGGAGATGTCATGTTCGATGCAGTTCTCAAATTTGTTGAGATTGCTGAAAAAAAATCTAAAATTCTTATGAAGTTAGGATTGGGAGTTAAGGAATATTTTTTAGCAACAGTTCATAGAGCTTCAAATACAGATTCAAAAGAGAATTTAGAACTTATTTTTGATGCTTTTATTGAATCTAATGAACTCATTGTTTTACCTATTCATCCAAGAACTAGAAAGAAGCTTGAGGAGTTTAATTTATGGGATAAGTATCAAGATAAGAATGTTAATTTTATTAAACCAGTTGGATATTTAGATATGTTGATACTTGAGAAGAATGCTCATAAAATATTGACTGATTCGGGTGGAATACAAAAAGAAGCTTATTTCTTTAAAGTTCCCTGTATAACCCTAAGAGATACATCTGAGTGGGTTGAAACTATTGAAGATGGATGGAATGTTTTAGTTCATACTGATAGAGAAAAGATACTTAGTTCAATAAAATCATTTAATCCTTGTTCTGAACAAAATAGTTACTTTGGAAATGGGGATGCTTGTAAAAAGATTGTTGAAAGAATAAAGAAGATAATAAAATGAGAATTACATTTGTAAACCAGTATTATAAGCCGTTGAATAATCCTCCTGCAAAAAGATTGTCTGCTTTTGCAGAGTATTTTGTAAAGAAAAATTGGGATGTAAATGTAATTACAGGCCAGCCTAATTATCCAACTGGAAAATTAGTAAAAGGTTACAATTGGTTCTGGAAAAAAGAAAAGATAAATGGTGTTCAAGTATATAGATTTGCAGAAATACCAATGAAGAATGAAGGAATTATTAAAAGGTTAATTAATTACCTTTCTTTTACTTTTTCATCATTATTTTCATTCCCAATTATTGCTAAGGCTGATATTGTTTTTATCTCATCACCACCATTATTTTCAGCAATACCTCTTTTCTATATTTCAAAATGTTTTAATAAAAAAGTAATATTTGATATTAGAGATTTGTGGC
>CAYONI010000010.1:0-17135 GCA_964405295.1 uncultured Methanosarcinales archaeon | reverse complement strand
CTAAAGTTTTCACTCACCCAAATTCGTTTATATTTTTTCACTTTTTCGACTCCTTAGGAAGCATCATACCAGTAGCTCTTAAAACACCAACAACAATAACAGATATAACATAAGTCCAAAATAGTTTATAAAATAATAAATAAAGTTTATACACTATAGTTTCAACATCTAAACTCATCATAAATAAAGGAATAAATAACATAAAGGTAATATTAAAAAACATAACAAGCAATTTAAGTATTTCGTGTTTTTCTTCATCTATTCTATCATAAAGTTGCCACATTAAAAAAACAATAACCGCAGAACCAAAAATTAAGCTTAATTCTGCCATCAATTACCCCCCTTAGATAAACCAAAACCAAAACCTTTAGGAGTTTGAACACTACTAGACTCAATACTTCTCATTGTTTGACCGTAACTTTCTCTTTCTTTATTATCAATTAACCGACTCATAAAAGAAATAATTAACAACATTACAAAATTTATTATGCCTTCTGCATCACTTTCTGTAATTTCCCAATTATAAATATTTAAAATTATTTGACTTGCAAACTCTCTATTATATTCTTCTATATAATTATCGTAATCATCACTACGACCAGTTTTCTTATTTACTAAAAAATTCCCCTGAACCACTTGCGCGTTTACTGTAGCAGAAATCCAATTTAAAATTGTTTGAACTCCAAGGTCATTACATTTTTTTATACCTTCTTCAATATAGTTTTCATGTAAATTTCCCTCTTTGTCATAAACATTAACTATTTTTCCACCTCTTAAAAAAACTTCTATTTGATTAATAAGTTTATCTGTATTAAGTCTTATTTCAATCGTTTTATAATTAGAAACAAAATCCATACTAGAACCATTCATGTCATTTTTTGTTAGCATTTATCTTTTAACCTCTCTAAAATCTTTTCTTTGTGAATCTTTCTCCTAAACCAGTGAATTCTGCGCCTTTTCTTGTTTTTCCTTTAATACCGAAAGCGCTTCCTCTAATTGTTGGTTTAAAACTTTTCACTCTTTTATTTTTTGTTTTAAATTTAAAATTGAAACTACTGCCTAAACTTCCAACACTTCTTTTTAAAGGAACTATAGGAATAATTGGAGAAAAAGAAAAACTAGAAGAAACTACTGATGTAGGCGTTGTTGGTGTTGGTGTTGGTGTTGGTTCATAAATTATTCTTGATGAACTTCTAGTTCTAGCTATTGGTTCAGTAATAGGGTCTGTTACTGGTTCTATTGTTGGTCTAGACAAAAAAACAGGGTCAGTATCTCCTATTGGTTTAGACACGTTTTTAGGTGTAAAAATACTAGACAAAATAGTTTTAGACGACGAAAAAGGTTCAGGCTTCGACCATACTGAGCTAGGCGTTTTAAGTTTGTTAGAAACACCGCTAGGCGTTTTTAAATAAGGAACAATTGTTTGAACATTTTTAGAAGATGTTAAAACCACTTTTGAAACTTGCGTAACTCTAGAAGGAACACTTTTAACAAAATTAGAAGAAGTTTTACCTTTAGACATAAAACTTGTTCCAGAACCAAAACCTTTAACAAAATTAAAATCAGTGTTAAAACTTCCCACATTTGAACCAGTAGAAAAACCGCTTAAACTTCCTTTTTTGTTTTTAAACATTTTCAAAGAAGCAATATTTACTCTTTTATTAAAAGCATTATTAAAAGGTTTAAATTTTAAAATATTTGTTTTTGGAAAAACTGTTGTGGTGGTAATTTTACCTTTAGTAACTGTTTTTCTTAAACCCATTGTTTGAATTTTACTTGAACCAAAAAATGTTTTTTTATCAACAAATGATGTAGTATAAGTTTTTTTTCCAATAGTTTTACTGCTTATAACATCTCGTGTTCCTTTATCAGTTAAAGTTTTAGAAATGCTTTTTGTTGGTTTTATTTTTGTTTTTTCGAAAAAGCTTCCAGTTCCAATATTTTCTTTAATAATTACAGGTTTAATAGTTCCAGTTTTTGTATTAACAGCTTTTCCAGTAGAATCATAAATTGTTGTTTTATACTTTCCCGGACTTTGAGAATAAGTTTTCACTCCATTACTAGAAGTAGACAGGGTTTTTTTTGGTATTTTTGAAACGGTTTTATATGTGAACTTTTGACCTTTAACATTACTAAAATATCCTTTTGTTGTTCCTTGAATACTTCCTTTAACATTTTTACTAACTTGCGAAGTAGTTTTAATGGCGTTAGTTTTAACTTGATTGCCCCTTATGTTAGCTCTAATAGAACCACCGATAACCGTTCCAACAACAACACTTCCTATTGCTACAACTTGACTCGGTGTAAAGCTTACTTTACCATTATCATCAATAGTTACAAATTGTTTTTGAATAACTGACGGAGTTTTTTTCCCAGCTCTTACAAATTCTGCTTTAACTTGTTTTCCTCTACCACCAACTAATGCAACAGTAGAAACCCCTATTTTTCCAACAGCACTAACACCCGCGCCAACAGTTCCAACAATACCCGAAGGAACCGCAGTAATAGCTTTTAAAGCAAGTTCAGAACCAAAACTATCTCCACTATAAAGTTTTCCAAGTAATGGAGACTTTTTATAAAGATTTTCTATATTCACAATAGTTTTTTGGGTTCCGGCATCCCATTCTGAAATTTTTTTACTAGCACCAAAAATAAAATTATCTATAGCTGGAATTTTAGGAGTTTTAGGAATATTTACTGTAGAATCAGACTTTTTTAAAGAACTCGTTTGACTTTTAGGGGTAAAATAATCATAAGACGCGTTGGGATTTAGCATTCTTTCTTTTGATTTTTCTATTATAGAATTTCTGGCAATAACTTTTTGTTTTGATGTTTCAATTTTAACTTGTTCTGCTTTAGCTTGTTGTTCCGCTTGAGCTTGTTGTTTAGCTTGAGCTTGTTGAATTTGTTGCAATTGTAATTCTTGAACTTTTTGTTTTGCCATTCTTTTCTCAAAACTGGCAATACTTTCATTATTAACTTTAGAAACTGTTTTTCCAGAACTTCTTAAAGCACTAACAAGTTTAACCGCTTTTGCATCTGCTTCTTTTCTTCTTTGAGCGTAAGTTTTTCCTCTATTTGTAGTTACCATAATAATACTCGTGTATTTTGAAATATATAAACTTTTCTATAATATCCTATTTAGACTATAAAGGACAAAAGCAATATAAGTAAATAAAATAAACATATTATTAAATAATTTAGGAGTTGATACAAAAATGAAAAAACAAATAGTTGAATTTAACATACAAGACATTTGGCCAATAGCATTAGTATTCGTTATTGCTGGTCTAGGAATTGCTTACGGTTTACAAGCAATGGGAGAAGCAAAAACAGGCATGACTACTAATTCTGTTGAATACAATGCAACAGGACAAGCTATAACAGGAATTGCTAAATTTCCCGAAAAATTCGGAACAATTATAACTATTGTAATCGCTGCAATAATTATAATGATTTTAGTAAGATATTTAGGAGCAAAGCAGTAAAATGGAAAAACAAATTGTCGAGTTTAGCATACAAGACATTTGGCCTATAGCGTTAGTTTTTGTTATTGCTGGTTTAGGAATTGCTTACGGTTTACAAGCAATGGGTGAAGCAAAAACAGGCATGACAGAAAATAGTTCAGAATACAATGCAACAGCTCAAGCTATAACAGGAATTGCTAAATTTCCCGAAAAGTTCGGAACAATTATAACTATTGTAATCGCGGCAATAATTATAATGATTTTAGTAAGATATCTGGGAGCACAACAATAATTTATTTTTTTTTTCTATTTTTTAACCAAAAAGACTCACCCCTTTACCCCAAAAATCGTGATTAAGACTTCTGATTTTTTGGGGTAATATTTAATAAAAAAAGATTATTTTCTATCAAAATCTACCAAAAAAGAGCTATTCACTACAACACAATAAGAAACTGAAAGTCCAGGCAGAATGGAAAAAGTCCAGCTTCCTCCCCATTCTCACCCTAAGGTGAAAAGTGAATAGTTCTATATAGGTTGAAAAGTAGTGTAATCCTGGACATGTCCAGGGTAGGCTTTAGTAAAATCGAAACCTTTATATAAAAGTTAGTTTTAAATAAATTTAATGCTAATTTTTAGTGGGGGTATTTAATAATGAAAATAATTGATAGAGTAAAACGATTTGGGAAAAGTCTTTATGTTTGCATTCCTAAATATATTTCAGAAAAAAATAACATAGTTGAAAATTCTTTTTTAGAAATGGAATTTAAAATTGTTGATCAAGAAGAAAAAAAAGATGAACAAGAACAATGATGATTTTTTAGGTAATCTTTATTACATTATTGGTAAACAAACAACAAATTTTAGAATTACTAATAGTAAGATTGATGAAAAAGGAAATAAAATTTTTAGTAAATGGGTTTACTATTTAGATGCAACAGAAAAACAAATAGCAAACGCGACTCATAGAACTTTATTAAATAATGAAGTAGTTTTAGATTTTGATAAAGAAACTGGAGAAACTAAAGAAGATGTTAAAAAAAGAGTTAAAGAATGTTTAATAGACTTAAACAATAATAATATTAAATATAAATGTTTTGATACTACTAGTAATGGTTATCATGTTCATATATTTAAAAAAGGATTATTTTTTTTAATTCCTAAAGAAAGAAAAGAGTTCAGAACTAATGTAATAAGAAAGTATAATTGTGATTTTCAGAAAGCTTCGGATAAAATATGTATTGCTTTAGAAGGGAGTTTACATTGGAAAACGGGAAAAAGAATGTTTGAGGTTGGTATTAATGAGTTATGTTGAAAATGATTATTTGGATAGTTTGCAACCGAATAAAGATAATGAGAAGCTAAAAATAGAAATATTTTATTTATTAATTGATAAAAAACCAAGAGAAGCAACAGAATTAATGGTTAAACATTTAAAATCTAAAAAAACCTTTTTTACAATTCGTTCTGATGTTAGCGAGGAAATTTGGATTTATAAAGAAGGAATTTATGTTCCCGAAGGAAAAACTTATATTAAAGAGTATTGTAGGGTGTTTTTGGATGATAAGTTTACTAATTATTTAGTTAATGAAGTAGTTAGTAAAATAATTGCTGATACTTATATTAATAGTAAAGACTTTTTTAATAATTCTCCTATTGATAAGATTCCTGTTCTCAATGGTTTGCTTAATTTGAGAACTGGTGAGTTAGAAGATTTTACTCCGGCTTATTTCTTTTTTGTCAAAGTTAATGCGATTTATGATAAAGAAAAGGATTGTCCTAATATTAAAAAGTTTTTTAAAACTTTATTGAAGGAAGATGATATTCCAGCTATGCAAGAGTTATTTGGTTTTTGTTTATGGAAAGATAATTTCACTGAAAAAAGTTTCTTATTTAGGGCTGATGGGAGTAATGGAAAAAGTAAAACAATGGAATTATTACAGTCTTTTTTAACTCCTGATAACTGCGTTAGTGTTCCTTTACAACAATTAGAAGGTTATAACAATTTTAATATTATTGAGCTTCATAATAAGCTTGTTAATTTGGCTGGTGAACTTTCTAAATCTGCTTTGAAAGAAACTCAAATGTTTAAATTATTAACTGGTCGTGATTATGTTACGGCTAATCGTAAATTTTTAACTTCTTTGTCTTTTGTTAATTATTCTAAGTTTATTTTTAGTTGTAATGAAAGACCTTTAACTTATGATGAAAGTGATGGTTTTTTTCGTCGTTGGATAGTATTTTATTTTAGAAATAAGTTTGTAGATAAAAACGTGTATGATTCTTTAGATAATAAAGAAGGATATTGTATTAAAGATACAGATATTGTTGATAAGATTAGAAGTGTTGATGAGTTTTCTGGTTTGCTTAACTGGGCTTTGGTTGGTTTACATAGATTGTTAAATAATAAAATTTTTAGTAATACTAAAGGAACGGAAGAAACTAGAATTGATTGGCTAAAAGATTCTAATAACTTTGTTGTTTTCTTTGAAAAATATTTAGAAATAGATAAAGGCGTTTCTATTTCTAAATCTGATTTACGCCAAGTGTATGTCGATTATTGTTTATCTAATGGTTTAGAACCCGTTACTGATAAAAAAATTCATTGGTTTTTATCACAAAAAGGCGTTTCTGCAAAAAGGAAAATTAGAGAAACTAAATATTCACAAGAGAGAGAGAGATGCTGGTTCGGTATTAAATTTAAAAGTGGGTGTGTTGATGCTTTGGGTTGGAGTTTGTTCGAGGGGTGTAAAGATGTGTAATGATATTTTTTTTTGGGAAGTTCATCAATTAAAACAGTGTTTAGCAGTGCTTAGGCATTGCAAAAGTCTTAAAGAATGTGATGAAAAGTTTTGTAATATGATTGCATGTAAAGAAAAAATGATTTGTGATGTTGATACTTATTTGAAGTAATTTAACAAAAATTTTAAAAAATAATGAGGTAAAAAAAAATGGAAAATGAAAAAGAAGTTAAAAAAAACAAACCTGTAAAAGTTATTATGTTCGGTGGTGTTAAAGGTAGTATTTGGGCTAATTCCAGACTTGTTGATAATGAGAAAAAAATCATTTATAGTGTTACAATAACTAAAAACTATAAAGATGTTAATACTGGAGA
The DNA here is from genome assembly GCA_964405295.1 of uncultured Methanosarcinales archaeon. GTDB lineage: Archaea > Nanobdellota > Nanobdellia > Woesearchaeales > CAYZNE01 > CAYZNE01. The sequence goes on along the minus strand of CAYONI010000010.1, from coordinate 10,556 downwards.
ATGGAAAGAATGCAATTCTTATTCAAGCAAAGATTTATCACTTTTAGCTATGGTTTCTACTGCGTGTTTTGTTTTTATCAGTGAACAGATTTAATATTAATTATTGAGGGGAAATAAGAAAAATGGATATTTTGATGATTGTTATGATTTTTACTCTTGTTTTACTTGCTGGTATTATAGCTTTTATGTTTATTCAACTATTTACTTATAAACATAGAGTTCAAATTCGAGAAGTTATAAACGGTAGAAAAAGAATAAAGAATTATAAAGCTAAGGACTATAAAGATAAAGACGGCGGGGTTTATTGGAAACTTCTAGGAGAAAAGAAAGATTCATGTTTGTTGGAAGTTCCGCCTAATGAATCTATAGAAATAGATAATAAAGGTAAATTTTACGTTATAGCTTATAGAAGCTCAACAGGGGACATAATATTTTCACAAGATAAAACTAACTCTTTTGATAATATTATGGATTTTCAACCTTTAACAAGCACTCAGAGAGTAATGCTGTTCAATCAATACAAAAAAGGCGCAGAAAGAAGGGGTAAAGCTTGGACTGATAATTTGCCTATGATTGTTGTTGGTGTTCAAGTATTAATTTTAATAATTTTAGTGGCTGTATTTATTGAAGATGTAGCAAAACCTTTTATTACTGCAAAAGAATTGCAATTGCAACAACAAGAAATATCGCTTGAACAAACTCAAATACTTCAAGAAATGAAACAAGATATTCAAAGAATAGAATCTAATAGCGCAAATGGGGAAGCTTCAGGGGGTGTTCCAAATTGAATAATAAACAGTTTAGTAGCACTTGGACAACTTATAAAGACCATTGGAAAGCACAGTTTGGGTCTGATTCAGAAAACTCAAATTTTAATATGGCTATTCTATATTTATTTCGTCTTAATGATTTACTAGAGCGTTGTAGTATTGCGCGTTATGAAAGAAATCAGCTTTTATGGTTTACTGCATTGCATGAAGTTTGGACTAATATTTATTGGAAAGTTTCGCAAGAAACAGAATGCGATAAGTTGGAAGAAGAAATAGACGGAAAATTTGCTAAAGTTCAAAACTTTTTTTCTAAATGTAGCACAGAAGATTTAAGTTTACAATCTCAAAGTATTGGGTTTGCTGAAAAAGAATTGCACGAAATAAGCAAAATGATAAACTTATTGTTATATACTTATGGTTTGTTAATGCCTTTTCCTAAAAAAAAGTTTAAGAGCGAGAGAGCGGTGGATAGTTTTTAAAATGGAACAAAAAGAGATACCAAAAACTTATTATATTGAAAAGTTATTAAAAATTAATTGGGATATAATACTTGAAGAAGCAATACCTAATAATTGGGATTGTTTGGGTATTGTTTTTGGTAAAGAGGGTTCTGGAAAAACTACTTTTGCTGTTCAAACTTGTAAGTATTTGGATAAGACTTTTTGTGCTGAAAGGGTTGTTTTTACTCCTGAGCAATTTATTAAAGGTTGTGATGATGCTTTGCCGGAACAAGCTATTTTATGGGATGAAGCAATTACGGGGGCTAGTATTGATAAACAAATGGGTAATATGGGTAGGGCTATTGTTACAAAACTTACTATGATTAGACGAAAAAAACTAAAAATTTTGATATTGTTGCCTTATTTGTTAATGATGCAAAAATATTTTGTTAATAGGTGTTTGTTTAGTGTTTATGTTTATGCTAAAGGTTTTAGTAGAAGGGGTTATTTGAAGTTTTATAATCAGACTCAAACCGAATATTTATATAATTTAATGAAAGATAAATATAGAAATAGTTATTTGGGTGCTATGAGTCATAGTAGTTATTCTTTTGATGCTAGATTTTATTCTAAGTTTCCTATTGATTTTGTTGAGTATGAAAGAAGAAAAGAAGAAGCGACTTTTGACCCGTTTGATGAAAAAAAGTCTAAAAAAATTGAAGAACTTAAAAAACCTAAAGAATTCAAACCCGCTCTTTGTCCTCATACTAGTTGGCGTTATATTAAATCTCAGGGTATTTGGTATTGTTTATCTTGTGGTGTAGTAATTAAAAAGAGTCCATACTTGTCTGACAAGCTCAAAAATGACGAAGTGGCTCTTAATAAAGATAGTTCCAAGATTGTTGATGATGTGGCGTCAAATGGGGCTTAAACGATGAAAACGTGGCATAAATGGGTTATATTTGCTTTTTTTGTGGGCGTTTTGGCATTAATAGACTTACTATTTGACATAAATACATATATAACGGTTGGTTTAATCCTGGTTTTTTTAATTGTGTTTCCAATTTATAGGATAATAAAACATAAAGCGGTTTTTATGAGTATGCTTCGACATATGGAAGGCATTATTTATGGTAAACCTCTTGATAAAAAGTTTTGGAAGAAAGGGGAACTTAAAAATATTAAAGTTAAAATGCATTGGGGGAAGAATAAGAATGAAAGAAAAAAATAAAGAAAAAGTAATAATGATTTTAGAAATTTTTATTTTATTATGTTGTAGTTTTATAGCTGGTTTAGGTAGTAATGTTGGAATAGGAATACTTGTTTATGTTATTTTTTTAGCAGGGTTATCTATTGAACAAGTATTAGAAAAAATACTTGTTCAATTAAAGATTAATAATGTTCTGCAAATAAGATTACTTAAAAAAAAAGTTAGGGGTAAAAAATGATTTTATTCGTTTATTATAGTTTAATGCTAATTGGTGTTCTTGCTTTATCAATATGGTTTCATGAGCTAGGACATTATTTATATTTTTTAAAAATGTTAGATAAAAAAGTAAAGTTACATGTTCAAAAAAAAGGTTTGTTTGGTGTGACTTTTTTAGTTGGAGAAAGCAAAGATTATGTAGGATTAAGTGATAAACAATATTTTAATCTTTGTGGGTGGGGTGTTTTTATAGGACTTATTCCTATGCTTATGTTATCTGGTTTTCTTGTTTCTGCTAATTTGTTGGGTGTTACTTTTTGTTTATATGTTCTTGGAAGTGTTAAAGATATTAGAAATATGATAACATACTTAAAAGAAAATAAGAAGGTGTTTAAATATGACGAATGAAGAAAAAATAAATGAGCAGTTTGGGAATTGTTTTTGTGATGAATGTAAAAGAAAAACATCAGAGTTTCTTTCTAATCATAAGTCTTGGATTGTTTTTAAACCTAAACAACTGCAAATAGAATTAGCTAAGTTAATATGTAAGAAATGTAAAAGGAAAGCTTTAAGAAAAATGAGAAAATGAATCATCCACTGTATAATATTCGTTGTTTTAATTGTGGGAAAGTTTGGAGTAAAGAAGAAATAGGAACTAAAAGGAATTGTCCGCTTTGTGGTTGTCCTTTTATTGTTGCTAGAACAACAGGGTTTAGATAAAAAAAATAGTTGTTTACATAATGACTATAATGAAAAGGAAAACATAAGAAAATGAATGCAAAAGATGTAGAATTGATTATTTTGAACAAACAAGATTTAACAATTTTACCCCAAAATGTAAATAAGGAACAATTAAGAAAGTATTGGGATAGGGATTATATTAATGCTTGTATCAATAATGTTAAAAATAATAGTCATAAAATGTTGATTCGTTTTTTATGGGTTACAGGTGTTAGAATTTCTGAAGCTTTAAGTATTAGAAAAAGAGATATAAACTTTGATGATTACTTAATAACTATTCGTTGGCTTAAGAGTAGAAAATATTTTCAAAGAGTTTTACCTATGCATCCTATAATAAAAGATGTTCTCGAATTATATGTTACTAATTTTAAAGCTGATGATTTAGTTTTTCCTATTACTAGACAAAGAGCTTATCAAATTACTAAAAAACATTTAAAGGGTAGTCCACATCAATTAAGGCATTCTTTTGCTGTTAATTGGTTAAAGTGTAAAGGCGATATTGTTATTTTACATAAAATTTTAGGACATTCCAAAATTCAAACAACTATGGAGTATTTGAAAATTGTTCCAATAGATCAGGGTAAAGAGTTAATAAAAATACAATTTGTATAAGTAATGAGAATAGTTATATGTGTGGATGAAATAGAATAAGATAAATAAAATAAGAGGTAAAAGAAATGGATATGTATAAAAAAGATGGAGAAAAAGTTGGTTTGTATGATGTTTGTGAGTGGTTTGATTATCATTATCCATCTGATATTTTTAGAGATTTAGGTCATCCTGTTACAAGAATAACTTTAATGTGTAGAGATATTTTAAGAGAACATAGAAAATTAGGGAAAAGACTTATTAAGAAAAAAAACTAAAGGTGAAAAATGAATGATTTGATAAAAAAGAATGGGAGTGAAGTATTGATTGAAAGTAAACTTTTTATTTATAGGTGATACAAAGAATGAATACGGTAGAATTATTTAGTGGAACAGGAAGCTTTAGTAAAATAGCAGAAAAAAGAAATAATACCATTTTCAGAATTGAAAAGTTTAATCATTTAGGATTTAAAGCTGAACTATTTAAAGACATATTAAATATAAGAAGAAAGGATTTACCTAAGAAAATAGATATTTTATGGGCTAGTCCACCTTGTCAAGGTTTTAGTGTTGCAAGTATTAGCAGTAGTTGGTGTGGAAATTATTGTCCTAAAAGAAGTAAAACTGCTTTAGGAATGGCTTATGTTCTTAAAACATTAGAATTAATTAAAGAAATTAAAAGAACTAATCCTAATCTTATTTGGTTTATAGAAAATCCAAGAGGAATACTTAGGAAGATGGCTTTTATGGAAGGATTACATAGAAATACTGTTACTTATTGTCAATATGGTGATAATAGAATGAAACCAACTGATATATGGACTAATTTAAAAAGTTGGATTCCTAAACCAATATGTCATAATGGAGATAGTTGTCATATTTCAGCACCAAGAGGATCTAAGACTGGAACTCAAGGTTTAAAAGGAAATATGGAAAGAAGTATAGTTCCAAATTTATTAATAGAAGAGATATTTGATAATATAAATGGTGCAAAGAATGAAAAGAGAGATTAGTGGTTTAAGAAAAAAAGCTGAAGAGTTATTATTAAATCCTGAAGAAGATGAATAAAACAAAATGAAATATGAAACAATAGATGTAAAAACAGCACAAGAACTCAAAGAAAAAGGAACATTGAAGTTTATGGATTATGGTGGGGTTGATAACTATATTGCGGTATTTGAACATAAACATTATGCTCTCGTAAAAGAACCTGATAGAACTTATTATGAGTTGATACAAAAATGACTAAGTTTGAAGTGTTAATGTTTTTGAAAAAGAATAAAGGTATTAGTTTTTTTGCGAAAGAGATTAGTAATAAACTTTCTATTACGAATAATATTGTAATAACAGGATTAAGAAAGCTTTACAAGTCTGGTTTTTTGTTGAGAACTAAAAGCATTCGATATGTTATTAAAGAAGGAAAAATAGTCAACATATACGAATACAAAAAACCTTATTAAAACACTTTATTACTTATCAAAATTTATGCAACATTTGTTCAAAATACCCCGCCTTTTGTTTCTAATTATTTATTTTATAAAAAATAACACTTCCAATTAAAATTATTATAGGAAACATTAAAACACTCCAACCAATAAAACCTAAAACAAAACCAAAAATAGCAAAAATTGTTACAATAAAACTATCAAGCATTAAAAGTTTAGCAAAATCAGTATTAGGAAAAATCATCAAAACCAAAACAAAAAAAGAAAATAAAAACATGCTAAAAAATAAACCATTACTAGCAGTATTCAAACTACTCCAAACACTAAGCAAGTTTTTGCTTTCCCACATCGCAGTCATATTATAACTCATTTTCAAATCCTCTGCTTAATCAAAGCACTAATAAGTATTCCAACAAATATAGTTATTAAAATAGCAATTACCAAAAAATTATAAATAAGACTACCAGACTGTCCCATATTAGAATCTTTAACCGCATTACCACTCATAGTTGTAAAAATATCAACACTCTCTAAACTAACAATAACCGCAGAATAACCACTTGTAAAAAATCCACCAACAATATCTTTAAACTTTAAATCTTGTGAACTAATACTATTACTACTATTCCTTATTTTTTCTGTTTTAGCACTTAAATCACTCATTTTATTATAAACGCTTAAACTATCATTATCATAACTATCAGGCGCACCATATATAGTTATTAAACTTGACAAATTTAAAATAATAATTCCTATTATAAGACTAACAAAAGCTAAACCAATAATAAAACTACTAATTTTGGGATCAGCCATTATTAATCACCCCAGCAAAAATTATTCCTAACAAAACAAGTCCGCCAGTTATTGATGCATGAATAGGAATAACACCCATTAAACTACCAAAAAATAAAGGAAGCGGTGTTAAAATAAAACTCATTCTCAAACTATACAAACCCATTAAACCAAAAACAATAGATAATAATAAGAACATGAACAAAAATAAGTCTTTGTTTGGTATATAGTCATTAGAATAAATATACATAGAATCAACTATTAAAACGCTATCCCTAGTAACTGTTCCTTCTAAAAAATAAGACGTTCCATTAACAACACTTAAAGGAATAAGAATTGTTCCACTATTAACAGTTGAACAAGTAACATTCAAAAGAGTTTTACCATTATTTAAACTAGACTCATAAACGCTTAAACAAAAAGGATAACTCAAACCATCACTAGAACTAAAATCAAATTTTGCGTTTCCAGTATCATTATTATAAGAAACATCCCCGCTTATTTGTTGTTCATCAAAAAAGTCTTGACCTATCAAATCAGTTAAAATAACTCTGAAAATTATTTCATCTTCATAAACATAAGACGGAATAGTAGTTGTTCTTAAAATATTACTATAATAAATTTGAAACTTATAATACTCAGTGTCTAAAACAATTGGTAAAGGAGTAACACCTTCAAAGTTTGTTATAGCCATTCCCATTAAAATATACAAATTAGTATCTGTATCATACTTTAAATAATTAATAATAGCACCTTCCAATAAATTATTGTTTTGATCATAAACAGTAGCAGTTACATTAGTAAAAGAAGCATTAGTCAAATACAAAGTTATTTCATTATAAGACCTATTACTTAAAGTGAAATAATAAAATCTTTCATCAAAACCCAAAGCGGAATACCTAACCGTATAAGTTTGCGGACTTAACAAATCAAGAAAAAGGTTTCCCGTATCAGTTCCATTAACATAACTTAAAATATCACTTATTAACTCTATACTAACACTTGTAGTTATCAAATTATTATCTGCTTCGTTTCTAAAAGTTATGTTTAAAGTGTTTGTAACATATAAAGAAAACTCGTTAGTTCCATTACCATTAATAGCGGTTTCGATATTGTTTTCATAATACGCAAAACCATCAGCATAAATAGTTATATTATAAGTGTCATAATTTATAACACCAAAAACAATACTTCCAGTTGTTGTAGAAAGCTCTCCGCTATGAGAACTATTAACACTAGAATACGTTATTGTAAAATTAGAAATTACTGCATCAGTAACTCTATTAATGGCCGTAACATTAAACTCTGTTGGTAATATAGAATAAGTTATTGTTCTATTATCAAAAACGCTAATATTAAAACCGGTTAAAGTTCTATCACTAAAACGGCCCATATTACTACTTAAAATAACATTTTCGAAATTTAAACCCCCACTAGGATAAAAAAGGCCAGAACTTCCAGTAGTATTTACTAAAACAGTAGTTCCATTTAATAAAGTCCAATTACTCATAGGATTTAAAGAAAATTGTTCTATTATAGAAATATTAATAACACTTTGATATAAAAAAGCTTCCAAGTCTAAAGAAGTATTATGATTTAAATAAGTTCTATTAAAATAATTAGTAGCAGACAAAGTAATATTAGAAGGATTAACACCAGTAATAATAGCAACCCCACTACTATTACTTTCAAAAAAAACCGCATCATTAACACTAACATTAAAACTAGTTATTGAAGCATCATCCCATAAGTTTTTAGCAGTAACTAAAAAATTGTTTGGAGTTGGAACAATATTTCCACTAACAAATGCTTTCATACTTCCACCACTAATTAAAGCATTACCACTACTAACCTTATACTCAAGTTTAGCATCAAAAACACCAACTCCAATATCTTGAAACAAGTATTGCAAAATGCTAACACCACTACCAGTATTGCTAATACTTCTAACGTATTCTGGGCTAAGACTACCATTTAAGTTTAGACGATAAGTAATGGTTTGGTCGCCACTAGTTGAAATAGTGGACGCGCTACTTTTAACAACTAAATCTCCTAAAGCATGAATATTATTTATTGTTATTGTTTTAGCAGTAGCCCAACTTGTAGAAGTTAAACTTGTTCCATTCAAACTTGTAGAATTACTTTCACCAACATGTAATATCATTTCTTTAATATAAAGTTTAAAATCAACATCACCATTAGAACCTGTTGATTTACCATAAATAAGAATAGGAACACTAGTTTCATTACTAACATTATAAACAATATTAAAATTACCACCACTACCACTTGTTCCAGCACCACCATACCTATTAAAAATAGGACTTGTAACACCATTCACAACACTATACAACTCTATTGTTCCAGCATCTTCATAATTATAACCAATTTGACCATCAAAAACCAAGTTTCTACTAAAACCAGTAGAAGAAATATTACTTGTTAAAAAACTAGTATTTGCTAAAAGTTGATAACTAGAAGAAGTTATTTCAAGATTAGAATTCATATATTTATAATTAATTTCTTTACCAGTAGTGCTACTTAAAAACAAACTAGCAATACCCACACTTTTATCTATTCTGATTCTACCATTAATGCTTGTTCTTCTACAATACAAACTAGCAGTATAATTAACACTAGAATTTATCATAAAAGGAGAACTAACCAAATACAAGTTTCCAATACTTGCACTATCAAAACTACGATTAGTTTCAGTATCATAATCAACACCATTAATCAAAATTTTACATTGCATATCTAAATCTTTTAAAGTTTCAACTTCAATAGTTGCACTAATACTTGCATTGCTAGAATTTAAAGGAACAAAAGTTTGACTTTCAATAAGCTGATAAGTATTACTATTAATCTGCACTGAACCAGATTGTTCAAACAAAATATTAGTTTCTAAAGATTCAACAGTAGAACCAAAAGGGTATTGTTGAATAGTTCCAGGACTACCAGTATTGTATAAATAAGTTACTTCATCACTTGATAAAGTATAATTAAAAAAAGCTATTTCATCAAGTTCACCATCTAAAAAATTTGCAGCAAGTCCAGATGAAGCACCAAGAGTTAAACCAGTTCCCGTAGAATCACTTGAAGGATTTGTAGTTGTTGCATCAGTATCAGGAGTTCCAGCATTAACATACATTGCTAAACCAGTTGATGTGCTACGAGTAACAACTATATGATACCAACTACCTGCAGATAAAACACCTGAATCAACATCGTAAGCATCATTTACTTTAAACACAATAATGTTAGCACTTCCAAAAGAAGTAAAATCTATTTGCACAGTATCTCTAAATCCCATAATCGAATCATAAACACCCAAAACATCATAGTTTAACCAAAAACTAATACTGAAATCATCATCAAAATCTAAACCAGTATAAAGACTTGTATCAGCTTTCATATACTTAGAACCATCAAAACTAAAACAATTATCAATAATGCCTGTAACACCACTCGTAACACTTTGCGTATTTGTTAAATCTATACCATTATCAGTAGCATCTGTTAAATCTTCCATTTTCCAATAAGAAACAGTATTAGAACCAGTAGGAGCAGTAGCAACAGCGAGAACAGAACTAACTAATAAAACAAAAACAATACCGAATATTAAAAAAGTTTTATTAAATTTCATTTAACCCATTCTCCTTTTACCATACAAAATAAGCACAACACTAAAAGAAACAACAAGCAAAACAATAAATAAATGCGAAATCAAAAAGTTTGCTATTGGAAAATGTGAAACACTACCCGACAATTCTGAATCACTCAACAAGTCCTCTCCAACATTATTAACAATCATTGCTGCGATTAAAACAAACACTATTAAAATAACACTAAAAATAAAAAATAAAGGGTGCGAATCCACAAAATAAGCACTAACAAGTGCAAAAATCCATAAACCAATAAAAATAATTAAAAGCGCACTATCAAAAATGACTGGAAATTCTGTTCCAACATTTTCAACTATCTCCATAGAAATATTACTTGTAGGATTATTAGAATCGTTCAAAGTTTCTAAAATATCATCTTGCGCACTCATAAAACCAGTATAAACAATAATGATTAAAAAAGCAAAAATGAAAACCACCACCATAATAGAAGTAGTATCAAGAACCGCATCCCCTTTTTTACTTCTAAAAAATTTCACAAATCCACCCATTGCTCACTAAAAACGCTTCTTTTTTTTTTCCTATTAAACTTATCTTTATCTAATTGTAAATCAAAATTTTCTGTTAGTTTCAATATAGAAATTCCTTTTTTCGCAGCTTCTACTTTTATCATTTTACTAAAGTTTTCACTCACCCAAATTCGTTTATATTTTTTCACTTTTTCGACTCCTT
>CAYONI010000009.1:9731-20514 GCA_964405295.1 uncultured Methanosarcinales archaeon | reverse complement strand
AAAACTAAAAATAATGAAATGACAATTAATAATAACCCTCTTTTCGCTAATAAATAATTCATAAACAATACCTCATATCTATTTATAAATCACTTTAGCCTTAGCCATTTATATAGATTTTGGTTTTTAGAACTATTTTAGAACCTTTTCATATTCTTTCTTAACGTCAAAAGAACAGTCAACTTTTGAGAAAAATGAATTTAGGTTTTTTAGGTCCCTTGCCAATAATTCTTTAGAGTCATAACTTTGTGTTGTTGTACCTTGACTAAAATCTATAAAAACAGGGTATTCAGAATCATTAAGTATATTAAAAGCACTTAGATCACCATGAACAAGCCCTTTATCCCATAACAACTTAATATTTTTAAGAGTTTGATCTAAAAAAGCTTGCGGATTTTCAGGAATGGCTTTTCTTAACTCAGGCGCAATTGGATCGCCAATCAATTCCATTACAATAATATTATTCTTGAAAGCTATGGGGGTTGGCACTTTTATCACCTCTCTTGCTAAAAGCAAATTTCGATATTCTCTCTGCACCCAGTTAAAGATTATATCTCTTCTGTTTTTTCTCATATTAATATATCTTGGATCTTGCTTTAAATAAGTAAGCATCTTATTAAAATTACAATTCTCAAGTCTATAAATCTTAACAATTACCTTTTTATCATCTTTTGTTGACGCAGTAAACACATTTGCTTCTTTACCCATTGCAATAGAACTCTCAAGTTCTTCAAAGTATCCTTGAGCAGAAAGTTTTCTAAGCAAATTTATTGTAAATTTATCAAATACATTTGCATAGGTTTTCCATTCTTCCCTCGAACGATTAACTGCCATAAAACACTAGAAGAGTGTAGTGTTTATTAAAGTTGTGAAAAGAATATTAAAACTAAATCAAAAAATTGATAAAATAACAAATCCCAAAAAACTGTATGAGATATTATTGTATTAAATGTAAAAACACAATCACAAAAGAAGAGTATGATTTTTCTATGAAAAAATTTAAAATGGCTTTGTGTAGATCTCATCAAGTTTCAATAAGTAGTTTAAATAAGAAAAATAAGAAAATCACACCTGAAGCAAAAGCATTAGGAGAGGAGCTAATTAAATTAGGCACACCAATAACCTGGGAACAATGGGATGGATTTAAACATATTGATATAGCCGTAGTAAAAAAGGGAGTAAATATAGAAGTTGATGGTGCACATCACAATTTTTCAAAAAAACAGGCTTTGGCAGATCTGAAAAGAACATATCATTCTTTTAAAAAAGGTTATTTAACATTAAGAATTCCTAATTCACTAGTAAGAGATCAGAAAACAATTAAAGAAACTGCAAGTTATATTGTTCAATTTCTAAAGGAGATAGAAGAATAACTAACTAACCCAACAAGAACTTAATAGTCTTACTAGGGAAAACAATATTAAAGAAACCAAACCATCTGTGTGTAGTCTCTTTCTCCTGGACTACAAAGTTAACTTTTCTTTTTTTCATAAGTGAAAAGAACTTTTTCTTAAAATCTGGTTTTAAAACATCATCTTTCTTAGCCAACCTAAATAAGAACTTTGTTTTTAAAGAATTATTCTGAAACCAGTTATTAAATGAAAATTGCGACCATAATTTCTTAAGCTTCACTAAATCAAATTTATTATTAAAAAAATACTGCCTGACCTTTTCTGTGTCATCCCTTTTAAGACTCCAAAAAACCTCAGCTAAATCATGAACAGGTATTATCATTGCAGCCTTCTTTATTTTAACACAATCTGCCACAGCCATTCCTATAATACTACCAAGACTCAAAGTGTACATAAAAAATTCTCTTTCCTTAAAATTGTCAAGAACTTTAACATCTTTTTTTATTCTACTAACAATCCTCGCAACTTTATTATGTAAAAATTCTGGTTCTGAACAAATTTCTTTTTTATCATAATGATACTCTATATAACCACAATTCTTTGGAAGAATGTTCTTAATGAATCTAAACAACCAAGTTGGACAACCCCATCCATTGATCATTATAAGAATTCGTTTATTGTACAACCTTGAATATCTTCTTTTCATTAACATATAATATAGAAAGTGAAGCAAATTTATCAATTTTGTCAATATTCTTATTTAATAAATCATATTGAGCATATCTTATTCTTAAGAATAAGCTATATTAAGATTATACATATGATATTGTCAAGAATCATAATTATATACAAAATTTTTTAAAGAGAAAAAACTTGAAGAAACATAAAAGATGGTGAGCTTCGAAGATTTACATGTTGCATACTTTAGTATGGAAATTGGAATAAATGAGAATATTCCAACTTATTCTGGAGGACTTGGTGTTTTAGCAGGAGATACTTTGAGAAGTATGGCTGATCTTGAAGTTCCAGTTATTGGAATAACCCTTATTTATAGAAAAGGTTACTTTCATCAAAAAATTGATTCTGAAGGAAATCAAACTGAAGAAGATGTTAAATGGCATCCAGAAAATTTACTAAAACCACTAGATAAAATTATAACTGTAAAAATAGAAGGTAGAGAAGTTAAAGTAAAAGCCTGGCTCTATGAACTTGAAGGTGTTACAGGTAATAAAAATCCAATTATATTCTTAGACACAGATCTTCCTGAAAATTCAGATGAGGACAAAAAAATTACTGATCACCTATATGGTATGGATCAAAAATATAGGTTATCACAAGAAATAATTCTAGGGATTGGTGGAGTAAGAATGCTTGACGCAATAAAATGCAATAATCTAGAAAAATATCACATGAACGAAGGACACTCTGCACTCCTAACACTAGAACTTTGGAATAGATTACAAAATAAAGAGAATCATATTGAAGAAATAAGAAAAAAATGTGTTTTCACAACTCACACACCCGTCCCTGCAGGCCACGACCAATTTGGTATAGCTCTCGCTGAACAGTTATTGGGAAATTTTCTAACTGAAGAAATGAAAAAAGAAGTTTTTATTGATAATCACCTAAACATGACTTACCTTGGGCTAAGATTTAGTAAATTCATTAACGGTGTTGCAAAAAAACATGGTGAAGTTTCCAGAACAATGTTTCCTGGTTATCATATTGAATCAATAACAAATGGTGTTCATTCTGCTTTCTGGGTTAATCATCATTTTAGAGATTTATTTAATCATTATCTTCCTTCATGGCAAACAGATCCTTTTAGTCTTCGTTATATTTTAGCAATTCCCAAAGAAAAAATCTGGGATGCACACCTAAAATCAAAAAAAGATTTGATTGATACCATAAACAAAAAATATAATGTAGAAATGTCACCTGATATTTTCACAATTGGATTTGCAAGAAGATCTGCAACATACAAAAGAGGAGATATGCTTTTTGAAGATACAGAAAGATTAATTCGAATTGCAGAAAAATCAAATGGCTTACAAATAATCTATGGTGGTAAAGCACATCCTAATGACATGAAAGGCAAAGAAATAATTAAAAAAATAATTTCTAAGATGAATCAAATTAAAAATAAAATAAAAGTTTGTTACATGGAAGACTATGATATTGAAAAAGCAAAACTTCTGGTTGCAGGTGTTGACCTCTGGCTAAATACTCCACAGAGACCAATGGAAGCTTCAGGAACCTCTGGAATGAAAGCTGCACACAACGGGATTCCACAACTATCAACACTGGACGGCTGGTGGCTTGAAGGTTTAATTGAGAATGTAACTGGATGGGGGATAGGTAGCCACCCAAATGATCTAAAAGAAAGTAGTCACCAAGAAGACACTGAAGACATGTACACAAAATTAGAATATGTTATACTCCCTAAGTTCTATAATGAAAGAGATGATTGGGTTGAGATAATGCAACACTGCATTGCAATCAATGGCTCATTCTTTAACACGCACAGAATGGTACAACAGTATGTTTTGAATGCATATTATTTGTAATGCAGAAAATAACAATAACCTACATTCTGTGTGCCAAGAATTCTTACAGAAAATTGTTGAGCACAACAATACGTCCTTAATGCATATTACCTATAATAAGAACGGATTGAACGCCCATTATCTGTAATTTCTAAACATTTATATACCTTATTTTATTTTAATAACTAATGAACCCTAAAAAAATACATATAATCGGTGGCTGTGGAAGCGGAAAAAGTTATATTTCTAAAAAACTTTCAAAAAAATTAAATATACCTTATTTTGATTTAGATGATGTATTTTGGGATAATAAACAAAGAACAATGGGTATTGAAAGAAACCCTGCTAAACGAAATAAAAAATTATTAAATATAATAAACAAGAAAAAATGGATAATCGAAGGAATATTTATATCATTTACAAAACCTAGTTTTAAAAAAGCAGATTTAATTGTTGTTTTGAAACCAAGTACCTTCACTTTAATTTTTAGAATTACAAAACGTTTTATTAAAAGAAAATTAGGAATCGAGCATTCTAAAAAGAAAGAAACACTAAAAGAATTTACTAAATTATTAAAATTTACAAAAATATATTATAAAACAAAATTTAAAGAAACGCTTGAAATTTTAAAACCTTATCAAAATAAAACTATTATCATCACAAAATCAAATTTTACCAAAAAAGATATAATAAAAATTAAGCAGAATAATTTACAGCCTTCTTATTTGCAATAGCCTTATTTGTAATAATATCTTTCACTTCTTCATCTGCACCATTTAATATTTTTAAAGGCATATCAATATCCTTTAAAGAATAATTTTCAGCAACATCCACTTTATTTGGGTTTTTATGATATCTTATTAAACTTAAACTACCAACTAAATTATTAATATATTTCATTCTATTGTACCTCTACTAATTAAAAAATATTGAACATATTTTAAGTCTGACAAATAATAGATTAAATTCTTGTATAAACAAAAAACAAATAATACCAATTACAGACAATAAATGTTCTAAAATAAGAGAACGCAGACTACTTTATAAACATTTAGGATAAACAGAACATTCAATAATATAAAAAAATAAAGAAAAATAAAAAATAAAACTACTATAAAGCATCAATAGTCAAAACATTAACTCTTGACCTTATAGTTCCAACCTTTGAACTCATTCCAATTAAATGGGTAAGATTAATTCTTTCTGCAGCTTGCAAAATTAATTTATCTATTGCACCGTCAAATACAACTGCGTATACTCCAGAAGTTAAACTTTTCATTGTTGAACCTAGTTCAGTATAAGGAACTTTTCCAAGAACATTAAGTTTTGCATCCAAAATGTATGCGCCCCTTGTTCCAAGTAAGTCTTCAAGCATTTTGCTGAACTTTTTCTTTTCATCATCTGAAATACTCTTTTTTGGTTTAATAGGTGCAGATCTAGAGTCTCTTTGTTGAAATCTTGATTGATTAGATCTTGTATCTCTTTGTTGAGGTCTTGCATCTCTTTGACTTCTAGGAGAAAACTTTACAGTTCTCAAATTCTTATCTCTTTTCTCTGACAATTCTAACTTTGCCTGTTCAGCACTAATCTTACTTCTAAGAGCTTTGTGAATTTCTTTTTTAGTTAATTCTTCAACTTCTTTTCCATCAGGTGCTTTTGTTACAAAATCAATTTCAGATACTTGAGTTAATTCTAAAACATTTAAGTCTCCACCTCTGTCCCCATCAACAAATGCAATTATAGTTTTATGTTTTGAAAGATCAATTATTGTTTGTGGAACCTTTGAGCCATTCATTGCTATAACATTTTTAAAACCATGTTTTAACATATTAAGAACATCAGCTCTTCCTTCAACAAGAATAACTTCGTCACTTTCTTCAACTGTTGGTCCAGCAGGTAATCTGTCTTTTCCATATTCAGTTATTTCCATAACTCTTACACTTGAAGTAACTTCATCACTAAGTTCTTGTGAATCAGGCAATACATCATTCATTAATGTTGAAAGTAATTGTTTTGCTCTATCAATCAAAAATTTTCTTTTCGAAATTCTTATATCCTCAATTTTAACAACTTTAATAACTGAGTTACAAGGGCCAATTCTTTGAATAATTTCTAATGAAGCAGCAACAATTGCAGTTTCAGCCTTATCTAAAGATGAAGGTATTATTATTGAACCTTTTGTTTTACCATTTGCAGTTTCAGAATTTACTTCTATTCTTCCTATTCTACCGGATTTTTGTAATTCTCTCAATTCAAGATCTGAACCAAGCAAACCTTCTGTTTGACCAAATACTGCGCCAATTACATCTGGTTTGTCTACAACTCCTTCAATACTTGTTTCTGCATGAATTATATATTTTGCAGATATTTGTGCTATTTTTGCCATTTTTTTCTCCCACCATATATATTTAATTTAATATTAATTATAATAATACTTAGAAATAGTTTCGGAAAATAGTTTACAATTACAATATAATAATTATATTATAATCCACCATAACCCCATACATGAATCACTCAATAATAAGTGAATAAATGATAATAATATACTATTTCTAAGCATTCATTTATAATTCTGAATGCTACTTGAGTTATTACTAACCCTAACTAACCTTTTTAGAACAAGTTTAAATTTTTCTAATATGTTTTTTAATAATAAGTGAATAATGAATGTGATAATAACCTGTTCTTAAGGTCGATTGATATTATGATAATAAATTGCCCGAGTCACTAACTCCCAGCATCATTGCTTGGCTAATGCCGTAAACTCCACAAGGTTACTCTCGTGTCGGGCTTTGTAGCAAGATATAGGAGGGGTTTATTGTTTATAAATCTTATGATTTCAGTATTGGGTGTGCAATAGTTAAAGCTAAACTTAGCAAGAATGAATCAAATAAGGCTAAAATCACTTGAAATGCACAGAGAAAGGCTAATTCATTAATATAAAAAAAGAAAAAAAAGAAAAACTAACACTGACCAGCTGGAACTGAAGCTGTGCTTGTAACAATATTCTCACAACCTGTTAAATCAGGATTATAAGTACATACATTGTTTTGAACAACATCTGCAGTAATACCAGAGAATTTATATCTGTTGTTAGCTAACCAAGTTGGGCTTCCAGTTACTCCTAAAGCAACGGCAATCTTAGCATTTTCTTGTAACAATTCAATTCCCCTTGCACCAGTTGTACAAGTCTCTAAAGCATCTTTATCAAGATCCGCTTCATCTGCACAAGAATTCCAATCAACATCCCTTACACCGTTTTCGCTTCTACAAAGCGCGTAAGCAAAGAATTTATCTTGACCTTCTTCTAATGCACACAACTGTCTGATATTTTCTTCTACTTCATAATCTCCATGAAGACTTCGGAAAGTTCCATCACCATTATCAGTTACAATATAATTTATTTCATAATCTAAATCAGGCATTGCTTCAATAACTGGAGCCAGAGCTTTAACTGCTTCTTTACCATATGGACAATCACTCATTATAAAAACTGAAAGATAATTTTCTTTTAGTTCTCTACATGCAAGTGTTTCTGAACAAGTTGGATCATCACAATCAGCTAAACCATTACCAGTATCATCAACAGAGTTATCACAAATTTCTGCAATAGGATCAAAACTTGAACCTATCATTAAATCAAGGTAATCGCCTACTTCAGTAATATAATTAGCAATTTGATCATAACCTACTTCATCTTTAATATCGCTAGTAAATAATAACGCAGGTAATAATGCTATTCCTGTATCTTGCATTATTTGCTTAGCCTCATCATCTGCATAGTCTAACTCTCTAAATCCAATAGTTGGGAAAACTTGTTGTAAACTTGTTTTAAGACCAGTAACATCACATTGCTTACACCTAATATCATTTAAAATAATAGCTTGTAAACCACCAGTTGGTAAATTTGTAGTTGTTCCTGTAGTTGTAGTTACTTCACCTAACAATACTTTTGCAGATTCTAAACTAGCTATAGCCTGATTTATTGCAGCTTTAGCTTCAGTTGAATCAGTGTTTACATAGAGTTTATTTAAAGAATCAATATTATTGTCTAAATTTGAATAATTTGCTTTTGCTGCCCAAGCAACAATACACAATACTACCAAAATAACAATTAATGAAATAAATACTATTCTCTCATTTTTTGCTCTTCTTAATCTTTTGGTAATTCTGTGCTTTATCTCGTGAGATTTGTGAGATCTAGCATCATGATCATGATGCACAGATTTATGCTCTTTATGTACAATATGATCTTTTAGTTCTTTATCTTCTTTATCTTCCATAATAACCCTCCAAATATATACTTATTATTATTATTTATTCACAGAAATTAGAGGTATTTATATAGTTTATGTATGATTTAAGAGGATAACAGTGTTATCTATTATTTTAGCTATATTTATTATTAAATAAATACAATAGCAAACTATTAGTCATTCAATACTTTGTATTGAACAATTCAAAAAGTCTTTTTGCTTTTATTTTGCCAACAAGATCAATTTTCATTAATTCTTTTTCATCAGCATTCACAATTTCTTTCAAAGAATTAAAATATTTAAGTAATGGTAAATTTAAAGTGCTTCCGATTCCTGGAAAACTAGAAACAACAAATTCTTGCTGTTGTTTAATTGTTAATGGCTTTGAAGAATGCATGATAAATTTTCTTGAATTGTCATTTTGCTCCCTTTTAGCAAGTGCAATTAATAATTCCGCAGTTTCTTCGGCATCTTTAGAATAAATAACAGATATTCCAAAATTAAGCAATAATGATGCCAATGCGCCCCTTATTGCATTTGGATGAATCCTTCTTACAGCATAAAGATCTTTATCACCCTGAATAATAATTATTTTATTTTCATACAGTCTCTTTAATTTTGTTGCTTGCTCAAAAAGTCTCTTGTCAATAATTGATGAAACAAAATCTTCAACCAACTTAAATTCAACAACGGTTCTATCAGAAAGTAGAAAATCACCAACATTTAAAGTATCTAAATTTATTAAAACACCCTTGTTAGATAATTCTTTCAAAACCTTACTACCCTTTTCTCTATAATCAACATAAATTTTCAAACCAGATAACTCTTTTGAGAATGAAAGTAAAGTTTTTTTAGGTTTAACTTTCAATGTAAACTTTTTTTTTACATCTTCAATTATTCTATACATTCTTTTTTCTTTATGATAAGAAACCCACTTAAACGCTTCATCCCGAGTATTTTTTGTTATTAAAGTTATAATTCTTCCTCGATCATGCCTTCCTGTTCTTCCTCTTCTCTGAACAGTTCTTATTGCAGAAGGTATTGCTTCATAAAAAATCACCAAATTAACACTAGGAATATCAAGACCTTCTTCTGCAACACTAGTTGCAATTAGAACAGGAAATTTATTATTTTTAAAATCCTCAATAATTTGTTTCTGCTTTTTTTGTGAATGACCAATACCATTCTTTTTTGCTTGACCAAAAAATAATTCAGAACAAACATTTACTTTCTCTAAAAATTCTTTAATCCGAATTGCAGAATCTCTAAACTGAGTAAAAATAATTATTTTTGATTCTTTATTTGCTTCTGTGTAAAGCCACATCAATGATTGCAGCTTTCCAAGCTTAGGATGTTCAATTCCCATATTTAACAACTTCTCTGATAATATTTTAGCAAGTCTAAAATTTGGGTCTTTAACTAAATTTTTAACAGCCTTTGTTTTTGCAGTTAGGGACTCTTGCTCTAACTTTTTCAAATAAGTATTAACTGAAAAGAGACTCTGAGTTTCAACAAGCTCAACAGCATGTTGAATTTTTCCTGCTTCTGCAAGAAGAGAAACAGCTTTCATTATTTCAAAACTTTTATCTTCTTTCATCTTCGCATATAATGCTGCTTGTAATTTAAGCAAAGAAGATTTGTTATAAGAAGAAGGATTACCACTTAAGTATCCGAATTGTTTTACTGCAATCAATTTTGATTTAAAACAATCTTGGAGTGTTGTTCTTAATTTTCTTAATTCTATTGGAAGTTCAAGTTTAATCTGTTCAACGACTGTTTCTTTAATGTATGGTTTAACATCAGGAGAATTTGTTTCCCTAAATTCAATCTTATCAATAAACAAATTTTCTAAAACCCCCATTACAGTTTCATTATCACTGCCAGGACTAGCTGTTAAAGCCAAAATTTTTTGATTATCTGCCTGCTTATAATATTCTGATGCAAGATAAACATAACTGTAATCTTTCACAGCTCTATGACATTCATCAAAAACAACCAGTGAAACATCCTTAAAACTTAATTTATTTGAAATTATATCATTTTCAAATCCTTGAGGTGTACTAAATATAACCTTTGCCTTTTTCCAAAGTTCCAATCTTTTTTCAGGCCTAACTGTTCCAGTAAACATTGCAAAATCTTCTTCAGGCAAATCGATCAAGGCTTTGAAAGTATTAATATGTTGATCAACAAGGGGTTTAGTAGGTGCAAAAAATACTATTTTAGATTTTGGATAGAGTTTAAGTCTATGAATTACAAGCATTACTGCAATTGCAGTTTTACCTAAACCTGTTGGCAAAACTACTAAAGTATTTCCAGAAGTAGTTGTTTTAAATATTGAATCCTGATACTCTCTTGGTTTGAAATTTTTTAGCTTTATGTTCATACAGATAGAACCTTCTAATTCATTTATATAAGTTATTTAAGATTGTCCAGTGATAAGAATTAGTATAAAAAAATAAAATGCACAATAACAAGTGTTATTGGCACCGCTAAAGCAAATAAAAAAATAGTTAATTATCTTCTTTTCTTTTTCTTTTTAGTAGCTTTTTTCTTTACAACTTTTTTCTTTTTCTTAACTACTTTCTTTTTAGTAGCTTTTCTCTTAACTACTTTTTTCTTCTTTTTA
>CAYONI010000009.1:0-9631 GCA_964405295.1 uncultured Methanosarcinales archaeon | reverse complement strand
CTTAACTACTTTCTTTTTAGTAGCTTTTCTCTTAACTACTTTTTTCTTCTTTTTAGTAGCTTTCTTCTTTACAACTTTTTTCTTTTTCTTAACTACTTTCTTTTTAGTAGCTTTTCTCTTAACTACTTTTTTCTTCTTTTTAACAGCCTTTTTCTTAACTACTTTCTTTTTCTTTTTCTTATGACCGCCACGTGCCATTTTAGCACAAGAAATGTCGCCTTGTTTGTCTATGAAGTATAGGTATCCTTTTTCTTTTTTAACACTTACTTTTGCCACAACTTCAATTTTCTTTTTTCCTTTTACCTTACCACCACGAGCCATTGTTGCCCTAGCTACATTACCTTTTTTATCTACGAAGTATAGGTATCCTTTTACTTTTTTAACGCCTACCTTCTTTACTTTTTTTGCCATTATCTAAACCCCTCGGTTTCTCGAGATAAAATACGAGTTAATCCTAATTATTGTATATTCCATTCTTAAATGTTTTGATTTTTTAGTCGAGTATTAGAGGAGAAAATTTACTATAACTAAGTAAAAAGTGCTTTTTTCTAAAAAAACTTTATAAAGTATTTGATTTTTTGATAAGTCATGGTTAAAAAAAATAAAACAAATGACTATGATTCTTTATTAGATAGAGCGAAATCATTAATACCAGAAGAAATTAGTGTTACAGAAAGATTAGAAATACCTAAAGTAAAGGGGCATTTACAAGGAACTAAAACAATCATTTCAAATTTCTTCCAAATTGTCAAAGTATTAGATAGAAATGAAGATCATGTATTAAAGTTTTTACTTAAAGAATTAGCTACAAAAGCAGATGTAAAAAATACTTCTGTATTATTTAACAATAAGTTATCATCAGCAAAAATTAATGAAAAAATTCAAAAATATGCAGATACATTTGTTACATGTAAAGAATGTGGCAAGCCTGAAACAAAACTCATTAAAGAGAATAACCTTACTTTCTTAACATGCCAGGCATGCGGTGCTAAATATACTATACAATATAGGATTTAATTTTTATTAAAGAAATCTAAGTATAAAACTCATTTAATCCAGTCTGCTTTTCCTTTTCTTTTCCAAATACAACAAAAATCAAAAGATTTCTGAGCTTGCAAAAAGATACTACTCAAAATCAGCCAAACCAGTCTGCTTCTCCTTTTCTTTTCCAAATACATCTTCAACTCGGAGTTGCAAAAGATTTAAGGTTTCTTTTAGGTAAAGTGGAACATTATATTCTTCAGCAAGTCTCAAAGAAGAGCCAAGATACTTTATTACAGAACCTTCACTTATGGTAAATATTATCTTACCTGTTTTACAAACAGGGCACTTAAACCTCAATGGTGGCCTTCTAAACTTAGCATTACAATTTGCACATCTAAACATTTGCATAGAAAACTTTCTTAGATTACCTTTTGTGTCTCTAATAAAATGTTTTTCAATAACGAGTTTCGCAACAAGCATTTCATCAACAGCTCTGATTTTTTTTGCAAGATTAAGCTGTTCATTTAATTTTTCTTGCATTGTTGGTAAAATTTTATATGAAGAACACAAAACGCCATCATTAATATTAGTGGAATCATGGGTAAACATCATTCCCTCAAATTGTTGTGGTGTTCCTAAAACGTCATTTATTGTTTCTATCTTTACATCCCAGGGATATTTATATTCTAATGTGGCCATATAAAATTCAAGAGGATATTTTGATACCCTATCAACATTAAATGCCATATCATCAACTTCAGATGGATCCAATAAAGTAGTCAAAACCAAAGGAGCATCTTGTGTTGATCCCCTTGAAGTTGGGAGATACTTTACAGAAAAATTAAGTAATGCATCCATTAATAATAAAAAACAAGATTCATCGCCATCACAATCCCTTCTCATTGCAGCATGATAAAGTGGATGTGCTAAGAAAGTTTGAGTTTTACTAAAACCAATTATTCTTCCAACAATTCCTGCAGAAGTATGTGGTGCTAAACCAACAATTAAGTGACCAACTAAATCATCCATATCTTTTAAATTGTAAAAAGGTTTGACATTGTATAATTTTTTCATTAATTCATCAATAAAATTTGCAACCTTAAACAAAACCTTATTACTCTCATCTTCAGGAGAGTCGGGACATGCAGGTATTACAATATCTTGAGCTTTTAATTCTAATATTTGTTCATTATCAACTAAGGGCTTACCATAAATATCTTTTTCATAACCTAACTCAATTAATTTTTCTACAGAAACCATAATTTCTTTTGACTTAAAATGTGTTAATGACATTTCAGAACAATCATATCTTGTTGTTCCATCTTTATTAACATAAATTTTGTGCTTGGCTCTCAATAATGCTTTAGTAATATGCTCACAATAATGATCATTGTGAAAAGTTCCTCTTACACCTTTTATTAAATCAGGTATCACTCTGAAACCTATTTTTTTTCTGAATGCCTCAATATATTCACCTATAGGTATTTGTGATTTTTTAACAGGCTTAAATGTTTCAGGAAATTTTTTCTTTTCTTCATCTTTAGCGTCTAAATCAAAAGTTTTACATTTCTTACCACATTTTTCACAAACACCAAAAATAGTTTCTCTTTTACATGTATCACACCAAAAAATATGGAATTCTGCAGTTACTTTTTTATTTTTTACTGCAGCCTGAAAACTTCTAAGTTTTCCTCCTTCTTTACCAATTGGGAAAAGTCCATGTGGAGTCCCCTTTAATTTTCTCATTTTTGCTTTTTCAGGCCTTCCCATTCTTGAACCAATAAAAATTCCTGCTTTATCTCTCAAAAAAACATTAGAAATTTTATTAATAAATTTTAAAGGAGAAAAACCTTCATCTGGCTCTTTAGCAAGTTGCTTTAACAAAAGCACATAATCTTCTTTTGAAGAAATATTTAGAATCTCTAATAAAGTATAACCATAATGTTTATCCAATACAACATATTCATTATTGATAAATAAATGGGGAACACCCAATATTTCTAAAGTTCTTTTACCTTTCATAAAAGATTTATCAACTAAAGAGAAAATAACAGATTTTATTTCCTTAGAATCATCTTCTTCAATTCTCAACTTTTGTATTAAACTAAAAAGATTTATTAAATCATCTTTTGAAATTGTCGACCAATAAAAATCATATCTTGGATGTAAAGGTATTCCTAAAATCCTAGAAATTTTAAATGATGCTCTTGCACTTATCTTTGTTTTAATTGGATTAGTAAATAATTTTTTTAAAGACTTTGCAGGAATATCTAATAAATCAGAAAGTTTATCAAAATCTACAGAACCAAATAATTCTATTGCTTTTTTTTCAAACTCTAATATCCAAAATTCCTGACAATAACCTGCAGGTGGAAGTATATGGGCCCTATCTAAGAAATCACCATAATTAATTAAAATATCCCCATTAAATAAAATTTCTTCAACATCTTTATTTGCTTCTTTTGCCTGTTCTTCAGTTTCTAAAAATAAAACAGAACCATCTTTTAATTTTACAATAGGACCATCAATGTAATCTGTTGACATAACCGCAGTTCCCTTACCTGGTCTTTCAACTTTAAGTTGAGTTCCTAATGCAACAAACCCATTTAAAACTTGCATGGATGCAGGACTAACACATTGTGCAGAATACCCAGAAACTCTTGCACGACCATATCTTAATCTAAATGCACCTGGTTTCATAGGATAACCAAGAACAGGTCTTCCTGCAACAATGTCTTTTACATAAGTAAAGTCAGGTGTTATTTTTTCAGAACTATACAACTCAGCTTTTTGACCTTGGGCCTTAGATTTTTTTTGTATTTTAATAAATTCCTCTAAAAAATCCCATTGCTCCATACCAAATTCTTTACCCCATTTAGATAATTGTTTCCAAAGTTTTGGCGCTTTTAAAGAAATACATTCAGCAGTTATTAAAGAAAAACCAGAACTTAAAACATTTGTTGGAACTCTTGGTAAATCCTTAAGTAATGCACTACTTAATTCATACCTTTCCGAGGGTTCACCAATTAACTGAACAGGAATATTTTTACCTAAAAATATAGCTTCTTCTTTAGAAGGAAAATATTGAAGGTTAGTAACATAGCTATTATAATCTTCCCATTCAGCAAAAATTCTATTAGCTTCTTTTTCAGTTGGATCGTATGCAGCGTAACCCATTTTTTTTCTGACATAATCAGCTATAAGAGCAGAAACTGCACCCATTGTTCCACCAGCACTCCTTATTGGTCCGGCATAACTCAATCTAAAATATTTTCCTTGACCATCTTGCCTATCAACTAGTTCTATTTTACTTAATCCTTCAAGTGGACTTGAAACAATTCCTTGAGTTACATAAGCAAAACCTGTTCTAATACCAATTCCAATTGCTTCTAATTCATCTTTAAACTTACAATGTTTTTGCTGTGCAATTTCATGCGCAACTATAAAAGCAACTCTCCAATCAGAAACACCATATTTTTTTTCTAATTCAACTATCCTTTTTGAAACACTAGAATTTTTTATTTGTGGTGCAATAATACTTATTAATCCAACAACTCTTTCTGCAGCATTTTTTGCAAGTGAAATTTCAACATAATCTTTTGGATCATAACCCTGTTTTCTACACTCTTGTGCTAACTTATATGCATTATTTGTATATTTAACTAAAGAATCAAAATATTTCTGCATTTGTTTTGAGCAAGTGAGTGTCATTTTATTTTTTCATAACCCCCTTATGCTCTTCAGATAAAAAATTGATTATCTTTACTTGTCTTGTGTGAAGATTTACTATAGGAAGTTTTGCTGGTTGATTTTCAAGTCCTCTTTTTACTTGATTTTCTGTTTTACCTGTCCAACAAGAAGCATTTATTGTTGTTATATTTCTATACGAATCAACATTTGCTCTGTGAATATGACCTGTAATAAAAAAATCAGGTATAGTATCTATAAAAAGAAAATCCTTCTCAGGATCAGGGATATACAATGTTGAACCATGTGTTGGTGCAAGATGTCTTCTTTGTAATAAAAATTTCATTGTTTGATTTACTACTTTTTGTCCACCTGCTTGTCTAATAGAAGGAACATTTTCACTATAATAAATTAGTGATCCTCCATGATATAAAATTAAATTAAAACCAGGAAAACTTTCAGTTTTTGCAAAATTAATAAAAGAAGGATTTGAAACTTGAACAACATTCTTTAATTTTGATAAGGGTGCAGAATACTCATTTGTTAATGGAAGTTGTGGCTCTGCCATTCTACCATAATCATGGTTTCCAGGACAAACAATAACTATTTTATCTTTTGGTATTTTTTTAAGCCAAGAAGCAACGACTTCATACTGTTTTTTTATGTTATGGTATTTTTCATCAATATCTTTTTCTTGGCCTGGATAAATACCCATTCCTTCAACTAAATCTCCAGTCATAAAAATATATTTAATTTTTTTTGCCATTTCTCTTTGTTTATCTGAACCTAATTCTCCCCTTATCCAAGATAACATTTTTGTAAATTCTTCTTCTAAAAAAACTCTTGAACCGAAATGAAGATCGCCAATAAATGCAGCATATATTTCTTCAGGATGCTTTTTTAATTCATGTGTAATAGGAATATCAGGGCAAATAATTGAATTAGAAAAAATAATATTTGTACCCATAACTCCACTAATTCCAAGAACCTCATCTAAAACTATATCTTTTGCAAAATTGTATAATTTTTTATTTCTTGGAGTTACTAAAACTTTTATTTCACCAGTTGGATCTTCAACAGTTAGTATAATATTCCCTTTTTTAGTTTCTGATTTTTCTTTAACCATTGCTATAACAGAAATATTATCTTTTTCCATTTTATTTTCTAATCTAGAAATAGAAGTAAGATTTCTTAATTCTTGTCTTGTTTTTAATAAAGATTCTGTATTTCTATATCTTATTAAAAAATGTTTAAAAAAATCAGTATAGTTTCTTTTTTTAAATACATCTTGATATTTTTTTAAAAACTCCACTCCAAATTCAGTTAATAGATCTTCTTGATCATCATTTACTTGTAATTTATTAATAATAACCTCATCAGTATCAGGATTAATAAAAACACCTTTTTCTAAATTTTCAAGTATTTCTTTTTCTGACAGCATTTTATGAGAATTATAAATTAGATATTCAATTCATCAATAAGCATCTCAATTATTTTTGGTTTAACCAATTTAGGTATAGTTAAAGTTATTTCTCTTGTTCTACCATATCTACCTTTACTAATAACCTTTGCATTCACTATTCCTAGCATATCAAGTTCTGCTATAACATCACTCACTCTTCTTTGTGTAAGTGGTCTTAAATTTATCTTTATACAGAGATCTTTATAGTATTCATAGATTTCACCTGTAAAAATACTTTTATTACCACCCTCTTTCATTGCAAAAATACTATAAATAACTGCTTGGAATTGTTTTGGTTGTGTTTTAATTATATCAAACACCCTATCTTTCTCAATTTTTTCTTCAGCAGTATCTAAACAATTTAAATTAATAGTAGTTAAATCAGTTCTTTCAGAAATTTCACCTGCAACTCTTAACAATTCCAATGCTCTTCTTGCATCACCATGTTCTCTTGCAGCATAGGCTGAACACTTTTCTATTACTCCTGATTCAACAACCCCTTTTTTGAATGCAACTTCTGATCTTTTTCTTAGAATATCTCGTATTTGTAATGCATTATAAGGTGGAAAGACAAGTTCTTCTTCACTTAATGAACTTTTTACTCTTGGATCAAGATTATCTGCAAATATTAAATCATTAGAAATTCCTATTAAAGATAATTGTGCATTTTCTAATTCACCATTTATTCTAGTAAGATTATATATTATTTCATCACCAACTTTTTTTACAAGTTGATCAATCTCATCAAGAATAATAATAAACAATCTTTTTTTAGAATCTATTGCTTTGTAAAATATATTATATACTTCATCTGTTGGTAA
The DNA here is from genome assembly GCA_964405295.1 of uncultured Methanosarcinales archaeon. Taxonomy (GTDB): domain Archaea; phylum Nanobdellota; class Nanobdellia; order Woesearchaeales; family CAYZNE01; genus CAYZNE01. The sequence continues at coordinate 2,677 of CAYONI010000009.1, read as the reverse complement.
TCCTGTTGCAGGTATATCTTTTCCAAAATGTCTTGCAAGTTCTGCTATTAATCTATATTCTGTATCTACAACTTTTTTTAGTTTACAGTTAACATAAAGAATGTCTAAAGGAATATTTTTCTTTTTAGCCATATCAAGCATTTGATTTGTTGTAAATCTTATACTCAAAGTTTTTCCTGTTCCTGTTTTACCATAAACAAATAGATTAGATGGTTTTTCCATTCTAAGTGCAGGAGCAAGAATTTGTGCAATATAATTTATTTGTTCATCTCTGTGCATTATATCATCTGGAGTATATTTAGATTGTAATGCTTCTTTATTTTGAAATAGAGATTTTTTATCAAGAAACTTTTCAAACAGTCCAGTTAAGTCTTTTGCCATATGTATCAACTCACAATTATTATATTATATTCAAAATACAACTTATTTAAATAGTTTTCCATATGAAACATAGGTTTATAAATATCTTAATACTATAGAATATATCTTGTACAAGCTATGTAGTGGCATTTTAGGTATTACACTCTCACACCATGATTTCATATGGAGATAATGAATCAAAATAAAAAACTTATACCCTACTATTATAGTTCAAATATCATTATTTTAAGTCTAACACCTTGATTTCTACTCTAAAATTCTTTTACATTTACTCTCAATTTTTCTTTTATTTTCAAATTATTTACATTTTTTTATTTTATTTTGATTCATTTTTCTTCTTTCTTTTTTTCTTTCTTTTCCATTATTATATTATATTATATTATTATATTATTATTATATATTTATATATGAACATTTATTAATAAGAAAACTTTTTTTAAGAAAGTTTGAGAAAAAAACAAAAAGTAAATTTTCCATATGAAGCGCTGAAAATGCAAAATTCAATAGTCACAGACAAAATTAGAGTTCTAGTAGAAATCAAGGTGTCAGAGTATTAAGGAAAATTTTCGAGTTTTTACTACTATACAATAGTTTCAAAATAGAAATGTTTATAAAGTCTCGAGTCTTCCTTTCTATTAAGACAAAAGGGGTTAGGGTTATATTAATATTATTGATAAATAATGACAAGGTGATTACAAAATGATTGTTACACAAGAATTCATAAAAAAGATTAAAGATTTTGGATTAAATAGTTACGAAGCAAAGCTTTGGACTGCACTTCTTTCAAGAGGTGTTTCAACTGCTGGTGAATTATCTGATATTGCTAATGTTCCTAGATCTAGAACATATGATGTTTTAGAATCACTTGAAAAAAAAGGGTTTATAATTTCTAAAATTGGTAAACCAATAAAATATCTTGCTCTACCTCCATCTGAAGTATTGGAGAGAGTTAAGAAAAAAATAAGAGAAGATTCAAAATTAAAATTAGGTTCTATTGATGAACTTAAAGGATCTGATGTATTAGAAGAATTATCTTTATTACATAACAATGGAATTGAGATGGTTGATTCTACTGAGATCACAGGACGATTTAAGGGAAGAGATAATCTTTATGATCATATTGACTTGATGATTAGAAGTGCAGAAAAAGAAATTATATTATGTACTACAGAACAAGGTATTATAAGAAAACATGATTTTTTCAAGAAATCTCTTTCTAAAGCTGCAAAGAGAGGTGTAAAGATTAAGATTCTAGCACCACTTACTAAAGTTAACAAACATATTGCTAAAGAATTTAAAGGTATTGCTGAAATAAAGCATGCTAAGAATTTCAAAGCAAGATTTATGGTTGTTGATCAAAATAATTTAATGTTTATGTTACTTGATGATGAAGCTGTTCATGCAAGTTATGATGTTGGAATTTGGGTTAATACTGAAATGTTTGCCCAAGCTATGAACTCAATGTTTGAACTTGTTTGGAAAAGTATGAAATAATTCTTATTTTATTTTTTTAAATGATTAATCTAAAGTTAATTGAAATTGATGATTATTTTAAAATTATAGGTTCTTATATCTTCTTTTCTAAGTTTTAATGTAATTTTACTTACATAATAAGTATTTTAACTTTATATTGATTATTTATGATTTATTAATCGTACTAATTATACATTAATTATAATAAATAAATACTTACAATGTAAGTATATTTGGTGGTATTTGTGTTTTTTTGATTTAATATAGTTTTACTTACATTGTAAGTAATTAACATCTGAATAAGTTTTATAAATTAGATTCAACTATCAAAATATATGATTATAGCTAAAGCTAAAGAAATAGAAGAATTTTGCAAAAAGAATAAATTAGATTATTCTAAAGAAATTAAATTATATGAAGCAAATAGGAATAATGCTAATTCTAGAAATAAACAGAACTTAATTATACATATTGAAAATTTACAAGATTTTATGAAACAAAAAAATTCTGCAATAGATGAAGTTTTCTGTAAATTTGCAAAAGAAAAAGATAAAAAGATATTTTTTGATCTAAACGAATTACTTAATTCTAAAAATCCAGGGCTTTTAATTCAGAGAATAAAACAAAATATTATGCTTTTAAAGAAATACAAATTAAAGTATGATTTCATATATATTTGTGAAGAAATCAAAGATATAATCTCAGAAAAAGATATTTCTGCATTAATGAAAGTTCTAGAAAGTAAACAAATAGATGCTCATTCTCTATAATATGCTCTATGTAAATAATAATGTTTATAAATGCAATAATTAATTTTTGTATT
>CAYONI010000008.1:0-21194 GCA_964405295.1 uncultured Methanosarcinales archaeon | reverse complement strand
ATAAGAATGATTTTGACAAATTATATGAAAAGCTAACGCTAACAGAAGAAGTCTAGACTAATCAAAAAGCCTGATTTAATTTCGTGGTGAACAAATAGATGTTTAGTTCACCACGGGCATAAATAGGCTAGAAATGCGATGATATTTAATCTCAATATTTGGCGCTTATTGCTTTACTTAATATAATTAATAGGTTATATTAGTGTTTAAATTTAGTGAGCTTTGACCTATTTTTTAAGGTTGATTTGTGGGTCAGAGCTTGCTCTCAGTGGGTTTAAGATGGAAATTAATGAGCAATTTATATTTGGTTTAATATTCTGCGCAATAATAATATTAGTTGGGATAGGAAGCCAGAAATAACATTAAGAATTATAATTAAAAAATGGAGTAAGATTTGAACCATATTCAAATTATCGGAAGAGTAGGGCAAACGCCCGAGCTTAAAACATCGCAAAGCGGTAACAAGTTTTATACCCTTAGCGTTGTTAGCAATTCAAAGAAGAACGGAGAGGAATGTTCAACTTGGTATCGTTGCACAATCTTTAACTATTCTCAAAAGTTTATGGAATACGTTAAAAAAGGTAGTGCGGTAATAATTAACGGGGTATTACAGATACCTAGCATATATGAAGCTAAAGACGGTACTAGCAAGGTATCATTAGATGTTATTGTTAATTCTATAAATTTTAGTCCGTTTAGCGGAAAAAAAGAAGAAGAAGAAGAAAAAGAAGGGCAGGTTATTCAGGAAGGTAAGGCGAAGCAAGAAGCTGTTCCAATGGACGAGGATTTACCATTCTAATAATAAATAAAAAGGAGTTTGAAAATTGTTTAAAAGTTTAGGTGAGCAGAAAGCTTCTCTTTTAGAATCATTGCACAAGATAATTATTTATATTGATGATGATATTAGGAGCTTTGCTAAAAGAGTTGGAACGACAAGAGAATTTATCTATTCGCTTTTTTCAGAGAAGGGAACAGAGTTTACTTTCGAAAGGATCATTGATTATTTTGCTATATATGATTATTCCTTGAAGATAGTAGTTCAGAAAGAAGGAGAAGAAGCTAAGGGTTTTTTAAATGCTGATTCTAAAAAAACAATAAGTGAGCTAATAGACTTCTTAAAGAATGCAATAATAGAAGAAGAGGGAAGCCTAAAGAAGTTTAATGATAAGCTAGGTTTTTCAGGTTATTATATAACGCTACTTTTTAAGGGTACTAAGAAATTTACGTGCGAGCGACTTTTTGATTATTTAGCGATGTATGGGTATAGTATTGACATAGGGTTTACCAAGGTAATTAATAAAATTAATCTTAACGACATAAAGGCTTAAATATGGATATGAAGAAATTTAGAGAGATTAAGATTCCTGAACATATAATGTTAGGAGAAGATTCTTTAGTAAATAGCTATTTTGAAGCAGTAGATAAAGTATATGAGAAAGAGATTAATATGATTAATTCTCTTAATATGCCTAATATAGATGATCAAGAAAAAATTGAGGATTCTGATGTTGATGATGTTGATGATGTAAAAGATACAAAGTGGGAAGAGTCTATCGAGAAAATTCCAGAAGATCATTATATAGTATTAGCTTTTGGATATTTTAGGGATGAATATAATGGAGAAGATGAAGAAGTTCAGGAAAAATTATCAAGGATATGTTTAGCATATACATGTGGAAAATACGGTTGGAAAAATTATCAAAATGAAAGAAGCATGATTATATTAAATTGGTGTCATATAACGTACCCTAATGGTGATATTTTTGAGGTTTAAAATAGAAAGCATATCAAGGAGTAATTAAATGTTAGAGATTTTATATAAGAAGACAGAAGATTTGATACCGTATATAAATAATACAAGAACGCACACAGAAAAGCAGATAAATCAAGTAGTATCAAGTATAAGAGAATTTGGCTTTTGTAATCCTATATTGATTGATGAGAAGAACAACATAATAGCGGGACATTGTAGGCTGTTAGCGGCACAGAAAGAGAAAATGGATACTGTTCCATGTATTATATTAAAGGGGCTATCTAGGGCGCAAAGGAAAGCTTATATAATCGCAGATAACAAATTAGCAGAAAACGCAGGTTGGGACGAAGACCTATTGAAGCTTGAAATTGAAAGCTTAAAAGAGATGGACTTTGATTTAGATTTATTAGGCTTTGATGAAGATGAGCTAAGCAATCTTGAACAAGAAGAAGATTTGCAGGAAGAAAGTAAATCAGGAAATATGAACAAAATATTTGGTTTCAGCCCTTTCACTGTTTTTAATGCTAGAGAGGGAAGATGGCAAAGTAGAAAAAAAGAATGGTTAAGCAATGGTATAAAAAGCGAAGAAGGAAGAGGGGTAGATTTAACTTATGGTGATAATTTACTTCTTGAAAACGAGACATCAGTATTTGACCCAGTTTTATGTGAACTAGCTTATAAATGGTTTTCTCCTAATAACGGATTGATATTAGACCCGTTTGCTGGCGGTTCAGTAAGAGGGATAGTTGCTTCTCTTTGTCAAAGGCAGTACATTGGCAATGATTTAAGCAAAACACAAGTAGAAGCCAACAGAAACCAAGCATTAAACATTTGTAAAGATATATTTCCAGTTTGGACAATAGGAGATAGTAAAAAAATAAAGTCATTAGTAGGCGATATTAAAGCAGACGCTATTTTTAGTTGTCCTCCATACGCTAATTTAGAAGTTTATTCTAAAGACCCAGATGATATTTCCAATATGACATATGATAAATTTTTAGAGGCGTATAGAATTATAATATCAGAATGCTATGATTTATTGAAAAATGATAGGTTTGCTGTTTGGGTTGTTGGAGAATTAAGGGATAAAAAAGGTAACTATTATAATTTTGTAGGGGATACCATAAAAGCCTTTACAGACGCAGGATTTAATTATTACAATGAGGCTATATTAGTTACATGCGTTGGGTCATTACCTTTAAGGGCTGGAAAACAAATGAAAGCGTCTAGAAAATTAGGTAAATGTCACCAAAATATTTTAATATTTGTAAAAGGAGACGGGAAAAAAGCCGCACAAAATTGTGGAGATATAGATATACAAATAGAAGAATTAAATGAGGTTGAAAATGCCTAGAAAAAAGAAAGAAAGAAATCCAAACGTTCCTAAAAAAAAGATGGGAAGACCTTTAAAAGAAATAGATTACAAAAAGCTTGATAGCCTTTGTTTTATCCAATGTACAGGAGAGGAAATATCAGCTATTTTAGATATAGATTATAGTAATCTGAACAAAAAGCTTAAGAATGAAACAGGTAAAACTTTCACACAGTATTACGCCGAAAAGAGGAGCGGGGGTAAAATGTCACTAAGGAGAAGGCAGTTTGCGATGTCTGAAACAAATCCAACAATGGCGATATGGTTGGGTAAGAATTGGCTGGGGCAATCTGATAAGACAGAGATAGACCATAAAAATAGTGATGGTAGTTTAACACCAACAGTAATAGAGATAGTAGCTCCAGATGACGAAAGTTAGAGTTCAATTGCCTAAGAAGCTTATCCCTGTTTTTAAAGCTCCTAGGGGGTCTGTTCGTTATAGAGCATCTTGGGGTGGACGTGGTGGCGGAAAATCTTTTTCTTTTGCCTTAATGGCTTCAATCTTTGGGTATCAAGAGAAGTTAAGGATATTATGCACCCGAGAATATCAATCATCTATTAAAGAATCATTTCACGCTGAATTAAAAAACGCCATAGAATCAATGCCGTGGCTTGCTCATCATTACGATGTAGGAATTGATTACATAAGAGGGGCGAACGGTACGGAATTTATATTCAAGGGATTACAGAAGATGGGGTCTATTAAGTCACTGGCTCAAATAGATATTGCTATTCTTGAAGAAGCTGAAGATATAGGAGAAAATTCTTGGCTTGAATTAGAGCCAACAATTAGATCTAATAAATCAGAACTTTGGGTATTGTGGAATCCTAAAAGAGAAAATTCAGCGGTAGATAAAAGGTTTAGAAAGTTTCCTCCTAAGGATGCGTTAATTGCAGAAATACATTGTTATGATAACAAATGGCTTTCAGAGGCTTTAAAAAGACAACGTATAAGGGATATGGAAATAATGGATGCTTCTACATATCGGCACGTATGGGATGGAGCATATTTAAAGAATGATGAAGCGACAGTTTTTGCCGATAAGTGGGAGATAAAAGAATTTACGCCAGACAGGAAATGGGAAAGACCTTACCATGGATTAGATTTTGGTTTTTCTAATGACCCGACAGCAGGGTGTAAAGTTTGGATTCACGAGGAGAATTTATATATAGAATATGAAGCCTTTAAGATTGGTTTAGAATTGGATGACACGGCTTATTTCTTAAAAGAAAAAATCCCAGATATAGAAAAGCACGTTATAAGAGCAGATAATGCCCGCCCCGAATCAATAAGTTATTTAAAGCGTAAGGGCTTATCACGAATAGAAGCTTGTAAGAAGGGTAAGGGAAGCGTTGAAGATGGAATATCTTTTATAAAAAGCCATAGAAGGATATTTATACACCCACGTTGTAAAAATATAATAGAAGAGCTTTCACTATATAGCTATAAAGTTGATAGGGTAACAGGGGACATCTCCCCTAATATTATTGATACTTATAACCACGGTATAGATGCGATTAGGTACGCATTAGAACCAGCAATGAAAGCCTCTAGGATCGACTATTCAAAATTAATTTGACTTTCATTATTAACATTCATAAACTAAGGTAAATAATTACTTTACCTTGGTTTACTATGCTTAAGAAATTCTCTGATGGTATTAAAAATATAATAAATGATGTATATAATACAAGAAGCCCTCTAAATACAAATACAATAGTAGAAGAACGTGTTTCTTATGAAACTCTGAGGGCTATGTATAAAACAGGTATAGGCTCAAAGATAGTCAGGTTAAAGTCTGGAGCTAGCCTTAAAAATACAATTCAATTCGAAAGTGAAGAGCAAGAGCTTTATTATAATAAAAAACTAAAGAAAGCCGTTAAAGAAGCCGTTAAATATATGATAGGCTTTGGGCGTGGGGTTATAGTTTTATATAATAAGGGCGAAGATTTATCAAAGCCTAGACTTGAGCCATTTAATCCCAAGATCACACATTTAAAAGTTTTTTCTGGCGATATGGTTAGTGCCGCAGAAACTAGCAGAGATTTAATGCACCCCAGATATTTTAAGCCTATTTATTATAGTATTAGGGGGGCTAAATTCCACTATTCAAGAGTTATAGATTTTACTTATTATAATCCACCCGAATTTGATAGCCCAGTTTATCAATATGGTGGAGTATCTGAATTTGAATTAATCCAAGATCAGTTTATTAGCGATAGTATTGTTGCTAGAGCTTCTACAACAATTTTAGAAAAGAATGCTAGTCTATTCTACAAAGTTAAAGACCTTAAGCAATTAATGATGGATCAGCAGGAAGACCTTTTAAAACGCTATATGGCAGAGGTAGAGAACGGCAGGTCAATCTATGGTGCTTGTCTAATAGATTCAGAAGATGATGCTTATGTCGTTAATCAGAACCTTTCTAACCTTGGAGATGTTGACACAATAACATTACGCAGATTAGCAATGGTCACAGGAATCCCTTTAGCAATCCTTGTAGGCGAAAACGTTAAAGGTATGAATTCAACAGGGGATAATGAGCTAAAGATTTATCAAGATATGATTGAGGCTTTACAAGAAGATTATATTGATGAGCCTTTAAATGAATTATTTAACAAGCTAGGTTTTGAGCATGTATCTTTCAAAGAAAATCAAGGTCGCACACCAGAGGACAGAATCGGTTTTGAGTCTAGCGTTATTGATAATGCTTTAAAGCTTTATAACCTTGGAGAAGACTTTGAGTCATATTTAAAAGAGTATGATGTCATTACCGAAGAAGATTTGACGGATAAATTTTTCCCAGAGGTAGGAGATGAAGAGAACGCTCCAGTCGAATAAGCCAACAAATATAAAAGCGCCTTTACCTTTGAAGTCAGTAGAGAATGCTTTTGCTAGGACTTTAAAGCAGATGATTGATCAGATGCACACAAGATTTATTAACCAAGCAATAGATGGCATGAACAAGGGTACTATTGATAAATTCGAAGATTCACAGATTGGCAATTATGCTAAAATATTTCTAAATTTAGCCAAAAAAGTTGGGCGTAAGATATTAAGACAATTTTCTGATGATCGTATTGAGCGTATGGTTGAAGATATGACAGGTACAGTTAATAAAAGAAACCAAGATCTTTTATATAAAGCCATAGAGGATAAGATAGGTATATCAAGTAAAGAGCTAATATCAACAGAAGGGCTGACCCCTAGCATAAATGCTTTAATATTAGAAACCCAGCAATGGGTCAAGAAGCTTAGGGATGACACGCTAGAATATTTCACAAATACCACTCTAAGAGGCATGGCGGAAGGTAAATCTATGTCTGAAATTAGAAAGATAATGAGCGATGAAGCAGGCAAGCGTAAGTCTAATGCTAATATGGTTGCACGAACACAGATCGGAACATTTAACAGCCTAACAACAAAGATAAGAGCGCAGAACCTAGGAATTACAAAGGCTATTTGGGTAACTTCTGGAGATAATAGAGTCAGGAAAAGTCACGATGATAGAAACGGAAAGGAATTTAATCTTTCAGAAGGTCTTTATTCTAGCGTAGATGGAAAAACTTTGCTACCTCAATTAGATTATCGTTGTAGGTGTGGATATTTACTTATCATACCAGAAGAAGAGTAAAACAAATTATTTGACTTAAGTAACTAACATATATAAGATAAACTTTAAAAATGGTTTCTAATATGATTAAAAAAAAAGAAAAAGACCCTAGAGCGGTTATTAAAGGATGTAAAGCGGATTTACATGACAAAGAAGTCAGTATGAAATTCTGCGATACAGTACCTTTTGATGTGAAAGAAAAAACTGCTATAAGTGTAAGAGATGGTGTCTTAGATTATATGGGTGCTGAAATAGGTCAACAGCCTTATGAGAAAATATTTTCTGTTTATAGATCCCCCGCAACAATATCTAATACAGCAATGAGAATGCAGGGGATACCTCTTACTTATGAGCATGTATCTGTTGAAGAACCCGCTCCGAACACTGGTAGTATTGTTAGCGAAGCCGAGATGATAGACTTTATAGATGAAAGCACTTCAACCAGAATAGCGATAAAAAATAAATTATTATTAAATACAAATGATGAAGATATATTAAAAGAGCGTAGCGAGTTGTCTTTGGGATATAGTGCTAAGCTTATTCCACATAACAAATATGATTTCGAGCAAGTAGGGATTATGCCCCACCACTTAGCAATAGTTTCAGAGGGTCGTTGTGGCTCTTTATGTAGGTTTTTAGACAAGAAAACAGTAAACAAAAAGGAGATTGATCATATGATTAATTTTAAAGATGAAGAGGGAAAGGTATCCCTTGAAAAGATCATGGAGATCGTTCAGTCATTGCCACAAGTAATTGCTGAAATTCCTATTGATCAACTTCAAGAGTTTGTTCCTATCTTTGAAAAGCTTGCTACAATGGTAAAGCCTAAAGAAGAAGTTGTTGAACAGCCAGAGATGGAAGAAGTTCAAGACGAAGAAGTAAAAGAGGAATTACCAGAAGTTCAAGACGAAGAGATGAAAGAAAAAGAAGAAGAGGAGAAGAAATTTTCCGATGAAGCTTTAAAAAATTATGCTCAAGATGAAGTAAAGAAATATGCTCAAGTAGTACAGAAAGCCAAGGGATTCCTAGATGAATCTTACAATTTCTGTGATAAATCTTCTGAGCAGATAATGGAAGATACTTTGTCACAACATAGCACAGAGAAGTTTGAAAAAAGCGAGTTGGCTATTGCCTTTAAGCTTTTGAAAAAACAACAAAATTACCAAAACTTTGGTGATAAGCTGATAGATGAATTAGAAGTAATTGGAAACAAGGAGATATAAAAATGGCATTTAGTCAAGCATTTTCAAATGATATTGTTGCTGTTGGAGCTGGGGAACGTTACGGAAACTGTAACATTGTTCTAGGAACAACAGCTTTTGAAGACGGTCTAGTAATTGGTCGTTTTGCAAAATATGATACAGGTAGTGTCGATAATTTCGATGGTTCTGCCACACCAACTATTGCGGGTGTTATTATCCGCGACGTAGCCCGCTCCGTAGAGGACGCAGGAACAGTAGACGCAACACTATATAAGCAAGCTCAATTCATGCGTTGGGGTCTTGTTACTGTTGATGTTAAGACAGGGGAAACTCCTGCTAAATTCGGTCGTGTTTATGTTGCTAACGATGGCGATGCTAACGATGGTTTAGCCACAGCAACTAACACCGATGTTGCTGTTAATGCAGAATTTATCGAAGAAATTAAAACTGGCGTATGGTTAATTAATATCACACCTCCACAAGGCGATATAGCAACTCATATTGCTGATGCTACTGGCGCTCATGCAGGTTCAGCTATTAGCATTGCTGATGCGGGTGCTTTTACTGCTAATATAGAAGTTGAAGCTTGTTTACAGGAAATCTATCCTCATGTTGAAACTTTAATTGCTGACCCTGCTGATGCGGGTGCTATTGCTGTTACACGTTCTGGAAATGTTTCCTTGACTTCAACAGTTGGCGGTGGAGAAACAAGAACCCTAGCTATTCCTGCTGTACAAGGTATTGAGTTAGCTATTTCTTTTGATGTCGACGGCGGAGATATTGCTATAACAGTAGCTAGTGCAGTTAACCAAGCCGCAAATACTATTTTAACTTTTGCTGATGCAGGGGACATTATCGTATTAAAAGCCGTTCAGGTAGCGGGTGCTTTAGTATGGCGTGTAGTTGCTAATGACGGCATATCACTATCATAATAACAAGGAGATAAAAAAATGTTAATTAAACAACTTTATAAGTTAGATACTTTCTTAAAAGTAAAAGATTCAAGAATATTTACCGATACAGCTTCAAGCGGTACTGTATTAGCCGAAAATTTGCGTCATGTAGACCCAAAAATATTCGAAAAGCTATATCCAGAATTAACAGCCTTTACAATGGGTCTTACTATTGATAACTCTGGCGGTTATGCCAACGTTATTGATTCATTAAGACTTAATGAGCAAGGCGAGTTTAAAAACTCTGGCGACATAGATAGTAACAAAGGTAAAATTAGCCTATCAGGGGAGAAGTCTTTTTTAAACGTTCTTTCTCGTGAAGCTTTTGCGAAATGGTCAAGAACAGAAGTTGAGCAAGCTAACTTGCAAAACATCAACTTAGTAAATAAATATCTTGCTACTACTGACAAAGTATATAAGCGAGAGCTTGATGAGATTATTATGATTGGTATTCCTGGATATGCTTCTTCAACAGGTCTTTTAAACCATGCTGGCTTTACATCTAGTGCGGCTTCTGGGGCAGTTGAAACATTATCAGGGCAGGATGCTTACGACGAAGTAGCCGAGTTTATTACAGCTCAACACAATGGCGTTAATAACACTCCTGGATATATGGCTGATAAAGTTATATTCCCAGTTTCTGTTATGAATACATTACAGAGAACAATATTAAATTCAGCGGGTTCAACTAAGTCTGTCCTTTCAGCTCTAAAAGAGAATTTTGTTGGGGTACAATTCATATCTTCTTTCCGTGCTGAAAGCGTTGGCGGTGGAAGTGTTACTCTAGCTATTTCCTCTAGCGACCAAGCAGTTAAAATTAGAATACCTCAACCTCTACAAATTAGTGAGATTGTCAAGGTTTCTGGTTTTGATTATCGTGTTGATGCGGCTTATAGAGCAGCTGGTTCTGATGTTTTAGAGAATTCTGCGGGTCGTATCCTAACAGGTCTTTAATATGTTAAGTTTGCAAGAATTGAAAGATTATTGTAAAAGGGTGGGCATTAAGTTCCACCCTAACTGTAAAGAGAAAGCTCTAAGAGAGAAAATCTCAAAAGGGATTGAGGTTTCTATTGAAAACGTTGATGATGTTATTTTAAGGACTAGAAACCAAGGGGAGAAGAGAGAGGCACTTAAAGAGATTCTTTCTATAAATCCAAAGGTTTTTAAAGTCCGAGTTATAGCCGACAACAATTATGAAATAGAAGGGTTGTTCTTGAAAAGCAAAGAGGTAGTTATATTACCATTGCTTTATTTAGAGAATGAGCGTTTTATGAAAAAGGTCAATAGACAGGTAGAAATTAATAAAATTGAATGGGTTGATTAATGACACTATTAGCAGATTTTAAAGCAAGATTTCCAGAGTTTGACGAAACAATTGCCAATACATATATCCCAATTTTAGAGGATGTATATCCTTGTTATTGGGGGGGCAGTTATGATTCAACTTGTGGTCAAGAGATTGTTTTAAATCTGTTAGCCCATTTAGTTTTGCAGGAAAATCAGAGCGCTACCGATACCGCTCCCTTAAGGTCTTCTGACTCTAAGAGTATTGGTAGTGTTTCTGTTTCTTATTCTAACCCGACTACTACAATGACAGAGCGTAACGCTTGGTTCAGATCAACTTGTTATGGAGTAAGATATTTATTATTAACATTAAGAAGCCAAGGGGGGTATTTTGTATAAATCTGCAAAAGATATGTTAAAGCATACAACAGATTTAGCAAGACAGCTCAAGGAAGCTAAAAAAAAAGAGGTCGCTATCGGTTTGCCTACCGAAAAAGCAACAGGGAAGGTATATAAAAATGGTAATACGATTATAAATGTTGGGGCAAGACATGAGTACGGAATAGGATTGCCAAGAAGATCGTTTTTAAGGTTACCTTTAGAGATAAAAAAGAAAGACCTAGGCAAAGCCATAAAAAAAGAATATGGTGCAGTTATAGAAAAAAACAAAAATGTAACTAAGGCTTTAGGGTTAATAGGAGCGCAAGCTTATAATATAATCCAGAAGGGTTTTCTTACAGAGGGTTTTGGTCAGTGGGAGCAATTAAGTGTTTTCACTATCGAAGAGAAAGGGTCTAGTAAGATATTAATAGATACTGGAATATTAAAAAATTCGATTACATGGGCGGTGCGTGATGTTACCTAATATTTCAGACGTTTTGCCAGAATGGGAACAGACAGTAATAATAAAAAGCGTTGCTATTACTACATCTGATTTTGTTCCGACTGAAACGGTCACACAGAGATCGCAAAGTTGTGTTATACAACGTACTAAGCCAACAGAGATTAACGCTGATATAATAGATTATAAATTAAGATATATCACAGCTCATAGCCGTTCTAATATTAATGTGGGCGAGTATATAACATATAATAGTGAAGACTATAAGGTTATATTAAAAAGCGATTGGAATGATTACGGATATTATGAGGTAGTAGGAGAAGAAACAAATAAGAACATATTGGTGTAATATGATTATACAATTAAGAAAAGTAGCTATCTTAATAAGAGATTTATTAACGATCTCCGAGAGTCTTATCAAAGTTGGGCGCTATAACTTTGAAAATGAAGACTTTGATACATCTTATATTACCGTTGATAATCTAACGCCTGCAACATTGATAGCATATTCAGAAGAGTTTGACGGAACAGAGGAAGAACAGACTCTTTCGCAATTATGGAGCTTACCTGTAATAATAAATTTTTACGGAGATAATGCTTATACCAATCTTAATAACTTAACTTTGTTACTTAAAAGCCAGAAATCATTAGACTTACAAACCACGCTAGGAATAGCTTGTTTTAGTGTTTCTAATATAACAGACTTACGGTTATTAAGTGGAAAACAATATAATAACAATATAGAATTAAATTTAAATATAAACTTTAATCTTTCGGCTACCGTAGACACTTTGAGATTAGACACGGCAGAAGTGGATTATATAATTAACAAGTAAAGGAGATCAAATTATGGCTAATATCAGCAATGTTATCAGCGTATCTTTACTAGAAGCGGGGGCAACTGCCGACCGTGACAATATGAACCTAACTGCGGTAATGACAGATCAGCAAGATGCGGTTTTGTCTAGTGCCAATCGTTATGAATTATATACAGATTTAGCAAGCGTAGCGACAGATTTTGGAACAGATTCTGAAATGTATTCTCATGCTAAAATTTTCTTTGCTACAAGCCCCAACCCTAGTAATTCAAGCGGAGCTTTAGTTGCGGGTTATTGGCGTTCAGCTTCTGAAACAGTTGCGGCTTCTGCTGGTGTATTGACTAGCGAAGAATTATCAGAGGCTATAACAGTTGGACAGTTACAAGAAATAAGCGATGGCTCTTTTGTTGTAACCGTTGATAGTGCCGAGTTAACAATCACAGCTTTAGATTTTAGAGATTCTATTTCTTTAGGTAATGTTATTACAGAGATTAATGCTAATGCTTCTTTTACAGGGGTTACAGCAACACTTTCAAGCGACAATGAAATTATCTTTACATCTAGTACAACAGGAGTAGCAAGCACAATGACATATGCTTCTGCTCATACAAGCGGAACATTTGTTGGCGATATTTTAGCCTTAGCAACTGGAAGCGGTGCAAGTCTTGTACAAGGTGCGGATGCTTCTTCTTTATCATTAGAAACAAAAGAGGCGGCTGTTACAGCACTTTTAGCACTTATTAATGTAAAAGGTATTATGTTTATTGATGCTCCAACATCTGTTGAATCAGCATCTCTAGCTTCTTGGGCAAATTCTAATGATGTTCTTATGTATGATGTTTTTGGTTCAGCTAGTAACCTAGAAATTGACACAACAAATGTCGTTTGGGCTAATAAGCTTGCGGGTTATACAAATTATAGGATGCTTTATTCAGCTTCTAATAATAGAAAGCTTGCTACTTCTTACATGGCTAGGGTTCATAGTGTAAACTTTGGAGCTGAAAATTCAGCTTTAACAATGCAACTTAAAGAGCTTGCGGTAGTTGCGGAAGCTTATACACAGACAGAATTAACAAAGGCTAAAAATGTTGGTCTTGATGTCTATACAACAATTAAAAACACACCAGTTATTTTGACTAGTGGTGCTAATGATTTTGTTGATAATAGATATAATCTGATAGCTTTTCAAGATGCGGTTAGTACTGATCTTTATAATTTATTAAAGCAGACAAGTGCAAAGATTCCACAAACTACACGTGGAATTAATCAGCTTGTCGACCAATGCGAAAAGACAGCACGTGAATTTGTAAGAGCTGGAGTTTTTGCTGGCGGTACATGGACAAGCACAGACTATTTTGGAAACGTAGATGTATTTAATAGAAACATTGAGAACAACGGATATTATTTCTTAGCAGGTTCTTTAGCTGATCAATCTCAAGCTGATAGAGAAGCTAGGAAATCAACAGTAATCCAAGGCGCATTAAAATTAAGTGGCGCAGTTCATTCTGTGGATATAACACTAGTTATAAATAAATAAGGAGTTAAAGATGGCAACAATAAGCTTATCAACAGATAACACAACACTAGTTCTGAATGGGACAGTAATAAATGATTTTGTTTCAGGGGATATTTTAACCTTAGCTCCTGTTAACCCTGCATCTGCACATATCAATAGCTCAAATGGTGGTGTTTCCATCTTTGAACGTATTGATAAAAATGTTTATGATTTAACTATTTCATTACAGCATTTATCAGATTCAGATGCTTTTATGAATAATGTATTAAACCAATCCCCCTCTACTATTTTAGACGGTTCTCTTAAAGAGAATTACACCAAAAATAGCGATAACGCTATTGAAACTTGGCTATTAGAAAGTGGGTCTATAATTACACAGCCCACTATTACTATTAATAGCGAAGATGGCAACGGTATTGCTGAATATGTAATTAGATTTAGGACAGCACAAAGAAACATTTAAATCTTTTAAGGGGGCAACATGGAAGAGGCAAATAAAGAAATTTTAGACAATATAGAGCAAATCTATAAAGACAAAGAGGCAGAAATTAACGGTCGTATTTACAAGATAACAAAAGTAAATCACGAAAAGCGGAAAAAGATTTTTGCTTATATGATGAAAGTACAGAACCAAATAAGTTCTGGAGATTTATCATTTATAGATAGCGTTGAGTTTAAAAGGGTTGAGGATATAATCTGCGGATTAGTTCTTTTTGATGGTTTTTTACTTTCTAAAAGTCAGAATCATTGGGATGAATACCCCGAGGATTACCTTAAGTTTGTAACATCTATGTTGCTTGTATTTAGTTATCCTTTTATGAGAGGCGGGACTTTAAATTAAAGATACCAGTTCCGCCTAAAAGTGAAGACTATATACATTTTACTAATGTAAGCGATGAGGATATGTCAATATTCTATTTGGCGAAGCAAGGTTACGGCTCTTTGAAAGAGATCAGGGAGCTTGATACCGTTGAGCTTTTAGACTTATTGGAATATGAGCAGATACATAATCGAGTAGAGAATTATTTGATCAACAAGGCAAGATAAATGGCAGTAGTATCGGAGTTAGTAACTAAATTTAAGTTTGATGGAAGCATTAATCCCTTAAACAATTTTAACAAAGGGCTCAACCTAAGCGTTGTTAAAATGGTTGCTTTTGTTGGGGCTATTACTGCGGTAGGGGTTGCTTTTGGAAAGATGGTTCACAATACCCTATCAGAGGCTGATGCTTTAGTTCAGCTATCTAGGACAACAGGTGTAGCTATAAATGATATTCAATCTTTAAGTTTTGCGGCGAGTGTTTCAGGATCTTCTATTAAAGCAATGGAGGGGTCTATTGCAAGCTTATCTAAAAAGATAGGAGAGGCTAGTTTAAAGGGCAGTTCAGAGTTTCAAAGAATAGGTGTAGCCGTAAGGACTAGTACTGGCGAGATAAGGAAAGCGGACGATGTCTTATTAGATATAGCTGATAGATTTAAAGCCCTTAATTTAACAATGTCACAGCAACAAAGCCTTGCGAGTTCTTTGGGAATAGATGCAAGCCTTGTTCAGCTACTTTCTAAGTCAACTGATGAGATAGACAGATTAAGGGGGAGAGCCGAAAAGTTTGGTTTATTATCGAAAAAGAATGCCAACCAGATAGCTAATTATAATGATGGAATGGCAGAGCTAAGATTTAGATTTTTAGCATTTAAACAAGCTATTTCTATTCAAGTATTACCGACAGTTTTTAAGCTTTGGGAAGGTTTAGATATACTAGGAGGAGGAATAAGCCGTGTAGGGAATTTCTTTATAGACTTCATAAAAGAAAATAAGGGTTTAGCTTTATTGCTTGGAGTTATAGCTGGTGCTTTTATAGCGATAAATACTCCGATAGTGGCTATAACAATAGGCATAGGTGCGTTATTGACCATCTTTGATGATTTGATAGTTGCGTTTAAGGGAGGGGATTCTATTATAAAAAAATGGGTAGCTCCTTTCTTTGATTTAGAGAAGGTATTAAAGAAGATTGTACAATATTATAAAGCCATAGGAGAGCTAAGGAGTAAGGCTTTCGGGGCAGTAAAAGATAAATATTTTGGATCGGTAAAGAATTTGTTTTCTCAAGATCCGAAGGGAAGAGAAACAAATAACAATTTAGAACAAAACACGACAATTAATATAAACAGTAACAGTCCAGAAGCTGTTGGAAATAGCGTTGAAAACATTTATCAGAAACAATTAGATAAGACAAAGGCTGAATTTAGCAGGGGTGGTATATAATGGGTCTTGTCAAGAATTATATAAATGGGGTTTTTAAAGATACTCTTAAGCAAGAGATCGGCATTGGAGGCTTCACCACATTCGCAAGGGTTAATAATAAAACCACTAAAAAGAATAATGTACCTATAACTTACCTAGAGGACGGAAGTTTCTTAGAAGACCATATTATTAGAGAGCCTATAACATTAAGCATAGAAGGTAATGTTTCAGATATATTTATTAAAAGTTCAAAGCTTTCAGAACAAGCAAGAAATACTATAATAAATTTCAGATCATTAGAAACAAAGGTACGAGAAATTAATCAATATATACCTACTATGACTAATTATCAGGACGGTATAATATCAATAATAGACGGTGGACTAAATAATGCTTTAGATGAAGCTGATGCCTTAATTGAAAAGTCGCAAAGAGTAGCCAATTATATTGGATATTTAGCTGACGGTAGTAACACTACAAAGTTTATTGACGCTATGAACGGTATCTATAATAGTAACCAGACAATCACAATAGAAATGCACGATAGAACCTATAAGAATATGGTTTTTACTCTTTTTGAAACTACTAAAGATAATGAAAATAATAGCATAGATTTTATCATAGAGGCACAAGAGGTTCGCTATGCGGTATCAGAGGTTATACAGGTGGTATCATCTTTAAGCCCATCTGAAACGTTGGGCGGAGCTACTAAAAACATTATTGACAAAGGTGTACAGGAGGGGGACTCTATTTCCTCAAACGTAGAGCAATCAATATTAAGCAAGTTGGTGGAATAATGTTACAAGTACAGAATATAACAAATGAGCCTTTTCAGAGGCATTCTATAATTTATGAAGATTATGAGATAATATTAACATTAAGATACTTGCACCGTTGCTCAATTTGGGTTATAAATCTTGAATATATAGGTTGGGAGGTCAGCGGAATTAAATTGTCCGTAGGAGTACCCCATATATTCGGGCAGAACCAAGCTTTTGATTTTTTTGTTTCCGATGAGTCTAACAATGGTATTGACCCATATAAGCAAGATGATTTTTCTAGTGGTAGAAATATTTTATATATTTTAGAAAGGGATGATATAGAAGATATTAGGAGCGTTGAATTGCCATGAGGTTTAACCGTGATTTTAAATTAATTGTACGGACTAGCTATAAAGACGTTATTATAGCATCGCCCATTAGAATAAATTTTACAATTTCAAAGTCAGTAGATGGGCTTTTAAGCGGTTGTACCATTAAGATTTATAATCTTAATGAAAGCCTTAGGCTAGCTTTAGTTAAGGACGCAGAGGATGAAGCATATATACCTATCAGCCTTTTCATTGGATATAAAGATAAAATAGAGTTAGCTTTTAAAGGAAATGTTTATAGAGGTTTAAATGAACGTAGTGCAACCGATATGGTAACTACACTTGAGTGCTTAGACGGCGGTTCAATATTAGAGTCCTTTGTATCTGAAACAATAACTAAAAATGATATTGTAATAGATACCATATTAGAGGTTATAGACAATGTTTCGAGAGGAAGAATAAACACACGCCCAGCCCTATTAAGACCAAAAGTATTATTAGGAAATCCGATTGATCTATTAAATAGTTTAAAGCAGGAAACTGAATCTTGGTATATAGAAGATGAGCAATTAAACTTGATAAATATAAGACAGGTTACTAGTAATTATATCCCGAAGGTAAGCGCAAAGACTGGATTAATAGAAACTCCTAATAGACAGGAGCAAAAAGTCACATTTAAAATATTAATAGACCCTACCGTTAAAATCGGCAGATTGATAAAGTTAGAAAGTACCACCGCCCCGCACCTGAATGGTATTTATAAAATATATAATATTACATATAATGGGGACAATTATGGGCAAAACTGGTTTCAGACTTGCGCTGGGTATTTAAACCTTGATTATGAAGTAATATAATGGAAAAAGAAAACCTAACAAATATTTTAAATATAGCAATAAAAGAAACGTTAGCGAATCTGCATACATCAGTTATAGCAAAAGTTACCGCTGTTAATAATTCTACAATAGATGCGAAACCAGTAATTAATAGAGTTGTAGAAGATGAAAGTATAGAATTACCTGAATTTGTGGAAGTTCCTGTCCTCACGCTCCAAGGTGGCGGGAGCTACACAATTCATCCAATAGCTATTGGGGATTATTGTCTTTTACTTATTTCTGAAAGATGTTTCGATCGTTGGTATTTTGGGCAAGACTACAAAAGTCCTTTAGAATTAAGGATGCACGATTATAGCGATGCCATAGCGATAATAGGTTTAAATCCATTAGACAGCGCAATATCAATTCCGAGCGAAACAACAGAGAATGGAAATAGAACACAAGCGGGAGATTATAACCATACAGGTAATAGAACACAGACTGGCGATATTACTTTGACTGGGGATTATACTCAAGTCGGAGATATGGAAGTTACAGGAAATGTTTTAATTACAGGTAATCTTGTAGTGACTGGAACAATATCAGCAGGTAATTTTACTGGTATAGGTGGCGGAACTATGACAAGCACAAGCGATATAGAAACAACTGGAGAAATGACAGCTAGCGGAGTAAATTTATCAAATCATACGCATGATTACACTTGGACAGATGGGGCGGGAAGTGGAACAACAAACGCACCAAATTAGGGGGGTGTAAAATGAGGGTTAGTGGATTAGATAGTGACGGAGATTGGATTTTTGGAAAAGGCAAGGCTTCTTATAAAACTCAGAGTGAAGCCGTCCTACAAAGCATTAAAACAAGATTAAAATCTTTCACGGATGATTGGTTTTTAAATATAGAAGATGGTATTGATTGGATAAATCTATTAGGATCAAAAGACAATGAGGATTCTATTAATAGAGAAATTGAAAAAACTATTTTACAGACTGATGGCGTTGTTGCTATTATAAATTTTAGTACTACTTTAACGAATCGTAATTTATCAGTATCGGTTAAATATATAGATGTTTATAGCTCAATAATAGACGAAATTTTGGAGATAATTTTATGACATACCCAAGTATCGGAACAGATGGAATAGCGATACAAAGCTTTCAAGATATTTATGACGAGCTAGAGGCAGGTTATAAAGGAATTTATGGCGAAGATATAAATCTTGATTCTGATAGCCCTGATGGTCAAAGGATTGGTATAGAAGCACAGGCAAGGCTTGATTTGCAATCTTATGCACTAGCCCTATACAATCAGCTAGACCCAGATTTTGCAGTTGGAGAAGCTCTTAATAGGCTTGTAAAGTTTACAGGGATAACAAGAAACCCCTCTAAAAGATCTACTGTAAGCGTGACGATTGTAACGGATAGAAATATAACTTTAGAAAGCGGTTATGTAGTAGCTGATACCATTGGGCAAAATTGGACTACTACAACAGAAAATAGTTTAACGACAGGAAGCAATAGTGTTTCTATGGTTTCAGAGCTTTTTGGAGCTTATGAAGCAGAAGCAAGTACAATAACCGAACCTGTAACAATAATTTTAGGTATAACATCTATTACAAATGCAAGTGCGGCAACAGTTGGAGAGGATGAGGAAACAGACGAAGCCTTAAGAATAAGAAGAAATTTTTCTCTTGTTGTTCCTCAAACTTCAACGGTAGGCGGTATGTATACTGCTTTAGCTAATTTGCAAGATGTTACACGAGTGAAAATATATGAAAATGATCAGGATACAATAGATACAGAATATACTATCGACCCACATACAATTTGGGTAATAGTAGAAGGGGCGGAAGATAATGCCATAGCCCAGATTATAGCAGAAACTAAGACAGGCGGTACAGGGCTTAAGGGAAGCGAAGAAGGCACATATTTAGAAACACTAATAAAGCCCGATGGTACTAGTTTTATTTATACTCATACAGCTAATTTTGACAGACCCTCTGATCAATCGCTTTATATTGAGCTTACGGTTACGAGAAAAGATGCCACAATAGAAACCGATATAACATCTATAAAAAGTGCTTTAGCCGCTTTAACATACGACATAGCAGAAAGTGTTCAGGCTTCTAGTCTTTACTCAACTGTTTTAGCGGTAAGTGATACCTTTGTTGTTACATCCTTAGAAATAAGTCTTGATGACATTACATATACAGACGGAGAAGAAGAAGCTGATGCGGACGGAATAATAACTATTGATACGGCTAATATTTCAGTAACAGAGGTTATTTAATGAGCTTTATAGAAGACTATCAAAACTTACTTATAAAGCAGTATTGGGAAAAGACCAAAGCCAAAGGCGAGATAGGAGTTCAGGCGAAATCTTGGGAGAAGGGTTTTGATCTTTTAGCCTCTTTTCTTGACGCTTTTGGGGTAGGAACTGCGGTAGGAGATCAGCTTGACATTATCGGGAGAGTTGTTGGAATCAATAGGCGTATTCCTTACGTTTTAGAGAAAAACTTTTTTGGCTTTGATGATAATAGTTTAGCCAGAGGATTTGGAAGCTTAACTGAAATATTACCAGATAGATCTACATTTTATAGTATTTTTTCATCTCCTTACAGTGATTTGCAATTGTCTGACCCTGATTATAGAATATTTATAAAAATGAAGATTGCTAAAAACGTAACCTTAGGCGTAATGGCTACTTCTCAAAGTGTTTCCATAGTTAATGCGGTCTTTCAAGCGTTTAATGGAGAAGCTTATGTAGATGATAATAAAGACATGAGCTTAACTCTTTATATCTCTGATGCGATAGAAGAAGAAACTGTTAGAGTACTAGAAATAATGGATTTATTGCCTAAGCCTCAGGGCGTAAGGTATATTATTGTTAGGGCTGATTTAAGCGAAACATTCGGATTTGATGACAATCCAGAGTCTAAAGGATTTGCTAATAAATTTGATTTAATAACAGAACCAGGCGGAGAGTTCGCCGAAAAAATTATATAAGGTAAAATATGACTAAAATTGCAAGATATGACGGTAACTATTTAGCTTTTGCAAGTAGTTCGACAAGTGCCTTCAGAACCGTTTTCGGTGACACAACTCAATCGAATACATTAGACGCTAATATGATAACTGATTATTTTCTAGGATGGGAAAAAGTAACAAATGCAGATATACCGCCTCGCGAGTGGTTTAACGCAGTAGCTTATACCATATCTCATACTCTAGCCTATACTCATCAAATGGGAGTAGCAGAATGGAACACTTCACAAGAATATCACACAGGTTCATCAACAACGTATTCGGGAAGCCTTTACATATCTCAATCTGATACTAACACTGGTAACAACCCTTCAACAGATGCGGTAAATTGGGAAGTGGTAGCTCTTATATCTGATTTAGAGAATGCCTCTAGTATTATTTATGACAATGTAACATCTGGATTAGCTTCAACTACAGTTCAAGGGGCGATTGATGAATTAAGGGATTCTGATAATATTTTATATGATGACTCATTAACAAGCTTAGGAGCGGACGTCCAAGCGGCAATTGATGCGCTTTTTATAGCTTCTCGGATACCATCGGGAGCAGTGCAATATTTTGCTATGTCAACAGCCCCAACAGGTTGGCTAAAAGCTGACGGAGTAGACGTTTCAAGAGCAACTTATTCAGGAT
>CAYONI010000007.1:20050-31729 GCA_964405295.1 uncultured Methanosarcinales archaeon | reverse complement strand
AATATGCTCTATGTAAATAATAATGTTTATAAATGCAATAATTAATTTTTGTATTATAAATTTATTAGGGTGCTTATTAAAGAAGAGGTGTATTCTTTTAATGAAAAAAGCAAAATTTAGTAAAAATAAACAAGTGTATATCTTTTTGACAATATTCATAATAATAATTATATTTCTAATAATACAAAATACTTTTTTGGTAAATAAAATAAAGAAAGATAATACCTTTCCAGATAGTAATTTAACTGAATCTAAAATCGAAAACTCAAGTTTGGAATATCAGTTAAATGATTTAAATTTTACAAATAATGAAATTCCTATAGAAATAACTGAATTAAATGCTTTAGATTTGGAAACACTTAAAAATAAGTATCCTGTAATATATCAAAAAGCAGAAGAAGGGTTTTATTATATTAAGTTTCCTTCATGGATAGTAATTTATGATTTTAATAATAAATTAGTTGTTGATAAGTTTAGATTTCAATCAGTAAATATTCAATAAATAAAAAGGTGGTCCAATATGAAAAAAATAATATTTAGTTTATTAATAATTAGCTTATTTCTAATTTTATCAAATTTAGTAGTTGCAGAGCCATTAATAGTAGAAATGCAAGGCGTTATTAAAGATATGGATGGTACACTTTATGAAGATGGTAATGCCATTAAAGTCTATAAAGATGGTTTTTTAATAGGTGAATCTGAATCAATCAATAACGGATATTTTAATCTTTTTTTAGGTTCAACATCTGTTTTAGAGGCAACTTGTGGGGATGCAATAACTGTTAATGTAAAATTAGGCACAGAGGAAATAGGAGATGTTACTTTTAATGCTTGTGCTACAGATGCAAATAATTTGTATCTATCAGGAGGATTACAAGTTGATGGTCCAACCAGATTATCTATGGATGTTAAAGTTTTGGATATGAATAATTTAGGTAGTGGAGAACATACTCTTAACTGTGACACAGACCGTATGGCTATTAGTTGTGGTTTTAAGGATGAGGACACTGGAAGTTCTGCAGAAGATGTTTTAGTTTGTAGGTTAAATGATGAAGAACCTTATCCTACGGGGTGTTTATTTTATCGAGATACAGATTCGAATGTAGACGATTTTACTGCTTATTGTTATTGTATTTAAAGGGTTATAATGAATAAATTAATTAAAATTATTATTTCTTGTATTTTTTTAATAGTTCTAGCTATAGGCTTTGCCCAAGCATTTTCTATACAAAATGAAAATTATATTATTTCAGGAGTTTTAAATATTCAAAAAAGTGATTTAGTTTCAAATTCAAATTATAATGTGTTCTATAATACTAAAAATGGAATTTGTTTTGATCCAGGAATAGATCCTTTTAATGGTTGTCAAGGTAAAGGTTTTTTTGTGTTTCCTTTTTTAACACCTAATGAACCAGATAGTTCCCAATTTGTTTGTGAGGGTTTAATGGACCCTTTAAATTTAGGTGGATATTATTGGCAACCTGTCGCGGTACCAAATGGTTGTTGTGGTGATGATTGGCCTGAATTTGTTTATACTCCTGAACCTGAAACAGGTTATTGTGAAGGAACATTTTCTTGTGTAGATGTAAATACTTGGGAACAGAACGAACTTTATTATGATGATTTTGATCTTTTTCCAGTGACTTGTTATGATACTCATGAAATTATAATTAATGGTAATACTTATTCTACTGGTTTAGATGGTTGTGCATGTACTAATATGTGGGCTTGTAATGATGATGGATATGAACCAAATTGTCAAGGAGGGTTTGTTGCCTGGGTAGATGATCCTGCCGATTGCGATGATTATACTTACGGAAATTGTGGTGGTGGTGCTAGTGAAGATACTGTTTGTGTATGTGAAGGAACACATATCCTTGCTGAAGATATTTTAACAAATGTTGAATGCACCCTAAATGGTTATGAGTGGGTAAATACAACTCAACCTCCTTCTGAACCAACTTCAATAAGTTTTAATGATCTTTACTACGCAGATCCTTTATCACAATATTTTTGCAGTGTAACTAATGCAGATGATATGGTTGTTGATTTAACTAATGAAGATACAATTACAAATTGGAATTGGTTGGATGCATACAATGAAGAATATGTTATTCATAATGCACAATTGCAAGATGAAAATATTAACATAGTTTCTAACTCCGATAACTGGTATGTTTGTAATGCAACAGGAAATGCAAAAGATGTTTTAAATTTTGAAGACAATTATACTGTTGATAATTTTGATGTTCTTCCAAGAGAAGGGGATAGAATTGGTAATTGTCCTCAAGGATGGTATTATTGTAATTGTATAAATGATACTGGTGATAATAATCCTAATGCTGATACTCCTTTTGGATGTGTTGATGAAGATTTTGATTATCAATCTCATTCACATAAGTTTTATCCAAAATGTGTTGCGTCGCCTTATCTTTGTAATAGTGATTTTGATTTTGATTCTGATATTGATAGTACTACTATTGATCAATGTGGAACCGATATGATGAGTATAAGCCATCCTCAAGCTTGTACAGATGGAGAGGAAATGTTTGGTCCTTATATAGATTATTTTAATCCTAATGCACCTTTTTCTGATCAATATAATAATGAATCTTGCCCGGGTGAATGTTTTGGTTTTCCAGATATTGAACCTAACACTCCCTTTAATCCACCAGGTGCAACGTCTGGAAATTTGGAAATATTAAAATCAGAATGTAGTAATGCTAATGCAGGTAATTGTTTTGGTTCTGGTATTTCAGGGTTCTTTGAGAATACTGAAGATTTATGTGAAAATGGTGATGATGATGATGGTGATTGTTGTATTAGTGGTTATACTAATGGTATTTGTGCTATTGGTCAAGATACTAATGGTGATGGGGATATTTGTAAAGAAGGAGATATTGGTGTTGATTGTTTAGATGCCGATTGTATTAATGCAGGTTGGTGTGATGGTCAAATTCCAGAAGATTTTGAATATCAATGTAATGATAGTATTGATAATGACGGTGATTGTTGTAATGATAGAGATGAGGATGGAGGTTTGAATTTGCCTTATTATCAACCAGGTTCTACAGTAGAATGTACTAGTGGATTTCCAAATAGTTTTGATGATATTTGTAGAGTTGGGGCTTTTAACACTGATTGTATGGATTCTGATTGTTTAACTTCTGCTCAATGCGTTGAAAGTTATGGTGGTTTAGGAACTTTTGCTGCACCAAAAAATCATAGTGTAATTTGTTATGAAAGATCTGGAAATTCTTTATTTACAGAGTGTTGTGACAATTATGGTTTAAGTTGTTTTAATGGTATAGATCAAAATAATGTTTTGGTTGATCGTAATACTGAGTTCGTTGGGAGGGGTGTTCCATTATATGTGATTAATACTTTTGATAGAATAAAGGAAGGAAATATTTATGTTGATTATGTACAAAAATATAATAATGACCTTTACCCAATAACCATATTTTTTTATGAAGATCCTAATTCAGGTGGTTCTTCAAATCTGGATATAATTTCTCAAGATATTTTTTCTTACTATAAAACATTAGAATTTGATGTTGGATTTACTTCTCTCGAAGCAATCACTATAACTTTTAATTATAAAAACTCTATAAGTGAAGACAAAAATATAACTATAACTCCTGATAACTTTAATAATTATTCTATGAATGGTGATCAAGATTATAGGTGGCATCATGTAGTTATAGATCTGCCAATTGATGCAATTAGATTTGAGGATATTTCATTCACTTTAGATAATAATGAAAATATCTTATTTGATAATATTTTCTTTGGTGTTGATCCTATAAATGAGGATTTATCTAAATACCAAAACTATAAGTGTGCAGGTGCATTTGGTTTTTGGATTGATGAGTTTGATCCAATTGAAGTTGCAGCTCCTGAAATGTCTTGTCAAGATGTTGATCAGGGTGATTTAGAATGTACTGCTTGTGATTGGGTTAATGTTTCTCACCCTTCTTGTCATATGAGTGATTTGGTTGATACTCCTTCATCTACAGAATGGTACGACTTTGATCCTTTCAAGTATGTTTGTGATTCATATTTAAGTTTCGGTTGGTCTGGAACTAAGTGTTGTGGTGATGATACTAATCAAACTAATAAAGAGTTTTATTGGGATTATAAGGGTGCATGTTGGGATGGTTATAATGTAATTGATAATCAAAGAATGGGTGATGTTTTATATTTTAATGATGAAGAAAATGAATTAAACAAATTCTTGTTTCATAAAAACTTTTCTGTTTGTAATGAGCCAGCATTTGAGTTAGATGAAGATTATGCTAATGCTAATGAAGAGTATATTGGTTTAGATTCTGCAATAGAATATACTTTAGCTATTGGTGGAGACCAATACAAAATTAACATGTATAATAATTCTGTTTGTGATGTTAAGGGTAATTATTATTGTTCTGGAACTAATAATTTATGGAGAGATGATGTTTTGGGTGTTCCTGATTGGAGACCTTCTGACTTCTTATATTTAAAGGATGGTCCTTATAATAGTGAAGGTTGTTGTCCAAGTGATTATTGTTGGAATGGTGAAATTTGTATTCATGCAACTGTTTATGAGGATAATTCAAGCATGCCTGCATTCAACAGAAACTTTGAAGGCCCTGATCATATTCCGTTTAACGAAATAGAAAACACTGAAGGTTACAGGTGTGTGTTTGATGAAGCTGGTTATGCTGTTTGGGAAGATGCAACTGCAAAGTATGATTGGAATTTAAATGAAACTGGTTATTGTAAAAAATCTAATTATTGCTTTGTTGACGAAAATTTTCAATTTTTAAATACTACAAGATATAATTACAATGTTGTTGTTCATAATGATGGTTGTTGTGACAAAGATACTGATGGTGTACCTTTTGATGGTGAATTTATTGTTGGTGAGAATACTGATGATTGTTTATTTATAGCTGGTGATTACTATAATGTTTCTGACTTTGCTTGTCAGGGTATTTATGATTGTGTTCCTACTGGTGCAACTGTAACAGATGATTTAAACATTAGTATTTCTGGTAATTATTATTGTGATAATGGTAATTGGACTTCAAAGTCTTCTCAGATTGCATCTAAAATGTGTGAGTGGTTTGAGTGTTCAGAGAACGAGTTTAGTTTATCTTGTGATAATAGTTTAGCTTTTAATTTAAATTTTACTAATGAAGATGAAATCTTTTCTGATTTGGTTCATAGTGCTTGTGTTTATCAGTTAGGTGATGCTGATGATGTGGCTGTAGGGTTTGCTTTAAGAAATAAGTTTGAAGATAGCGGTTTATTGTTAGAGACTTCTTTGTTCAATTCAGTTCATTCTGGTGTAACTGTTGATTGTGATCCAGCTAATACTATTTCAAATGGACTGATTGCTTGTCAGTATAGTGGTGCGTTTTATGGGAACTATAATTTTTATTATGATAATCAATCAAACTTTTTATTGGTTTCAACAGATGAACCTAGTGATTATTTAAATAATTGGTTTAACGGGTTAACTAATTTTATTTATGGAGTGTTTCATCCTAGTTTTAGTTCTGACTTTTTTGTTTTAACAGGTAATAGTGTTTATGATAAATTGTTTATGGCACATAATAGTGGATCTCCTAATTTGCAGGTTATGGCTGCACAAGAATATAAGTATGATGAGAAAGATCAAGGAGTTATAAATAGGATATTTGTTAATTATTCAAATAATTTTGATTTGTCTAATCATTTAAATAGCACGATTTCTTATGGTCTTTTTGAGAAGGAGTCATTATTACAAGATCCTGTTATGTATAATCCTGATTTAGTTGGAGATATTATTTTTAATAAGTGTAATGATGAAGGATTCCTTTTAATTAAGAAGCCAAACGTTTGGTTGGTAAATGAGCCTGATTTTAACAAACAAGATATGTTATGGACTTATCTTACTAAAACTTTAAGATTAAATAGTGAATACTCTGGCGGATCAATTTATACAGGTGATGTTTGTTCAGAGTGTAATAGTAATGGCGATTGTGATGCAGGATTAGAATGTGATGATTCTAAATGCAGAATAATTTCTGGATCAGGTATTAGCTGTAACTTTAATGAAGAGTGTTTAACTGGTACTTGTAAAGATAATAATCAGTGTAGCTTTTGTGGTAATGATCTTGTTGATGTTGATGAAGGTGAGCAGTGTGATGGTCTACTTTTAGCACCTCCTAACATGAGCGCTTCTTGTGAGTTTTATGGTTATACTGGTGGAATTCTTCAATGTTCAAGTACATGTCAACATGATACCTCTGAATGTACTAACTCAGGTGGCGGAGGAAGCTCCTAAATTCTTTTATTTAAAACCAGAAACACAAAAGTTATAAACTTTTAAACACTATTTCTTTAATATTAAATTAGATTAAAAATGAGAACAGCAAAATATGCAGGGAAATTCTATGAAAAAGCAATAAGCTTATTAGATAAGCAGATAACAGAATGTTTTACTGGACCAAAAGGGCCAGGGGCACTGCCTTCTTCTATAACAAACAAAAAGGTTGTTGCAGTTATTTGTCCTCATGCAGGTTATAATTATTCAGGTCAAGCAGCTGCATGGTCTTACAAGGCAATTGCTGAGCAGGGTATGTCTGATTTATACATTATTATTGGCCCAAATCATTCATCATCAGAAACCGCATTCACTAATGAAACTTTTGAAACACCTTATGGATTAGTAAGGGTTGATCAACATTTTGCAAGGGAGTTAATGTTAAAAGGTCATATTAAAGAGAATAATAATATTCATGAGAATGAACATTCAATAGAAGTGCAAATACCTTTTCTACAATTCATTTTCAAAAAGAACATGGAAAAGATAAAAATACTTCCAATTCTTGTTGGTCATGATTCTACAAGAGAACAACTAAAACAAATAGCAATTGATATAAAAGAAGTTGCTATGGATATGAATAAAAATGTTACTTTAATTATTAGTGGTGACTTTACTCATTATGGTAGAAATTATAATTATATCCCTTTTGGTAATCATGTTAAAGAAAATATTTACAAGTTAGATGAAGCTGCAATAAATTTTGTCAAACAATTCAAAGCAGATGAGTTTCTTGATTTTATAGGTGAGGAATTTAGTACAATTTGTGCAGCATTACCTATTTATCTTTTACTTAATTATGTTAAAACAGGCACAGTTAATTTAGAACAGTATTATACTTCTGCAGATTTAGATCAAGAGTCAAATTATAAGAATAGTGTTAGTTATGCAAGTATAGTTTTTAATAAATAAATCACATAACCTTCAACTTACCTGGTTTAATCTCAAAAACTTCTCCTTCTTCTGTTAAAGATTTAATTAGTTTCTCTGCACCAACAACATTTAATCTAGAAATTATATCTTCAATGTTTGCACCATCACCTGAATCTAATTCATTAATTAGTTTTATTACTTTCTCTGCATTACTCAGATTCTCTAAGGATTCTGTTTTTTCATTATTATATTTTTCTTCTGTAACAACTTCTTCTTTTGCTTCATGAACATACTCTTTTGTAGACTCTTCTACATTCACTTTTTTTCTGAGTGTAAATTCCTTTTTTCTGTATGCAATCCACCCAGTATTTTCAATCTTTTTGATTATTTCAGAATTAATAAATGTTTCATTGTTGAAAACTCTTGGTTTTCCAATAATAATAACAGGGTTGCCTATTTCTGCGTTTACGTCACTATTAAAGCTTCTAACAACAATTTTTCCTGTTCCATCGTCAACAACACAATCATTAATGTTTTTACTAACAATAACTCCAAGAAGATTTACTCTAAATATTTTACCATAGGAGGTTATAATATAACTTGGATCCCAACCCTCTTTCTTAATAAATTTACCATTAGTTAACTCGCTAATTTTACATATTTTTGCTGTGTTTCTCTTGAAATCCGCCATTTTAACTATATTTGCAGTCTTAAGGTTAGCTGATTGTAATATTATACCTTGTGCGTTGTCGAGGGTAGCGTCCTACGGGCCGACAGCACAATCAAACTTCACTTAAATTCAGCGAAAGACTGTATAACTATAACTTACTAATAAAACCATTCTTCGGCATAAAAAGATCTCCTGACCTTTTTAACTTTTGAATTAAATCATTAACCTTCTCTTCATCAACTTCTTTCTCTTTTGCTGCATTAATTATTTCTGCAACAGGAATAACTTTACCAAACTTTTCTTCCATTTCATTAATAATATCTTTAACTATCCTAATATATGATCTTTGGGATGCAGAAATTCCTCCTCTAAATCTATCAATATCCATTTTCCCAGTTGTTGGATCAATTCCTATTTGCATCAGACAAAAGTGTACAAGTTCAATTGCAACTCTTGCATCTTTTTTAGTAACTTTATCATCAAGTCTTAGTTTTGCTGAAGCTTCGCTTAACCTAACAAGTGCTTCTAATTGTCTTGCAGAAATAGGGATGGCTTTCATTTTTCCGCTTTCTCCACCGCTCATACGCATTTTTACATAGTATTCTTGTATTTCTTTTAGTGCAGGATCTGTTAATTTCGGAGTGCAAAATTGTTTTGCATATGCAATATATTTTTTTACAAACTCTGTTGTTAAGGGAGTTTTAATATCACTTTCTCCATCCTTGTGAAGTTTAAGAATAAATCCTGCTAATTTTTCATCAACCTCTTTAATAGGTTGATCTTTAATTGGAAAGATAAGGTCAAAACGATTAAGAATTGTGCTTGGAAAGTTAATTTGATTTCCTATACTTTCATATGGATCAAATCTATCATATTTTGGATTTGCAGCTGCAAGGACTGTTGTTTCAGCTCTTAGTGTTGCATGAATATTTGCTTTTGCAATGGTTATTGTTTGTTGCTCTAATGCTTCGTGCATAGCACTGCTATCTTCTGTTGTCATCTTATCAAACTCATCAATTGCACAAAGACCTTTGTTTGCAAGAACTAATGCTCCTGCCTCTAAAGCCCATCCTCTAATGAATTCATCTTTTACAACACTCGCAGTTAAACCAGCTCCACTTGCTCCCTTTCCTGAAACAAATCTTACTTTTGGTGCAAGTTTACAAATTCTACTTAACAATATAGATTTACCACAGCCAGGATCGCCAATTAATAGAATATGAATATCCCCCCTAGTTACAGTTCCATCTTTTCTTGTTTTTCTTACTCCACTAAGTAATTGTAATAAAAGTGCTTCTTTAATTTGTTCATGGCCATAAATAGTCGGGGCCATGCTGCTAACAATTTTTTTATTTAATTGGGGATCTTTTGATAATTCTTTTATTTCTTTTATTTCTTCTTCTGTTAAACTAATTTCCATAAAATCTTCTTGTATAGATTCAACATGATTAGTATCAAGCATTAAATCAAATCTTGTTGATTTACTACCATCTCTTGTTATTATTGGAACTTCTTTTAGAATTCCTGTTACTGAAATTTTTGCACCAGGATTAGTTCTTCTTTCAGTCATTGGACTTACAAGGTCTTCTTTTAGAAATATATTTAATCTTTTTGGTTGTTCTCCACCTTCCAGAGTTTCTGATGATTCTTCAAGAACAATTCTTTGGGCATCAACAAGATCTTTGCTTAACAATCTAAATTTTCCTTTTCTTCCACAACCACATTTACTAGGTTCTTTAAATTTAGTGCCTAATTGTAAAACAGTTATTCTATTTCCACAACTTGGACATTCGAAAACTGCACTTATAACTTGGGGTCTTACATCTGACTTTTGCCTTATTACTCCTTCAAGTTCTATAAATTTTCCAATATGTTTACTTCTTACATTTCTAATGAATAAAGTTTGTTCTGCAGGAAGATTAGAAATTCTTACTTTTATTTTTTTTTGCTCATC
Source organism: uncultured Methanosarcinales archaeon (assembly GCA_964405295.1). Taxonomy (GTDB): domain Archaea; phylum Nanobdellota; class Nanobdellia; order Woesearchaeales; family CAYZNE01; genus CAYZNE01. The sequence continues at coordinate 21,880 of CAYONI010000007.1, read as the reverse complement.
TAATCCAAGATCTATGTTTTCTATTGCAAGTTCTGCAGCTCTTATCGTGTCTTCAGGGTTTTCTATTAATAATTCTGCAAGTTCAGGTTCAAATATGGCTAGTTCATTAAATTCTATTGCAATAGCCATCTCTTCTTTTTTCAGATTTGTTAAAATTTTATTTAGATAATTTTTCTCAAAAAAATCCTTGAATTTGTCTATTTGGTCTTGTACTTCCATTTTTTACCTTGGATAACCCTCATCAATAATTCAAGACTGCTCAAAAATCTTTGATTTTTGCATGTGGCCTTGTACTTCCATTTTAACTTATAATTGATTTATAATCTAGTCCAATTTATATAGCTAACGCTAGTATGTCTTGTGTTCTAGAATCTACATAATTACTTGGTAACTTTTTCAATATTTACAATTAATTTCTCAAGTGCAATTTTGACTTCCTCTGCTGATTTTGTTCCTGTACACACAACCTTTCCATTACTAAATAACAGGAATGTTGCTCTTGCATCCATTAATTTGTAAACTAAACCTGGGAATTGTTCAGGTTCATATTCTGTATTACTTAGCTTCATTGCAAGTGTATTAAGGTTTAATTTACCACCAATTGCACTTGATGCTACTAAATTTTGAACTTTAATTTCAGGATCTATTTTGATTATGATTCCAATTTTAGCAACAGCCTCTTTTATTTTTACTATTGCTTTTCTTACATCTTCAAGATTTCTTGCCCCAGTACAAACAATTTTACCAGAACTAAAAATTAATGAACTAGTTTTAGGTTCTTTTATTCTTAGAACAAGACCTGGGAATTGTTCAGGATTATATTCTGTATTACTCAAAGAAGCTGCCATCTTTTCCAATGGTATAGGGTGTTTAAGGTCACTGCTAACAACAATGTTTACAACATTGATTTTTTGGATTTCATATTTTTCTTTTGTTTTAGCCATTATAATAACCCCCAAGTTTTAATGTTAATCGTGATAATAGTATTTAAATGGAAAAGCTTTATCATTTATAAATGTTTATAAATCCTTCAACTAAAATCAAGAAAAACCTTTATAAACAAAATTTATTTTATTGACGATAAAGCCCTTTGTTTCCTGTATATTCTTATGTTTAAGGTGTCTAAAACCCCTGAATTAACTACTTTTAGAATCTAGTATACAAAAACCACCCCTTGATTTCCTGTGGAAATCATAAAAATTCATAAACTTTTTATGATACCAAAAAAGTATTTTTTTGCTTTTTTGTTCATGGTTATTTTTTTGTAATATTTCTTCTATATCCATGAATTTGAATTAATTCTTTATATGCTCCAGATAAAACAACTACATATACAGTGTAAATTGGCAATGCCATTAACATTCCAAGTGGTCCGAATAGCTTTGCGCCAATTAGAATTAATATGATGCCAATAAGCGGGTGAACACTAAGTTGTTTAGGTATTAAGAATGGAATAATGTAAAGACTATCAAGTAATTGCGCAAAAATCAAAGTTATAACGGTAATTATAAATGTGGTTGTAGTTGGACTTAGTAAGCTAACTAGTATTGGCCCAACTGCACCTATCCATGGCCCCAAATAAGGGATAATATTAAGTATTCCACATAAGAGTGCAAATAATAACCACCCTTTTAGTCCTGCTGCATAGAATCCTATTGCAGAAATAGATGCGATTATAAAGCTTTCAACTAGTTTGGCATAAGTATAACTTTTTAGTTTTTCAGATGAATTAGTAATAATATTAACAAAGCCTTTTCTGAACCTTTTTGGCATCATTTTTGAGATTTTTTCTTTTAATATATTTTTATTCTTAAAATAGAATGCAAACAT
>CAYONI010000007.1:0-19950 GCA_964405295.1 uncultured Methanosarcinales archaeon | reverse complement strand
TTTTTGAGATTTTTTCTTTTAATATATTTTTATTCTTAAAATAGAATGCAAACATTAATGGAATAATAATAATTGCTTCTGCTATAAACACAGCTACTCCAGATACTATGTTAAGTAAGGATTTTGTAATAAAATTCTTTATGCTGTTAAATATGTTTTCTGTCTGTATTAGTCCAACCATTTCTTTTCCTAGTATTGCCTCCCCTTTTTCAACATAAATTTGTTCTACAGTAACATTATTTTCTTGCATAAAAGTAACTGTTTTGTTTATATCTTTTACAGTAAAAGATGTTAAGAGATATAATAAAATCAACCAAAATAAAATTGTTATTACAGTGAATCCTATTTTTAAGAGTTTGTTCTCATGTAGTTTAAGACCAAGAATCATTTTTCGAAACTTTTTATGTCCCCTTTCAGTTATAAGAATTATAACCCCTCCAATGATAAAAACTATGAATAAATCAGAAAAATAAAATAATAATACCACCAATAATGATAGGATTATAAACAAAATTATAATTGATATCCACACACTCTTTTTTGTTGAAAACTCCATTAGTCTTTTTCTACGATTTGTTTTTTATAAAGGTTACGAAGAAGAACATCCTCTAATAATAAAAACATTTATATATGAATATCGCAAAAATAAGGTATAATGGTTGAAAGTATATTTAGAGGAGGGCTTGCTTTTTTAGAGCAGGTAGGCATATATGATATAGTGTTACCATTTTTATTAGTTTTTACACTAGTTTTCGCATTGCTTGAAAAGACAAAAATTCTTGGAATTCAAAAGGATATGTACAATAAAGATGATACTTCTTATGCTAAAAAAAATCTTAACAGTATGGTTGCATTTGTAATAGCTTTTTTCGTAATTGCTTCATCAAAACTTGTGGCACTTATCAACCAAACAGTTAGTCAAATATTCATTTTACTTCTCCTTGCAGTAATGTTCATGTTGGTTGTTGGAACATTTAATAAAGATGCAGAATTTTCCTTTACTAAGGCACAGCAAGGAATTTTCGCTACAGTCATGGGAATTGCAATAATATTAATTTTCCTTAACGCTCTTGGTTGGTTAGAATTAGCATATGATTTCCTGAAAATTAATTGGAGTGGTGAAGCAGTATCTGCAATAATACTTGTATTATTAATGGCTGCATTTATTGGTTTCCTTGGGAAACCCACAAAAGTAGTGGAAAAAAAGAAAGAGGATAAAGTAGAAGATTAACCTATAAAATAAGTAAAGTTTAAATAAGAACAAACTATAATTAATTAATAAACACAAAAATAAAGTTTTTGGTTATTACATTTTGGTTTAACACTTATAAATTATAGTGATATTAAAGTGGTAATAAATCATATTTTAATATAAACTACAAAAAATTTGGTGATACAAATGAATTTTTATGATGCAATCGAAACACTTGCCGAAAGCGGTTTTATAGATATATTTTTACCTTTTATGCTAATTTTTGTTATTGTTTTTGCAGTATTACAAAAAAGTCATATTCTTGGAACTGGTGAGGAAAAAAGAAAATATAATATTGTTCTTGCTTTAGTTATGGGGATGTCAGTTGTGATTCCGCATGTGCTTGGAAGATATCCTCCTGAATCAGATCCTGTTTTAATGATTAATAACATATTACCAAATATTTCTTTAATTATGCTTGCAGTAATTGCATTTATCATGATTGTTGGAGTTTTTGGTGCAAATATAAAAATAGGAGATTCTGCAAGTTTACATACAATTATAATTATCTTCGCTGCACTTGCAGTAATTATTACTTTTGGTGTTGCAGCAGGATGGTTTGGGCAATTACCTTGGTGGTTGCAATTTCTTGAGGATGAATCAACACAAGTAACGTTTATTGTAATATTGATTTCAGCTTTATTAATAGCTCTCATTGCTGGGCCTAGTAATAGTAAAAATGAAAATAAAGATAATGGACCAACCAAAACTTGGTTAGTTCAACATGGCAATAACGATAAAGATTAAAAATGGCTTCATTAATGGATGTTAGTTTAACTAAGCACTTTACTAGTATATATGTATTTTTATTGGTTTTTGCAGGAGTTTATGCATTGCTTGAAAAAACTAAAATTCTTGGTGAAGATAAGAAAAATATTAATGCCATAATCGCAGTTGTTTTTGCTTTATTAATTATAACTTCTAAGCCTGCAACAGTGTTTATTTCTTTTGTGCTGCCTTGGTTTTTTATTCTAGGATTAGTTATACTGTTCATGATTTTTATGGGCAAAATGTTCGGTAAAGAAGATAAAGACATTAAGTGGGCTTTTAGTTATGGAACTAGTTCTCCAGTTATTACGTGGATTATTATAATTGTTGCTTTAATATTAATTTTTGGATTTAGTAGTATGTTTGGTCAAGATTTATTAGAAGATGCTGAAGGAGTTCCGGCAGGAGATTCTAATCTTAATGTTCCTATTGATGAATCATTATTAGATACACCTTCAAATGTTAGTTATGGGTCGGGGGATGTGGCTTCTAGCGATTATGGATCTAATGTTTTAAGTACAATATTTCATCCAAAAGTTATGGGTATGCTTGCATTGTTTCTTGTTGGGTTAAGTGCAATTCTTTTAATAACAAAGAGTGGGTTTGCACCGTTTAAAAGATAGTTATTTCTTTTTCTTAATTTTTTATATGTATACACAATTAGAAATTCAGTTTAATTAAAAATAAAAAAAGAATTAAAAAATAATTTTATTATTTTTTCTTCTTGATGTTAGTCCAAGCAAGTTCAAATAGAGCGTCAATTGCTGAAGCAAAGTAAGGAGTATTTATCCATATTCCTACATCATAGTTAGGATGAACATCTTTATCATCCATAATCATAAAGACTATTTCTTTTCCATCAACAACAATAAATCTTGCTTTTGCCTTGCTGTTTTTTATTTCTGCAACATCTTTTAAGTCTGCAGCAGCTTTTTTGTTCTCTTTAGTTATTGGGGCAATGATTCTAATCTTTACTCCTCGTTTTTTTATCTGTTCAAAAACGGGTTTTAGAGAATCAATCTTTCTAATAAGGCCTTGTTCTGTGGTCATTATTGTAACTGTTTTCTCTGCACCTCGAATAACAAGTTCAAAGTGGTTGTATAGATTATGCCGTCCTTTTAGTGAACCTGAAAGGTCACTGGGTTCAACAAGTTCAATACCTTGTGTATGCAGTGAGTTAAGTTCATCAATAACATCTGTTTTATTCAGATCAACAAGTCTCTTTACTTTTTCATCACTTATTTTCTTTATGTTCTTTTTTACTCTTTCAAGAACTTCTTTTGGTGGAACTGCTAAATATTTTATTGGTTTTCCCAATTTCATTACTACGAATCCTTTTTTTTCAAGTGATTCAAGAATATCATATGCCCTAGATCTAGGAACATTAGCAATATCAGAAAGTTCACCTGCAGTTGAAACTCCTCTTGATAAAAGAGCAGTCCAAATTCTAACTTCATATAGGTTTAACCCGAAATATCTCCGCAATTTGCTTAGAAAATCATCTTTGACTATCATTTTATAACACACTCCCCCTCTTTATATCTTATTAATTTGTGATGATAAAAAAATAAGATAATAATATTAAAATAATACTACTATATATAGGTTTCGGTTTTTTATGATTGTGCAATAGTTAAAACTATTACTCACTTTTCTAAAGATATATTATGTGCATCTATGTAATTTTTAATTAAGAATTTCCAATCAGCATTAAAGCTTAATTCTTTAGCGTTGACCTTATTTTTTACTCTTTCTGTGTGTCTTAAAGAAGCAAATTGTTTCATAATTTGAAATAACTTTTCTGTTGATTCTTCTTCTGTTTTTTGATATCTCTCGAGGATAAAAACACCCTCCGATTTTTCACTTTTTTTCACTTTTTTATCCATAAATTTTCCGAACCCTGTAAGATCAGTTGTAACTGTTGGAACACCAACGGCTATTGATTCCAAAGGAGTATACCCCCACGGTTCATAATAACTTGGGAGTATTGTAAAATGACATCCTGCAATTGCATCATATAAATCAAGGTTTAAAAGTAAATCATTGCTACTTAATGATGCAGGATATAAAATAACCTTTACAGGATTTTCTTTGGAATTGTCTAAACCTTCATTCAAAAGCATATTAATAATTTCATTATTTCTTTCATCACCAATATTATAAGAACATAATGGAGGTTTTCCTTGTTTTTTTAGTGAAAATCTGCTTTTTCTCATATTTAACAAGAATTTTTGGTTCAAAGAAGTATCAACATTTATTTTTCTGTTATACATCACATCATATAATATATCTTCAAAAATTGTATCAGAATTTTGTTCAATAGCATCTTTGATACGTTTAAAATGATTTTTATCTTTTAATATATCCATTTTAGGACCATTGTTATCTTGTAAAGGCCACAAGAAAACAGATATAGTTCTATTTCTAATCGGATTCTCTTTCATATCTCTATTTAATTTACCAAGAGCTTTAATTAAGATATCAGTACCTTTATTTTTTATTTCAGGTCTCCCAAATGTTGAGAAAATAAGATTATGTTTAAGATCCATTGGGTAATATGGGAAAAAGTGATATGTGAGATAATCTCTTATTTTTCTTCTTGCTTTAATATGCATCATTGAAGTTTCTTCTATTGTTGGAAAATCATCTGCATTGAAACCATTTAACACTAGAACTTCTGGTTTTCTACCCAATATGTGTTCTGCTTCTTTTCCTGCTATTTCAGATACTGTTGTAAAAACGTTGGCATTCTGAGCGCAAGCTCTTTCTGCTGTAAATTTATCCATTATTCCAATTCTTCTTGCTTCATCATAACTATTAATTTCTTTAAGATTAGTATAAATATCAATACCTCTGCTTGCTAAAGATCTACCTAGCATTGTTGCATGTGTTGTAAATATTGTTTTTACAAGAGGATTAACTAACTTTAAATGCAGTAATCCAAATCCTGATAACCATTCATGAAAATGCGCAACAATTGATTGTTTTCCTGTCTTTTTTTGGTATTTATCTATTAATAATCCAATTGCATAACTCCAGAGCATTGGTTCTTCAAATTCCCAAGAACTATATAATGATTCAACCTGAAAGTTTTCCCAGAAATATTTTTTAAGATAATTTGTTCTATATTTTATTGAATTAAACTCAAGAAGTATTACTTTTGGTTCACCTTCTATTAACCAAAAGCCATAATGACAAACAATTCCTGTTTCTGCAGATAATTCGTAGAATATATCTTTTAATTCTTTTGGTGGTTCTTCTTCTTGAAATTCTGGTTCAGCCCTATCTTTAAAATACGGCCCGACAAGAAAATATTCTTTGTAATATTTTAACATGTGTGATGCTTTTGAGGATACAACTGTATAAATTCCCCCTACTTTATTACACACCTCCCATGAACACTCAAAAAGAGTTCTTGCTTTTGCAGTAACCATTAATTATTACCAAAAACTATTACTAATATGTTTATAGATTATTAATCTTGTATGATCTTTGTTTTTTGCAGTTTTTACTTTTTCTGCAAGATCAAATTCTTCAAAAACATCTCTTATCCAATTAGCGAAGTCATTTTTTTTATCATTAACATGGTGTTTAAAATGATTTTCATCAATCATTTCTAACGCATCAGCTAAGTCTTTAACATTTTTTATTTTATGTCCGCCTAAAAGAACAAAGTAATGGTCCTCAGATAATTTCTTTTTTAGTTTAGTTTTTACTGCTTTTTTAGAAGGTTTTTTAACCACTTTTTGCTTTTTTTCTTTAGTAAGCTTTGTTTGTTTAGTCACTATTCCCACCTCTTTTAAAATTAATATTATTTAATATTTAGTTTATTATTGTAGTATTATTGCTGCTGGTTGTCCAACAGGAATATAATTTTTGATTTTTTTTGTTGAATCAACATTGTTTATTCTAAGTGCAATATCATTAAGTACATTCATGAATGAAGTAAATCCATCGTAAGGATTATCATATGGACTAAAGTATTTATGTACGTCACCATCATTAAACCATTTTGTACACATATAATAAAAATGGTCGCTAGTAGTTAGCTTTCTCCATGCTTTAAGTAATTCTGGATCATTTGATCTTTTCACATGTTTTTCTAGCTCGTATAGTTCTTTTATTGATGAGTTTTGGATATCATTACCCAACCATGCAGTAAGGTCTCTTTCTGTGTCTGCCCATGAAACAAAGTATGGAAAATCTATATCTGCTCTTACAGGGTATTCTGCTGCTTCAGAAACTGTTACAAATCCGTTGTCAGGATGATTTAGTATTTCCCCAGGGAGGCATTCCATAAAATCAAATATTCCTGTGTCTGCCCATTGGTGTTCACCAAAAGTTTCGTAATCCATAAACAAATTTACAATATCTCCATTACCATTAATAGAATTTATCCATTGTGAAAATTTTGGAACAGTCAGTGGATGTTCTTTCCATGATTTATTGGAAAATCTAAATGCAATATCATCACTTAATTTGTAATTTTTTAGTAATAATTTTATATTTGCATTCGGTGTTTTATATACAAAATTTGGAGATCTCCAACCAATAATTTTATCTGCACCTTCAGCAAGTATTACTGGATAACCCATTTTTTCAACTTCATAAGCCAAATCGTTATTGAAAACCAGTTCAGTATTTCTAAATGCTTTTGGTGTAATGCCAAAAAGTTCTTTAATTTTATTTTTGTGCATTTTAACTTGTTCTTTAAATTCTTGTTTTGAGAAAAGAAATGATAAAGAATGATAATAAGTTTCACTTAAAAATTCAACACAACCAGTTTTTGCGAGTTCTTTAAAGCTTTCAATAACCTTAGGAGTATATTCCTCAAATTGATCTATTGCTGTTCCAGAAATACTAAATGAAATCTTAAATTTTCCATTATGCTTTTTTATTAATCTCAAAAGAAGATTGTTCATAGGAAGATAACATTTGTTTGCAACTTTTTCTGTTATTTCCCTATTTTTTTTATCATCAAAATAATCTTGATTCTGCCCAATATCAAATACAGTATAATTTCTCAGCCTAAATGGCTGATGTACTTGAAAATAAAAACATAATTTTACCATGTATACACCCTTTATCTAATTTTAATTAACTACTATTTGAACCTTTCGCTTGTTTTCTCCTTGTTATTTAAATTAAAAAAAGGTAAACCCCACGATTAGCCGTTTGCACGACTAATCTATGGTGGCGGGGCTACCTAGGTTGAGAGCGTTATTTTTTCATATTTATTGATTCATTATAAGCATCTATTAATTGATTAACTGGTTCTTCCCAAGTTCTATTTTCAATTTCAACAATCCCATAATCTTTCATTTGTTTATGTAAAACATCATAACTTAAAAGATTTAGAATTTTGTTTGCCATTTCTTTTGTATCCCAAAAATCAACTTTGAATACATTACTTAAAGCTTCAGATACTCCAGATTGTTTAGTAACAATTGATGGAGTACCATACTTCATTGCTTCCATTGGAACAATTCCAAATGGTTCTGAAACTGAAGGCATTACATAACAATCTGCAATTTTGTATAATGCTTTACCTTCTTCAAAAGTGTAAGGTTTGCCATTAAATAAGACATCTTTTGATATTCCTAATTGTGCTGCAAGGTCCATCATTTGTCTTAAATAAGGAGGATCTCCTCCGCCCATTATAACAAATACAACATCTTTTCTTTTCTCAAGAACTTTTTTAGCAGCCATAATAAGATATTCAACACCTTTCTGGATAGTGACCCGTCCTGTAAACAGAACAACTTTTTTATTTTTAAAATTAGGTGCAGGAATATCTTTAATGTTTCCTATTAATGTATTTTTACCGTGGTGAATAACTCTTATCTTTTTAGGGTTAATACCATATTTTTCAACAATGATGTTTTTTATGAAATGGCTTATTGCAATGACTATATCTGCTCTTTTTAATCCATTGTATTCTATGTCTCTTTCCCATTGAGATGAATTACCAAGATATCTATCATAGATTGTATTGTGAATATGAACAACAAGCGGTTTACCAGTTTTATTAGCAATTCCGATTGCAGCAGGATAAGTTAACCAGTCATGTGCATGGATAACATCAAAATCTAGACTATCAACAATGTTGTAAACTCTCTTTGCGTAAAGATCAATTTCTGTTGGTAAGTTTGGTCCGTAAAGATCTGCTTTTGTAACTTTTCCTCTACCTTTTCTCTTCAGCAAACTTAATTCATAATCTTCTTCATATTTTTCAGAGCTTTGATAAGGCATAAATGCTCCTGGAACACTAATTAAATTTGGTTTTACTTTTCTACCAAGAAAGTGATTTTCTGCAACTATCAATCTTGCAAATTCAGAATGAGCATCGTCTGGGCCAAGAGGCATGATATATATTAGTGGAATGTTTCTTTTTGATAGTTCTTTAACTAGTTCATAACAAATCATCCCTAGTCCGCCAACTTGTAGAGGCGGAAGCTCCCACCCGAGCATAAGTACTTTCATCTCAACCTCTTTGTAATAAGTATTGATAATTAGAATTATTCAACACCCTCAACCTAAGTTAAATCTAGGTTAACTGTTTATATAGTTTGTTGTTTTTTGTAACTACTTTGGGACATCTTGCTTATTTTTTAGAATTTTCTTAAAGCACAGGAATTTCGCAGAAATATATGTATTCAAAAAAAGTTTATCTTTTCTTTAATATTTTCTTAAAATAACCCATTAAAGCATAAGCTTCTCTTCGAGAAAGCATTAATTTAGAAAGTAGTTTTTTCCAGACAAGTCTCTGAGTTTTATCTTGACTTGCCCTAAGAAAACTCATGTTACCAATAGTTTGATTAACTAATTTATTTAATTGTTTAATTTCTGTCTTTTGAGCTTGTTTAGGTATTTTTGATTTTATCTTTTCACTATTTGCAGTTTTGTAAAGTTCATAAAGGCAAACTGTAACTGCATGACTAAGGTTCATAACAGGATATTTGTCTGACGTAGGTATTGTTATTGCAAAATCTGCAACTTCTATTTCTTCATTGCTTAATCCATGGCTCTCCTTGCCGAATAACAGAACTATGTTGCTGTATTTAACAGCAATTCTTGGTGCAAGAGAGTATATGTTTTCAACACTTCGTAAAATATTATAATCATTACCTAATTTTGATGTTGTTGCAATAATGTGATTACCATAGTTTCTTATTTTCTTTTCAATTTTTTTAATATTATTCTCTTTAATCACAACCGCTTTTTTTAGTATGGTTTTTGCATGGCTCGCCCTATCAAACGCAGCTTTATTTAAGTGGTTGCATTTAGGATTAACTAGAACTAACTTGTTTGAACCAAAATTTGCCATGCTTCTTGCAATTGCACCAACGTTTCCAGAGGTTTCAGGTGCAAAGAGTACTATTACAACTTTCATATTGTTTAGAAGAGTTATTTTATTATAAATCTTATCTTTAGATTATTGCTTTAACAATTGGTACAAGGAGTGCAGCTAATAAGAATAATACAGTTATCCATGTAACTTTTGAGCTAATAATTTTTGCTGTTTTCTCTTTGAACTTTGTTTTAAGTGCAGTATACAGCATTCTTCCACCATCAAGTGGACCAATTGGTAATAAGTTTGCTGCACCGATTCCCATGCTTAATAAGTATACCCAAAATAGTAAACTAGCAATTATATCAACTATTGTAAATAATATTTGTTGTACAATTGTTTGATCTCCTTTGACATTACTTATACCTAGTATTCCAATATATGGAGAGGAATTGTCTTCTGGGTGTTGAGCTAGTGTAATCTGATAAGTTTCATTTGCTTCTGTGTAGAATGTGATTTGATCACCAGGTTCTTTATCATCTAGAACTTCTACCATTTCGGGAAAAGAGTTAACAGGGGTGCTATCAATCATATTGTAGGTTATATTAACAGGCATATTTGCTTGCATTGCAGGAGAATTATTATCAAGATTTTCAAAAGTAAATCCTTTGCTATTATACAAATTTGAATGGATCGGGCTTACAACTAATAGTATTAATAAAAATACAATTATTGACAGTAATACATTAAACCATGGTCCTGCAGCATATACTGATTGTTGTTGTAATTGCTTTGCTTTAACTAGTTTCTTTTCATCTGGTTCAACAAATGCGCCTGGTAGAATTGCAAATAGTACAAATCCTGTGTTCTTTATTTTGAACCCATGTGCTTTTGCAACTATTCCGTGTCCAAACTCATGAACTACAACGACAATAAATAAGGAGATTATTCCGTACCAAAATGGAACAAATATTTGTGCACCCGGAATTCTTACTCCTGGAATTACTGGGCTAACACCACTTGGTGCATTTGGTTCAGTAAATAGTTTTACAAACGATGATGAAATCATGAAGAACATCGCAATTATTCCAAGAAAACCTATTACCATACCTATATAACCCAGTATTTTAAAGAACTTAGAATGTTTTTTAGCAATTTTATTGATAAATTTTATTCCAAAGTTTGTTCTTAAGATTGCGATAATAGGGATTTTGCCTATTTTCTGAAATTCAAACTTTTTTCTGAAAGCATATATTAATACAAATATTCCTGTATAAAATAATATGATTATGATTGTGTTCAATGGTAAACTCATATTTTGTTTTCTTTTGTCTATCTTTAAAAAGCTTATTGTTGCATCAATCTATTGGAAAGAACAAAATCTCTCTAAAATTATGACAAACTTTAAAAAGAAATTACTCTATATTTAACACATAACAATTATCTAACAAGTTTGAGGTGAATTAGATGAATAAACGTAAAAATTCAATTTTTGGTCATTCCAATAAAAATTGGAATAAAAAAGCAAGTATGCAATTATCTATTAATATGATCGTTATTCTAATTATCGCAGTGGTTATTCTAGGTTTGTCATTAGGATTTATTCAAAGTATGTTTGGTGGAATAGAGAAAGATTTTATTTCTAGGGCACAAGAAGAACCAAATCCTTCTTCGGCAACACCAGGTAACACCCTGACTTGTTCAAGAGGAGATAATATCCTTGCGAGTCCAGGCGAAGGATTATCAGTAAAGTGGGGGGTATATTGTACAGATGCAGCAGAATGTATAAACACTTCATTAACTAATGTTATTTGCCAAGGTGCAGGATTAGATATAGTTAGTATTACCTCAACAGCAAAAGATATTCCTAGTGGATCTTCAGATATGTTAATAACTTTAATATCTGTTCCAACAGGATCAACATTAAGTAAGTATTTGTGCACTGCAACAGTTACGCACGAAAATGCAGCCGGGGGTCGTACTGGCACAGCATCAAAAGATCTTGTGATAGAAATAGTAAGATAATAGGGTGAGAACGCATGGGGAGAAGAGCTTTATCAAAAAAAGAAGAATTTGACATACTAAAGATTGTTGCAGATAAGTTTTTACTTTTTGCAATGTTTATTCTTGCTTTAGGATTTTATAGGTTAATTGTAGGTGTAGGAACATTTAATTTTAATATATTAATTGTTATTTCAGGAATAATTTTACTTGCATTATTTATTGCATTGATTGTAAAAGAGTATGAATATATTAAACTATAATGTTTTTGGTGCCAATGATCTAATAATGATTGTTGAGCATTTTTAATATTCTTAAGGTTAAAATGATCCGTCAAAAAAAGGCATTTGAATTATCTATTAATTTCTTAGTTGTAATGATAATTATGATTGTAATTTTTAGTTTTGGGATTTATTTATTTACTAATGTTTTTAATCATGTTGTTAAGATGGATACTGAGATACATCAACAAGAAATAGATAGAATTAATTTACTTTTAGATGACGGTTCTCTTGTTACTGTTCTCAATCCTCAACAAAATTCTGGTAAAGATGAGTTAAGGTTTCCTATTGGTATAACTAATGAGGGTGCAGTAGGAGGTAGTTCTAGTTTTGCAATTGTTATTGATGAAAATGATGCTGGTTGTAATTATACATTTACACCTAATGATCTTGCAGTGGTTGCTGAAGCGAATTGCCCTGGAGAAGTTGTTTATCTGCCTGTTGATTCAAGTAATTTTGAGATTAGAAATAATGAGCGAAAGTATAAGTTAATTTTAATTTCTCCAAAACAGAATGCTGGTTTTTACACAGTGAAGTTTCACATAGAAAGAGAAGGTGAGTCCTATGGTGGAACACAAATGCTTTGGGTAACTGTTCCCTAGAGATATTTAACTAATTCTTTAATTTTCTTTTCAGGAGTTTTAGATTTAACAATTCCAGATGCAACAAAAATACCATTAGTTCCAAGCTCAATTGCTTTCTTAACATCTTTCTCTGTTTTAATTCCTGCACCACACAAAATGGCCTGTTTTTTATGGGCCTTTCTAACTTTCATTACAGTGTCAATTATGATTTCCGGTTTTGCTTTACTAACAGAAGTATTTCCACCAATTAATTCTGGTGGTTCAACAGCTAGAAAATCTGGTTTAAATTGAGAGAGTGCAGCTGCTTGGTCTGAATCGTTTGCACAAATTATTGTCTGTAATTTATTTTTTTTAGCAATTTTTTTACTTTTTTCTATCTGTGCAAGATTAAATCTATCTTCAGAATGATTGAGAACAACACCTTTGGCTCCATTAAATTTTAATGATTCTGCAAGAACTTGTCCTGTATGCGCGCCATATTCTATTGGGTCAAGATGTTCTGAAAAAACAGGAATACTAACTAAATTTGAAATTCTATTAACATCTGTTTCCTGCACAACCAAAATTATTTTCTTTCCAGTTCTTTTTGCAATCTTATCTGCAATCTTTGCAAGTTGCTCTGCTTTTTTACCTGAACCTTCTAAGTACGTTTTGAAATTTATTACAAGATAATTCTCATTCCCATTCTCTTTATTTTTATTCTGCATTTTAGTAATCAGTATGAATAACAAGTATTCTTGCAAGAATTAACGATAATATTAATGCAAAAATAAAACTAAATAAGTTCGCCCAAAGAATTAACAGAGACATCAATATAATAAAGAATACCATAACTAAATATAAGTTTCTTGATGCAAAGAAAAGTGTTAACCCGTCATTTTTAGGTATTGGTATTATTGAAAAGAATATTAACACAAGGTTTATTTTTATTAATTCCATAGCAAAAAGACTATTTGTTGCTAGGTAAATTGGTGCAAGTATTAATAGTATTATGAGATAGTTAAATAAATAACTAATTGCATGCATTTTGAAGTGATCGATATGGTTAAATGCGAATCTATATCCTGCACCTAATCTTTTTCTGTCGTTTTGAACAAGTTGTGTGTGGCCAAGAAAAACTATTGGAATGATTCCTTGTATCACAAAAGTTATTACAACAGAACTAACTAATCCTGGTAAAGACCATTCATATTTTGAATCATAACCTAGTTTGAGTGCGACAAGTTTTTTAATCCAAATTTGTCCATAAAAGAAGATTCCTACAAAAATTATTGAAATAAACAAGTTTGCAAGGCCTCTTTCAAGATCAAAGTGAGTTGTTCCCCATTTATTGAAAGAGAAAATGAGTGCTGTTGCTAATATTACCCAAATAATTTGTTTAAATTCTTGTTTTGAAAATATTACATATTTTTTTATATCGTGCAAAGCATGGGTAAGATAATTGTGTTTAGTCATATATTTTATTTGGAGAATGCAATTTATAAAGTTAATCCAATCTTAAACTTTATAAATACTAAATAATCTCTAGTTCTTATTATAATTATAAGGTTGCAAGGTGATCTCATGAGTAAAAAATCAAAGAAAAATAAAAAAGTGAAAACTAAAAAGAAATACCCTTCAGGTGTAGAAGAAAGAATGAAAACTATAGCTAATATTTCTCTTCCTGATGAAACCCCTCATAAAAAAGAGAATGAGGATAAAATGGATAGGTTTAGGTATAATTTTAGAAACGATAGATCTAGTTTGAAAGAGAAGAGTAGAGTTTCTCAAAGAGGAAATAGACCTAAAAAGTCTACAAAACCCAAAATTTCTTTAAGTTAATACGCACAACATTTTTGTGCATTTTCTTTTATTTATTATATTTAGAACTATTCTATTAAATTTAAGTAAAAAAGAAAATAAGTTATATTACTTTTTAATAACTTCTTCGACAAGGTATTCTCCGGGAAGTTTTTTGTATGCTCTTTTAAGTGCATTAATTGCAACTTGTTTGTGCTCTTTGTCTACATTGACTTCCATAACTGCTTTGTTCTTGAATACTCTTGCTGCAATTCCAACTGCTTTTCCAAAAGCCATTTTCATACCAGTACTCATTCTGTCGGCACCTGCACCTGATGCAAGTGGGTTTTCTCTGATTACATGGTGTGGATAAACTCTAACTTTAAGTTTAAAGTTAATTTTCCCTAGTTTGTTTTCTAGTAATTTTAAAGATGTTTTTCTTGCTGACTCAAGACAATTATGTCTTAATTGTATAGCTTGTTTTGATATTAATAAGAATTGGCATGGAAATTCCTTTTTTAAATCTCCCATTTCAAATTTAACTACTTTATTTGTTGGAATAGACCTAATATAAGATTTTTTTCTGTATTTTGATTTTCTTGTGTATGCATTTTGCATTGATCTTGATGCAACACTTTTTCTTAGTTTTACCATTCCAAGAAGGAAATTTAAGGTATTTATAAATATAATGGTTTGAATAGATTACTTATTGTAGTGATCTAAGAATTCTAAAAGAAAACCTCCCATTGCAGCATATTCTGGCTCTCCTTTAAATGCATTTACACGGTTTCTGAACTCGTTGTCATTTTTTATTATGTCTGTTATTCCTTTCCTATTAGTATTTGCTTGTTCTTCAAATAGTTCTGGTTGCATGCACAATCCGCAAATTTTAATTAATATTTTTTCTTTTTTAGCAATATCATGTGAACTTGCATAGACTTCAAACATGTGAGTCATGCTATTCATTGTTAATCCAGAAAACGCATTTCTTACTCGCTTATTTTGTATTGTTGCATTTTCAATTTCATTATGAAACGAAGAAAATTGAGTGTAAGTAGATATTAGTTTTCTTAAGTCGCTTCCTGGCGATGTATATTGATTAACATTAATATCAATTATCTTTTGTGGAATAATGATATATTTTCCACCACTTTCGGTTTTTTTTAGTAAATAAATTTTGTTTAACTTTTTGAGTAAGTTACAATTTGCTGGTTTTGTTAGGTTGGTTATTTTTATTGCTTTTACAGGACTAAATGGTTGTTCTCCAAACACTTTAAACATTTGATAGACTAAAGTGCTTCTAAATAGGTTGTCTGTGCCAATTGGTTCGAAAAAGTTTCTTATATGTTGCATGTTAGGTGGGTTCTGATTATTGTTTATAAAGTTTTCTGTCTTTTGCTACTAAATAGTAGTTAAGGTATACAATAACAAACTATAAAAAGACAAGATTTTTTTCTATTCTTATGAATATAATAATTATGGGACCACAAGCATGTGGTAAGGGAACTCAAGCTAAAATCCTTGCAGATAAGCTTGGCTATGTACATCTATCTACTGGTGCGATGTTTAGAGCGGAAATAGAAAAGAAAACTGAACTAGGAAAGCTAGCAGCTTCGTTAATTAATGATGGGAGTAGTTTGGTGCCAGATAATATTAATAATTCTTTTGTTGAAGAAAAAGTTCTAAAATTAAATGATCAAGGTAAAAAGGTTATTCTTGATGGTTATCCAAGAAATGTTGTTCAGGCAAAGTTTGCAATTGAAACTCTTGCAATTGACAAGGTAATTTTGATTGAACTTTCTGAAGAAGAGACAATAAGAAGATTGCAGGCGAGATATTATTGCCCTAAATGTAAAAGAGATTATAATCTTTTGTATCCAACACTTCGACCGAATATAGAGGGGTTGTGTGATGTTTGTAATGTTGATTTAGTTCAAAGACCTGATGATTCTGAAGTTGAATTTATTAAGAATAGATTAAAAATATATCATGAAGAAACAGAACCTATGATTAAATTGTTTGAAGTTAAACTTGCAAGAGTTGATGGTCATCAAGCAATAGAGAAAGTAACTGAAGACATTATCTCATCATTATCTTCTTAATAACCATTGTTGCATAGCTTCCTTTTCCTATCTCAAATGCAATTTTTACCTTTTTCTTTCCAATATTTAATTCATCATCGAGAAAATCTTCTTTAGAAAAGTTAGAGATAGGTATTAAAAAATCTCTTTGTGCTCCAAAGCTCGAAAGTTCTGGAATTTGTCTTATAATAAAGTCTCTTAGATCTAAATTTTCTTCTTTTATTATTTCATCAACAAGATTAACAAATCCTCCTTCCATCTCAAAGCCAAAACCAATTAATGGTAAACTAACATTTAACTTAGTGTTGGGTTCTTTTGTTAAAAAGAATAATTTTCCCTGAGAATAAGTAGATTCTAAATACGTATATTTTTTTTCAAGAATTATTTTTTTACATAACCCATTAAATAAATAACTTTGATATGAGTGAATAAACATTTTTAATATTTTTATCGGTATATGTCTTATTATTTTAATATAATCTGTTTTGTAGAGATTTATTGTTTCCTCGTCTAAATTATTTTGTTCTTTTAGTAGTTTAACTGCATTCTTAAAATCTTTTTTTATTATTGCTCTACCAACTTCTTTATTATTTATAGAAAATCTTTGATCATCAAAATAGTTTACAATAAAATAGGGTTTTTCTATCTCAAATTCTTTTTCAAGATTTCTAATTACTATTTCAAAACGATTTCCTTTAAGATCTCCCAATGAAAGTGGACTATTATGGAACCCGATAAATTCAAGTGAAAAGTTTTCAAAGCGATCCTTTAGTCCCTCAACTCTGTTTTTTGTATTTTGAACATTGAAAATAGAAATATATTGTTCTGTAACTGCATTCTTATCTTTTGTTCCTGCAACACCAACAAATTTTCTTTTGGTTTTTAGAACCTTGCATATAAATTGAATACAATCTTCTGTATTCCTGTTTGTTTTCTTTAGTTTGTAGATAAGATACTTTCCACTTTCTTTGTTAAAAACAAAACTAGGAACTTCTTTAACTATGAAGTCTTTTGGGATTTGTTTTATTTGGTATTTTTGCATATAGTTATTATCTCGGAATTTTTTATAAACTTTTTTAAAGAATAAGGTGTTTACTTCTTTTATGAAGATAACAAAAACAAGGAGTAAATTATGAAGATTTCATTAAAGATTAACGAGTCATTAGATCATAATGCACAAATTTATTTTAACAAAGCTAAGAAGCTGAGAAAAAAGATTTCTGGTGCAGAAAAAGCAATAGGTGTAACTAAACAAAAGATCTTAAAAGCAGAAAACGCAGATAAAGAAAATGTTTCTATAATTAAAAAAATAAAAAAGAAGTTAGACAAAAAGTGGTTTGAAAAATTTCATTGGTTTGTTACATCAAATGGATTTCTTGTTGTTGCAGGAAGAGATTCTACTACCAATGAGGATGTGATAAAAAAACATACTGATAAAGAAGATATTGTTCTGCATACAGATATGGCTGGAAGTCCATTCGGCGTTATTAAAAAAGAGTCACAGGATATTGATATTTCTGAAAAAGATATTGAAGAAGCTGCGGACTTTATTCTTGCATATTCTCGTGCTTGGAAAAAAGGTTATGGGAATGCAGATATTTTCTATGTTAATCCTGATCAGGTTTCAAAAACCGCAAATCCTGGTGAACATTTGTCTAAAGGTGCGTTTATGATTAGGGGTAAAACTAATTATATTCAGAATAAAATAAATTTTTGTATTGGTTTGTATTCTGAGGATTTTGGTGATTATTCTAATAAGGTTTTTTCTGGTCCTGAAGAAGCTGCAAAAAAGCATTGTAAAAAATATTTTAAATTAATTCCTGGTAGGCAAAAAATCAGTGAAATTGCAAAGTTTATACGTGGGGATTTTGGTTCTAATGCAGATTTAGATGAATTTATTCGGGCTGTGCCTAGTAATTCTGAATTACAAAAGCACTAATTTCTATTAATTTCCAAACTTTTTTAAATACTTACATTGTAAGTAATACTGTTATTTTCAAAAAATATTTAAATACTTACATTGTAAGTACTATTTCGTAGCAATAAAAATTAAAGTATTCTGTTTCGCTATAGTCGAAATATTTATAAATACTTACGATGTAAGTAAGTTAGTTTTTGGGTGACTTATTTTGGAGAATAAAAAACAGAACAT
The DNA here is from genome assembly GCA_964405295.1 of uncultured Methanosarcinales archaeon. GTDB lineage: Archaea > Nanobdellota > Nanobdellia > Woesearchaeales > CAYZNE01 > CAYZNE01. The sequence goes on along the minus strand of CAYONI010000007.1, from coordinate 1,761 downwards.
AGCTAGCGCTAGCGATATTAAAAAAGATAACATAACTATGCCGCTTAATTTATTTAAAGAAAGAAAATTAAGCATGCTTGAAACCATAGTTCTATTTCTAAAAAACAAAGGATTACCTAACAAAGACATTGCTAAATTCCTCAATAGAGACCAAAAAACAATAAGTTGTGTTCTATGTAGAATCAAAAGTAAGTCATCTAAAAACACCCAAAAACAAAAACCAAAGGTTTCTAGTCATTTGGCTAAAAACCAAATAAAAGAAACTAAAAAATTTAAACCTAGACTATGAGAAACGCAAAACCAAAAGTGGGTTTTGGACCTTATTTTAAAAACTAAAATGAGAGATCTAAAACTAACATTAAGAGGACTTGAGCATAAAAGAGATTTAATAGCTAGTTCTAGTAATGATCTTAAGTATAGGTTAAAGAAAAACGAAATTACTATTGAAGAATATGAACGTGCACTATCTGTTAAAAAATTTCCAGACATTGAAAAAGATAAATTAAAAGCTTACAATAAAAAGATATTACATCTAAAACAAATAATAAAAAATAGAGAAAATAAAAAAGCTGCACCATTACAATACGCTCTTCTCGCATTAGTTATTGTTGGTTTGGTGTTAATTGTTTCTTTTACACAAGTAATTAACTTATCTGGGTTGTTTACATATCAAGCAACACAAGAGTTTGAATTTGAGGTAAATCAAATTTTCACAGAAGATGCAATTATTAGTTTTAATGATTCAAATATTGTATCCTTAAAAATATCTGGTGAAATAAATAACTTCTCAGAAAATTCAACTATAAAAGTAATTTTACAAACTGAATCTGGTGGGTTCATAAGTTTAGATAATCAATTAATTTCTAATTTAATCGGAGCAGACCTTTCAACAGGAACAAATCTTATTACAGGAATGGTTATTGAGGATGAGGTTCCGATAATACAAGAAAATGAATCGAATATTACAACAGAAGTTATTATTGAAACAGAGATTAATGAAACTACAAATATAACTTTTATACAAGACGAAAATATTATGATCATAGAAAATCAAACAATAAATATTTCTTCAGATAATTTAACAAATCTGGGTGACTTAATTAATGATAGTCTAAATATTACTTTGGAGAATTTAACAAATCTGGGTGATTTAATTAATGATAGTCTAAATATTACTTTAAATGAGACAATTGTGAATGTAACAAATGAAACCGCTCCAACTGAAGAACCAATCATAGAAATTCCTGATGAAGAAGAGTCAGTAGAAGAAAACATTACAGCAACAGAAACAATTGATATAATTATTGACTTAGTTTGTAAAGAAACTTGTGAACTAAATGGTGTTAATGCAACAAGTATAGAAGTTATTATTGATAATACAGAGTTATTTATTGATAAAATAATATATTACAAAGACATTGAAGATAGGGTACCAGAGCAAGTAAAAGATTTTGATTATGAAGTAATAGGTATTGGAGAAACCATAATTTATGATTTATCTGATTACTTTACTGATGATAATAATGATTTAACATTTGATTACAAAGAAGAAGGTGGTCTGGACATTTCTTTAGAAGGGAATATTCTAAAAATAGAAACAACAACGAGTGGCGCCTATAATTTTTATGTCTATGCTTCTGATGGAAACTCATTGGTCCAGTCTAATGTATTTTCAATAACGGTTCTCAACTTTACAACAAATATGACAGAGGAAATTGTTAATGAAACAATAAATTTTACTGAGAATTTAAGTGTGAATAT
>CAYONI010000006.1:0-38887 GCA_964405295.1 uncultured Methanosarcinales archaeon | reverse complement strand
AGAACTCCGTTTGGAATGTTTCAAACAACAGGAACATGTTCTGAATGTGGAGGAGAAGGCAAGACAATAGAAAATATGTGTTCTGTGTGCAATGGAAAAGGAACAGTCAAAAAGAAAAAAACTCTAGAAATAAAAATCCCTGCAGGAATAGAAAATGGTTCAAGATTAAGACTGCAAAGCGAAGGAGATGCAGCACCAAAAGATGGAATTCCAGGAGATCTATACCTAGAAGTTTATGTTAAAGAACATAAATATTTCAAAAGAAGAGAATATGATATTATTCTAGAAGTTCCTATAACTTATACTCAAGCAGTTCTTGGAGACAAAATAGAAGTTCCAACACTACACGGTAAAACTATTCTGAAAATACCCAGTGGAACGCAGCCAGGAACAATTTTCAAAATGAGAGATAAAGGAATAAAACACCTACACGGACACTTTTATGGTGATCAACTAGTAAAAATAAATATAGAAGTTCCTAAAAAGCTTTCAGGAAAGCATAAGAAACTAGTCAAAGAGCTAAGTAGTGTTGAAGATAAGCCACAGCAGTCATTTCTTAAGAAGATACTAGGGAAATAAATAAACCTTTTTAAATTCTAAACCCTAAATAGGTTATATTTTATTATTGAGAGGTATTTATGGTAGAAAAAAACATAACAAATATAACGAACATAACAAATGTAGTAGGAGAAAGAAAAGTAAATTGGGTTGTAACATTAATCATGTCAATCATCTTTGGAACTATTGGTGTTGATAGATTTATGATGGGCCATGTTGGATTAGGAATACTAAAATTAATAACTTTTGGTGGTTTAGGAATCTGGTGGTTAATTGATTTAATCTTGATTGCAACAAAACACAAATTTAAGAATATTGTCTGGGAGTAATCCCTAATTTTTTCTTTTTATTCCGATTTTCGGTGCCAATAAACCCTGTTTATTGAGCATTTATTTAACAAATCTTTCTTTCAACATTTCTACAAACAACTTCAAATCTGGAGAAATAGGAAACTCTTCTAATTTAGCAATAGGTAACCATTCAAGTTTAGAAAATATTTCAGGTTCATTAATTCTAGGGTTTCCACTTAATATCTTAATAATAAACTTATTTGCAACAGCTTCTCTGCCATCAGGAATAACAAAATCAAAACTACCAAAGAACTCAGGTTCAGAAATCATAATATTATTACCCACTTCTTCAAATAATTCTCTGATTGCAGCTTTCTCAATCTCTTTAATTGTTGGATTATTAATATCAACACACTCATCACTATCTAATTTTCCACCTGGAGTTTCATAGTGCTGGTGTTTATCTCTAAATAAAAGAAGTATTTTATCTTTATCAATAATTAGGTTTCCACATAATATTATTTTAGACATTTAACCGCCTCTTCTAACTTCTTAATTCTATTATGAGTTCTTCTAAGCTTAGCATTCGCTTCATCAATAACAAACTCTAAATAATTATCTTCAACCATCAATTTATTATTTTTAGAAATAGGAGTTTCAATCAACTCAGAAGAAATAATTTCAACCATTACTTTAGAAGTAGTAGAAATAATTCCTGATCTTTTAAGACCAACACCTTTTGCAATATTTAGTAATTTTTGCGCAGAATCAATATCTTTACAGGCAACATGAAGAATAAATCCTTCAATTTTAAACCAAATTTCTTTATTATTATCATCTGCAAATTTATGAATCTTATTAATTAAATCAGAAGCATTAACCTCTTCATGAGAAAAGAATAACCATTTAACATCTTGTTTAACATTAGAAGGAATCAAAATCATAATTCTGCCAGAACAAGAACTTGTAGTAAAATAATTATCATCAGAATTAATTAAATTAATCAAAGGTTTAACAAGTTCATCAACATCACCCTTTTTAGATTTATCAGTATGAAAAAGTTTTTCTAGATGAGTCCCTTTACTTTGCTTGAATTGATCATGAACCATACTAATTATTATTTATAAATGATTTAAATTCTTTACTATATTTTCATCAAAACACTTATAAATAATCTGAATTAATCTAAACCTATGACTGAGAACCTAGATAATATCATAAAATCATTGCATCCATTAGAGAGAAAGCTATTGCAAGTTATGAAAGCAAAAAAACCTGCAACTCTAGAACTCTTACAGAGAGACTCTGGTTTAAAGCAAATAGAAGTAATGAGAGCCTTGCAGTGGTTAAGCAATAAAAAGATAATAGAGTTAAAGTCAACTAAGAAAAAGTTAATATTTCTAGACTCAAATGGAGAAGAAGTAAAAAAATCAGGGCTTCCAGAAAAAAAGGTAATACTTTTCTTGAAAAAGAAAAAGCAGGCTTCTTTGCCAATTCTAAAAAATGAGTTTGGAGAAGTGATAGGATTTAGTATTGGATTATTAAAAAAGAAAGCTGCAATCACAACTGAAAAAACAGATAAAGGTTTAATCTTAAAAATAACTCCTGTAGGAGAAAAATTACTTGAAAAAGAATCATTAGAAGAAAAATTCTTGAAAAAAGATTTTCCCATAAATGAAGACGAATTAACAGACGAAGAAAGATTCGCATTAAATAATCTAAAAATAAGAAAGAACTTCTTAAAATTAGAAACTAAAAATATCTACACATTCAAAACAACAAAGTTATTCACAGATATAACAAAACAAAAGGTGTTCAATGAATCATACATAGAAAAACTTTCACCAGAAATCCTAAAATCCGGACTATGGGAAAAAATGAAGTTTAGACCATATGATATCCACGCTGATGTGCCACTCTTGAACGTAGGAAAATCTCACTATGTTAATCAAGCAATAGATTACATAAAGAAAATTTGGTTATCAATGGGTTTCGAAGAAATGAGTGGGACAAAAGCACAATCTGCATTCTGGGACATGGATTCACTGTTTGTTCCCCAAGATCATCCAGCAAGAGAAATGCAAGACACATTTTACTTAGATGTAAAACCTGCAAAACTTCCAAAAGTTTATGATACAGTAAAAAAGATGCACGAGCAGGGAGATGAAGATTCTAGAGGTTGGGGCGGAGAATTCAAAAAAGAAGTTTCAGCGAAGGTTATGCTTAGAACTCACACAACTGTTTTATCAGCATTAGAAATACACAATTTAAAAGAAGAAGACTTACCTAAGAAATTCTTTAAAGTAGATAAAGTTTACAGAAATGAAGCCTTAGACTGGAAACACTTATTCGAGTTACATCAGGTAGAGGGAATAGTCGTAGACGAGAATGCTAACTTTGCTCATTTACTAGGATATCTAAAAAAGTTCTATGCAAAAATGGGGCATGATAAAATAAGAATAAGGCCTGCGCATTTTCCCTACACAGAGCCAAGTGTAGAAATAGAATATTTTAATAAAAAGAAGAAGACTTGGGTAGAATTAGGTGGTGCAGGGATGATAAGACCAGAAGTAACAAAAATGTTATTCGGAAAAGAGATACCTGTTCTTGCATGGGGACAAGGAATGGAAAGAGGAATTTCACAATACTATGATATCCACGATATAAGAGACTTATACAATAATGATATCAAACAATTAAGAACAATAAAATCACACCTGAAATTATAAAATGACAAATATAACTGTAGATAAGAAATATTTATTGAAAGAAACTGGCTTAAAACTAGATGATAATGCTTTAAGGCAAAAGATTTCAATGCTAGGAACAGATCCAGAAGAAATAACTAGTGATGAAATCATAGTAGAGATCTTTCCAAACAGGCCAGATATGTTATCAGGTTATTCTATAGTAAGAGCATTAAAACAATTCCTGGGAAAAGATATTGGCTTAATAAAATACACTGCAAAAGAACCTAAAAAAGGTTACAAAGTTATAGTCGATAAATCAGTAAAAGCGGTAAGGCCCTTTACTGCCTGTGCAATAATAAAAAATCTTAAATTAGATGATCTAAAAATAAAAGAGATAATCCAGTTACAAGAAAAATTACACTTAACATTTGGAAGAGATAGAAAAAAACTAGCAATAGGAATCTATCCTCTAGAAAAAATAAAACTTCCAATACATTACAAAGCACTGGCTCCAGATAAAATAAAGTTTTTGCCACTAGAATCAAATAGGGAAATGACTGGAACACAAATTCTAAGACAACACCCTGCAGGAATAAAATATGCAGATTTACTAAAAGATGCAAAGGTTTATCCAATATTTATAGACTCTAAAGATCAAATATTGAGTATGCCCCCAATAATAAATTCAGAATTAACAGGCAGAGTAACAGAGAAAACAAAAGACGTATTTATAGAGTGTTCAGGATTTAACTTCGATGTTCTAGAAAAATGTCTACATATAATTGTAACAGTAATGGCAGACATGGGTGGAGAAATTTACCAGATGCAAGTCGAGGACAAAATAACTCCTTCATTAAAAACAGAAAAGATGAACCTAGACATTCGATATGTAAAACATGTTCTTGGTGTAAATTTTAAGTCAGCTGATGCAAAGAATGCTCTAGAAAAAATGGGCCATGGAGTACAAGTAAAAATAAATTCATTAGAAGTAGAAATACCCTGTTACAGAGCAGACATTCTAGGAAAAGTTGATCTGGTAGAAGACCTAGCAATAGGGTATGGTTATGATAATTTCGAACCAATGATACCTAAGGTTGCCTCAACATCAAAAGAATTAGACATAAACGTATTCCAAAGAAAACTAAGGAAAATGTTAGCAGGATTTGGATTGCTAGAAATAAAAAACTACGAAATAATAAATTCAGAATTACAAACAGAACAAATTAATAATAAAGAAAAACCTATAATGCTCTTAAGTTCTGTGTCATCAGAGTATAATTCAATGAGAACCTCTCTTGCAGCGTCAATGCTTGGAACTCTAAAGTTTAATCTAAAGAACGAACAAGAAGCTGCACTATTTGAAATTGGAACAACATTTCATCATGATTCTAAACAAGAAACAAATATAAGAGAAGAAGAAAAGCTGGGAATTGTAATTTCTAATAAAAATGCAAATTTTACAACTGCAAAAAGAGTGTTAACAACTCTAATGAAAGAATTAGATCTAGAGTTCTCACTAAAAGAAATTATTCATCCTATGCTTATTGAAGGAAGAACAGGAGAAATAATTATTAAGGATGAAGTTCTTGGAAAAATTGGAGAAATCTCTCCTCAGGTTCTTACAAATCTAGAACTAAAAAATCCCTGCGCGTTCATTGAAATAAATTTAGATAAGTTATTGAAAGTGCTATAATCCCTTTTTCTAGATTGGTAATGATCTTGATTTGATTGTTTTATTTTTTCTTTTAGAAATGTTTCTTTGCCTTTACTTAGAAGTTCTTCAGTGACCTCTGGATATTCTGAATTAATTTTATTTTCAAGTTTATTTGCCCTATTTTGATTTTTTTCTATTAATGCTTTTGTTTTCTTAACTACTTCTAATTTATATTCATAAAATTTATTAAATGATTTCCTAAATTTTCTTAATTCTCTTTCACTTAAATAAAAATCTTGCTCTGTTTCAATAATTGTTTTCAGGATATATATTATTTTAATATTAGCTTTTTCTGTAGAATTTAATTCTTTATAGAACTTGGTGAGTGCATTATTTTCATAGAATTCTTTTAATATGTTTTTTCTATCTACTTCTTTTCCTGTTTTTGTTTTATCCATAATAATCTAATAATAACAAGGTTCATAAAATTGAATTATAAACAAGCGGAAATATTTTGGATTTATCGGAATTTCTTAGAAAGATATAAATACTGTGTGTTACTTTCATAGTATATGCCTAGTAAGACTTCCAAAGCAGAATGTGAAGATTTTATTAATGAATTCTTTAATAGAGTTATAACCAGATTAAATTTGACTGCAGATTCTTTTACTAGATTCACCAAGCCATCTTTTGAGGTTAAACCATATAAAACTGAAGAACAAGAAGGGCGCTATCAAAAACTCCTTATTAAACAGTATAATGGTTCTCTTCTAAAATTCGAAGAAAAAGAATTAATTGAGCTTTTTAATCTTCCATCAAGGGATTTACCTGGATTTCAGATTCATAATAAAATAGTTATGAATCAACAGATGCTCGATTATCCTATTAATTATAATTTTTTATCCCATGAAATATTACATGCTGTAAGAAAACATTTACATCCATATGAACGCCATATAGGTTATGATTATCCCCTAATTCTAGTTAATTCTGAAGTTAATATGTTATCAGGAAAAGGTTATTTACCAGCTAATACAACTAATGTAAATGTTCCTGCAGAATTTATAGAATTTTTTGCATTTCTCAACTCAATTATTGTTCCTGAAGTTTTCTCTGATAGAAAGGATATACTTGATAGGTTTGAGAAAATAGATAAACATTTCTCTCATAAATCTGTAAAAAAATCTTTTGATTTCTTTAATCGTAAGGTTTTCAAGAGAGTTGATGAATTATCAAAATATATTGTTCCCTTAGTTAAAGAAATTGAAGTTGCTAAAGATATAAGGTATTTTCATGAACTTGATAAGTGGGAAAGATTTGAAAATTATTACAGAAAATTCTCAAGTAGTGGTTCTTATTTTTCTTTAATTTTTGGTACACCTCAATTTATAACAAATCATCTTTATAATTCTTTGTCTAGTACTATGGCAGATATTATTTCTATTAAAAATAAAACTGGTTTTACAGAACAAAAAAATATTACAAATAAGTTAGCTGATATTAAACAAATTTTAGTTGATAATCATTTCCTAAGTAAACATTATGATCTTCATCTTGTTGCGAAGTTAATGGTTTTTCAAAATCAGGAAAAATTATCTACTGATTGGCCAAATGTTTTTCTTGCTAGTGCAAATGAAGTAATGAATCAATATGTAAATCCTACAAACAAATTTCTAAATAAACTAAGAAAAAAGGTTAGATTTACTTAAAATTTATAAATATATATTATTCTAAAAATAAAATGGCAATACTAATAGGTGTAGATGAAGCTGGAAGAGGCCCTGTAATAGGACCGATGGTTATGTGCGCATTTGCAATTGAAGCAGAAAAAGAACAAAATCTAAGGAATCTTGGAGTAAAAGATAGTAAAATGGTTCCTTCTGTAAAGAGAAATAAGTTATTTGATGATTTATCAGAGAACTTTCAGTATACTGTGAATGTAGTAAGTTCAAAAGAAGTTGATGATGCATTAAATGATTCAGAATTAAATCTTAATTGGCTAGAGGCAGTAACTTCAGCAAAGTTATGCAATGAGTTAATTGATGAACTAGGCACAGATAAGGTTAAAATAATTCTTGATTGCCCAAGTGTGAACCTTGAAGCATATAAAGAGTATTTTCTAAAAAAGCTAGGAAAAGATATTGATGTAATCTGTGAACATAAAGCAGATGTAAACTATCCTGTTGTCTCAGCTGCATCAATTATAGCCAAAGTAACAAGAGATAGGGCAATTTATCATTTAAAAAAAGAGTTTAGTGTTGATTTTGGTAGTGGTTATCCTAGCGATCCAAAAACAAAAGCATTCTTAGAACAAAACTTTGATAAATATCCATTCTTCAGAAAGACTTGGGCTGCATGGAAGAATGCTAAGAAGAAAGCTACACAAAGAGGTTTAGGTGACTACTAAAATGGAATATTTAAATAAAAATTTATACAAATTCAATTATGTGAGAGAAAATATAGAAATAATAATTAGTAGTATTGTGGCATTCTTTGTTCCTTTTCTGATAGGTCATCCGCAACTATTAGTTGGTGTAATAATCAATTTTATGTTAATAAGATCTGCATATTATTCTCCACTAAAGAAAACTTTACCGGTAATAATACTACCCAGTCTGGCTGTATTCTTTAGAGGAATGATATTTGGTAACTTAACTTCACAATTAATCTATTTAATACCATTCATAATTTTAGGAAACTTTGTTTTAGTATTCATGTCAAAACAATTCTTTAAGAATAATAAAAGAATTTTAACAAACTCAGTAAAAGGAATACTAGTAAAAGTAGCAATTATATTTGTAGGAACAGTATTAGTTTATGCAATTGGTTTAATACCAATATTCTTTTTGCAAACAATGGTTTTATTGCAAGTAGTAACTGCAGTTGTTGCACTGGGATTGTTTTATGGTAATGTTAAATTGAATAAGAAATTAACTTTAAATATTTAGTTTCCGCTTAGGCGGTGCCAATAATTAAAGATTATTGAGCATTTTATTATTTTTTTAGGGGGGATATTATGAAATTCTATGCAGATTTACATCTGCACTCAAGATTTAGTCGTGCAACGAGCAAAGATTTAACTATGTCGAATCTTGAGAAGTGGGGAAAAGTAAAAGGATTAAATCTTCTAGGAACAGGAGACTTTACACACCCAGAATGGATTAAAGAATTAAAACTAAATCTAGAAGATGACGGAACAGGAATTCTAAAATCTAAAAAAGGTATGAATTTTATTTTACAAACAGAGCTTTCTTTAATGTACACCCAGGATGGGAAAGGAAGAAGAGTTCATCTGGTAATGTTAGCACCTAATTTTGATGTTGTAGCACAAATAACAGAGTATCTTCTAACAAAAGGAAGAATTGACTATGATGGCCGGCCAATATTCAAAATTCCCTGTGATGAATTTGTTTATGAAATGAAAAAAATAAATAAAGATATAGAAGTTATTCCTGCACATATCTGGACTCCTTGGTTTGGAGCATTGGGAAGTAAGTCTGGTTTTGATTCTATAAAAGAGTGTTTTAAAGATCAAGAAAAACATATTCATGCAATAGAAACAGGGTTAAGTTCAGATCCTCCAATGAACTGGAAAATAAAAGAGTTAGATAAATATCAATTAATCAGTAATAGTGATTCACACAGTTTTTGGCCATGGAGAATTGGAAGAGAGGCAAATATTTTTGATTTAAAAGAATTAACTTACAAGAATGTTCTGAATGCAATAAGAACAGGTGAAGGATTAATAGGGACTGTAGAGGTTGATCCTAATTATGGAATTTATCATTATACAGGACACAGAAAGTGTAATGTTTGTCTAAGTCCAGAAGAGGCAAAGAAAATAAATAATATATGCCCTGTGTGTGGTAAACCTCTAACTGTTGGTGTTTTAGAAAGAGTTGAAGAGTTGGCAACAAGATCTGAAGACGAGAAACCAAAAAACACAAAGCCATTTCATGAAATGGTTCCTTTATCTGAGTTAATATCTAAAACTTATAATAAAGGGCTTACAACAAAATATGTTTGGGCAATATTTAATCAGTTTCTTGCAAAGTTTAAAGATGAATTTACTATTCTTTTAGATGCTTCCAAAGAAGAACTGTCTAAGATTGATGCAACGATTGCAGAAGTTATAATCCAAAACAGGGAAGGTAAAATTAAAGTTAAACCCGGATATGATGGGGTTTATGGTGTTCCTTTGTTGGAACAGAAAATTCCTGAGATTATAACTGAGTTTGATAGTAGAATTAAAAAGAAGAAAATTCAAAAGAATTTAGGTGATTATTGATAGTTAAATTGAGATTCTGATTCTTCACAGATTCGCATGCTGTTTACCTTGGGTGCATATACCCCTGCAACTGCATCAGATGATCTAAATTTGTCTTCCCATTTTGCATTAAACCAGTCATGATCTATTTGTCTTTCAATTTCTGTAATTATTTTTTTATTAGTGGTATTGATGGTTTCATATTTCATTCCTGAATTTTCTATTACTTTCATTAGTTTTAGGTATTCTTTAAGATATTGCAAATCTGCTTCAAGATTTTGAGTTTGGATAGGTATTACACTCACATCTTGATCTTGTGATTTATTAACGTATTCTTGAATAAAATCTTTTTTTGTTATTTGTGCGTTTCCATTAACTCTTTCAATGTAATAGTCTCTTGTAAGTTCTGTTAAATCTCTATCTGGTTTAGGCTCTTGAGTTTTAATAGCTTTAGCAACTTCATCTAAGAGCTTATATTCATCTCCTTCCCACCCTTCTAAAAGATAATTTTTTAGGGTTCCTGTCTGCAGCAAAAGGGAATACTGCATTGATAATTATGTGTTGGTTCTCAAATGCAGATCTGTAGAAATCAATAATTATTGTGTCTTCTTCATAATTGAAGGTTCTAGTATACTAAAATCCAGAATTAGCCATAAATTTGATGAATTTTCCTTCAGTGTTAGTGTAATTGCCCATATTATTTACCTTTAGCTATATTTTACTATCATTTCATCAAGATCGAACTCTTTGATCTCTCTGCTAAAGGAAATTGATCCACTATTTAAACTTTCCTTATTGTTTTTAAGGTAGCTAGTGACAATTGCTTTAAATTGGTATCCTGCGTTAAGTTTATCTTTGTCTGTTGGGTTTTTTATCTTATCAAACTTTAGATGCCCCTTTGTGTCTTTAAAGATGGTTCTCATTATTTTTGCTTTTTCCTTAATACATAGTTTTGGTTCTGTAAATCCTAATGCATATGCTGCAACAACAAAATCCTTTTCTCTTTCGCCTTTTCTGAAGTTTTCAGTTTCTAACTCTTTTGAATGGGAGGTTTTAAGTGCTAGTGCTGTATAATAGAATCTTATGTTAGCCCCATATTCTCTTGCTTGTTCAATATCATTTTTTAAATTAGAATATTCTATTCTACTTTTTGTTATTTTATTTGAAAGATTAATAAGATCACTTAGATTGTCTATGAAATAATTAGCATTTTCTCCACGTGAAGGTGTTTTTTTTGGCTGTTTATGAATAGTCTTTGACTCTTCCTGTTCATTTTCTATTAATTTTTCAATTGAAGAAGTTTTTTTATCTTTTTGTTGTTGTTCTTCTCCAACCATCGCTATAGCATCGTTTACAATTCTTCCTATTGCATCATGTTCTTCGTAGTTGAATCCAAGTATTTCATCTAGTTTTACGATGAGTTCGTAATCTGTTCCCTGAACAGCTTTGTTAAATTCTTCTATTAGAAAGGTGCTCTCTTCTTCATTGAGAGGTTTATTCTTTTGGTACTTTTCCATAACTTTATCTAAAGTTGAATCTGCCATATTGTATTATTACCTTTTATTCTTTATAAAGTTTTTGGTTATTTGTCACTCTTAAGTAGTATATTTATAAAGTATTTTTTTAGGTTAACCTCGTAAATAATAGAATAATCTAGTGCTTTTTAAGTTTTAATACGTAATTTCCGAAAGAATTTTGATTAAATTTAATTATAATAAAAATTTCCACCAAAAACCTAAGAAATAAAAAATAAGAAATCCTAATAAAAAACTTGGAATAAATGGTAAACCATTCTTTATTTTAATCATTCTGATCTTCTTCTGTTTGTAAAGTTGATTAACTATCTTAACTTGGTTTTCAGTTAGCCCAGTGTTCTGAAATCCGCATACAAGAAACTTATCAAAATAAATATGAATAGACTCAAGAAATCCAATAAATTCTCCAATATCCTTTTTATCTATTTTGAGTGTTTTTGCTTTTTTCATAGCAAGACTAACAGAACTTGATTGCATAATTGTTTTGACTATATGAACTTCTTTTGCTAATTCTTTTTTGTTCCATCTTAAAAATAACATTGAGAAAAAATCTTGTTTATGCTTTCGATATTTTAAAGCAATATTCTGCGTGAATGCATGAAGGCTAAGCTTTTTATCATCTTTAATGTAAAATTCTCTGTAAGCTTCTTTCAAAAGGTCTTTTGTTCTTCTTTTAACATAAACATTCTTAATAACCCAATCACCAATGGTAATCTTATTTGCATAAATTTTCTTGTTCATACAACCATTATCAATTGCTTTTGCTGACACCCAAATATAAAACATGACAATAGGAAAGAATCCTATTAAAAGAACAAAAACATCCTCTGTAAAAATTCTCATAAGATAATTAATAATAAAGATAATAATTATTGCAAGTGTAAAGTTAAACATAAATCTTCTTATTTTTTTAATCTCTTTTGTTTTCATGATTTGTTTAAACTCTTTGCTAAATTCTTTATGTTTTGAAATTAATAATCCTATTGAAAATAAGATTCCATAAATTGCTCCTGCAATTGCGAAATTTATTATGAATAAGAGCCATTTGGATGTAAATAAATAATCAATAAATATTATATTGCCAGTTACTAAACCATAAAAAGTTTGAACATTAAAACCAATTAATGCAAGTAATCCAATAAGAATTTTAGAATCTCCACCGCCCCACTGGCCAGTATAAAATAATAATAAACCAATTAAGAAGCCAAATATTGCTCCTGCAACAGAATTGATAATCATCCAATAATTATTTTGGATTACACTTAGAATAAGATTAGCTGTTATTGCAGTAAAAAGAAAAGTGTAGCTAATCCAATCAGGAACCTCTCTTATTTTTATGTCTGTTATTGAAGCAATAATAAGAACTGTTAATGCCAATAGGAATAATGTTATGTCTATCATCAATTCTCACCCAACTTAATTTATAAATCATTAGTAAACTTTATAAATTTTGTTGAATTTAAAGCTATTATGATAAATATATTAAAAAATATCTCGCGAATGGATTCTCTTAAAAAGCAGCAACTTCCTAAACACATTGCAATCTCAACAAGAAGCTTGGGGTTATACAGAAAACAAGATGAAAATCTTATTGAACTTGCATTAAAAAAAGTTTCAGAACTGGTTTCTATTCAAACAAAGCTTAATATTCCTATTTTTACATTAATGTTTGAGAATAAAGCAGATACTGATTTAAAGTTTATAGATTCACTAATAACACATTTACAAAATGATGAATCAATACGAACCAACAAGATAAAAGTTATGATTATTGGTAAATGGTTTAATCTCCCTATTGCAACGACAGAAAACATAAAGAAACTTATGGAAGGAACAAAAGATTATGACAATTTTTTTTTAAATCTTCTTATTAACTATGATGGTAAGGAAGAAATTATTTCTGCAATAAAATTGTTAACATTAAAAGCAGTTAATAAGCAAATTGATGTTGAGAAAATTGATGCAGATATGATAAAAGAGTCATTGTATACTTCTTATTTTGTGCCTCCAGAAATACTTATTGAATGTGCATATAATTATTCAGGAATGTTGCTTTGGGATCTTCCAGAATCAAGAATTTATTTAACTGGAAGTAAGCATTGGCTGGACCTTGATAAAAAAGAGTTTGAAGAGGCGCTTGGATCATATAAGAAATCAAAAGGTTCTAAGAAAAAAGATTAATTTTCTATTGGTGAGAGTAATTACTATAAAGGTTCTTTGTTATTACATCTACACTTGATTCTTGCGTGCTATCTAGTTTTGATAAAAGTGCTGCAGCACCAATTGATGTTAGCCCAATATATGCTCCAATAGCTTCCATCGGAATTTCTGGAAACTTCATTTTTAATCCTATTGCAAGAATGTCTGAAACCATTACCATCGCAACACCAATAGTTTGTTTAATACTTTCAGATGTATAAGTTGAGATTTTTGAATTCCCATATGTTTCTTGAACTTTCATAAACAAGAGAATTCTAAATATATTTATAAGTTTTACTGTGATTTATATGTATGGTGCATTATTCTGCTCTTCATGTTTCATGCCGTAAATAAGAGAATAATTCCATAATACTCCTTTTATTTTTTTAATTCTAACCGAGAAACCACATTGTTTAAAAACTTGTTCAAGCATTGTTTTATGAGTTAGATATTTAGGATTGGGAATAAAATGAAAATAATCCATGTATTCAATAAAACATATCTTTCCTCCATCAGGCAATATGTCCCTCATCTCTTTTAGAACTTTATTTAAATCTTGTATATAACCTAACATCCCAACACTGAAAATCATATCTACATTGGTTATTTGTGGATGAACCCTATTTATAATGTGTTCATCATGAATAATATGTACATGAAAGTTACCTTTCTTTAACATCCTATTATTTAATATTTTGATATTCTTTTTACTAAAATCTATTGCATAAATTTTACCTGTTGGCCCAACTTTATCTGCAATAGACATTGTTAGTGTTCCTATACCTGCCCCGAACTCAAGAATTTTCCTGCCATTATACCCTGAAAATAAATTGATTATTTCTCTTCTGAGTTTTTTTGGAAAGAATATATCTTCCATCCATAGATTAATATTAGAGAATAGTTCATTTATTTTTATTGCAAATCCTGGATTATAATAAATATTTAGCATTAAGTACACAGGTAATCCAAATAGTATAAATCCTAAAACATATCCAAATAAGTATCTGCTGTTCGGTTCAAAATATAACCATGCGACTATGAATGAAAGAAAAAGTAATGAAACAACATATGGTAAGAAGTTTCCAAATGGAGCTTTAAAATCTACTTTACCGGGATATTTCTTTCTTATAACCGGAATCGTCATTATAGTTGAAATATACATAAATAAAGATAGCGGAATCATTATGCTTAAAAGCATTTTGTATTGCCCTAAAGATACAAATATAATAATGATTCCCACAATGCTTTGAAAAATGATTGCTTTATGTGGTGTTCCTGTTTTTTTGTGAACATCAGAGAATTGTTCTATAAATAATTTATCTCTTGCCATTGCTAATAAAAGACGTGGGCTGGAGATAATATTCCCAGATGCGCTACCAATAAAAGTAATAAATATGCCTATAATAAAATATTTAATAAAATTTGTGGCGAATAATTTAGACAAAATTAAATTAAATGCATTTGGATTTGTTATTAAACTACTCAATGGAATAATCCCCAATGAAAGTATTGCAACTATTACACTTAAACCACCAACAACAAGAGTTGTTATTATTAATGCTTTTGGGATAACTGTTCTTGCGTTCCTTGTTTCTTCTGCTAAAAATGTTGCATTCTCCCATCCAAAAAATGTTTCTGAGATAAAGAATAGTGCAATTAAGATCATAAAATACCCTTCTGATTGAAAAGGTAAAACAATACTTGCATCAAATACAGGAATAGCTTTGAAAATAAATGCGCCAATTACTGCTAAAGTTATACTCGCAAAGATTAATAATAATATTGCGCTATCTTTCATTCCTCTATAAGCAATATAGTTCATAAAAATTATTGTGCCCATACTGATTAGTACAACATAAAATAATGTTAATGCAGGAAAAGTAATTTTTAGCGCAGCAACAATAAGTAATGGGGTATTAACAGTATTAACCAACCAAGTAGTCCACCCAATTATAAAGCTGGGAAACCTACCATAAGCTTTTTTGCTAAACTCATATACCCCCCCTGCATTAGGGAATCTCGCAACAAGTTCTCCAAAACAAAGTGCAATGTATATGCTTAACAGAAGCATTATTATCCAAGAAATTATTGATGCTGATCCTGCAAAACTTGCACCAACTGCAGGAGCAAGAAATAATCCTGTTCCTATTAAAGATGTAATAAGCAATGCAAATATTGTTAAGAATCCTGTACTCTTTTTTAATTCAGTCATATTAATCCTTTAATGATTTTCTTAATTTCTTTTTAATTAAACTTTTTCCTGTCATCTCAATTGGTTTTCTCAAATGTAGTAATTCTAATAATGTTGGTGAAACATCTTTAAGTGAGCCATTTTTGATATATGCCGTATTATTTCTACTCTGCGATCTTTTCTTAAACCTTGCTTTCTCGTCGATTAATATACATGGAACTTGATTTGTTGTATGTGATGTGAATGGTGTTCCGTTGCTTTCTAACATTTTTTCACAATTGCCATGATCTGCAATTAAAAGAACAGTTCCATCTTGTGATTGAATTTCTGTAATAATTTCCTTTATTAAGATATCCACTTTTTCAAGAGCTTTAATTGTTGCTTTAATTGATCCGGTATGCCCAACCATGTCAGGATTTGCAAAATTTAAAACAATAAATTTATATTTCTCTTTTTTAAGAGTTTTTACTAATTTGTTAGTAACTTCTTGTGCAGACATTTCTGGTTTCAAATCGTATGTTAAAACTTTTGGACTATTAATAAGTAATCTATCCTCTTTTCTAGAGGGGGTTTCTATCCCGCCATTAAAGAAAAAAGTCACATGAGGATATTTCTCAGTTTCAGCAGCCCTTAGTTGGGGTATATTTGCTTTAGAAACAACTCCCCCAATAGTGTTCATTGGTATTCTTGGAGCAAACACAACAGGAAGTTTAAGATGTCTATCATACATTGTTAAGCATATAAAGTTTAATTTTAGTTTTTTCTTTCTTGTAAAGCCTTTAAATTTTCCAGTTGTAAAAGCCTTACTCAGTTCTCTTGCCCTATCACTTCTAAAATTAAAAAAGATTATAGAATCATTCTCTTTTACTTTTGATTCTTTATTAATAAGAATTGGTTTCACAAATTCATCTGTTTCACCTTCATGATATGCATGATTTATTGCTTTTATAGGATGATTCAGAAACTTTTTTCCTTTGCCATTAACAACAAGATCATATGCTTTATGTTCTCTGTTCCATCTATTATCTCTATCCATTGCATAAAATCTTCCAACGATTGAACCAATAGTTCCAATTTTATTTGACTTGCAAAATTTTTCAATTTTAATTATATATTTTTTTGCAGATTTTGGTGGAGTATCTCTACCATCAAGAAAACAGTGAATATAAACCTTATCGAGTTTTTGTTTCTTAGCCATCTTCAACAATGCAAATAAATGATTAATATGACTATGAACCCCCCCATCACTTGCCAACCCCAATAAGTGGAGTGCAGAGTTATTTTTTTTAACTTTCTGCATTACTTCAATAAGTAATTTATTTTTGAAAAATCTTCCAGAACTAATTTCTTTATTAATATGTACTAGATCGGTATCAATTATTCTTCCGGATCCAATTGTCATATGTCCAACTTCAGAATTTCCCATTTGTCCTCTTGGTAATCCAACATCTTTTCCTGATGCATATAGTTTAGAATGGGGATAATTTTTAATTAGTGAGTCATAGAATGGCATTTCTGCGAGTTTTATTGCATTGCCTTTAATCGTTTTTCTTATTCCAAATCCATCAAGTATCATTAATAAGACAGGTGTTTTTCTTCTTGACAGGTCATACTTTACTTTTATTATTTTTGTTTTTTCTTTTTTTGTTTTCTTTTTTGTAACTTTATTCTTTTTGATTGTTTTTTTCTTAATAGTGTTCTTTTTTATTTTATTTGGTTTTTTTATGATTGTTTTTTTCTTTTTATGTTTAGGAATATTCTTTTTCTTGATTAATTTCTTTTTTGTAGTCTTCTTTTTCTTAATTGTTTTCTTCTTTATAATTTTCTTTTTTAGAACTCTTTTTTTTCTAGAAACCCTTTTTTTAGTTTTTAGAACTTTCTTCTTAGATTTAGCTTTAGTCCTACCTTTAGATTTAGATTTTTTTCTAACTACCAAATTCTCACCCTATACCTTAATTTTACTGTTTCTCGTTTAAAAAGGTTGCTTTTTTCTATTTTATCTCGCAATATTTGTGAGATTGCTATAATTAAAAATATAAACCTCTGTTAGCTCTCTAATTTTATGAAAAAGCTCTTTATTTACATAATAATTGGATTTTTATTGATAATTTTTGTTTCTGCAGATAATTTGTCTTTTTATGATCAAGTTATTAATTCTCTTAACAGAGATTCTGGAGAAATTGAACTCTATTTTTGTGAATATAATAATTGTGAAAAAGGGTTGATTGATATTATTAATAATAGTGAAGAAGTTGTCTGTGCGTTTTATGATCTTAATCTTGAAAATCTAATCCAGATTTTAGATTCTAAAAACACCCTTCTTGTACTTGACAAAAAGATGAAAGATAAAGATTACTTAGAAAATGTTTCCATAAATATTAATTTTAAAGAGCAAAGTGCATACATGCACCATAAATTTTGTATTTTAGATAATAAAACTGTTTTAACAGGCAGTATGAATCCAACTAAATTTGGAACAAGCAGAAACAATAATAACTTTTTTGTAATTGAATCAGAAATACTCGTAAAGAATTATTTGAATGAAATAGATTATCTTCTGGATAAAGAAGTAAATAATACTGAGAATATTTTTATAATGAATAATTTTATTATGGAGAATTATTTTTGTCCACGAGATTGTAAGTCAGGAGGAATCGAAAGATTAATTGCACTCATCAACTCTTCACAAAAGACAATTGATATTGCAGCATTTAGTTTTACTTCAGAAGATATTTTTCTTGCAATATTAAATGCTCATGAAAAGGGTGTTGATGTTAGAATTATACTTGAAAAGAGACTAATAAACACTAAAGGTTCAAAGTTTAAGATTCTTCAAGATCTTGGTATTGAAATTATCTTTGATAGTAATCCAGGATCAATGCATCACAAATTTATAATTATTGATGGTAGTGTTGTGCAGACTGGTAGCATGAATTATTCTGAGAACGGAATGAAAAAGAACAGTGAGAACTTTTTCATAATTTATAATCCTGCAATCGCCAATGCTTTTACACAGGAGTTTGAGAGAATGTGGATTAATTCTTCATAATCTTTGCAACAAAAAATCCTTCTGAATCATTATCTTGAGGATAGATTCTTAGGCATTTAGAAATATCTTTGTGAAACTTTTTATCTTGCCATTTGGTGAATGCAGGACTTCTATTGATTTTGAGATCAATATCCATTAATTCTGCATCCTCAAAATTCTCTAACAACCAAGTCACAACTGCTTCGTTTTCTTCAGGTTCCTGAGTGCAAGTTGAATAAACCATGATTCCACCTGGTTTGAGTGCTTTAAATCCTGCTTGAATTAGACTTTTTTGAATATAAGAAAATTTTTTAACGAGACGAGGAGACCACATGTCAAGAACTTTAAAACTTTTTCTTATTGTTCCTGTTCCAGAACAGGGTGCATCAACAAGAACCCTTTCAAACTCTTGTTTCTTTTGAAAGTGTGTTCCACTAAGATTTGTAATTACCTGATTTAAAACACCCAGTTTTTGTAAATTTCCACCAAGAGCTCTAAGTCTAGAGGAACTAATATCGTTTGCAATAAGCAAACCTGTATTATCCATATATTGTGCTATTTGAGAAGTTTTTGATCCAGGTGCAGCGCACATATCAAGAATCTTCATCTTTTCTTCAATATCAAGCACAATTGCAGGGATCATAGAAGCTGCTTCTTGTAAATAAAAGTATCCTAGTTGATGCTCAAGCATGTTTCCGAAATCATATCTCTCTTTTTGTTTATCTTCAACCCAAAATCCAACTTCACACCAAGGAATTGGTATGAGTTTTAGTTTCTTCTTTAATCTCTCAACTGCCGTATCAAAATCTATTTTAAGAGTATTAATACGAACACATCGCCTAAGATAAGAAAAACTGTATTCAATAAATTCATCGTATCTATCGCCAAGTAATTCTCTATAGTGTTTCTCAAACTTTTCACTAATTTTAAGCTTTTTACTTATAGGATTTTGCTCTGGCTTTGTTCTTTTAGACATAATAATAAAGAAACGATTGTTGTTTAAAAAAGTTTAGAAAAAAATAAAAGTTATGCTGCTTTATTAATTTCAATTGCATCAACTAGCATGTTTCTTGCATATGCCTTAATTTGCATACCTTTTTCTAAATACTTAAATTCGTCAAAAATATTTTTATTAGTAAATTTACCTTTATATGCAGAAAATACAGAATCAACTTTTCCTCCTATATCCAGGGTTAAATTAACACCAAACGTGGGGGTTTTATCTTCTTTTATTTCTTTTTCACTTAATTCTGCATTAAGATATTCTAATCCAACTATTTTAGCATTAATTGGAACAAGTTTTTCATTATTGTTTTCAATAGCATTATAAATATCTTCGTTTACATGATTTGCATATAACCTTACTATATCATTCATTTAAAACCACCAAATTATAGAAACACTACCAACTATTTAAATTTAACTTATAAAATAAAAATAATAAAATGCTCAATAAACACTATAATCAAGATTATTGGTCATTCAATAAAAAAAGAAATATAAACAAAATTTTATTTTCTTGCTTTTTCTAGTTTACCACGTAGAAGTGCATTAAGAGACTGATCATTAACTTTCATAACTCTCCATCTAACTCCTGGAATGTCACCCTTAGAACGACCCATGGCTCCACCAATACATTCAATTACAACTTCATCGTGTTCGTCAACTAATTTACTTGCACCGTCACCTGGTAAGAATGCAGTAACTTGTTTACCGTTCTTAACTAGCTGAACTCTAACACATTTTCTCATTGCAGAATTTGGCTGTTTTGCCTCTAATTGAACTTTAGAAAGGACTATTCCTGAAGCTTGTGAAGACCCTTTTAACGGATCTGCCTTAATCTTTAAATTAAGAGCTTTTTTTACAAACCATTTGTTAGCCCAAAGACCTTTTTTTCTCTTTTTTTGCAGTTTTTTCGCTGCATTGATTCCTTTTGCTTTTTTTGCCATGTTTAACACCACGAACTTGATTTTATTTATAAATTTAACTTATTATACTACTTTAATTTCTTTAACTTCAGGGAAATATTTTTGCACAATTGATTCAGTATTCCTAAGATTTTGTGCTCTTGAACCAATAATCAATCCATTAGTTTTTTTATCTCTGCCCTTAATTGTGATAATTCCTTCTTCCAAAGAGATGTCATTTACGTGTAATGGAAAAATGATTTTAACTACAAAATCAAGAGCATTAGGACTATATTCAATAATTTTTATCTTTTGTCCAATTTTTGATTCAACTCTTTTTATATTGTTTTTATCTTTGCCAATAGCTTTTCTGATTTGGCCAGGCATTACTATGAATAGCATTTTATCCTGATTTTCAAAACAATCTTTAAGAGTTGTTCTTGTTATGCTCTCAAACAGTGCTCTTATTTGAATGGCTTTAACATCATAGACAATCCCCATTTTATTATTTTAAAGCTCCTACAACAGAAATATTAAATGGTTTTCTACAAAGTATTCCAAGTTCCTCATTTTTTATATCAAGGTTTACTACCTCAACTTCTGAGATTCTTGCCAATTTCTCAATATCATTTTTAATTTCTTCTTTGCAGTTTTTTGCAATAAATATTTTTGAGATAAGTTTTTGGTTAAGTTTTTTGATAATAACTTTAGAACCAATAATCCCCTTTCCTTTTTCTAAAATATTCCTTATTTCTTGCATTTTTGTTTACCTCCAGTTTTAACCTTCTCAAACAGTTATTTCTTATTCTTTACTTTCGTTACAAGTCCAGGTAATCCTGTTCCTAATGGAACGACCTGATTCATCATAACATTTTCAATAACACTATATAATGGATCATTTGCACCTGCTAATCCTGCACTTATCAAGTGTTTAATTGGTGTTTCAAAAGAAGCTCTAGCTAAAACACTAGGTTTTTCTTTTACAACACCATACCTATTAATACCCATTATTTTTCCTGCCATTGTTATAACATCTGCAATAAGCATAATGTGTCTTATATCAATATTAAGACCCTGTGAATCAATAACTGAATTAATTTCATTCATTACTGCTTGTCTTGAAGCTTCAATACCTAACAATGATTCAATTTGGTGTATGTTATTTGATATTGTTCTAGTCGTATCAACAAAATCAAGTTTCATTACTTCATTAAGGCTTGTTCCTGAAGCCATAATAACATATTCCTTATCTTTTTTAACAGGAAGAACTTGACTGACTCCTTTTACTCCTCCAACATATACTTCTTTTACTTGTTCTTTTAATTTGTATAAGCTGTTTATATTGAAATCTTTTGAAGTGTGTTTAACAGTGATTGTATTGTCTTTATTTAATTTAAGTGAGAATCCTCTTGTTCCTTTGCTTAGGTTTTTTACAACTGTTGCAATATCTAAACCAGATTTTTCAATCTTTTCTCCATCTAAATGGATGGTCATCATAAATTCTGCAACATTGATTGTTATTTCTTTCAGATACTCTTTAAGTTTTCTTTCCTTTAATAGTTCTGCTTTTTCTTTTAGGTCTTTTCCTTCACTATAAGGTTTCTTTAGAAAGATTGTAAGAATTTCAGTTGAATTCTTTTTTCTTGCATCTAAAACTTCAATTAGTCTTGGAAGACCTGTAGTAACATTCATTTCTGCAACACCTGCAAGGTGGAATGTATTTAATGTCATCTGAGTACCGGGCTCTCCTATTGATTCTGCAGCAACTAATCCAACTGCTTCTCCTGGGTCTGCCAGAGTTGAATCATATTCTTGTTTAACTTTTTCAAGAATAATTCTTATGAATTTTTCTGTTGCATTAGATGGTAAGTTTGTTTCAACATCATCTAATATTTTTTCTGGAAGATCTTTTTTGTATTCTTTGAGTATTGTTTTAATTTTTTGAGAGTCCATTTTATTCCTCATTATTTTTTTGTTTTCTTTCGAAGTTCTAAATCAATAATTTGTTTAACATTAATTCTTCCGCCTTCACTTCTTGCAACATCAATTCCGTCTTCACCGTATTGGAATTGAACAATTCTTTTTGCAGCGTCTCTTACAGTATAATCATACTCAACTTTTAAGTCTTGCATAGAGTTCGCAAGTCTTCTATAAAGATAACCGGATTTAGGAGTTCTAAGTGCAGTATCCATTAATGAATCTCGCCCAGTCATTGCCATAAAAAAGAATTCATGCGGTTTTAAACCTGATTTAAAACTTCCTTGAATAAATCCTCTTGCATTTGCACCAAGGTCGTCTTTTTTAAAGCAGGAAAGTGTTCGTCTTTTGTAACCCTTGCTTATTCTTTTACCTCTAAGCGCTTGTTGTCCAACGCATCCTGCCATTTGTGCAAGTTGAATAAGATTACCTCTTGCTCCTGACTTAACCATAATCATTGTTGAACTATCTTTATTGGCTTTTGTTTCAACAATTTTACCAATATTATTTCTGGCAATATTTAGTTTTTCAAGGATTCTCAATTCTAATGTTTCTTCAATATCTCTTCCAGGAAGATTCTCAAGAGTTCCTTCTTTAAAACTTTTAATTAATTCATTAACCATTTCATAGGCTTTTTGTTTTAAATCAAGAATTTCTTTTTCGCTTTCTTCTGTTGTATCTAAATCAGATAAGAACATAGATAAACCAAATCTTGTTAATACTTCAACTCCAAGTCTATACATGTGTCCAAGAATTTTGACTCCTTTGTCGGGCCCATATTGTTTATATAAATTCCTAAGTAATAATCCTGAACCTTCTCCAAGGTTGTTTGAATCCAATACACCTTGAAGTTTTCCGTTTCTAATATGAACTTCTTCCCTAGACTTATTTGATCCAATAAAATTAAAATCTTTAGGTAAAATAGATGAAAATAGCTCTTCACCTGTAATCTTATCTTTTTTTGGTAAGTTTTTGAAATCATCAATACCTATTTTAAATAAAATATCAATTGCTTCTTCTCTTGGAAAAGAAAGATACTTTGTTAAAACATAATTTCCTGCAACACTATCTTGATTACACCCAATTACAGACAACCCATATCTTGGAGAAATAATTTGAGTTTGAACTTGCATTAATATCTGTGCTTCAGTTCTTGCTTCAGGAGTTTGTGGTATATGAAGATTCATCTCGTCTCCGTCAAAATCTGCGTTATAAGGATTACAAACGGCAGGATTTAATCTTAATGTTAACCCTGGTAAAACTCTTATTTTGTGTGCCATCATAGACATTCTGTGAAGACTAGGTTGTCTATTGAACAATGCAATGTCTCCATCCATAAGATGTCTTTCGACAACGCATCCTGGTTCTAATTCCTCAAGAATTTGTTCCTTATTGTCGTCACCGATTTTTTTTCTTCTTCCATCAGGTCTTACAACATAATTTGCTCCAGGATATTTTTTTGGTCCATTTTCAACAAATTTTCTTAAATAGTCTTTATTCCATTCAGTGATTTTTTCAGGAACAGTAAGTTTTTGCGCCATTCTAAATGGTACACCAACTTCGTTAAGTTCAATTTTTGGATCTGGTCCAATAACTGTTCTTGCTGAAAAGTTTGTTCTTTTACCAACAAGATTGTATCTGATTCTTCCTTCTTTTGATTTAATTCTTGCTGTTAAAGTTTTTAATGGTTGTCCACTTCTGTGTCTTGCTGGTGGAAGTTGAGCAACTGAATTATCAAAAAATGTTGTTACATGATACTGAAGAAGATCCCATAGATCTTCAATAATAATTTCTGGAGCACCTGCATTAATATTTTCAAATAATCTTTGATTTATTCTTACAATATCCCCTAACTTATGAGTTAAGTCATCTTCACTTCTCTCTCCTGATTGAAGAGTTATAGATGGTCTCATTGTTACAGGAGGAATTGGTAGAATTGTTAAGACAAGCCATTCTGGTCTTGCTTCTTTATAATTTATCCCAAACAGTTGTAATTGGCTATCAGGAATTTTTTCAAGTCTAGCTCTTACATCAATAGGGTTTAATCTTTTATCGTTTTCCAAAAAAGTACTTGGTTTTTCTAACCTAATTTTTTTCTGTTTTGCTTCACAATAAGGACATTTTTTTGTATCCCTAAGATTAAAGATAACTTTCTTAATATGATCCATTCTTGCAATTAATCCTTCTTTCTCTTCTACTTTATTAAGATCATCTCTTATTTTCTTGAAATCTGCTTTTGATAGCAATGCATGGCCACAAGCACTACAAGTGCACCTAAGAAGATTATATATTACTGTTATAAAAGAAATATGTACTACCGGTCTTGCTAACTCAATGTATCCAAAATGTCCAAGGCATTCTTTTAGTCTTCCACCGCAAGTTTTACATCTTAATCCTGGATCAATAACTCCCATTCGAATATCCATTAGTCCACCATCAACAGGATACCCTTCTTTATCATAGAGTTCTGGAGTAACAACTTTTGCTGTTGTAATCTCTTTAATTTGTTTTGGACTTAAAATCCCAAACTGAATACTATTCACTTTTTTATAAGCATAATTTTCCATTGTAACACCTTGTCTAATATTTAGTTTTTAATCTCATCATAGGATTTAGTAATAAACTTCTAGTTTCATCTAAAAATAACTTAAACGCATAACTTATTTCCACATTTGAGATTTTTGTGTTTTCTCCACAAAGTTGGCAGTATGACCTATCTTTTCTGCTATCATGAATTGCAATTGCTCCGCATTTTTCACAAATTGGAACAAGTGTTGAATCACTGTTGAATCTTTCTTTTAGAAGCATTGATGCACCATGTGCAACAAAAGTATCTTTCTCCATTTCTCCTAATCTTAATCCCCCTTCCTTAGCTCTTCCTTCAGTAGGTTGTCTAGTTAGAAGCTGGATTGGTCCTCTTGCTCTACTTTGTATTCTATTTGCAACTTGATGTTTTAATTTAAGATAGTAAATGTTTCCAACGAAAATTCTTGCTTGAAATCTTTTGCCTGTTCTTCCATCATACATTATTTCTGTACCATCTTCTCGGAAACCAAGTTTTTTCATTTCATCTCTAAGCTCTTTTTCGCTTTCTGAACTAAAAGTTGTTCCATTAATTCTTCTTCCATTCATTCCGCCAACTTTACCACCTAATATTTCTATAAGATGAGATACGGTCATACGAGTAGGAACGCTTTCTGGACTAAATAACAAATCGGGAGTTATTCCAGATTCACTGAATGGCATATCTGCTTCAGGAACAATTAAACCAATTACTCCTTTTTGTCCATGTCTTGAAGTAAATTTATCCCCGATTTCAGGAATTCTTTGGTCTCTTAATCTAACCTGAACTAGTTTGTTACCTTCAGTATTTTCTGTAATTACAACAAAATCGATAATTCCTTTTTCTCCATACTTCATAGCAACACTAGACTCTCTTGTCATGTTAGTTGTAAGATTGTATTCATCTGCTCCACTCAGAAATCTTGGTGGGCTTGTTCTTCCAACAATAACATCTTCTTCTTTTACTTTTGCTTCAGCATAAATAATTCCGTCATCTTCAAGTAATCTATAATCTTGTTCTGATTTATATCCCTTAACTTCTTTATCAGGTATTCCTATTTGATCAACAAGTCCACCGCTGTATCTTAGTTCTTCAGCAATTGCAGGTCGATAATATGTTGATCTACAAAGACCTCTATTTATTGAACCTTCATTTAATATGATTGCGTCTTCCATGTTATATCCTTCATATGAAAGAACTGCAACAGTTAAATTTTGTCCAGATGGGTGTTTGTGATATTCAGAAACATCGTACATTAATGTTGAAACGATTGGTATTTGTGGAGTGTGTAATATATTAACATCCATATCCATTCTATTAAGATAGTTTGCAGTGTAGAATCCAATACTTTGTTTTTGGTTTTTGGAACCCTGTGAGAATCTTACTCCTTGAATATTATGTCCGAAAGGAACTAAATTCGCAACAACACCTAATATATCTATAGGATCTATTTCAAGATGTGTGTGCTCTGGTGTAATTTCTTCTTCATTAAATGCAACAAGTGTATTTTCTTCTTCTGCAGAGTCAAGATATTCAATAACTCCCTGTTTAATAAGATCAGTAAAAACTAGTTCGTTTTTTTCTAATTGTTCAAGGTGTCTATTTGTTAACAAAGATTTTCCATCTTTCACAACAATAAGTGGTCTTATTGCTCTTCCTTTGGAAGTTTCAACTGAAACTTGATCTAGTTCTTCGTTAATATAAATACTAACACCTTTGTCAACTTTTCCTATTCTTCTTTCAGATTGGAATTTATCAACAAAATCTTTTGCATTAGGAATTTTTCCAATAAATTTACTATCAATGAAAACATCAGTCATTTTATTAACCTCATAAACTTAAATTTTTATTCTTCTCAAGCCCTAGCTCGATAAGTTTTTCAATTATTTCTTTTTGATTTGCTCCTTGGCTTACGCTACATAATAATGCAAGGTTTTTTCTTAATCCAATATTTGAACCTTCAGGAGTTTCACTCGTACAAATTCTTCCAAGGTGTGTACAATGTAATGCTCTTGCCTCGAAGTTCTCTTGACTTGAACTAAGAGGACTAACAACTCTTTGTAGATGTGAAATTGTTTGTATAAAATTTAATCTCTCAATCCTTTGAGAAATACCTTTTCTTCCACCAATCCAATTACCTGTTGCCATTGCACTTTGTATTCTTTGAGTTAGTAATTTTTCTCTTATAATAACTCTTATGCTTGGGAATTTTCCTCTCTTTACAATTCTTTGAAAGTTATATAACATATCTCCAATTAAGACTTTTATATTAACTCTTAATAAATCTGCAAGAGAATCACTGCTTAATTTTAATCTTTTATTCATATAGTGATCTTTGTCGTCTGTTTCTATTGTTCCGTTTGAAACAAGAATAAACTTCTTAAGCATTTTACAAATATTTTCTGCTTTAAATAATGCCTTATCATCTCCAATTCCTAAATTAGGGAAAAGATATTTGTTAAGTATATCATTTGTTCTTTCTACTCGAATTTCTTTTGATTGTGAAATACCGATTTTCTTTGCGATATAATCAAGAGTGTCCTCTTTTGTTTTTAAGTCAACACATTCGAAAAGGTTTATGAAAACATTTGGATCTTCTCCTAAGTCAATAGCTTTCATTATTTCTTCATCTTTTAACATGCCTAACGCTTTAATAATTGCAATAACTGGAACTCTTTTAACTCTTGTAAAAGTTAAGTAAAAGATTCCATCTTTTAATTTTTCAAAAACGTGTGGAATTTTATATGATCCTGCTTCACTAAAAACTTTACCAACATATTTAGAAACTCCAAGTTTTTCCTTTGAGATTAGCATTCTGTTTGGTGCAAGATCTTCTACTTTAATGATTGTTTTTTCAGAACCATTAATTATAAAGTATCCTCCTGGATCGTCAGGATCTTCACCTTGTTCAATCATTTTTTCTCTTGATAATCCATATAAATTACAATTTTTTGATCTTAACATGATTGGTAATTTACCAATTTGAATTTTGAAACTTTCTCTCTGTATGCCGTTTATATGTGAACTAACTTCAAGAAGAATTGGTGCGTCATATGTTAAATTTCTTAGTCTTGCTTCAACAGGAAAAATTTCTCTTCTTGATCCATCAGCCTCAATAATTTGAGGTTTTTCAACCCAAATCTTATCCAAACGAATTTTGAATTCGTCCACATTTGGGGGTACAATTGTTGGTTCAACCTCTTTGTTTTCCTCAATTATTTGTTGAAGCTCGTTGTCTATGAAATTATTAAAAGACTCAAGATCAAATTCAACAAACCCTTTTTCCTTAAAATAATTCTTTATTATGACTTTATTATCAAGTTCTGGCTTATTCATTTATAACCCCTCTATAGAATATTGCGTTCCCTGAAGTAGGGCTTTTTCTTTCAATTTTGATAACATCTCCAGTTTTTGGTTTTAAACTTCTGATTGCCGGATCAGTTAAAAGAATTTTAGGTAATTCTTTTTCTGTAATATTATATTTTACGAATAATCTCTCTCTTTCTTTTTCATTAAGTAGTGTGTGTTTTGGAACTAGAATGTGTGTTCTAACATCAAATGAAGTTTCAACAAATTTTGTTTTTATTTTTTTAACTTTTGGTTTAGGTGCTGCTTTCTTTTTAACAGGTGTAACTACTTTTCTTGTTGGTTTTTTTACAGTTTTAGAAGTTTTAGTTGTTTTTTTAGTTACCATCTTTTTATCCCCTTATTACATAATGATTTTAAATTTTTGAATATGTGCTCTACTGGATCCGTGTGCAAACAATCAAAAAATTGATTATTTTTTGGTGCACCAAAAATCCTTGATTTTTGTTTGAATTGAAATTTTCTGCACTACAGGAACCTTGTCCAAGTTTTAATTTATAGGCTGTACGGGATTTGAACCCGCGACCCTCCGCTTAAAAGGCGGATGCTCTGCCGAACTGAGCTAACAGCCTGTGACTAATTAATGTAACAATAAACATGTAACAATAAACGAAGCTTATTGTGTGTCTCTGAATCTTGGCCTGGTTTACTAGTAAATATAAACGCCCTGACCGGGATTCGAACCCGGGTCGCAGCCTCGACAAGGCTGCATGATAGACCGGACTACACTATCAAGGCATAATCATAATAATATAACTCTATAATTACATGGGTTAATCTTAATCTAATGTTTGTCTCTTATAAGAAAATATATATAATGAATAAGAGGGATTCGTCATTTTGAGTCAGTAATCGTAATTAGTATGTTTTAACCTATGGCCATATTAAATTAGCTTTAGGAAACGTCAGTTTATTTAAAAATGTTTTTGTTTAATTGCTTTATTAACAGAAAAATTAAGTTTTTCTAATTTTCCGATTTTGGTTGTAAATATTACAGAAGTTTTTGGCAAATTCTTTTTAAAAGCAGAATAATTCTATCATTATGAAGAAATTCCTTTTGTATGCCTTATTCTTTATAGTATTTACTAGTTATGTTAATGCAAATTTAATACATATTAATGAAGTAATGTTTAACCCTTCTGGTAATGATAATAATAAAGAGTTTGTTGAAATAACCGGAACAAATAATCTTTCTAGCTATTTTATTGGTGATATAGTTTCAAATGATAGCCTTGAGTTGATACATTATTGTCATGAGTGCAACTTTTCTTTGATAGTTGAAGAAGGGTTTAATTATTCTGACATTAATTGCTCGATATACTCTGTTGGAACAACAATTGGTAATGGGCTCTCGAATGAAGAGGATGCCATATTTATTTATAATAATGTCTCTTTGCTGGAAGGGGTTTATTTTGGTGGGGGATTAGAGGGATATTCATATTCTTATGATGGTTTATCATGGGATTACTCTCAAGAAGTAGGAGGAACTCCCTGCGCTGTAAATTTTGTTAATAATGGAACTATAAATCAAACTATTAATACTTCAATAAATATAACTACTAATGTTACAGTTAATAATTCTGAAACTTGTAATATATCTTTAAATTTGAGATTAAAAGAAAATAAAACTATTTTTAATAATGGTGATGCAATCCAGTTTTATAATGATATTAGTGATAGTTCTTATGATTATGTTATTAGTTATTGGATAGATGATTATTTTAATAATACTTTGAAAACTTTGGTAGAAACTAAAAATACGAATAAAAAACAATGGACTGCAAATATTAATGATAGATATGAGTTTGCAGTTATAAGAAACAAATTAACTTTCGTTAATTGTAGTAATATTAATAATGAAACAGGATCTGAGATACAGGTATTTATTGTAAGTGCTGGAGAATCTTCCTTTGTGCAGGATAAAGACTCTTCTGTTGAATTTGATAATGCAAAAATTTCTGGTAATTATGTTTCTGTTTCAGGAGAATTATATAAGGGGGATACAACTAAAACAGTTTTCTCTATAAGATTTCAATGTGAGAAAGAAAATGGGAAATATCAGAAATCCCAAGAGCTTAAAACTTATTTAACTGACAAGTTTTCATCGCAAAAGTTTTCATACAAGTTTTCTATAAAAGAAATTCTTGATGTTTGTTATTCTGATGCAGAGATTATTTATTCGGGATTAGGAATTGAGGGCAAGGCTGATGTTGAAGGATTTGTTAGGCAGGAAATTGCTTCTGCTGAGTTGGTTGATAAAGAAAATTCTATTCAAAAGATAGTATCAAATAATTCATTAGTTACTACGCAAACTTTTAATGAAATTAATGGGAAAGAAGTCTTTGTTGATGAACATTTTAGAAATATAAGTGATGGAATGTTTAATGATAAAGAAAGTAATTTAGAGTTTAATGTTTCACAAAAAATAACTGGATCTGTTATTCAAGAAAAAATTGAGATAAAAGATTCTGCGACATCTTTTGTTAATCTGCTTGTTGTTGTCCTAATTTTATTTCTAATTGTTTTAGTTTTTTTCAAGAAGTGGTAATGGTGTTTTTTGACCTTTCTATTTAAAAGGTTTTTCTGTTATTAATATACATATATCCACATTAAGGGTAAAAAGAAAGATTTTATTTATAAATTAACTTGGTAAAAATAGTAACCTTTAAATACTTGTTTATAAATCTTGTGAGCTGTAAGATATATGTTTTGGTACGATATATCGCTCTTAGGGGTAGGGGTTTAACTTAAATGATAGAAAAATATAACGAAATATTTTCAGAAGTATTATCAAAAATAAAACCAGAAAAAAGGTATGTTGACAGTTTTATGTCAGAAGTTAATAGAGTTACTTCTTGGTTTAACACTGCCATAAGAGCAGAAGATGTTGTAGCAGAATGTTCTAAAGGGGGAAGTGTTGCGAAAGGAACTTTTCTTAAAGGTGATCATGATGTTGATCTCTTTATTAAGTTTAGTCAAGAATATAAAAGTAAAGAGTTAGCTGATTATTTAGAACACATAATAAAATTAGTTGCTAAAAAACTGAATTTCAAATATAAAAGAGTTCATGGATCAAGAGATTATTATCAATTTGAATACCGATCAATAAAATTTGAAGCTGTTCCTGTTCTAAAAATATTTAATGTGCGAGAAGCAGAGAATGTTACAGATGTAAGTCCTTTGCATGTTGGATATCTAAAAAAACAAACAACAAAGCATCCAAAGTTATCTAATGAAATTAGATTAACAAAACAATTTTGTAAATCTGCAGGAGTGTATGGTGCAGAAAGTTACATTAAAGGCTTGAGTGGTCATTCAATTGATTTGCTAGTAACTTTTTATGGTTCTTTTATTAATTTTGTATCTTCAACTAAGTACTGGCAAGATAAAGTTGTTATTGACGTTGACAGTAAGCTTAGGGAACCGTTGAAAAATATTAATTCTTCAAAATTAAGAAGCCCTATTATACTTGTTGATCCTGTTGATAATTCAAGAAATGCGACAGCAGCATTAAGTAAAGAGAAATTTAATATTTTAAAACAAAGAGCGCAAGCATTTTTGGATAAGCCGTCTATAGATTTTTTTAAGATTGAGAAATTAGATATAAAAAAAGTGAAAGATAAATATAAGAAAGAGTTAGGCGTGTTCTTGAGTGTAGTTCCAATATCTGATAAGAGTGATGATGTTCGTGGAACAGCAATATTGAAGGCACAAGAATTTTTGGCTAAAAATTTAAAGAAGAAAGACTTTACTATTATTGAAAGCGGATTTGATTTTGAACATGTATATTTCATAATAAAGAAAGAAGAGTTAAGTGAATACGTCATTCATAGAGGCCCGCCAAAAAAACAAAGAAATGCTTGTAAAGATTTTACAAAAAAATATAAGGGAAGAAAAAAGATATTTGATAAAGATCATCATTTATATATAAAAATTAAAAGAAAGCATAAAGAACCATTATCTTTAGTTGAAGAATTAATTAAAGATGAATATGTAACCTCAAGGGTGAAAAAGCTAAAGATCCTTAAGAGAGTAAGATGATTAAAGAACTTATTATTGTAATGTTATTAACTTTAATCCCAACATTAGAATTAAGAGCAGGAATACCTTATGGGTTTTTTTCACTTGCTTCTATTCCTTACGCTTGGATTTATGTTGTTATTGTTTCTGTTGTAACTAATATTTTGCTTGGTCCTTTGGCCTATTTTGTTTTAGACAAGTTTGTTCATCTGTTTCGAAAAATAAAAATAGTTGATAAAATTTATAAAAAAAAAGTTTCACATATCCATGAAAAGATATTTCCAAAAACAGAAGCTTATGGTGACATCGCTCTTGCATTCTTCATAGGAATCCCGTTTCCTGGAACAGGTTCATATACTGGAGCTCTTGCTGCATACATCTTAGGAATAAAGCCAAAACATTTCTTTTGGATAAATTTTATTGGTGTTCTGATTGCAGGATTAATTATTACGCTAATAATGCTTTCTGGTTCACAGTTGTTTGCAATATTCCTTAAATAATAATCTTTATAAATTACCATTAAAGGTGTTAAATAAAATGAAAAAAATAATTTTTGTAACAACGTTTATTATGTTATTACTTACTATATTAGTATTAACAGGATGTGTAAATATGGGTAATAGAACTGCGATTATTGAAACAAATCATGGAGTAATGGAAATTGAGTTATTTGAAGATAAAGCTCCTATAACAACAAAGAATTTTATTGATCTTGCTGAGAGCGGTTTTTATGATGGTTTAATATTTCATAGGGTAATTCCTAATTTTATGGTTCAAAGTGGTTGTCCTAATGGTGATGGATCTGGAAGTCCAGGATATACTATCCAAGATGAGTTTGATCCAACTTTAAAACATGATTCTGAAGGAATATTGTCAATGGCAAATAGAGGACCAAACACTGGTGGAAGCCAATTTTTTATAACTCTTGCAGAAACTCCTTGGCTTGATAACAAACATTCTGTTTTTGGAAAGTTAAGAAAAGGTAAAGAGGTTTTATTAGAAATTGGTAGTGTTGAAACAGGTGCAAATGATAAACCGCTTGAAGATATTATAATAAAAAAGATAGAAATAAAGTAATATGCTCAATAAACATAATAATGTTTATTGGCACCGCTTCGCCTGGAAAAAAATTACATCTTTTCTAATGCTTTTTTAATTAGCGGAATTACTGCTTCTGCTTCTTCTTTGAATAATCTTCCTAATTTTGCAAATCTGTAATCTCCAGATTCAGGATTAAGATTTTCTCTTGATAGTTGTAATTTTGCTGTTCCTTCATTGTAAGACATTACGCTAACTGTAACTTTTGTTGTTTCAAACTCTGCGCTTTCTGAGAACAATGCTTTATCTAAACTTTTGTCAAATGCCATTTTTTTTATAACCTCAAATATTCTCAAAAAAGCCTTTACTTCATCTTTGAATTGTAGTCTTAGGCTTTTTTGGATGACATTCGTTTAGTTGCATATATCAACATAAATGTTTAAGCGGATGTCATTTTTTAATCTAAAGACTTATTATTGCTTTAAAAAGTTTTAGAAATCTAAATCTATTTAGAACTTACTTAAAACATTTATTCATATTCAAATCTCAAAAGTCATCAATTATTGTACTTGGCTGGCCGTTTTCTTTTATCTGTTTCTCAATCCTAGGATAAATACTCTTTTCTTCTAAAATAACCTGTCTATTTAGTAATTCTTGAAATTTCTTTAAATTTTTAAGTGTTTCTTCTTTTGTTTCACTAACAAGACTGTCTTCTAGAAGTTCTAAAAGGATTTCTCCTTGGTTGTTTGCTCTATGAATAAGATCTGTCATTTCAGAACTTGTATATTCATATTCAGAATAAAGGGTGCACTCTCTGTTATTGTGTTTCTTCATGAAGTTTCGTAAATCATTGTATAAGTCTGTTGTTCCTGCTGCCTCAATTTTTTGTGCGTTGTCATATCGATTGAATAATGTTTGTTGTTGTTCGTGGTCTTTTGCAAATTTTATTAATATCTCATTTGTTGCCATTTAATTATGTTCCTCCCTCCCCATAGAGGTATATAATTATCTATATTCTATTATATATTTTAGAGTATATAAACTTTTTGGAACTTTTGGGTGTTTATTTATAAGCTTGGGGTATTTTAGATAGGAATGAATCTATTTTGCTTATTCCTTCACTGATCATAACGTTGTAATCCATATCTTTTTTACTATGGTCAATTGTTTGAAGATTATTTTCTTTGTGTGGGAACTTAAAACTGAAGAATTCTTCAGTGTTCTCATTGTACTGGTCTTTTCTTATTTTTTCATATTTTGTAAATGCAGTGTCATTTTGAACAAACATTCTTGCCTCTTCGTATGCTACTTTAAATGATAGTCCTTGGTTTATTTTTATTATAATATTAGACATTACTTTTATTCTTCTGCTATAGACTCTTGAAATATCTTTATAGAAATTTCTAAAATGGTTTTTCTCATTTACATCTTTAGTGTATTCAACTATTTCTGCTTCTAAATCTTCTGCATCTTCAAGAGAGATTAGTCCTTCATCATGAATAATATTTATGTCATTAGTTAATTTGCTTGCTTGATTTCTTTTTTTATTATATACCCCTGTTGACTGATCATGTTCATCTTTAGAAATATCCTCTACTATTTCTTGTTTTTCACTTTTTAATTTTATTACTGATTTTTTACCTGCTTTTAATGTGTCAAGAATTGCCATAAGGTTGTATGTTGAATCTTCTATGAGAACTTTTCCTTTTTCTATTAATTCTTCATTTTTTATTTTTAGGCAATCTGATGAATCAAGCCTTTCTATTAACCCCTCTTTTGTGTTATAAAATGATCTTAACATTAATTCATCATCAAGTTTTTCTTTGAGTTTTTCTGTTTTAGTTTTTTGTCTAGTTAGTTTATAGAATAATATTTCACTTTTCTCATTTAAAGTCATATGTTTGTTTATGTTTTCTTTATCTCTAAAAGGTTTCATTAATTCATTGTAAGATTTTCTTTCTGATTCCATTAATCTTTTTAGATTTGTTAGAACCATATTATTGTAGTTTTCTTTTATTTTTACACTTTTATCATCTAGATATTTGTTTATATCTTTATCATTTATGAGCATTTGTCGTAATATTTCCCTTCCGGTAGATTCAGATTCGTATTTGTTTAGAATCATTATTTTTTCAATCATTTTGTTAATAGTTAAGGAGGTTATTTTGTAGTTTTTATCAACTAATAGTTGTTCTAATGATTTTTCCTCGTTTAGTAAGATTTCTTTGTCTATTTCTTGTTGGTTTACCATAGATTTAAGTTAGTTCTAAGTAATAAATAAATTTACTAAAGAATTCCGAAATAGTTTTATTGATATCCGAAAAAATATTTTTTAGAACTAGAAAAGTATCTTTATTAGTCCGCTAAATACATGAAATCCATCAAATCCAGGTATTGGTAGCATATTGAATATGAATAAGAAGAGGTTAACTTTTTTTGTAAAAAGAAGTATCATCATAGTTTTTCTTTTTATTTGTAGTTTTTTGCTCTTAGCATAAATAAAGAATAGTGCTATTGCTCCAAATATTATTAAATTAACTAATGGCCCTGCAAAAGCGATTGTTGAACTTTGTAGTGCTGTTGCTCCTGGACTTATTGATACATATGCAGGAACTAAGAATATGAACCCTGGTATTACGAATTTAAGTATGAGCGCGAAGATTAACCATCCATAGGCTGCATTAAAACTTGCATTGAGACCAAAAGACATTGCAACAAATTTGTGTCCAAATTCGTGCAGAATTATTGCAGGTGCAATAATCATTATTGCTGTTAAGAATGATTCTTTGTTAAACCATTTTTGTGTTAATGCAGTTGTCCAGGGTTTTCTTCCTGGTGTTTTTATTTTAAAGAAATCCATAAAGATTAATCCAATTATAACTGTCATAAAGATTATATCAATGAATTCATAAAAATTTAGTAATACCATTTTAATTGTTTATAATTTTGTTTACAAAAGAATAAAGTTTTTGCCATAGGTTTAAGTTTTCTAATTTTATTGTTATTTCTCTTTGTTCTTTATAAGTTCTTTCGAGTGCGTCTTCCCATTCTAAATTTAGAATAAACTCATTGTTATCCTTAAATAAATCTCTACCTTTTGTTTCAATAGTTATAACTTGATCAATATCAAAACTTTGGAAATTCCATTCTTGTGTTCTGCCTGATCCATTAAGATAGATGTGTAAATTTTTAGGTCTTGATATTGAGCTGACTTTTAAATCTATATTTATTAGGAATATGTCACTAAAGTTTACATTAGTTGGTGCAGCTAAGATTGCTTTTATTTTTGGTATGTCTTTAACATTGAAATTTAGATATTCATTCTTATTAACATTATTATTTGAAATGTTCATTATCAAAGTTTGTAATCCAATTTCATTAAAAACAGGATTAAACTCAACTTCTTTTTCTATTTCTTCACCAAATTCAATTTGTTTACATTCACCTTGAAAACAGGCATTAATTCTACCTAGTTCATCAATTGCATTATTGTTTAATTTGCATTTTATTGTTGAGCTTTCATTTATCATAAATATTTTATGTATGTCACAAGTTGTTTCTATAAAATCTGCATACATATTTGTTTGAATATTCCCGAGATTGTTTATTAAGTTGTCAACATATGTTTCAGAATAAATTATTCCTCTGTTTGTAACATTAAAATAGATGGTTACAGAATTATTGTTTGTTAAATAAGCATTAAATGGAAATCGATATGAGGATGTTTTATTTAGCTCATCATCTATTTTTATTGCCCACTTTATTTTTTCTGTTTTTTTTGGAGGTATAAGAATAAATCTCTTTTGATTATTTATGAAAGTCATTCCTTCTACTCTACTTGCAAAGAGCTCTATTGTTTCATAATAATCTTTGTTGTTAGTAATTTCTGCTTCTATAATATTATATGACTCAAACCCTATTTCGTTTGAAAGTGCTTTGAGTTTTATATCAACATCTGGAAATCCATAGTTTCCTTCTTCTATTACTTTTGTTTCATAATCTATTATTCCCATAACTAGACTGCTGCTTCCTGTGCCTACTGCACTTGCTTCAACTGCATTCGTTCTAGAATCTACTGATTCTGATAGTGGAATGTGTGATGCGTCTATCCATCCGAATTGACCATATGTTACATCAAAGGGGACCCACCCATAATTTGGAAAATAAACTTCTGCCCATGCGTGATGTCCAAATTCTTGAAGCATATTTGTATATGCAAGTCCAGATATATATTTTGTAGGGATTCCAATTGATCTAAGCATTGAGATAAATACCGCTGTTTTCTCATCACAAACACCTTTT
This sequence comes from uncultured Methanosarcinales archaeon, assembly GCA_964405295.1. GTDB lineage: Archaea > Nanobdellota > Nanobdellia > Woesearchaeales > CAYZNE01 > CAYZNE01. Next base: position 1,302 of record CAYONI010000006.1, on the reverse strand, counting down.
TTGTTTTCATATGCCCAAGATGCTTTTTGTATATTATTTTCTGTTTCATCACTAAGCTCATATTCAATATTTTCGTTTACCCACCTTGCAATTTCTACTGATGCATCAAATACCGCGCGAGAGTTTCTGACAAGGTTTGACGCTGTTGATCTCATCGCAGATGTAGAATCTATGTTCTCGGTTTCTAATATGTATGGAGCATATTCTTGACCAATAGCGGTTATTGGAAATGTTGGATCTAAAGTTATTTTTTTTTGATTTTTTTGATTTGTAAATCTTGAGAATATTTTATACTCTAGTGTTTGTTCTATTTCATTTGCATCGAATTCAAATTCTATATGATTATCTTTTTCTTGGTATTTTGAATTTGGATTAAAAAAATCAAATTCTAAATTTGTGCTTTGTTTTGGGTATTGGTTTAAGTTTATTTTAACTTGATTAACCAGATTGTATTGCCCTGTTATCTCAATTTCTCCTGTTATGTCTAAATCAATATTAAGAGTCTGATAATTAAATGGATAATCAGATCCGCTAAGTATATTGTCTATTGCAGATGCTGAACCTATTAGTATTAACAATACTAGAATGCAACTTGTATTTCTCACCAGTGTCTTTTTTGAAAGCATACTTAGAACTTCAGAATTATTATTTATAAAACTTATTGATATCTTTTCCTTAAATTAGTGTTTTTAACCATATTGGTATACTTATTACCATACCAGAATGGGAAAGTATATAAAGAAGTTTATTAATATCTTTTTTATAAATCTTAAAATATAAAAAATCGGTGATAAAAAAATGGTTGTATTGTCAAATGATCTTAGAAATCTATTAACTGAAGATTCTATAAACTCAATAATGAGTGCAGATTCAGCTCCTAACGGACATTTAATTCCTGAAAGAGAAGAACAAGCATTTTCAGACAAGGTAGAAACAAATGGTGGCGAGGAGCTGGCTTTAACATCAGCTTTCCAGGAAAAAGAGGTTACGAGTTTAAACAACGAGTTACAAAGTATGAGAGTCTATATGAAAAAACAAGTTTCTCAATACGAAGAAAGTCTGTCTACGATGGCAGCAAAAATGAATGATGTAATCAAGGGTTTCAATGCAATGGAACAAAAGATTGTTATGCTTGAGAAGAAGAGGCCTGTTGTTCAAGAAGGGCAGAAAACTCTTACTCCTGCGCAAGAGGTTAAGGAAAAAGAAAAAATAACTCACCCAAGATCTCTTGCTTCTCTTCCTTCAGAGATTTCCATAGAGAAGATATTTAATTGTAATGGAAAGAATTTTAACTAATTTTTT
>CAYONI010000005.1:0-61782 GCA_964405295.1 uncultured Methanosarcinales archaeon | reverse complement strand
TAAAAACACAAAGTTCTCATTTTTCTAAATAACTTTTTCTAGAATTATATTTTATTATTTATTCTCAAAAAAGCTAATACTACAACATTAATGCTCAATAATTAGGAATTATTGGCACATAAAATCAAGATTTTATTGTGTTGTAAGTTTATGCTTTCAAGCAAAAATATAAATATTTTTGGTGTAGGAGGAATTGAAAATTCCTAATATGCCAAGATTATAATCTTGTGCACACCAAAAAGTTTTACTTTTTGAGTGTTTGGACGACATCCTTTTAACAGGATACAATTTGCGAAGCAAATGTACCAATAATTTATAATTATTGAGTACCCCAACCTAAAGGTTAGGGAGGATGTCATTATAATAGTATATTATTTTTATTTGAATACTGAATAACCTTTAATTTTCTCTCTTTAATGACTAAAAAAAACGGAATATTTATATAGTAGCTATTTTAGTATATTAGTATTACAGTTATTAAATAAAGAGATTCTAGGAATCTCCTATATCAGATCATAGATATAGAAAATGAATGGTGTGTGATAAAATGGAAGATGTATCAAATAAGGTGATTTTTGTTCTAGTGATTTTGACTGTGGTTATTTCTGTTTTTAGTACAGTCTTAATGTTATCGGCTAGTAATACGTCTATAACAAAGAATAAAATATCTGAACCAGTAAGTTCTGGCAAGATAAGTTATAATATAATGGACCCTGATGTAGCTCCTGTATCTGCTGCTAAGATTAGTTATACTATAGAAAAACCATAGTAAGTATTGTAATAAAAAAGTAATATAATAATAAATAAATAAAATAAAGGTGGTAAAAAAAAATGGATGTATCAAATAAAACATTAGCGGTTCTCTTAATCGCAGCAATCGTTGTTTCTCTCGGAGGAACATTATTAAGTACTGGCGGCCAAAAAACTGGTGCTGCAACTACAGGAACTGTAGATTATTCTGTTACTGATAATCTTGTTGTTAACTTTTCAACAACTGCAATTGACTTCTTAAGTGGATATGTTGTTGTTGCTGGCGGACCTTGTGTTCTCTCTTCTGACGCAGCTGCAGACGCAGGATGTGCTGGATCATGGGCAGATTCTCCTGGTGGATTAGTTCTTGAAAATGTTGGTAATATTGCTTGTTCAGTTAATATGAGTGTAAATGATACTGATACAGGACTTATTGGTGCTGGTTCAAATGTTCTTTACAAGATTACTGACGGTGGAAATTTTTGTACTACTGAAGCTCCTGGATCTTATACCGCAATTAATGGTATAGATGTTGAGAGCACTATATGTAATAGCTTAGCTACTACTGGTGGTAATAATATGACTCTTGATTTCCAATTGTCTATTGCTGAAGCAGATGCAGCAAGTGGAGATAGTGGAACATTACAGATAAGTATTGAAGCTAACGATGCAGTAGAGTAGTATAAAGTTTTTTTATTTTTTTATTTTTTTTAAATTTTGTTCTTGTAGTAAAATAAAAATAAGAGGTATATTAACTATAAAATGAGAAAGTTTTATTTGTTCTTTTTATTATCTTTTTGTATTATACTTCTTCTACCATTTTCTGTAGAATCAGTTGGAATTAGCATTCAACATGATCGTTCATTTGATTTTGAACCTGGTTTAGAGTTTACTATTAAATTTTCTCCATTATATCCTACCAGAGATTCTATAGTTAAAATTTCTGGTGAGTTTGCAGAATATGCAACTCTCTCAAGAACCCAAATTCCTCTTGATGATCCAGATAAGGGGGTTATAATGGAGGTTAGTATTCCTGATAATGTCAAAGCAGAAGACTTTACTCCCGGCACAAATAAGATTTGGCTTGAGGTTAGAGATAATTTATCTGATATAGCTGATACGGGGATGTTTGTTATTACAACCTCTGGTGGTACAGCAGTAAATATTTTTGTTCCTTATCCAGGCTTTTATGCGAGTATAATCGATTTTTCAGTTAATAATGTCAATCTAGGTGAAAATTCAAAATTATTTTTTACTGCATGGAATAGGGGGAATAGTGATTTAAGTAATATGCGTTATGAGTTTATTGTTAAAGATGAGAATAATAACACTTTAATTGAGGAGTTGGATAATGGTATAAGTATTGCTTCGCAACAAAAACAAAAGTTTACTGTCCCTTTGTCAACATATAATTTTAATTCTGGTTATTATAATGCAACTCTAAATTATTTTTATTTAGATAAAATAATTACTAAAACAACTGAATTTAAGATTGGTAAATTAAATGTAGATATAGTTGCTAGTACTGATGTTTTATTTAATGATTCAATTCAGAAATTTGATCTTCAAATAAGAAGTGATTGGAATGATGTTATAAAAAACGTTTATGCAACAGTTAGTCTTAACGGAACTGAATCAAAAACTAGTCCTGTTGATTTATCTAATTTTGAAACTAAAACTTTAACAACTTATCTTAATCCTTCTGGAATTTCTTCTGGTAATTACATCTTAAATATAACTCTTTTTTATTCTGATGAAGAGAAAACAAAATCTGTAAATCTTGAGTTGGTTGAGAGACCACCAGAAGAACTTGTAAAAGAGCCTGTTAATATTGTTTTGGTTGTTTTAATAGTTCTTGTAGTATTATTGTTGTTGGGCATGGTTTTATTTATAATTTTTTATTTTAAAAGACACAATATAGAAAAGGGAAGGATAAATAATGGTAAAAAGAAATAAGGATAAATTTGTTACTAATCATAAGAAATTAGCAAAGATAGTTTTTATAACACTCATCTTTGTTGTTTTATTGATAGGGCTAACTTCAATTTTAGTCAGTAAAAACTTGTCTGAAAGGCCAATTGCAATTTCAGAAATAAACGTTAGTTTTATGATTGGTGCTAGGATTGGGCTTGCTGTTGATACAGATATGTTAAATATGGGGCGAATTCCCCCAGGAAATACTGCGCAGAGGATGTTTTATCTTTATCCTAAAGAAGAACCTGTTCAGGTCTATATTGAGTTAACTCCTGAAATCGCAGATTATATTAAGTTTACGCCAAATAATTTTATTATGGAACCAGATGTAGATAATGTTTCTATAAAAGTTATTTTATATAATACAGATAATCTTTCGTATGGTAACTATACAGGAAAAACTACAATCTATTATTTCTCTGTAGACGAATAATTTTTCTTATTCTTTTAATAACTTTTATAAATCATTATTCTATATTTCATTTAGAGGTGTGTTTATGTTTGAGATAACGGATATTAAAGCAAGAATGGTTCTTGATTCTAGGGGTAATCCTACAGTTGAAGCTCAAGTATTCACAGAAAACAACACTGCTTCTGCAATCGATCCTAGTGGTGCGAGTACAGGAATCCACGAGGCTCTTGAACTTAGAGACAAAAAGAATGCTTATTTTGGCAAGGGTGTTGATACTGCTGTAAATAATGTAAATACTAAGATAAAAAAAGCTCTTCTTGGAGTATCTATTATTGACCAGAAAAAGATAGATAAAACTATGATAAAACTTGATGGCACAAAGAATAAATCAAAACTTGGTGCTAATGCAATTCTTTCTGTAAGTATGGCCTGTGCTAGATGTGCAGCTCAATGTTTGGGCATTCCTTTATGGATTCATATTGCTAATCTATTTGATATTAAGGCAGAAGAAATAGTGCTACCTGTTTTGTATAGCAACGTAATAAATGGTGGGAAACATGCTTCAAATGCGCTTATGTTGCAAGAATTTATGATTGTTCCAAATGCAGAGACTTTGCATGAACGAGTCAGATTAATATCTGAATTTTATCATAAATTAAAACAAATAATTATAGAAGATTATGGGCCTGAATCTGCAGGTGTTGGAGATGAAGGAGGATTTGCTCCAAATCTTAAATTTGCCCATCATGCACTAGATTTGTTGATGAAAACAAGAGGGGTTCTTGGTTTTGGTGATAAAATTAAGTTCGCAATTGATGCTGCTGCATCAGAATTCTATGACAAAAAAACCGAGAAATACGAGCTTGCTAAAGGTCTTAATTTCGATAGAACTGCATTAGTTGATTATTATCAATTACTTATAGCAAAATATCCTATAATTTCAATAGAAGATCCTTTTGCAGAAGATGATTTTAAAGGATTTAGTATGTTTATGAAAGCTCTTGGTAAAAAAAGTAAAGTTCAAGTCGTAGGTGATGATTTACTTGTAACAAATACTAAGAGAATAAAATTTGCAAATAAGAAAAAACTTTGTAATGCACTTTTATTGAAAGTTAATCAAATAGGCACATTAACAGAAGCATTAAAGTCTGCTAAGCTTGCTAAGAGTTATGGGTGGAATGTGATGGTGAGTCATAGAAGTGGTGAGTCAGAAGATAGTTTTATTGCAGATTTAGCTGTTGGTATTGGTTGTGGACAAATAAAGGCCGGTGCTCCTTGTAGATCAGATAGAACTGCAAAATATAATCAGTTACTTAGAATTGAAGAAGAGTTGCTAGGATTTGAATAATATTAATAAATAGTTTTAATTTAGTTTTAGGGGTGAGAAGTATAGTTGGAATAACACATATCTTTAATAAGCAAGAAATATCTGGAGAGTGTAGTAATCCAATAGTTTTATTGAGTAATAATAAAGGAAGTTATTTTTCTATTTCTAATGATCAAACAAGTTATCAGGGTTTTAGTTTTTTCAGAAATAGTTCTATGTATAAATTAATTGATTCAATTAATTTTTTAGGTGAGACTGTTAAGGTAATTCATTCTCCAAAAAAAACATCTATTATTAAAGCTGATTCAAAACAAACTTATTATCTTGGTCACATTCTTATTTGTGATGTTGAAAATTATAATGATTTTGTTTCAATAGATTTGGATTTCAGAGATTTCTATGATTTTCCTGAGCTAGGAAGAGTTTACAAATATCACATTAAAAATAATATTTTAATAATAGAGTGTTTAAAGTATTCTGATAGTTCATTAAAAACTCTACAAGATCGATTTTTCCTAACTATATTGCTTGATTCAATTGATAAAAATTCATTAAAAGTGGAAGATAATTGGATTTCTAAATGCTATTCTATAGACAATAAAAGAGGTTATTCTTCAAATAGGTATATCAATAGAGCAATAAGTTTTAAATTTGTTTCTGCCAATGGAAGAATAGCTATTTCTTATGCTAAAACAGAACCTGAAGCAATAGAAAGATTAAAACATTATTCTAAGATAAATATTTCTACGTTTAGTTTTGATAGTATTTTCAAATCTTCTATTAAAACAAAATATCAAGAAGATTTATCAACATTATCATATTCTCTAAATATGAATATACACCAGGTTTTGCTCAATAACAAATATTTTGTAAAACAAATATTTGCAGGGTGGCCGTGGTTTTTTCAATTTTGGACAAGAGATTCCCTAATTTCCCTCGGAGCATTAATTTTAACAAACAAGTTTGATATTACAAAAAAAATACTAGACCAATATCTTTCTCTCGAGCATAATAAGGGACTAATAAATTCTAGAATTCCTAGGTCAGAATTAAAAGCTATTGATAGTACTGGTTGGTTTTTTAAAAGATATTATGATTTTCTGTATATCCTAGTTAATAAAGGAAGAATATTTGAGTTTTATAGCAAAGATTCTTTGATAAAATTAAAATCACAATTAGAAAATATTTTTGATGATTTTATTAGGAACAATATGCAAAACGGTTTAATATATTCTGGTAAAAATGAAACTTGGATGGATACTAATTATGAAGATAATGGCCGTGCAGGTTATTGCATTGAAATACAAGCTTTAACTTTGTCTATGATTAAAACTTTGTGTTTATGTTCGATATTAACTCATCAACGAGTTCGAAAAAGAGATTTGGATATTGAAAGAAAATTAATTCTTAATGTTAGAAAAAAATTCTTTAAAGATGGAAGAATTGCAGATAGAGTTTGTGATGATCATGCAGATTTTGTTCAAAGACCAAACATATTTCTTGCAAGATATGTTTACCCTCATTTATTTAGTGATGAAGAGTGGAAATCTGCATTCAAAAATTCCCTTGATGCTTTATGGTTAAATTGGGGAGGTCTAAGTTCTATCGACAAAAATAACTGCGGGTTTACAGATATACATTCTGGTTCAGATAATAAAAGTTATCATAGAGGAGATTCTTGGTACTTTATTAATAATATTGCAGCAACACAGTTATATTTAGTTGATAAGAAAGAATTCTCTGTGAAAATAAAATCAATATTTGATGCTTCACTCAAAGATTTATTTTTTAGTGGCGTTATTGGAGGTTCTTCTGAAGTTAGTTCTGCAAAAATGCAGACAGGAGAAGGTTGTCTAAATCAATCCTGGTCGAGTTCAACCCTAATAGAATTAATTTATTTATTAAGTGAAGAGAATATTTCTTTACATTAATAATACTATTTCTCGCTGAGTAGATATAAACTTATTAGTGCTGTCGGTCCGTAGTGCGTGAGCATACAGGAAATTTCTAATTTCCCGTAGACGCATCCCTCGACAACGCACTTAATATAATCATTTAATCAGCTCGCTTTAGAATAGTATTATTACATTAAGTTTCTTCTCAAATGCAATTCGTTGATATGTCTTAGTTTTGTTTTAATTAGTTCGTCAAGATTATCCCCAATATTCTCAAGCATTAGGGAAACATGTTCTCCTCCAAGTAGGTGTGGAACAATAACATAATCTGCTCCTGCTTTATACAATTCGAGTGCATCACCAATACTATACGCTGTTAAAATAATATTTATTTTCTTCTTCCTTCTCTTAACTTCATGTAGAATAATTAAATTTGCTGAAAGATCAGGAATTGTTGATATAACTAGTTCAACCTCGCTAAAATTAAGATTATCAAGAACTTCAGGGTCATTCAAGTCACCGTATATACAAGGTATTTTTCTATTAATTAAAGACTTAATTATATCTGGATTATATTCAACAACAACAAAATCTTTTCTTATTTTTTGAAGACTATGGAAAATACTATATCCTATTCTATTATACCCACAGAGTATAACTTTGTGCTTTGTTTTGTCATTAAATAATTCTAATGCTTGAGATTTTTTACCAATTTTGTCTAAAAATCTTAGTTTTTTTGATATCTTATAATATAGTCTTTGTTCAAATTTAATAAAATATGATGTGCTAGTAATTGAGATTAGTGCAACAACAATTGCTATTGTGTAGATTTCTCTTGAGATATGTCCCAACATTAATCCTTGTGCAGCAAGTATTAGACCAAACTCTGAGATTTGTGCAAGTGTTAATCCTGAAAGAAATGATACTCTTTTTTTGTATCCAAACATAGATACAGTTATTATTATAATTATTGGTTTTAATATTATAACTATCATAACTAAAACTACAATTGGCCAGATTATATTCATTATTCCATTAAATATTAATTCTAGTCCTAATGAGGCAAAGAATAGAACTGCGAAAAAGTCTCTTAGAGGTTTTATTTTGCCTGAAATTTCATGATTATATGGTAAGTTACCAATTGTTACTCCTGCAATAAATGCTCCCACTGCAATTGAAAATCCTCCTATGTGAAATAAAAATGCAAATGAAAAGCACACTGCAAGACTGATCATGAATAGGACTTCTTGAGATCTTGCTGCTAGTTTGAATATTTTTGGGAATATAAATTTTGCAAGTAGATATGCTAAACCAACTAAGGCTACACCTGTTATTAGTGTAATAAGTAAACTTGTAATATTAAGATTTCCTACCTGGTTTAATAGTGAAAGTGCGATTATCGCAACTATGTCCTGCATTAATAATGTTCCGATAACAATTCTTGAGTGTAGAGTGTCCAGTTCTTTTTTATCAGAGAGCATTTTTAGGACAACCATTGTACTACTGAACATAATTATCAAACCCACATATATAGACGTCATTGATGTAAATCCAAAGAAACTTCCTGTTGCAAAACCCAATATAAAAAATAATGCCATCTGGCTTATTGCTCCAACTGTTGCAACTGGTCCAATATGTTTTAATTTTTTTAAGTTTAAATCAAGACCTACAATAAATAATAAGAATGCAATGCCAATTTCAGATAACATGTGAATTGTATTTAAATCTGTAATTAATCCTAGTATAGGACCTAATAATACACCTGTAAGAATATATGCAAGAACTAATGGTTGTTTAGTCCTATTCGCAATAAATCCTCCTATTGCAGCAACTATGATAATTATCGCAATGTCAAATAGAATATTCTCCATATCTCACCTTCTTTTATACAGAATATGACTCAGGTTGTTTTTAAATGTTGTTATAAATTAAGGTAGAATAGATTGTAATTAAAAATGCTCAATAAATATTAATGATTTATTGGCACCGAAAAACGGAATAAAATAATAAAAAAAGAAATAAAAAAAAGAATATTTACTTGTTGTTCTTGTTATCACGCTTTCTAAACTTTGGAGCGTCTTTTCTGTGCTTTCTTCTGTAGTTAGCTCTCTTACTAGGTCTAAGTTTTTCTGTTCCTTTACCCTTTACATCTAGATGTCTAGCTTTTCTACCTGCACTTGTAAGTCCTCTAAAAGTTCTTCCTTTCTTCTTTGCAATGTTTGTTAATTCTTTACTTGCAAGAATTTGTGGATGTGATCTTTCAATTAATATGATTTCATACCAAACGTTTTGTCCGTCTTTAGTAAGATAGTAACTGTTCAAAACTTCGCAATTAGTATATGCTCTGTTTGCTCTTTCTTCACAGATTTGTTGGTAAGATTTTCTTAAAACAAGATTTCTTCGATTGTGTTTAGGCCTTCTACCTCTAATATCATTCTTTCTTTTATGTCCGCCTCTAAGTGCTCTTTGTCTAACAATGATAAATCCTTGTTTTGCTTTATAGCCAAGAGCTCTTGCTCTATCAATCCTTGTTGGTTTAGCTACTCTTAGAGTTGCAGGTTCTCTTCTATACTGAATTAACCTTTCTTGTGCTAGTTTTTTAGCTTCTGCGTCTGGTTTATTCCAGATTGCTTTTAGATATTTTAGATATCCCATTTTATTTCACCTTTATATGGATTCAAGGTAGCTAATACCTCACATCTCCTTTGAACTTTATTTGGCTTCCTCCTTTTTTTCTTCTTTCACTTTTTTAGGAGTTTCCTTTGGTTTTTCTTTCTTAACTTCAGGTTTTTTCTCCTCTGCTACTGGAGCTTTTTCTGTTTTCGGCTCTTCAGCAACTTTTTCTAAAGGTTGAGGGCCATACTTCATTATTTTAAGATTGATTTGTGCAGTTTTTTCATGAACAAAGTTTCCTGCAACAGTTTTTCTTAATCTGATTCCTTTTCTCTTTTTCTTTTTTATTCCAACACCAGATGCAATAAGAATCTTTTTTCTAGCTGTAGAATCAACATCCCATCTCATCGGGAATCCTGAAGAGTCAGAACCGCCTGTTATTTTAAATTCATAACCAGGAAAGTCAATTGCTTCTCCTTTTAGAACATCACCGATTTTTTTACCTATCATAGGTTTACAATCAGTATCTTTTAATTCTTTTTTAATACATTTCTTGGTTTTTGGACAACCAATATTTAATTTAAATTCCATTTATAATCTCCTCCGAGCACCCCATAATAATGTATAGGACTCAGTTAATCACTTATTGCTATGGAAACCGGTTTTATTTATAAATCTTATGCGGTTTTGAGAAAGATTTATAATATATAGTTGATTCTGATTTTTTATGATACATCCCGCATTATCCTATATTTTTGCAATTGAAATTAAGAAGAAATATACAGTTGAACCTGAGGTTGAAGATAAATCTAAAGGTAAGTCTAATACTTCTGTAGCAGAAAAAAGTTTAGAGGGGCAAATATTATATGTTTGTGATAAGATGTCTACTTTGTACACTTTTGAAGATTTAAATAAAAATATTGCTGTTGCTTATTCTAGGTCAGGTAAGGCTATAAGTATTCCAAAAACTATTGTTGTTGCTAATCTTCCAGCTAAAGAAGATATAGCTATTATTATAGATAAAACAAATTTAGGAGATTATGAATTTACATCTAGAGCTTTAAATGAAGAAGAAATTACTCAATTAAAAAGAACATCGATTGGTAAATATATTTCTATCCCTTCTTCTTCTCAAAGAACAAAAACCACAGAATAATGTAGATCCCACCCAGTACTATGCAGGCGTCTGCGATATTAAATACTGGAAAAAATCGAAAATCTATGTAATCAACAATGTGTCCAAAAAGAACTCTATCAAAGATATTACTTATTGCACCTATCAAAATTAAGTTTGTTCCAAGTTTTACATTCTCTAAATCTTTGTAGAAATATAATAAAACTCCAACAATAATCACAGATATCCATAGTAGTAATCCGGAGTTTCCTTTTAACAGACCCCAGCTGACACCAGAGTTTGCAACATAGTGAAAATCAAACAGAAAATTGCTTGTAGTAATGTTTTTCAGTGCAATGTTTTTGAAGATTCTATCAAATATAAAGAAGAGTGCAGGGATTAAAAGCACCCATACATTTTTTGAAATAAATTTTTCCTTATTCATTTTTTATTCATCTTTTTTGGTGAATGACCAATAATTTTTAATTATTGAGTTTATTCATCTTTAATCTTTGTCATAACCAATCCTGCAAATGCACCGATTATTATAGTAATTATTAATGCAAGTTTTGGTTCAACAATTAGTAATAGAATTATTAGTATTAAAGACCCTATAACTCTTCCCATGTCAAGATAAAGCTCTCGAAAGTAAACTGAGTAACCGATACCTTTCTTTTTGCAATTATTATAATATGTTGAGCTAAAAGGTATGTGAACCATTGCCCAGGTTAATCCCCCTGCGCCTTGAACTATTGCAATAATTGCAATTGTTTTGAATAGTGTTCTAATTATAAGAGTTGTCGAGTTTAGAAATGCACCAACTGTTAATATCTTTCTTTTATTTTTTTTATTTATAATTTTTCCAAGATATAATGTTACTAGAACCAGCCCCGTATTAGAGATTGCATATATACCCCCTATTTGATTAAGACTAATTGCAAGAATATATAACAGAACCGGCCAATAAATTCTTGCAGACATATCTCTTATTCCTTCTGCAATAAAAGGCCAATTTTTATGATCTTTACTTTTTGATAAAACTTCTTTGAAATCAAAACTAAAAGGTTCATGATATTCTCTACTAAAAAGCAAAGGCACAAATGATACTCCCATTAATATCATAACAATTATGAATAATGCATTAAAAGAATATGTTGTTATAATTATTGCACCAAATAGTGGTCCAAGTATTGAAAAAACTGTTGATACAACATTTGTTATCCCAACTTGTTTTGCAGATTTTTTTACATCAGAAAATTTTGAGAATTCAAGATGAAATCCCATCCAATAAAAACTTCCTGCAAGAGAGTGTGTAATACCTAGGACAAGAAGTGTCCAAAAATTTCCAATGGCTAGATTAATTGTGACAAGGTTATATAACATAAGAAAGAATAGTATTGTTGTGGGGACACTGACAATTATGCAGTGTTTAACTCCTTTTTTTGATGCAAGCTTTAGTGCAAGATAACAAGTAAACATTGATGTTAAATAACAAAAAACAATATAGAGTCCAATTTCAATAAATGAGAAGTTATTTTTTAGAAGAAAGATTGGAATAAAAATCATGATTGTTGAGATTGCAAAAGTTCGGATTGCACTCATAATATATAATTCGTTTATATCTTTTTTTAATAAGTACTCTGCTTTAAGTTGAAATCTGTGCATTTTAAATTTACCACATGGGTTTTTTCTTGTTTGAATTAATTTCTCTTTCAAGTTTTAGAACGTGTTGCATTAGTGCATCCATCTCAGATTTGATAGCATCAAGTTTTGAATTCATTATTTGAAATTCTTTTGAATCCATATTTGTAGTTGCTTGCATTTGTGAAGGTTGTTGGCTATGGCCTTGACTATGTAAAGCACTTAATGATTCTGATTGTGCTGAGTAATCGTTTGAAGTAAAGTTATCAAACTCAGAAGTTTTATTTGTGTCACCAAGAAGATCATCTTTGGATGTTTTATCATCAAATGGTGCACCCATATCTTTATCAAAATCAAGGTCGTCATCTTTATTTTTTTTATTGAAAAACATTTTTTCACCCTTTTTTACTAATAAGTTTTGAAGCTAAGTTAATAATTTGGTCAGGAATATACTTGAGAACTTTAAACATCGTGTTTTCAGGATAAATTCTAAGATTCCCAGATTTAATGTTTTTAATTAAGTTTGCAGGATTACTAAAAGTTTCTTCCATTTTTCCTTCAAAATTTTCTTGTGTATTATTTTTTTCATATGATTTAATAAAAATTAGTTTGTAATCACTACCTTTTATTTCTTTTAAATCATTATCTTTGAGTTTTTCATTAATTATTTCTAATTGTTCGCTTCCAATTGGATTTATTACACTATTATTATCTTCATTTTTTATTCTAACACCTTGAATTGCAATATTATCATTAATGAATAAGTATGTGTTTTGGCTGTTGTCCATTTTTTGTTTGAATGTATTAGCATCAGTTATAATAAAAATTCCAAATATAATTCCTAATACTGCAACTATGAATAGTGTGAAAAGAATTGCTTTTATTATACTTTTTAATATAGTGAACAATATTGCTGCAATTACTATAACTATTAAAATTCCTATTATAAGATATAACATCTAGCTCACCAAATAAGAATATTGAGGTGATTCTTTTTAAATCTTATGATAATGTTGTTTTGTGTTACTCTTTTAGAAAAAAGAATGCGATTGCAGCTCCAATTACAATGATAGTTCCAGTAACTGCAAATAAATTTCTAATTCCGAACATTGCAACTATGAACCCGCTGGCAAGGTAGCTGATAAGTGATCCAAATTTTGTGATTGATAGATATGAGCCAACTATTTCTCCTTCTAATTTTATTTTTTCACCTATTTTAGACATGAGTGTCCATGCAGAAACATTCCACATGCTGTTTCCAATACCTCTAATAAATAATACAATTAACAATAATGTAAATGTGAATGATCGTCCGATTAAGATTGCACAGGTTCCTGAAATAATTGACCCTATCATTATTACTTTGTAAGCGCTTCTGTCTGCCCATTTGCCGAATATAAATTGGAGGATATGGGCTGCACTTAGTGCAGCATATGCCAGGCCAACGTGAAAATAAGATAGGCCCATATATTCAGTTATTAATATTGGAAGAAATAATACTATTGCAGGGTTCATTGTATTAAATACAAATCCGAGAATTGCCATTCCTCTAAGTTTTTTATATGATAGAAATTCTTTTATCTCTGATAGCCAATTGAAATCTTTTTTGCTTATTTTTGTTTTTTGTTTTTTTCTTTTAGGTTCTTTTATCATGAATAATAATATCCCTAAGATAACTATTCCTAATATGAACGGTGCTTTTATGAAGAAATAATCGGCAAGAAATCCTCCTATAAGTGGTGCAATCATTCCTGCTGCAGATTGGATGCTCAAGCTTATTCCTGCAAATTTTCCTCTTGATTTGTTACTTAAATGATCTTCGACTTTTGCCAGAGCTAAAACTCCTAAAATTATTCCTGCAATTGCATCAAAAATTCTTGCAATAACTATTGTCCAGGTGTTTAATCCTAATCCATATAATATAAGTGCAGCAATTTCAATTACAATGCCAATAAAGATTATTTTATTTCTTCCTATTTCATCAGAAATTTTACCTATTATTGGGGAAATAATAATTGCTGCTAGCGGGAATATTGCGAACAATAAACTTAATGTTACATCACTAAAACCAACACTTTTCAAATATGGCGCAAGAATAGGCATAATCATTGCTACTACAAATGAAAATATTACAAAGACTTTTGTTGATTTTATGTATTCTTGAAGGTTAAACATATGTTTGTTTTGTCTTTGTTGTTTTATATTGTTTTTGCTTTTTAGGGCAGTAAAATTATTTTCACTCACCAAAAAGTATATAAACTTGCTTAATGGTCTTCTAATTATGAAATACACTGTGCTTGCAGAGCTATATTCTAAGCTAGAAGCAACATCTAAAAGATTAGAAAAAACTTATTTAATATCTGAGTTTATTAAGAATTTAAAGTATAATAATAGGAATGAACTTGAGATGTATTTGCTTCTAATTAAAGGAAATATTTTTCCTAGTTGGGACAATAGACATTTAGGAATTTCAGATAAACTTGTCATAAAAACACTTTCTTCTTGTATGGGTATAAAACCTGAAAAAGTTGAAGATGAATGGAAAAAGCTTGGAGATCTAGGATTGGTCG
Source organism: uncultured Methanosarcinales archaeon (assembly GCA_964405295.1). GTDB lineage: Archaea > Nanobdellota > Nanobdellia > Woesearchaeales > CAYZNE01 > CAYZNE01. The sequence goes on along the minus strand of CAYONI010000005.1, from coordinate 47,486 downwards.
CAGGGCATCTTGTTAATTTCAGAGAACAGAGCACTTTATTTTCTACAGACTTAACTGTAAAGAAAGTTTTTTCAAATTTAAGAAAAGCAGCTAAAATTGAAGGATTAAAAAGTGTTGATATTAAAGTAAAATTATTATCAGAGCTATTAAGTAGTGCAGATCCAATAAGTGCAAGGTATATTACTCGGAGTATTCTTGAAGATTTACGAGTTGGTGTTGCTGATTCTTCACTTAGAGATGCAATTGTTTGGGCATTTCTAGATATTGATCCACATTATAATGTTGAAGAAAAATCAATTACCCCTGATAATAGAGAGAATTACAATAACTATGTTAATATTGTGCAGGCTGCACTAGATAAAATCAATGATTTTGCAGAAATTGTTGTTATTGCAAAAGAAAAGGGTATCCAAGGATTAAAAGATGTTAAAATTCGAATTGAAACTCCTGTTAAAGTCATGCTCGGACCGAAAGTTAAAGATTTTGAAGAGGGATTTAAGGTTGTTGGAAAACCCTGCCAGGCAGAGTATAAATATGATGGTTTTAGAGTGCAGATTCACAAAAAAAATGGGAAAATAACTCTTTTCACAAGGCGACTTGATAATGTTACAAAACAATTTCCTGATGTTGCCAGATATGCTGAAGAACATGTTTATGGTGATAACTTTATTTTAGACTCAGAAGTTGTTGGTTTTGATTTTAAAACAGGAAAATACCTTCCTTTCCAGTCAATATCTCAGAGGATAAGAAGAAAATATGATATTGAAGCTACAGCAAAAACTTTCCCTGTTGAAGTAAATGTTTTTGATATTCTTGTTCTTGAAAATAAAGAAGTCTTTGTTCAGCCTTTTGAATCAAGAAGAAAAATTATTGAGTCTATTATAGATGAAAAAAAAGGTGAACTTGTTCTTGGTAGATCATTAAAAATTGATTCAGTTCAATTAGCAGAACAATTATTTAAAGAAGCTCTTGATTCGGGCAATGAAGGATTAATGTTCAAAAATCTTGATGTGCCCTATAAGCCTGGTGCACGAGTTGGTCATATGGTCAAGCTAAAGCCAGTTATGGAAACTCTTGATCTTGTTATTGTCGGTGCTGAATGGGGTAATGGTAAACGTTCTGGATGGTTAACCTCATTTATTCTTGCCTGTTATGACTCTGCTTCAGGAGAATTTCTAGAAATGGGTAAAGTTGGAACTGGTATAAAAGAATTAAAAGATGAAATTGGAAGTGTTACTTTTTCTCAATTAACAGAATTATTAAAACCGTATATAACTGAAGAAAAGGGTAAACTTGTAAAAGTAGTTCCTAAGATTGTTCTTGAAATTGAATATGAAGAAATACAAAAAAGTTCTACCTATGAAAGCGGTTTTGCACTAAGGTTTCCCCGAGTCAAAAATATAAGGTATGATCGGAGTGCAGAAAGTGCTTCATCTCTAGATAGAGTAGGAAATTTTTTCTTTAGTCAAAATAAAAGATAATTACCATTTATGTTCTTTTAGATATTCTTTATGCAAAGTAGATGCTCCTAGAATTGCAATATTTTTGTTTGTTGAAACTTTTATTTTTAATTTGCTAAATTGTGTATCAGATATTTCTTCCTTCAATGATTTTAGCATAGCTTTTTTAAAAAAAGTGTAAGATTTTGCAATTGACCCTCCTAAAATTATTAATTCTGGTGCTATTGAGTCAACGACTATTGCAAGTTCTTTACCAATGTTTTCTCCGAATTCTCTGAAGATTTTCATTGCTTTATGCTCTCCCTTCCTTACTCGATCAAATAGATTTATTCCTGTTAAATGATATTTCCATAGAAAGAATTTTCCTGAACAATAATCTTCAATGGTTTTGTGTCTAAATTCAACTGCACCAAATTCTCCTGCACCACCAGCTAATCCTTCATATAATTGATTATTGATTATTATCCCTGCTCCTGCTCCTGTTCCCATAATTATTCCCACAATATTTCTGAATTTTTTAGCTTTACCAAAATATTTTTCGCCAAGAATAAAACAATTTGCATCATTTTCTATAAAAACTGGACGTCCATATTTTTTTTCAAGAATTTTTTTTAATGGAACATTATACCATGAATGAATATTTGTTAAGCTTACAACTGTACCGTGTTCATTAACTATTCCCGGAACTCCAATGCATATAAATTTTACATTATGGCTCATCAGTGTATCTATGATTTTAAATAATTGTGACATAACTTCTTCTTGTGATGTTCTTGCATGAGTTTTTTTTGATATATATTTTGTAATTCTTCCTTTGTAAACACGGCCAGCTTTAATTCGTGTTCCACCCATGTCTACTCCAATTATAACCATATTTGTATTTTAGTTATCTAAATATAAAAAGTTATTCATTTATTTATGTTTAAGAATAAATTTTATAAACGAGTGAAGTAATTTTATACTAAAATGGGCGTAAAGGTAAAAAGGGGCCAGATATCTTTTGAGTATTTAGCAATTGTTACATTTGGATTAATGATTTTATTAGTTGCAGTCTATATTTTCTATGGATATTCTCTTAGTTCAAATGATGGTTTTGTCGTTTCTCAAGTTGAAGATATTGGGAACCAAATAATTGACACTTCTGAGTTATTATATTATACTACAGGCAAAGGTTCATCTGTTAATTTGCAACTTAATCTTCCTACTAACGTTAAAAATATCTATTTTATTAATAGTACATTTGAATCCGAACTGGTTATATCATATAATTTAAGAAGAGGAACCACTGAATCTGTTTTTTTTACTGAAGTTAATTTAAATGGCAGTTACCCTTTGGGATCTGATACTTCTAGCATCTTTGCTAGTCCAGAAAATTTTCATTCAGGAGCACTTAAGCTCAAAATAATAAGTGTTGATGGAGGAATTATTCTTGAAGAAGCTACTCAGTAAAAAATCTCAGTCAAGTGTTGAATTTATTATTTTAATAACTTTTATGTTGGTAATTTTTACTATTGTATCTGTTTTTGTACAAAAAAGGATTGTTGATGCCCAAGATGCAAAAACGAGAAATACTGTTGATCAATTAAAAAATGTTATTTTTGCTGAGGTTGAGATTGCAGAATCTATGCCAATTAATTATTCTAGAGATTTTTATTTGCCCTTATATTTAGATGGGTCAGATTACACAATTGATATTGATCAAGGTATAGAACTTATGATTAATTATAGAAATACTGAGTACATTTATTTTTTTCCAATAGACTTTGTTGATTCAAGCAGCTTGCATACTGGTTGGAATAATATATCTAAGGTAAAACCTGCTCCAGTCCAAATTTTTTATCATTTTAATAATTAGTGTAATTTAGTTCCACAATTTCTACAATAGTTGAAAGAATTATAGTTTTTTGCTTTACAGTTTGGGCATAATATAACTTTGAATTTGTTGTTTTGTTCTGATAGAGCCTCTTTTTTCTCATATTTACTTTCTTTTGGTTTAAGCATTATCTTAATTATAATTTTAAATACTCCTATAGCTATGAATACTAATCCAATATAGAAAAAGAGTTGCATTGCCGTAGGGTTTTCCTGATTACTCATAACGATTTGTGCAAAAATACTTATTGCTAAACCAAAAATTAGCCATAGCCATCCAGGAAGTTTATATTTCTCCAAAATCTCACCTTTGTTTGATTTGTTAAAAATTAAAATAATTTTTTTGGTTGTATTACCCAAGTAATGCTCAAAAAACTAGTATAGTTTTTTGTTGTATGATTGAAAATCCTGCTCAAAAAACTAGAATAGTTTTTTGTTGGGTTTCATCAATTTCTTATTAAACATATATTTTTTTAATACTTCAGGAATTGTAACTGTTCCGTCTTTATTCTGAAAATTTTCTAATATTGCAACCATCATTCTTGAAGTTGCGATTCCTGTATTATTGAGTGCGTGAACCATTTCTCTTTCATTGTTTTTTCTCAATAATTTAACATTTAGTTCTCTAGTCTGATAATCAGTACAATTGCTTAAAGAAAGTAATTCTCCATAGTTTTTGGTTGTTGGGCGGTATATTTCTATATCTACAGCTTTTGCTTTCCACAAACTTAAATCTCCTGTGCACATCTCAATAAGTCTATAAGGAAGCTTTAATTCTTTCATCATTTCTTCAGAGTTCTTTAGTAGCTCGTCATATGCTTCCCAAGTCTTTTCTGGTGTTGCAAAAATAAATTGTTCTACTTTATTAAATTGGTGAGTTCTCCATAAACCTTTTTCGTTTATGCCATGACTCCCTATTTCTTTTCTAAAACTCATACTATATGAGAATATTTTTAGTGGTAAATTTTCTTCTGGAATAACTTTGTTAAGTAATAATCCTAAAATATTATGTTCACTTGTTGCTATTAAGTTTAAATCTTCTCCTTCAAGTCTATATATCGACTCTTCGAATACATCTGCATCAACTGCTCCAGCAATTATTTTTCTTCTTAACATCAATGGTCCTTCGATATATGTAAAATCTTTTTTTCGTAGAAACTCAATTGCAAAACTAATTAATGCCTGATTAAGTAATGCTAAGTCTCCCATTAAGTAATAAAATCCGTTACCACTTGTTTCTGCAGATGTTTCAAAGTCTGCCCAGTTATTTTTTTCGCAAAGTTCAACATGATTTAGAATAGGAAAATCTTTTTCTTTAATTTCTCCAACTTTTTTTATTTCAACATTTTCAGAATCATTTTTTCCAACAGGAACATCAGGATGCATTATGTTTGGTAATTTTGAAAGCTTTTCATTTATTGTAGTTTTGAATTTTTCTGCTCTCTCTTCTAGATCAACTATTTTTTTAGGAATTTCTTTAGCTTTTTCAATAATTGCTTTAGCATCTTCTCCTGCTTTTTTTGTTTTATTGATTTCTTCGCTTAACTTGTTTCTCTGCGATTTAAATTGATCAAGATCATAAACTAGTTTTCTCCATTGTTTGTCTAAATCAAGGATATCATCAACTAGTACAAGTTTTTCATTTTCTTGCTTCTTTGCAATATTCTGCTTCACAAGTTCTGTATTTTCCCTTAATAGTTTTATGTTTAACATAAATAGAATTAAGAAGGGTGTTTATTTAAACTTTTTGCTTTAGAAAGAGAAAAAAAGAATGCTCAATAACTAAAAAAGTTATTGGCACCGAAAAGCGGGATAAAATTAGCTTTTCTTTTCACCAGTAAAAAAATCATAAATCTTTTTTACTGTTTCTGTAAGGTTTTCTAATAGTCCTGTATCGTATTTTTTTTGTTTAATTGGTCTGTTAGCTTTTTGGTAGTAGTGTTTAAAATTGTTATTTGTATTTGATTCTGCTATTAGGCTACCTCCACTAAACACTACTTTGTATTGATTGTCTATTAGATTTATTAGACCTTCTCTTGATGGAGTTTTTTTTAATGTTCCTTTGAATTGACTAATTAATAAGTATTCGCATATTTTTCCAATAATTGGTATTGGTTTAAGTTTTTCATAGGAGTCATAGGCTCTGTTTGCAGCTGCAATTGTTATATCTCTTGATTGAGCAATCAGTTCTGTTTCTTGATAATAAAATTCAGGGCTGCTTTGGTAATTGCTGTTTTGTTTTCTAAGTTGCTTTGATTTTTTGATAAGTTCTTTTGTTTCAGTCATTTCTTCTGGAAAGGCTAGTCTTGCATACCATGGCAGATTGCCTATTTTCGTTTTTGCTTTGTTTTCTGCTTGGCTTAACATTTTTTCTAAACTCATTTTATCTCCTCCAAAGGTAAGTTTACCTTTTAGGTAAAGGTAAATCGGAACTTATTTATATAAGTTTCGTTTTCAGTAAAGGTAAAGGTGATTTTATGCAAAAAAAGGGTTTAATTAACGAAACATTAAATGAAATACTTCTGAAAGTTATGTCAGGAATAGATTATGTGAGTCAGATTGCAAAGGAGACAAACAAGTCAATACCAGTTGTCTATAGACAGCTTGAATCTTTAATTGGTTTAGATATTTTATTTAAGGCACGATCTGGAAAAAAGGTTGCCTATGAGATTAATTGGAAAAAGCTAAGTGAGTTGATTTCTGATAAGTTGTTTAAAGATTATGAGATATTTTCAAGAATTAAAACAAGGAATGTGGCTGTAGATGATTTAATAAAAAAGATTCCTAAAGAAATGTTTGATGATAGAAGAGAACTTAATAAGGTAGTCTATGAGTTTTTTACAGACAACGAAATATTACATATACTTGAGGAGTTTCTTGCTAATTTGAGAGAGGCGGGAAAGGATTTTGTGGAGTATAATAAAGTTGCTTTTGACAAAAGTATTGATATGTTTTTAGAAATATTTGCAATTATGCCCGAGGAGAAATTGAATAAAATAAGGAAAGATAAGAACAAAAGTTTTCTTGAGTTTCTAAAGCTTAGATCTTTACAAAAGAAGTTATTTGATCCTATGAATAAGTTTGTTTCTTAGTTTTTTATGTTTTTCTTGATGAAAGTTGTTCTTCTGAGTGCAGTTTATTTATAAACGCCCTTGCTTTTTGGGGTTTTTGTCACTTTTGAGTGATAAAAATATAGAAAACTTTATAAATAAGTTCTACCTACATATGGTTATAACGTTTAGAATTAGGATAAACGGAGGTAATAAAAAATGGGCCCAAAACTTAAATCAACTTTGAAAATTGGTGGAGCTTATACAATTCCAAGAGTAGTAGGATTTGTGACATCAGAGATATTTCATGATCCTTCACTTGATTATTTAGGTCATCAGGTAGGTCTTTTAGGATCTAGTGCAATGGCTTTTGAGGAGATTAATAACAAAGATTTATTAGGATCAGGATCACAACTAGCTGTAAAGGTAGGAGCTACAGGTCTAATAGGGGGTATAACATTATATTTAATGGCTCATGCACCTATGCCTGATGTACCGGCCGTTGTGACCGATATTGCAAAAGTTCCACAAGCATTATATAATTTTACTAACGATAAGATTGTTAGTCCTGTACTTGGATTTCAAGTAAAAGAAACTTTAGCTACAATTGCAGGTATTGGTACTGGTATTTACACTAGTATAAAAAACGCTATGCCTTAAATTTTTTTATTTTTATTTTTCAAATGATATTTTATATGAAATATCGTCCAAAAAACTATTAGTTTTTTGAGAATACTTTTCTCAAAGCATTCTCAGAAATATGTTTAAACTCACCTTCTCTTATATCAGCAAGCTTAAGTTGACCAATTCTAACTCTTTTTAGAAATCTAACTCTGAATTCTATCTCTTTTAACATCCTTCTAACGATCCTATTTTTACCTTCATGAATTGTTATCTCCATATGAGTTGCATCAAGCTGCCTAACTTTTGCAGGACTTGTTTTCCCATCTTCAAGCTCAATCCCTTTCTCTAGATTTTCAACATCTATATCTTCTATTTTTCTGTCAACACCTGCAAGATATGTTTTGTTAATTTCATTACTTGGATGCATAACTTTATTTGCAAAATCTCCATCGTTTGTTAGAAGGAGTAATCCTGAAGTGTTATAGTCAAGTCTTCCAACAGGAAAAATTCTTTGTTTCACTTGAATAAAATCCATCACAGTTTGGTATTCATCGTCGGTGAGTGCAGTTACGCAGCCAACTGGTTTGTTGAACATGATATAAACTTTCTTTTCTTTGTTAACGAGTTTGTCGTCAACAAATATCTTGTCAGTTTCGGTTGCTTTATCTCCAATGGTAATTACTCTGTTGTTAACTCTAACTCTTCCATCCTCTATTAATCTTTCACCTTTTCTTCTGGAGCAATAACCATAATTACTCAACAATTTTTGCACTCGATGTTCTTCCATAATTAGAGAAAAATTAATCTGTAATATAAAGTTATCTAAAAAATCCTAAACTTAATAAAGAGGGGTTATTCATTCTGAATTATGAAGTTTAAAGGTTTCACATTAGACAAGTTTCAAGAAGATTCTATTGCATGCATTGACAGGCACAATTCGGTTGTGGTTTCTGCGCCTACAGGATCTGGTAAAACACTTATTGCAGATTATATTATTCATAAGTTTATAGGCCAAAAGCAAAGAGTGATTTATACTGCTCCAATCAAAGCTTTATCAAATCAAAAATATAAACAATTTTGTAATTCTTACGGTAAAGATAAAGTTGGTTTAATGACCGGGGATATTGTCAAAAACCCTGAAGCACAAATAATAATTATGACAACAGAAATTTACAGAAATATGGCTATATCAAATGATCATTCTCTAAAAGATGTTGGCTATGTTATTTTTGATGAAATTCATTTTATTAATGATGTTGAAAGAGGATATGTGTGGGAAGAGTCAATAATGTTTTCTGATAAAAATGTAAGATTCTTATGCTTGTCTGCAACAATTCCTAATGCACATGAATTTGCTGAGTGGATTCAGCATATAAATAAGCATACTGTTGAAGTTATAGTTCAAGATGTAAGAAATGTTCCCTTGCATGTTAATTTTTTTGACACAGAACTTGGGGTTACTCAACTTAAACAAATAAAGTATGTTTCAGAGGTTCCTGTATCTCGTGGTAGAAAAGGAGGGAAAGGGCGAAGAAAGTTTGTTCCTGCACCGTATCATATAGATTTAGTAAGAGAAATGAAGGATAAAACTCCATGCTTCTTCTTTGTATTCTCAAGAAAAACTTGTGAGGATAATGCTAGAGATTTATTTAATAAAAAAATCTTTAAATTTAATCCTGAAATAAGTGCTTATATAAGAGCAAAATTAAAAAATGCCCCAAAAAAAATAAATAATCTTAAATCAACAAAGTTGTTAAGGCAAGTTCTTCCAAACGGAATCGGTTTCCATCATGCAGGATTACTGCCGATAGCTAAAGAACTTGTAGAAGAGTTATTTTCAAAGGGATTAATTAAAATTCTATATACCACTGAAACTTTTGCTGTTGGAATTAATATGCCTGCAAAAACGGTTTGTTTTAATTCTATAAGAAAATTTGATGGTGTAAGTTTTAGGTTTATTAATTCAAAAGAGTTTTTTCAGATTGCAGGAAGAGCTGGTAGGCGAGGGATCGACAAAGAGGGATTTGTTTATGTTATGCTTGATAGAAGAGATTTTGATTACGAATACTTGAAAAAGATAACTTTCAAGGATGTTGACCCAATTAAGTCTCAGTTTAAGCTTTCTATTAATACAGTTCTTAATTTAATAAAAATGCATAAGCAGGATGAGATTAATAAAATTTTGTGTAAAAACTTTTATACTTATCAGAAATATGGTAAACATATTAATAATTTGAAAAAGTCAGTTATATTTAGGAATTTCAATAATATTAAGAAGAAACTATTGAAATTAAATTATGTTAATTCAGATATTGCTCTTACAGAAAAAGGGATTTTCTCGTCTAAAATTTATGCAGATGAAATTGATTTCGGAGAAATTTTTTCAACAGAATTTTATAAAGATTTAAACGAATACCAAATCTTGATGTTAATCGCTGCACTCTGTTATGAAGCTAGACAAAAGACAAAATTCTTCGAGAAATACTTAACTGATGATCTTAGGTCTCTTAAAAAATTATTAAAAAATAATGATTATCTTTACAGAGAAAAAAGATTTAAAGAATTTAACAAGTTAACTGCATTAGTTTATCCAATTTATAATGGTAAAACTATTTTTGATGTTCTTGATAATACAACTTTATTAGAAGGTGATGTTATTAGATTTTTTAGACAGTTAATGGACCGTCTTGGTCAAATTAAGAAAGCCACTACTGATGATACATTAATTGCTATGCTCAATAATTGTCAAGATATTATTTCTAAATCAATGAAAGACATTGATGCAATTTAGTTAATTTTTATTAATTATTATAAGCGTTATCAATTTTTAATAAAATCCACAATACTTATAAAGATATGTTCTAAATATTAGGTTATCTTAATTAAAGAGGTAAGAAAATGAAATTAATATTCCACGGTGGTGCTAAAGAAGTTGGCAGAAGTTGTATTGAAATGGTAACTGACCATGGCGATCAATATCTTCTTGATGCAGGTATAAAATTCAAGAATCATGGATATGATTATCCAAAAGTCATAGATGATCTTAAGGGTTTAGACGGATTGTTTCTTAGTCATGCACATCTTGATCATTCTGGTGCATTACCATTGCTTTTTCATAAGAAATTATTACCTCCTATTTTTGCAACACAGCCAACTATTGCAATAACAAAAATTCTTCTTAAAGATTCATATAAAATTGCAAGAATAAAACATCTTCATCCTGCATATGAAAGAGCTGATGTTAAAAGGTCTATCAAGCGAGCAAGAATTGTGAAATTTGATAAAGAGTATGATTTTAGAAAAATAAAATTTAAATTTCTGAATGCAGGGCATATTCCTGGAAGTGCATCTATATATATTGAATCAGATAATAAAAAAATTCTTTATACTGGAGACATTAACTCAAGACCAACAAACCTTATGACTGAAATGGATCATAAAGAGCTTGCAGGTAAACTTGATGTTTTAATAGTTGAAAGTACATATGGTTATAGAGGACTGCCAAAAACTCCAATGATTGGTAAAGAATTAATTGATGATATTAAAACAACAATTAACAACGGTGGGAGTGTTGTTATTCCAACTTTTGCACTTGGAAGAGCACAAGAGCTTCTAATCATGTTAAATGATTTGTATAAAGATAAAAGTTTCAGAGCTCCATTATATTTTGATGGAATGTGTAATAAAATTACAAGAAAAGTTCTTACAGGTTCAGGTAAATATATTCAGAATCAGAAAATTTTGAGTAAAATGTTTTTTATTAAAAGTAAATTTGTTTTGTCTCAAAATGATAGAAATAGAATTGCAAAAAGTACAACTCCAAAAATAATTTTAACAACTTCTGGAATGATTCAAGGTGGACCAGTTCTTCATTATATTAAACATATGTGGCATAATCCTAAAAATGCAATATTTTTAGTTGGTTATCAATGTAAACATACTAATGGAAGAATGCTTTTAGAACAAAATTCTGTTTATATTAAAGGTTGGAAAACCGAAGTAAAATGTAAAGTTAAACAATTCTCTTTTTCAGGTCATCTTGGAAGAGAAGAAATTTTCAAATACCTTAAATTAATGCAACCAAAAACTCTAATTGTCCAACATGGAGATGTTGAAGCAGTTAATGCAGTTTGTGAATGGGCAAAATTAAATCTTCCTAAATCAACAAAGATTTATGGCCCAGAAGTTGGTGATACTATAGAAATATAATTATTTCATTTTTTTCGTGTTTATTATTTTCTTTGTATCTACGATATTTTTTTCTGTGAAAATTAAATTGCATTTTTCACAGTGAAATCCCATATTCCTGTTTCCTTTAATATTGGAATAACATATAGGGCATCCTGATTCTACATTAAATATTTTTTCAGGTAGTGAAAATTTTTTTTCATAATCAAGAACATTACTTGGTGAATTTATTTTTTCAGCATATCTACGTAGTGGATTATCTAGTCTCATAGGTCTATTTTACCTCTTATCATTAATAAAGCTTTTTATAAAATCTAAAGCACAAAGTATATAAATAAGACTATGTTCGTTCAAATATTAGATATAAAATTTATGAGGGATAAAAAATGGCTCTAATTGGGTTTAACTTCACAAAAATAAATGTTGAGAAAAAGAAAGCTGTCAAAGGCGGGATTAAAATTACTAATAATATTCATTTTGTTGATATTAAAGAAGCAAAAGTTAATTTCATTGACAAAAAGACTGCTTTAAATGTAGAATTCGTTTTTACATGTAAGTTTGAACCAGAAGTTGGGATAATAGAATTAAAAGGTAATGCTATTGAACTTTTGGAAGATGATAAAACTAAAGAAGCTTTAGATAAGTGGAAGAAGGATAAGAAGTTGCCTACATTGATCGCACAGAAAATACTTAATTCATTATTGAATAAATGCTATGTTGAATCATTAATTTTAAGCAACTCAATGAATCTACCTTCTCCTGTGCCTTTACCAAAAATTAAGTCAAGCGCTAAAAGCACCAAACAGAAGAAATAATCATTTGAAAGTTATGTTTGATTTTCTTTTTCTTTATAATAATGGTTTATAAATAAGAATAGTTAGATTAATAAATACCCGAACTAAAAACTATAAAATGGAACAAAAAAGAACAAGTAAAGAAGAAACTGCAATTGTTTTGGATTTTTTACCAAATGGTTATCCTTTTGATAAAACTCCCTTACATAGAAGAACTTCAATAGCTCAAGCTATAGGAACTTCTAACTTTACTATACTTGAATTGGTTCCAAGAAAAGAAGTCTTTTTGCAACCCTTAGCAGAAGTTTATATTGGTGAAGGTAAAAGAGATGATATACACCATATTAATGGAAGAATAAATCTTGATAGATTAACTCAAACTGCGAAACAAGAGTTAATAACTATTATTAAAAGTCTTATAAGTAAAAATGAACCTAGATTTGTAGAATTTTTTAATAAGGCTCAACCCCTAAGCATTAGAATGCACTCTCTTGAATTATTACCTAGTGTTGGTAAAAAGCATGTTCGTGAATTACTTGAAGAGAGAAAAGTTGAAGATTTTAAAGATTTTGCAGACATAAAGAAAAGAGTAAATTTAATGCCTGATCCTGAAGCAGTAATTTTCAAAAGAATTATGCTTGAGTTAGAAGGTAATGAAAAACATAAAGTTTTCTTAGAATAAAGGTGTATTAATAAAATGATATTCCCAGATAAAAAGTTAGTGCGTAAAGCGCCAAAATTAGAATCTAAAAGATTATTTATGAGACCTTTTACTCTGAAAGATGCTAGAATTTGTTCTAGGATGAATTGGGAAACCAGAGGAAAACCCATAAAAACAATTGAACAAGCTGAAAAATATCTAAAAAGAATAATTGATAAGGGTGAGGATGGATATTATCTTGGAGTTTTTCTCAGAGAAACCAATGAATTAATTGGAAATTTAGAATTCTGTCATCTAAGTTGGTATAGGGATTTGGCAGGAGAACTTTGTTATGGATTTCATGAGAATTATTGGGGCAAAGGTTATGCTACAGAAGCTTCAAAATGTTTTGTTGATTATTTATTTCGTAAAGTAAAAATGCATAAAATTACTGCAGATACTAATCCTTACAATTTTGCATCACAAAAAGTTTTATACAAATTAGGTTTTAAATTAGAAGGTGTTGCAAAAGAAAAAAATCTTGATAGAAAAACAAATATTTGGAAAGATGAATATAATTGGGGTTTATTAAGAAAAGATTGGCTTCTAAAACATAAAAAGCCTTTGTTTAAGATAAAATAGTTTTTCTTAAAATAAAAGAAAAACTTAATAAATTACTTCTCTCTATTATTATTTTGTGATAGATGAATTTAGCTCAGGGGGACTTGTAGTCAATAAAGACAAAATACTTGTTGTATATCAAGATAAAACTGATAGTTGGGCTTTACCAAAAGGGCATATTGATGATGGAGAAACTAAATTAGAATCTGCAAAAAGAGAAATCTTTGAAGAAACAGGTATATCTGATTTAACTTTCATCAAAGAATTAGGCTCATATCAACGAGGTTCAAGGAAAAGCTCAGATGTTAGAAAAAACATAGTTATATTATATTTTACAACTACACAAAATAAATTAACCTCACATGATGCTGAAAACTCAGAAGCTAAATGGGTTCCTATAGATGAAGTTCATAACATATTAACTTATCCCAAAGCAAAAGAATTCTTTCTTAAAATAAAAAAAGAAATAAAAAAATAATTAATTAATGCTTATGTCCACAACCAGCGCAATCTCCATCACAACTTTCTTCTGGAGAATCTTCCTTTTTTTCTTCTGCTTTATCTTCAGGTGCAGCTTGTGGTGGTTTTGGTGGCATAAACTTTTTCTTATCCTCATCTGTTGCTTCATGAAAATCAACAACTTCTAAATCAAAGATAAGAGTTTTTCCTGCAAGAGGATGATTTAGATCAAGATGAATTTTGTCTTTTTCAATTTTAGTTACTTTTGCAGGCATCATTTGGCCTGGTGCATTAGGATGTTGAAGTCCTATAACTACACCTTCTTCTAATTGACCAACTTTATCTCCAAAAGCTTCTTTTGGAACTTCTTGAGTTAGTGCAGGATTAGAATCACCATATCCATCTGCAGGTTTGATTGTTATTACTTTTTTTTCTGCTTTTGCCATTCCAATGATTGCTTCATCAAATCCTTTAACAACCATTTTTTCTCCTGCGATGAATTCTAGAGGTTTATCTTTGCTTTGATCAAAGATTTCGCCCGATTCAAATTTACCAACATAGTTCACTTGAACTAGGTCTCCTTTTTTTACATTTACCATTATATTTACCTCGATTTAATATGCTTTTAGAAATAACATTCTATTTAAAAATCTATCCTACATAGTTCATATCGCTGTTTTTCACTGTTCGAATTGCAGTATTGCTTCTGTCAATTATTTTTTTTAGTTTTTCTTCAAAAACTTCTGCTTGCTTAAGCAGTGGTTTATAATCAACATTAAGTTTTAGATATTTATCAAGAACCTCAATTACTTTTGCTGATGCTTTACTATCAGGTAATTTTGAAGTTGTACTTGCGAATATTGCATTAATATTTTTAATTCTTAACATTAATCCTGCAATAATACCTAAAACAATACTTTCTTTTAAGGGTTTTAATCCGAAATCAGAAAGTTTGTGATTGCCAACATAATAAAACTCAATATTTTTTTGTTTTGGTGGTGCAGCAACTCCTTCAAGATTAATTACTTCTTTTGCTTTAATTTCTTTAACTAATTTTGCGATACAGTCTGCTATTTTCCATTCAATTCCTTTTGTTGATATCATTACATGAATAATTACAATATTATGTTTTTTATCGTAATAAACTGCCATTGGTTTAACTATTTTACCTTGATGGATTGCGAGTGTTGGTGGAACTTCTTCATAATTAAATACTCCTACCTCTACTGCATTTAGATGTTCAATTAAGAATTCAGTTGTTATTGTTCCTATTAGCCCAAATCCTGGAAATCCACAAATGACTGTTGCGTTTGGTTTAATTTTTGTAAACAAATTTATATGCATTACTACACCCCTATAATTGCTTTTTACATTGTGCTAATTTTTAAATGTTATGGTTTGTAATTTTTATTAAGGACTAACTTTTTAAACATTAATGCATAATTGTTTTCTTATAGGTGAATATTATGAACCCAGATGAGAAATACGAATTAATAACCAAAAACCTAAAAGAAGTTGTGGGTGAAGAAAAGTTAAAAGAGATCTTAAAACAAAGAGATTTGAAACTTTATATTGGTACTGCACCTACTGGCAAGCCGCATCTTGGTTATTTCGTTTGGATATTAAAATTAGGAGATTTTCTAAAAGCAGAATGTGAAGTTACAATGTTGTTTGCAACTCTTCATGCATATCTAGATAATATGAAAGCTTCCTGGGAATTGCTTAAACATAAAACTGATTACTATGAATTTATTATGAAGGAAATGTTGAAATCAATGAATGTGCCTTTGGATAAATTAAATTTTGTTATGGGAAAAGATTTTCAGACAAAACCAGAATATACTCTTGACATGTATAAATTGTCTGCAATTGCATCCACAAGGGACACTCAAAGAGCAGGAGCAGAAGTTGTTAAACAAGTTGAAACTCCAAAGATGTCTGGATTGCTTTACCCAATTCTACAAGCTCTTGACGAACAATACTTGGGTGTTGATGCACAGTTTGGTGGTCTTGATCAAAGAAAGATATTTATGTTTGCTCGGGAATTTTTACCAAAAATTGGTTATGAAAAAAGAATACATTTAATGAGCCCTCTAATTCCTGGTCTTAGTGAATCTGGCAAAATGTCGTCTTCAGAACCTAATTCAAAAATAGATTTTGATGATTCTGATAAGATAATAAAGAAAAAAATTAACAAAGCATTTTCTGTAGATGGCCAAGTCGAAGGTAATGGTCTTCTTGCAATATTAAAACATATTATTTTTGTTAAATTAAATTTTGAGGGACGAGAATTTATTATAGATAGACCAAAACAATATGGTGGAAAAATAACTTTCAAAACTTATGAAGAAGTTGAGAAAGCTTTTGCATCAAAGAAACTTGTATCTGTTGATCTGAAACAAGGTCTTGCAGAAGAAGTTATTAAGCTAATTGCACCACTGCGTGCAAAGATAGAAGAAAATAAGGATTTGTATGATAAAGCTTATCCTAACTAAACTCCCCAAACAGGGAATTCCTTTCTTTTAAGTTCAGCAAGTTCTTTCAGCGCTGCTTTTTCTTCTCTTGTTAGAAATTTTGCCCACTTTTTTAATTCTCTAAAATCATTTTCAGGAATATCAACTAGAAAAATCTCTCCTTCATTTGCTTGTCTTCCAATTGTTAAATGAGGAATGCTTAATGCAACTCGGTCTCTGAGTTTACATTTGTTAACTGAGTCTTTATTTTTTTGAATGCTCTTTATTGTTCCAATGCTTTTACCTGAATCAGCGTTCACTAAACTATTCCCTGTTCTTAGCATTCCCGCAATAATTTCAACTCCAATAACAGCAGGATTACTTTGTCTAAAAGTACAGTTTTGAAGAAATTCAACTTTTCCTGGTCTAACTAATTTATTTAATTTTTCTTCTTGTTCTTTTTTATTTTGTCCTTCAATATAGGATTCATAATCATCAAGAATTTTATATATGATATTGCTTGAAATTATTTTAACGTGCTCTGAAATATAATTTGTGTCAAGTTTAGAATTGAATGCAAGGATAACACAGTTTTTTGGGTCTTCTTCAAAATTTGCTTCTGCATCTATGATATCTTTTTTAGAAATATTTCCTATTGTTGCTTTTTTTATCATAACTTGTTTTTCCTGTAAAAGGTGAATCATTGCTTCTAGTGAACCAAGATTATCTGCTTTAAGAACAATTCCCGCATTATCTGTTTCAATCATAACTTCATTAACTTCTGCTTGAACTTCTTGTTTTGCTTTTTTTATTTCTTCTTCTGTATTGTTACAAGAGATTAGTGGCATTCCTGAACTTACTCCTTCAAGATTTGGTGCACTTATTTTAACTCCTGTTGCAGCAAATACTTGCTTTTCTTGTTTAAATTTGCTTTTCTTATCACGCATTTCCTGAAGTGGAAGTGGTTGAAGAAGAGCTCTTATTTTTGTAACAATTGGTTCGCTAACCGATCCAATAACAATTGTATCATTAACCTTTAAGCTTCCATTATAGAGTATAAGTTCAACTGTTTTCCCAAAACCCTGTTCTTCTTTTACTTCAAGAATAGTTGCTTTTGCAGGTCCATCTACACTTATGTGAAGATTTTGTTCTAGAAATCTTTGTGCAAGCCCTGTAACAACCATCATTAATTCTGCAATTCCAAATCCTAGTTTTGCAGAGCATGGAACTATTGCAACTTGTTTTGTGAAATCAACCCTATCAAATCTTTCTGCTTCTATTTGAAATTTTTCATGAAGCTGCCCAACAATTTCGTACATTTTTGTTTCTATTTTTGTTAGAACTTCAGGTTCTTGTGAATTAATTAATTCTAATAAACCTTTATTTTCTGTTTTGAATCTTGGGATTAAGTCTAGTTTATTTGCTGCAATTATAAAAGGGGTTTTGCTTGATTTTAGGATTTCAATTGCTTCAATAGTTTGAGGTTTAAATCCTTCATTAATATCAATAACCACAATTGCTATGTCTGCAAGTGCACCTCCTCTTTTTCGTAGTGAAGTGAATGCAGCATGACCTGGTGTATCAATAACTAATAATCCTGGAATTGTAAAATCCATTTTTAGGGAATCAAGAAGTTTGCCACATTTCTTTTTTATTATATCTATTGGAATAATACTTGCACCAATTGCTTGGGTAATTGCTCCTGCTTCTGTTTTTAGAATATTAGATTCTCTAACTTGATCTAGGATGCTTGATTTTCCATGATCTACATGTCCTAGTACTGATACAATAGGGCTTCTTATTTTATCTGTCATAGTTATTATGAAAAGTGTTTTCTTTTATAAATATAATTATTGATGGTTTTTATGACTAAAATTAGAAAAACTTTTAAACTATGTTTTCAGATATGTTATAGATTATTGTTTGGGGTGTCAAGAAATGAAAAAAATATTTATCTTATCATTGGCTTTTTTAATCATATTATCAATTAGTGTTTCTGCAATTGTTCCTCTGGGCGTAAGTTATCATCCAACATTATATACTAATTTTATTAAGTCTTCCACTAGTGAGGGAGCTGTTATTGTTGACGCAGAAATATTTAATATAGGCCCCAATTGTATGGGTAAGTTACAGTTAGGTGATGATTCTTGGATTTACGATGATAGTTGTGACACAAGTACAGGTAACGGAAATAATGTGAATACTCTTCATATAGATTCTGATGATACTATCGAAATTAAATCAAATGATAATTTAGGTATCCATATTAATACTATAGGGAAAGTTGGTATCAAAGAACAATATCCTCTTTATGATCTTGATGTAGATGGAACTATTCGGGCCCAAGGAAAAGTTGTAACTCCCCAGGTAGGTATTGGAACAAACACCCCTATTTCTAAATTAGATATTATTGGAACAGGAGGAGCTAATTCTTATTTTGATTATAGTAGTACAGGAGTTTGTATTGAACCCGAGGTTACAAGGGCATGTGAAGATTTTTCATCAAGTAATTGTGATAGTGGTTGTAGTTTGGAGCTTGCTAGTTGTACTGCTAATAAAAAGAGTTGTAATACTGAAGATAGATGTGAAGAATGTTGTAGTGGGGGCTATTTTGGTCCATGTTGGTGGGGTGTTGATGCATGTTATAAGTTTTATGGCCCTAATCCCCCTTATATAGATTGTTCTGATACTTATTATCAAGTTTATTGTTATGTATCTGGTTCTAGTTGTGTGCCAAATAAACCTAATTGTATAAATTCTTGTACTGAGCATAATAATTGTGAAGGAACTCCTAATCCTTGTAGTTCTCATTCAGGTCAGACAAGTTGTGCAGAACATAATTGTATTTGGCAACCAAGTAATTCTTATTCTGCTAGATTTGATAAAGCAGTTTTATTAAATAAAGGATTAAAGATTGATTACCCTATTAATAATTATTTGCATAATAGTTTTAATAATGATATTGCGTTCTATGATTTACATGGGAATGCTGCAATCTCTTTTAATGAAGGTGTTGCAGGTGAAGAGTTAATGTTTGGGTTTCATAGTAATGGGAAGTTTTATTGGGCTGATGAAGATGAATATCTTCTGTCTTTAGATTCTATTACTAAGACTTTACAAGTTTATGGGAAAATTTCAGGTGTTCAGACTCCGACTTCTAATACTGATGCAGCAAACAAGCAGTATGTTGATAATGCTGTTGGAGTGGGTACTACCAGTGCTAAGTGCCCTAGGTTTTCAGTGGACTCAAATACTAATCGGCGTGGAAGATTGACCTGGGCTGATGGAGATAGTACTCTTTTATATGATGGGGTTGTAACCACTTCAGGTTTAAGAGTTCAAGATGGTGATAGTAGTCCAACTAATGGTAAATTAATTTGGGTAGAATGTACAGAAAATGATGATGGGTCAATAACTTTTTCTAGACCAAGAATCTATGATGGAAATACTGATGAAAGTGCAATGTATGCTTGTCCCCCAACAAGTACCCAGGGAGATTATTTAGCATGTAAAAATCCTGATGCTAATTGGGATTCTTATAATGATATAATGCGGTTTCATGCAGTGAATGTTTATACTGGTGATGCGTTCTGTGCAGAATTTGGTCTAGATTATGTTAGTAGAACTGCTGCTGAGTATTTAATTGGATATAAATATGTTCCTGCAACTAACGAGTGGACAGAGGGTTCTACCCCTGATTATACTATTGTTGATATAATTTGTGAGTTGCCTTAGGTTTTTTCTTTTAAATTCTAAAATAATAGGTAACTTTTAAAAGGATTAGTTGTAAATTCTACTATATTACTAATTATATTTATGCTGGGGTGTCAGAATGAAAAAAATATTTATCTTATCATTGTTTTTTATGCTTGTTTTAGTAGTTAGTGCTAACGCATTTGTTCCTTTTGGCATGAGCTATCACCCTGTTTCTTATACTAATTTTATTTATGGTTCTAATATTGATAATAAAGTTGTTGTTGGTGCAGATATATTTCAGATTTCTCCTAATTGTACTGGTAAGTTACAGTTAGGTGATGATTCTTGGATTTATGATGATAGTTGTGACACAAGTGTCAATCCCAACCCGCAGAGGACTTTATATATTGAATCAGGAGATGGAATACACATCAAAAATCTTGATACTTCCACAGGAGGGGTTTATGTTGCAACCAATGGGAAGGTAGGAATAGGAACAACTAATCCAGGAAAAGCATTAGATGTTAATGGTTCATTAGATATTCTAGGAGATCTTCTTATAAATGAAGGTCGTTTTAGAATTCAAGGAAACTACCCTGCACCACAAATAGAACTTTATGATTCTGGAGCAAATGGAAAAAATTTTACAATTATCTCTGATAATGGTGAATTTAATATTAATGATGATACTTCCTCTACTATTCCTTTTAAAATTACTTCATCTGGTGATATTGGAGTTGAAGGATCTCTAACTGCAAGTAATGTTATAGTTGCCCATGATGGAATTTATACAGGAGGAAATATAATCTCAGCCGGGGGTATAACCTCCTACGAAGAAATTTGTGATTCCAATGGTTGTATTAGTGTTGCACAACCAGTAGTTGTGGATGAAAGCAGTATGCTAGGTAATACTGCAATTTCAAATAAATATCTTAAAGTAACTTCTGGTCCAGGAGAATTTTATTATATTCCTTTATACTCCTTAGAAGACTATACTCCTTTGGAATATACTGTAACCGTAGCTAATTGGGAACATTATGTAATAGCATGGGATGATTATGTTACTCACTATCGAGCAAGAATTACAATTACTAATGGTAATGGGGCATATGAATACTGTTGGACTGCGGGCCCTTCTCCTTGTACTCCAGACACAGTATATACTGAACAAATTGTTGTTGATGGAAATGAAATTAGTGGCCCTGACTCAATTTGGGTTGGTCTAAAAGATATGGTTTCAGGAGAAGAACTTAGCTTTAATGTTGACTTAGAAGAGTAAAAAAAGGTATTAATACCCTTTGAATAAATAAAATATTTGAATTCAATATTTCTCAATATATAAATTCATAACAAAATTTATAAAAAACAGAGTATTAATATATGAAATTGTATACTGGATTACTTAATATGGTAACTAAATCAGACTCCCCAGGAACGAAAATTTTTGATATGTTGTTTAAGGAAGATGACATTAGTTGGCAATCAATGATTTATGAATTAATTGAACAAGAAAATATGAACCCTTGGGATATTAATGTTTCTATATTAGCAAAAAGATTTTTGCAAAATTTAAGAAAATTTAAAGAAATGAATTTTAGAATTTCTGGAAAAGTTATTCTTGCATCAGCAATTCTTTTGAAAATAAAATCAAAAAGACTTCTTGATACAGAAATTGTTGCATTCGATGATATGCTTAACAGCGACGACAGCATTGATCTTCTTGAAGAAATTGCAGGAGAATCAGTTGATTATAGTGATGAAAAAAATGCAATAAAACCAAGAACTCCTCAGCCAAGAATTAGAAAAGTTTCTGTTTATGATCTAGTTAATGCTCTTGAAAAAGCATTAAAGTTAGAGCAAAGAAGAAATGTGTATAGGAAACCTGAAGAAGTTAAAATCATTGCTCCAAAAAAACCTGAGCAAGATCTTCAGGCAAGAATGAAGCATATTTTACAAGAAGCAACTGTTTATTTTAAGGCAAATCCTCTATTGACTTTTTCTCAATTGGTTCCAGGTGAGACTAAAGAAGATAAAGTTATGACTTTTATTCCTCTTTTGCATTTAGAGAACCAAAATGCCCTTAGTATGAAACAAAGAAAACATTTTGGAGAAATTCAGATTAAATTATTATTAGATTAACCCACGACTATTCTTTCGATACCTTTATAAATTAATCAAATTTCCACAGAGTTACTTATACTCAAATGAGTATGCCATATTAGTTTAAGGTGATAATAAAAAATGACTGAAATTTTAGCATTCAATAGATGGTCCACAGAAGGTCTTAAAGTAGAGGATCCAGGATTAGAAAGGTATATAACTCTTACGCCAAAGATTGTTCCAAAAAATTGTGGAAAATATGCAGGTAATAGATTTCATAAATCAAGAATATTTATTGTTGAAAGACTAATTAATAGAGTTATGGTTTCTGGACACAAGTCTTCAAAACACAAGGCAAGTTCAGGTCACAATACTGGAAAATTAAATTCTGCAATGCAGAGTGTGATTAAAGCTTTTGAAATAATTGAGAAAAAAACAGGAGAAAATCCTATTAAAGTTTTTATTAAAGCAATTGAGAATGGTGCTCCAAGAGAAGAAATTTTAACTGTTCAATATGGTGGTGCGAGATATCCTAAGCCTGTTGAGTGTGCTCCTCAAAGACGAGTTGACATTGTTTTAAAACTTATAACTCAAGGTGCTTATCAAAAATGTTTTAACAAAAAGAAGAAAGTAGAGCAGGCTCTTGCTGAAGAAATATTGGCAGCTTATGAGTTAAGTGCAAATTCATCAATTGTTAAAAAGAAATTAGAATTAGAAAGACAAGCAGATGCTTCTAGGTAATGAGTGTAAATAAAAAAATGAAAACATGCAAAAATGAAAGAGTTTTTGAGCTCTCATTTTTAGTCAGAAATTAAAGTAAATAAAAATGAAAAAACCTAAAGAAATAAATAGATTATGCCCATTCTGTAGGAAGCATACTAAGCATATAGTTTCACAAGCAAAAAGAAAGGCTAAAGGTTCTGCTCATCCACTTAGTATTGGTTCTAAAGTTAGAACTAAATTAAGAGGTTTTTGGAAGGGAACTGGTAATTTAGGTAAGTATTCAAAACCTCCAAAACCAAAAATGGTTGGTAAAAAAACAAGCAAGAAAACAGATTTTAGATATACTTGTTCTGTTTGTAAGAAAACTCATGCTCAAAAGAAAGGAATAAGAGCTAAAAAAGTAGAGCTTATATAAAGGTGTAAAAAATGTCAGTTTCAGATCAAAGACTTAAGGAAACAAAATCAAAGTTTATCAAGGTAAGATGCCCTAAATGCAAGAATGAGCAGATAATTTTTGGGAAATCAGCAAGTACTATTAAATGCTTAGTTTGTGAAAACGAAATCGCAGAACCAACTGGTGGAAAAACCAAAATAAAAGCAAGAATTCTTGAAGTTTTAGGATAGTGTCTTCGATAAAACTTTTAATTAGGGGTATTTAGAAGAATGTTATTAAATAATCAGGGTTATCCAGAAGAAGGAGAATTAGTTCTTTGTAAAATTAATAAAGTAGCTTATAATGCTGTTTTTGTTAATGTTGAAGAATATAGAAAGCCTGGTATGATCCATATTTCTGAAGTTAGTCCAGGAAGAATAAGAAATATTAATGACTTTGTCAAAGTTGGTAAAGCTGTTGTTTGTAAAGTTCTTAGAGTTAATACTGAAAGAGGCCATATAGATCTTTCTCTTAGAAGAGTTAATGATAATCAGAAGAGAAAAAAGATGGACAAGATTAAGCAGGAGTTAAAAGCTGAAAAGATAATTGAAGATTCAGCAAAACTTTTAGAACTTGATGTTCAGAAGTTTTATTTTGCAGTTGCTAAAGTTCCTATGCAAGAAGATAAATGTGTTTATCCTAGTTTCGAGGCAGTAATTGAAGAAGATTATGATCTCTCTGTTTTGGGCCTTGAAAAAAAGCAAACAGAAGTTATTGAAAAGCTTATTAGGGAGAGAATAAAACCTAAACAAGTTGAGATTGTTGGTGATGTCTCAGTAAAGACTTATGAAGCAAATGGTGTTGATACTGTTAGAAAGGCTTTAATTATGATTGGAGATGTTGATAAAGAGAAGATTTCAATCAAATATCTTGGTTCAAGTAAGTTCAGATTAATGTTAATTGCTCATGATTATTTGGAAGCAGAGACAATTCTAAAAAAGGGTCTTGATCTTGCAAAAGAGTTCTGTGAAAAAAATAAGGCTGAATTCAGTTTTGTAAGAGCTGATAAGAAGTAAAATATTAATGTTTATGTGCTTTCACTGAATCAATGTGTAGTTTGAATGTGCGGTGGTCCCGTAGGGAGCAACCTCCCACAACGCACTTGATGCTTTGTTTAGAATCAGCTGACCTTAAGCACATATTCAAAGGAAGTAAAATGCAGCATATAATGAAATGTCCAAAATGTGCAAAATATACTCTTTCTGATAAATGTTCTGAGTGCGGTGTTGCTACAGTTAAGCCTAGACCTGCAAAGTTCCCAGTTGATGACAAATTTGGTTCTTATCGAAGAAAGGCTAAGGGTATGCAGGATTAGTTTCTAAAATTAAAAAATATTCTAAATTTTTTTCTAAAAAATCCAATTTTTGTAATATGCTTCTAAATGCACTTCATATCAAATATGAAAATAGACTCCAAATATGGAAATGAATTCCAAATTTAAAAATAAGTTTCTATAAATGATAAAGTTTATAAATATTGGAGTTTCAGACAGAAATAAGCTAAAAATTTAATTTAGTGCGGTAAAAACTACAATGAACTTTAAAGAATCAATTTTAGGGCTTATGGATTCCAAAACAGTGGCTGTTTTAGGTGTATTTATTAAGAATCCTACAAAGGAATATTGTCTTAATGAGGTTACTGAAGAAAGTAGTGTTCCTGTAGCTACAACGCACAGAATTCTTAGAAGGCTCATAAAGCAGAATCTGGTGGGTTTTAATAAGATTAAGTCACTTAGGTTGTATAAGTTAAATGATGGTGATGCTTCAGCTTATTTAAGTTCTTTATTTGAAGATTCAGAGGCTCATATTAATGAATTTGTAGAGCTGATAAGGCACGATCCTAATATAGAGTCTATAATGCAGTATGGCAAAGAGACAAAGGACAGGATAAATTTGCTTGTAATAGGTAGAAACGTAAATCCTGAACCTATAAAGGTAAATGTATACAATATTAAGGAAAAATATGGTATAACTTTGAACACACTTGTCTTAGAACCAGAGCAATTTGAGCAGATGGCAGACATGGGTTTGTATTCTGGTAGAAAAAGAACCCTTTTTGTTAGATAATAAAACTGAAAAGTTTTAGTATATTAAAAAAACAAATTCTTCTATTTTTTTATCCATAATTCTATTATTGTATACTATAGTATAGAAAGGTTTATATATAAGTTATATCATAATTCTAATTGTAGTTAAAAAGGCAATCTTCAAATAAAAAACCCTCAAAAGCTTTGAAAACCCTCTTTGATGGGATTTCAAGGGTTGTGCGGGGCTTTTGTTGTTTGAAATCACACTCATCATTTAAAAGCCTTTTGATGCTGCAGAATATATGTTTGAACATATAAAACTAAATGCTCAATAATCAAAATGATTATTGGCACCAAAAAAATTGGAAAAAATATAACAAGGGGGAAACCAAAAATGGATTTTATTGTGGAAAGTGCTTTAAAGCAACAAGAAAATATCGGCGAATCTGATTTCGAAGTAGGCCAAGCAAATATCAAAGTTTTAGGAGCAGGTGGAGCTGGAAATAACATGGTAAACTGGCTTTACAAGAAAGGAGTAAAAGGAGCAGAAATCGTTGCATGCAATACAGATTTACAACATCTTAATATGATCGAAGCAGACAAGAAATTCCTTATTGGTAAGGATGTAACAAGAGGTCTTGGATGTGGTGGTTTCCCGGAAAAAGGAGCTGAGGCAGCTAGAGAATCTATTCAGGAATTAAAAGAAGCATTAAAAGGATCAGATATGTGTTTTGTATGTGCTGGAATGGGTGGAGGAACAGGAACTGGTGCGTCACCAATTGTTGCTCAAATAGCTAAAGAAGCAGGTGCAATCGTAATCGGAACTGTAACAATGCCCTTCAAAATAGAAAGAGCAAGAGTTGACAAAGCAGAATTTGGTCTTCAAAAACTAAGACAAGTAGCAGATACTGTAATTGTAATTGATAATAATAGATTAGTTCAAATTGCAGGTAACTTACCAGTGCAACAAGCATTTGCAGTTGCTAATGAATTAATTGCAACAATGATTAAAGGAATTGTTGAAACTATTGCAGTGCCTTCATTAGTAAACTTAGACTATGCAGATGTAAGAGCTATCATGACTGATGGTGGTGTAGCTGCAATTGGAGTTGGTGCATCTGATACTAATAATAGAGTTGAAGAAGCTGTAAAAGGAGCTTTAAGTAATCCTTTACTTGACATATCATACGAAGGTGCAACTGGCGCAATCTTGCATATCTCTGGTGGACCAGATATGACTTTGGATGACATCAGCA
The DNA here is from genome assembly GCA_964405295.1 of uncultured Methanosarcinales archaeon. GTDB lineage: Archaea > Nanobdellota > Nanobdellia > Woesearchaeales > CAYZNE01 > CAYZNE01. Next base: position 21,091 of record CAYONI010000005.1, on the reverse strand, counting down.
AAATTGGTGAATTAGTAACTGAATCAATGGATGCAGATGCAAACGTTATCTGGGGAGCAAGAGTTGACGACGATATGAAGGGAAGAATTACTGTTATGACAATCATAACTGGTGTAAACTCTCCATGGATTCTTGGCAAGCAATCAGCTAAACAAGCTAATGTTGCAAGACAAGAATTATCAAATGAATTAGGAATTGAGATTGTAAGATAAATCCTTTCCTTTATTTTTTTTATTTTTCTAAACAATTTATAACCCCTATATCCTGTTGTACAAAGAAGTGCATGCATCGAACTGGAAAGTTGTAAAAGACGATTGCACAAAACAGTATGGCAACCCCTTTTCTTTTTATTAAAATTTATAAATATGAAATTTAATTAAACCTATATGGACAGAAGAACTTATGCACTTTGGTTGGTGTTTGCAGTTAGTTTAGGTTTGATGGTGTTTTCTTTAGCTGGAATAATTGTAAATGGTTTTAGAGTTTATTTATTATATCCGCTAATTCTTGGTTTAATTAATATTTATTGCTGGTTTATTTTGAAATAGATAGTTGTAGATATTTATGATTATTGGTCTTGGAATTCTTATTTTAATTGGACTTGTTTTGTTTTTTATTTTAAAATAAGAAATCAACTTCATCAGAAGTCACAATAATATTCTTAGAATCATTTATGTCTTCTGTTGATTTTTCTTTAATTTTAATATTTTGATTTATTTCTAATGCTTTATTTAGATTAATTATTCCACACTCTATGCATGTGCAGAATGGGCCATATTTTCCTTTTCTTATATCTAACCAAGAACCGCAGGCACATTTTAGGTCAAGAGAATTGTTTTTGTGTTGTTGACAAACTGGGACTCCCTGTTTGTTTTCTGTTGTTGCTTGTTTGTCGCAGAATGGGCATTTATTGATTTTAGATTGCCCATAAACCTTCTTGTATCTCATGTTATTTTCGAGATTTGACTGATTTATAATGGTTGTGATAATAAGTTATTTAAATGTTTGAAGTTTATTTGTTTTATGAAAAAAGATTTTAGTAAATTAAACAAGCATATTGATTTTGAGAGAGAAGGTAAAAAGTCGAGTTCTCGTAAAAGAGAAACAGAAGTAGTTTGCTGTGAATGTAAAAAGAAGTTTTTTCTACCGTTTAAGCCACGTAGACCAGAGGTCTATTGTGATGCTTGTTTTAAGAAGAGAAAAAAATAAGTTCTTAACTCCGTTAACTTTATAAAGGTTAATATCAATAAATACCCTATTAGTATGATATTTAGGTGATATTTTTATGGGAAAAGACAAAAAAAATAATGTTGCTTTTGTTTCTATTGTTGCAATTGTTGCAATAGTCGCTTTAGTATTATTGTTTATACCAAATAACAAACAAACAACTACGGTTGTTGGTGGAGAAGAAGATCAAATTAATCTTGGTGGGCAGGCTTCAAGAATAAAACCGACTTTGACTAATGATGTTGAACCTGTTGAAATTAGAGGATGCTACGATTCTGATGGTGATGACGTTTATAATCAGGGTTATGTGCGAATCAACGATACAAATGGTACTAATATTGAATGGCATTGGGATTACTGCACAGATAATGAACATGTGATGGAACAACTTTGTGATGGTAATGGCTCATGTATAAGTTATGAGGCTTATTGTGGGTATGGTTGCTGGAGCGGTGCATGTTTAGAAGAAGAATATCCTCAACCTCAAGATGTTGACTATTCTTTAACACTAAGAAAATATTCTTATGTATCAATAGATAATGAAGTTTATAGTAGTATGTGCGGTTGGGCAGAATTAGAACTTGAAGATGCAGAAATAATCCCTCATTATTATTATGGAGTACATTGTGATATTGATGACAACTATTACTCTACTTGGTCAAGTAATCATTTTAACCCTAATGGGGGCTACATGTATCAATCAGATACAGAAGTTAAGTTTGATTTAATGGAAGATGATTTTGATTTAGACTGTTATTATAGTCTTAATTTCGGACCATATAATTATTATGAGAATGTTCAGTTAGATGATGTTGAATTGGCAGACATAACAACATTAGATATTTCTCAAGGATATGGGCAAAATGATTTTTATGTAAATTTTGTTGCATCTTATGGTGAAGGAATTGATTTTGCAGAATTAGAAATTAATTTCTATGGAAACGGTCAATGGGAAAGTACTGAGTATTATTTTGACTATGGAAATTCTCCAACTCAGATATCTGAATCAGTTTTATTCCCTGATGAGCCTGAATTTGCAGAGTATGTTCAAATATATGCTAAGGTGCGGTCTTGGGATAATATCGGAGGAGTTGATTACTCTGCTAGAACTACTAAATCAAGAGAATATGAAGTTGTTAATTCAAGAGGAGTATTATCTTTTATTCCTAGAGAGCCAACTGAAAAATCTTTAGATGAAATTAGAGCTGAGGATCGAGAAGATAGCAGACAATATGAATTACTCTCTTTAGCGAGATAATTCTTTTTTTATTTTTTTATTTTTTTTAAAATTATAGATTTCTTAGAATAAATTTATAAAATACCTATTCCTTATTAGCAATTATAAAAGAGTTAGATAATATGAATAAAGCAGAACAATTAGAAAAACTAAAGGAAGAGTACAAAGATTGTTGTAAGTGTCCTGAACTCTGTAAAAACAGGCATAATATTGTTTTTGGTGCAGGTAAAGCTACTTCTAGGATTATGATAATTGGTGAAGCTCCTGGCAACAAAGAAGATTTAGAAAATACTCCTTTTGTTGGAAAATCTGGTCAAATACTAAACTCTTTATTGTCAGAAACAGGTATTTCAAGAGAAGAAGTTTATATTACGAACACAATACTCTGTAGGCCACCAAATAACAGGGATCCAACCAAAGAGGAACTGGAAAAGTGTAGAATTAGATTGGATAAGCAAATTGAAATAATAAATCCTAATGTTATAATCACACTGGGCAACTTTGCAACAAAATATATATTAGGAACTACTAAAGGAATAACTCAATTAAAGGGTAAGGTTTATGATATAAATAATAGAAAAGTTGTTCCAATGTTTCATCCTGCAGTTCTATTGTATAATGGGAATAACCCTGAAAAAAGAAAAGAGCTTTTGGCTGATTTCGAACCTGTAAAAGAACTTCTTGTTAATCCAAAGAAATCTGTAACTCTGAAAGATTTTTATTAGTTTTTTAGATAATTTTTATAGTTAGATGTAGACTGATTAGGACATACTTCTACCAAGAGTTATGTTGCATACATAAAGAACTTTCTTGAAATGTTGGTAAAATAAAATAAAAAAATTATTTACCTTGATCTGCATTCATAAGCATTGCATCCCAAAAATTAGGATTGTAGAATTCTTTAATGGTTACTTTATCTAGGTCGAAATTATACCAATTAGACAATGCCTTAAATCCATCTTCTAGCTCGTCTTTATAACCTTTTATTGCATCTTTATCTTTTATTAACTCATTATATGCTTGTTGAATGGTTATGGTTTGTATGGGTGTATGCTTATTGTTATGTAGCGTAGTTGGCTCTTGCATATAGTTTACACTTGTTAGAGCCAATATGAATTTTAATTTTTCTTTATCATCCATGTAATGAGGATTTGTAATTTCCATAGGTTCATTAAGGCTTTCTTCTAATGTTTCAAGCTCATCTGCTTTATTAAGATTATATCTTGTTGGAGTTATTAGAGTATTAATTTCTTTATTGTCGGAGTTATTAATTTCGTAGTGACCTAGGTTTTTAGTAATTTCATAGAACTTATCAAAGGTTTTTTCTATTATCTCTTCGATGTTTACTTCTTTAAAGAATATTTTCATTCCACTGTCTGATGTAGGTATGCTAAATATATTCTCATCTGTAATTCGATTTATTGAACTTGCTAAAGAGAAGATAAAAACTTTTTCTTCAGATGTATACTGTTCGCTATTTTTTAGTATGTTTTCTCCTCTTTCAATTCTTTCAATCATTTCTGTTTTGTCTTTGTATATTTTTTTTAATATTCCAAATTCTTCAAGAAATTCAATGCTTTTTTCTTCAGGATACTGATTTGATTTGATAAAATCTTTTTTGAAAACCATATTTATCACCATAAATGTTTGTAATTTATGTAAAAGCGGTGAGTTATTTAAACCTTTCTGCGCCTTTTTAACCACTATTAAGTGATTAATAGCAGAAAACTTTATAAATTATAGCCTGCGAATGGTTTTTATGGCAGACTTCAAAGAAAGAATAACTACTTCAATTCCAGATCCTATTAAGTTTACTAGAAGAAATTCTGAAAGAGATGAAATAGGTGGTGATATAACCTATTTACTTGTTACTAGATATACAAATAAATCCTCTTTTAATCCTTTTGTTCTAATAGAAGAAGTTCAAAGTTTCTATATTGGAGATTGTGTAAATAATAGGTTGATTAAAAATCTTGAACTTACTAAAAACGCTAGGGCATCTTTAATTGCAAGATCACCAACTATAATGCGACTTAGTAATAAAACTACAAAGTCTAAGAAAGCAGATAATGAAAGATTATTTGTTAAAGTTAATCGTCTTGATAGTTTAGAGTATCGTCTTGTTAAAGAAGGTGAAATAATTCAGCATGCAAGAAATTATGATTTTATTTTGTCTCAAGAAGCAGCTGCATTATATGCTAAGAATGCAGGAATAACTAAAACTTTGTCTTCTTTTAAGACTGCAGAGAAGAAAGGTATAATAACCCCTTTTATGGCAGTTGAAAATTCACATTATACTATTAAAGGAAGATCTGCACACAATATGAAGGCGTATTTGCTTAGTGAAGTTAATCAGTTGAAGATTTAGTTTTCATTATCTTAAATTTATATTAACGGTTTTCTTATAATTCCCTGAATTATAGAATTTAGCTCCCTGCTTTTCATAAATCTCTTTTAATTTGGAGTCATCAGCTATTTCTGTCACTAGAACATCTGCTTCTAAAGATTTTGCAAATTCTATTTGTGTTTTTAATAAATTTGAGCAAATATTTTCTTGGACTTCTGAAGCAATAATTTGAGTTGCACGGTAAAGAGTTTGATCTTTATCTTTTTCATTTCTTTTTTCTATTTTCATATATCTGCCAAGGGTGTAACCTAGAAGTATATTGTTTTCAGAAATTGCAATTATTATGTCCTTGTTTATTATTATCCCGATTCTATTATAATCTGCTATTAGTTTTGTTAAGCCATCTTTTACAGCTTCGTCTTCTGCCATATCAATCAAAGAACTTATCTCTTTGTAATACTCATATTTGTCTGTTGGAAATCTTCTAATTTCAATGTTCATTGACATGAACTATAAGAATGCATTTTAGTATTTAAATGTGCGTGCTTGATTTATAAAAGAAAATAAATACTCAATAAATCAATAAAGATTTATTGGTACTGCTTCGCCGGAAATAAATAAATAAATTTATTTTACCCTTCTATTGTAAAAGTCTGCAATGAATATGCTTTCAGTGAAAGCTCCTGCAGGGAAACCAACTAGGATTACACACATAACTAAGAATATTAATGCCAATAAGATCCCTTTTAGTATCATTACAATATAGTCTCCAAAATTATTGAAGACGTGTTTTATTATCTTAAATTCAAAGTAAGATTCAATTGTTTGTTTGTTAATGAAATTTATTGTTAGTATAGGAATTATAAGTATCTCCATAATGTATCTTAGTACAGGAGATATTGCACTCAAAATCAAAGCAGCAATTGTATATGCTATTAAGAAAGGTAGAGATTTTAAGAACATAGTACAACCAAGTTCTAAATCACTTCTGAAACTAAATATTGGTAGTTTCTTAAAATTTCCTTTAAGAAATCCTTTAATAATTCTAACTATATATCCACCCAGTGCGAACCAACCAATTATTGGGATTAGTATCCATAATATATTCCACATGCCTTTCGCTCTGTTGAAAGGATACTTGAATGCTGCTTTTATTGTTAGAGTTTCCATTTTAGACTATATTATGTTTGTTTTTTTATAAAGTTTATTTAGATTTTAATAAAGAAAAAGAAAAAAATGCTTAATAAGTTATGTTTATTGGCACCGTTTTGCTGGAATTATTTCTTACCGTGTCTTTCAAAAGCTCTTAGTATTTCTAGAGGCACTGCAAATATTATTGTATTGCTTTGATCGCTTGACATATCATTCATACTTTGCAATGTTCTTAGATGTAGGGCTCCTGGTGCTTTTGCTAATGTGGTTGCTGCTTTAGCCATGTTATCTGATGCAATAACTTCTCCTTCTGCTTTAATTATAACAGCTCTTTTTTCTCTTTCAGCTTCTGCTTCTTTTCCAAGAACTCTCTTCATGTTTTCTGGAAGTTCAACATGTTTTAACTCAACAGATTCAACCTTAATTCCCCAGGGATCTGTAGCTGCATCAACAATTTCTTTAATCCTTTTAGAAACCATATCCCTCTTACTTAACAAGTTGTCAAGTGTAACTTCACCAACAACATCTCTCATTGTAGTTTGAGCTAGTTGAGAAACTGCATATTGATAGTGCTCTACTTCTAGAACAGCTTTACTTGCTTCTGAAACTTTAAAGTATAGAACTGCATTAACCTTTAAAGAAACATTATCCTTAGTTATTGCATCCTGATCAGGAACATCAACTGCTTTAAGTCTCATATCAATTCTGTGCCAGACTTGAAATATTGGCAAAATAAGTTTTAATCCTGGATTATATATCCCTGAGAATTTTCCTAAAGTAAATATAACTCCTTTTTGGTATTGTGTTATAACTTTAATAGACGATAAGATGTAAAGTATAACTATTACTAATATTACGTAAAATATCATTTGTAAAACCCCCGTATATTAATGATTTGATTAGTTGCAGATGTTTATAAATGTTTGTTAGATTAATTATTTCTTTTTAAAAAGGATTATACTACCTATTATTCCAGCAATAAATACTATTGGGGCGATAATCATTGCAATTATAAAGAAAGTTGCGTGTAATGCTTCAAATAAATACTTAAAGTTTTCAAAAGTTATAGATAAAGCATAAAATAAGTTGTGTAATATTGTAGAAACTAAAGGAGCTACTGCTGAAATCCCAGTTGACATTAAAAACAATCTTAATTTTCCTTTTTCTTTTCTAGAAATAAATATAAGCATAACACCTAGCACAAGAAATATAACTCCTAATATTGCAAGTAATAGAAAAGATGCTCTTTGGATAGTTGAAGGAAAGGGTATTAGGAAATATATTATTATAAGAATGAAAGTGATTATCAAGGAATAAAATGTTGTTTTTAAAAATGATTTTTTCATTTTATTTTGTTATTGTGAAGGGTTTTTATTAATCTTTCTCTATTTTGCTGCAAAAAGATAAGTTTGCTAACGCAAAGTTTTGCAGAGGTTTTGTTTTTGGTAGGTTGAATGTTTTAGAAGAACTTTTAAATAAATTTCCTCTAATTCTATAAATGGATTGTTTAATAATAAAAGAACCTTATACTGATTTAATTTTATCTGGTGTTAAGACTTGGGAGATTAGAGGGTCAAGAACACATAAAAGAGGGAAAATAGGTTTAATAAAAAGTGGTTCAGGAACAATAATTGGTGAAGCAGACCTAGTTGATTGTATCGGTCCTTTGTCTTTGCAAGAATTTCTTAATAATAAAGATAAACATCAATCTAATTCTAAAGAATTAATGTATAAGAAAAAATTAAAATTGGATAATGTAATAGATATAATTTGTCAAGCTGAGTTAGCTAAATTACTAGAATCAAGATATCTCTTACTTAGTTCTGCTTTAGAATTATGTGTTGAAGTAATAAGAAATAAGAATAATTTAAATGTTGAAGAAGATAATGATGTTATCATAAACATGACTGGTACAATTAATAAATACCTAAAACAAGAAAAAATTTCTATTGATAGGGTGCATATTAAAAACATATGTTCAAAACTAGCTTTTAAAACATTAAAAAAGAAAATTAATGCTGTTTTGAAGCATTTAGAATTTGAATATTCTTCTTCTGATATAAAAAGGATAAAAGATAATAGAAATAAAATTGTTCATGAAGTCAGATTTGTAGATTACACTCAGCCACTAAAAGACTACGAATTAATTAAATTATTGGTCGATAAGATACTATTAAAAATTTTAACTTATTCTGGAAATGTTATAAATTATTCCAATAAATATAAAGTGGAAAAGATATTTTAGTCAAAATGCTCTTTAATTAGGAAAACTGCCCTTTTTTCTTATTACGAATTCAAATTATCTTATAACTGAAGATTCTACCATATCAATTAAATAATCAATGTATTGGACTATTTGTAATGCTCTTTTTTTGTCAATGTTTCCTTCCCTATGACCTTTTGCATTCCTATGAAACATTACAATTCCTCTTAATATATGAAAGAAACCTTCCTCTTCTGAAGAGGTTTCGCAAGAAGGAATTTTAAGTTTTCCATTCATGATATGAAATGCTTTTGTAATTAAACCAATTCCTGTATCTTCGGGATTAAGATTTGCTTTTTTTCTAATCCTTATTTCTAAATGTCTCATTGCCTTAAACACAAAATCCCAATAATCTTTAGAATCGAAAGCAGTTTTACAAGAATCTAATAATCTTCTATCAATAATATTTAAAGAATTAGTTATTTCTACTTTTTTTCTTGTTTTACTTAGTTCTTCTTCAATTTCTTCAGGTGTCTTTTTTGATAATTCATCTATCAGTTGATATATTTCTTTAACAATAGAATCTGAATTAGAAATCTGTTTAGGACTTATATAAAAAACTCCTGGGGTGTCAGATGGTCTATATTTTTTATAAAATTCTTCTATTTTATTAATTAGAAATTTTAATTCATCAACGTCTATTTGTTCATTGTTCATGGATTCGTGTAATTTTTTCACATAATAAGAAATTGACGAAAAAAAAGTTGGTTCTGAATTTGTTAATCCTAGTAGTGATTCTATATTTAGTTTTATTTTTTGAATGGAGTTCATAATAACTTTGTATTGCTAATTCATTTAATAAGTTTCCTGATAATCTTTATTTTGTGTCCCTTTTGGTTTTAGTTCTCTTTCTCAATTGAGTTTAACATAGATTAAACGAAATTCTCTTTCTATCTCACCGGCTTTGTGTAAATAGGGTGTTTTGTGTAAAAACTCGGTTTTTGTGAGGAGATTTTATAAATATTTAATTCTAATAATAAAATATGGTAAAGAAGGTTGTTTCTAGGCTTAAAGGAGTATTATGTGCTATTTTAGGCATCATATTAGGATTATTAGTCCCAATTGTTGGAATATTCTTGGGTTTGGTTGGATCTCTTATCAGTTATAAACAGAAAGATAAGAAAGTCTTAATTTTGAACATTATAGCTATAATAATAAGCATTATCTCTTGGATCATATCACAATCAATATTTTTTGGGGTGTTTGGACAGCTATAAAATTATTTAATTTGTTTTAGTTTGCACTGCAATCTCTTGGGCAAGTACTAATTTCATTAGATTCACAAACCTTATCGCCACAAATAGGTGAGCCACCAGTTCCTTGTTCTACACACTTATTCTTTGAAGGATCATTAAAACGTATACAAACTTCCCCACTAGAACAATCAGAATCCTTATTACAAGACACACCTACTGCCTCATCAACATAAGAACCATCAACACGATGTGGTTCGCTTTCAGTGGATTCTTTCACCGTGGTACTAGGCATTAGAATAGCAAATACGACCACTGCTAAGATTATGATAATTACGCCTATTATTAAGTAAAGTATTGTTTTTTTCATTTAATATCACCTATATTACTACGATATTGTAGCATAATAATATATAAATGTTTCTACAAAAACGTAGTATGAAGAGAAAAGCACTAAAATTACAACAAGAAATACTAGCAATGATCAAAGATAATCCAGGCATAACAATGTCCAAACTAGAAAGAAAAATAGGCACCAACCCTCAAAGCCTAAAAGAACACTGCGAACAACTAGAATGGCTAAAAAAAATAAAAATCAACAAAAACAACCATACAACAACACTACACACAACATAATTCTAAGAAATTATAAAAGCTCTTCTTCTGAGGTTTCTTCTTTAGATTTAGGTTCTTTTTTTAGTTCTATTACCCCATTATTTTTTTCATAAACATCAATGGCGTCTTTTAATTCCTTTAATGTCTTTTTTGCTCCGATTGGAGAAAAAATAACAAGAAAATCAGATAAGAAAATGAATTCATCTTTATCATTTTTTACTTTTTCATTAAAAAATTCTAACCTAATATCTTGCTCAGTTACTGTATTGATAACATTAGTTACATAATATTTAGTAAAAGTAGGAGTTCTTGCAATTCTTTTATTTTCTTTTTTGTCAACCATTTTATGCACTCAATGTTTTTTCTATTATTATTTTCTTTTTATAATTTATTTCTGGAGAATGAATTAAGGTAGAATGTTTAAAAGATTTCTTTTCTTTTTCTTCAAGTTTCTTAATAAAATCTTCTCTTATTTCATTCATTAATTGAATTTCCTTTTCTGAAGAAAAAACCCTATCTTTTCGTTTTAGTAATAATTTATTTAAAAATTTCATTTTATCACCCTTTAGCTAAATTTATTAAATTATCCCCATAAGGATTAAATATTTCCTGAACATGAATTATTTTCCAACCCATCTTTTGTATATTTATTGTGTTGTTTGGAATTTCAGTTTTACAATATATGCTCTTGTTTAATCTTGCAACGAGTTTAGTGTCATATCCCATATCTGGTAATAATCTTAAAAAAGCAGCAATATGAATAATTTTTAAGTTATCTGGAATAAGTTTCTTTTCTTGTTTATCAATATTTCGTATTTTATTAAAAGTATGAAATAAAATCCTGTCGTTTGTTAATATATAATCTGCTTCTTTATCTATTGCATTAGCAATAACTCTATAATCATTTTTATTCTTCTGATGTATTGGTTTTTTTAATTTTTCTTTATATAACCATTCTACATATAGTACTAATTCTTCAGGTAGAGTAAAATTAATATCTATATCTTGTATATTTGATACTTTTCTATAAAGCCCATCTTTTGAACATTCTTTTAAGTTTTCTTCATCAATAGTAAAGTTATGTTTAAATTTTTCTAAAAAATCGAAATGTTTAGATTCATTAAATGATATTGGAACATTTGCATCAATTGAAAATAACATATGTAATTATAATGTTGGTTTATATATAAATTTAATCAATATATTGGTTTTGCACCTTTATTTGATTTGCATATTTATAAATGATTTTTGCACTTTTATTCACTTTTAATAATCGGCTAATTTAAATATAAGCTTTATTTTTATATATAATATGGAGTTATACCCTCTTTGTAGAAAATGTAAACATGGTAATGAAGGTGAAATACCTGAAGGTGCAAATGTAAGAAGTATTGGTGTTCCTTTTAGATGTAGTGTGAATGGGAAGTTAAAGGATGGGAAATGTAAAAAGTTTGAATTAAAAAAATAATTACTTTAAATTCTGTGAAAATTCTAATAATGTGCAAAAAGACTAATTAAATGTGCAAAGCCAAATATATTAGCTTTGCACCTTTATTGCTTTTGTACAAAAAATAGGTGTTTTTGCACTTTTATTGCTTTTTATAATAGTATATACTTTCAGCCGAATTTATAGAAAAGTTTATAAAAATTTGTGTTTTTATCAATAATAACTTAAACTAAATGGTGATTTATATGGAAAAAGAACAAATAAAAAGAGAAATACTTGCACATATCAACAAAGAAGGTAGCAAAAAGAAAACTTGGTATGTTGGAATTACTGAAGATATTGAACAAAGATTATTTGGTGATCATAAAGTACCAAAACAAAATGCATGGCGTATATATAAAGAAGCAGATAACTTTGAAGATGCTCGAGAAATTGAAAACTACTTTATTGAAACTATTGGAACTGATGGTGGCACAGGTGGTGCAGACGAAGACGCAAAATATATTTATGCATACAAAAAAACAGACCAAACAGAACCCTAGTTAAATATTTAATTTGGTAATATAAATGAAACAAATATTTTTTGATATTAAAGGAGTAAATAGAGCACAAGTGAAAGAATTTAAGGAAGAGCTCTGTTCAATAAAAAATGTTAAAGGAGGTTTTTATATACGTTCTGCATATGGTGAAGAAACTTCAATCCCTCTTGCTTTACAAATTGGTATAAATGTTACTGCAAGCATACTTACTCCTTATATTATTAAATTCTTTAAAAAAAATAAATCTAAAGAGAAAGATGCACCAATAATAATAAATTCTGAAAATGTTCAAATTATTCAGGGAGACAAAAACACAATTATTCAAGAAAAAATTCAAGAAATAATGGATAATTCAAAAAATCTTGATGATGAAACACAAAAAAAAGTTGATGTACTAACAGGTATTAAATAATCTATTTTGAGTAAGCTTTTATTTTATAAGAAAAATACCATCATACAATTTCACACTCAATAAGGTTATCTAATTCTAAACTTAAACTTTTTATAAAACTCAATAAATTATCACAAATAAGTAATTTTTCTGTTATTTCTTTTTGAATTTTTTCATTAGGGATTTCAATAAATTGCTCTTCGGTATATTTCTTATTAAAAGTAGCATTATCACTTTTTGATGTTACAAGATTAAAAAATAGTTCTTGATATTGGTAACAAAACCATCTTAAGTTTATTCTATCTTTCCATTCATTTCTAACTTTAAGAATATAAATATCATCATTGGCAACAAATTTTCCTTTATTAAAAAACCTCATATGTCCAGCTAAACCTTTACGCACAATTTGAATAAATGGTGCCACAAATACCTTTAATTTTTTATTATGTAGTTTAGAGCTAATGTTAACCAACCCAAGTAAATTGTTTTCTATTGTTGCACCAGATAAAATATTAATTTTTTCTTCATTATTTGTTGGTTGATTGTAATATACAAATTCTTCAGTTAATCCACTGTTGCCACCAACTATCTTAAAAATCTTTTTTATCTGTTCTTTATACTTAGCTTTTTTAATCAGTTGTTTGCTTTTTAAAAAATTATCCAATTCAGTCTTTATGTTTAATATTTCTTTTTTAAGAGCAGTGGCTTTTTGATAATAAGATAATTGTTTAATCTGAATTTTTTTATCTGGAATTTCTATTGAAATCTTATTAAGCAACAATTTATTTAAGCTTTTTTGACCTTGGGGATCTCCTATTCTTAACCTATAAAAAAGATTCTGAAATTTATAAGCAAACCATTTTAAGTTAATATCTTGTTTGTATTTCTTCTTAGGCCTTAAACCCATAGCATTTCTACCTATAGTAAAATTTCCTTCTCGATAGTTTAATTTTCCAGCACTACCATAAGTAGTAAAAACTAAACTTGGTTCTTTTTGATTAGCTGAATCGATATATGCAACCACCCCCTCGTTTTTAGTTTGTCCACTATATACTGGAAAATCTCCTCTGTGTTCATAGAAATATTGTTCTGTGATATTAGTTTCTGAGAGATAATTGAATAATTCTCCAAATTCACTTTTAATCATTTTCCCTCACTCAAGCTTTTTAATTTCTCTTGTATTTTTTTGAAATTTAAATTAAAATCAGATTCTTTTATTTGCTTTAATTGATAAGGTCTAAGATGGTATTCACTTAGTAAGTTATAGAAATTTCCCTTATTGACTCTTTCTATCTCAATAAATCCATATTTAAGACCTTCGAGTCCCTCTTCTTTTTCTCGGTCATTTACTTCTCGTTCAAAATTACTCCTACTATTTTTGAAAATAGACGAATTACTTAAAAAAATATTTGATAATTTAATTGCAGAATCAAAATTTTGCTCCAATTCGGGCAAATCATCATGATATTTTGTTTTGTATCTCTTATCACTATTAGCATAACTATCATAATCAACAATAAAATGCCATATTGGGGATTTCTGAAAGTCTCCAACATTTTCATCTTGTTTTTTCTGTAAAAACATTATATATGTTTTTTCTTTTGTGTAAGGTGCAAAAGCGAATTTAGTTAGAGATATAACTGCATGGATATTACAATGTTCTAGTATTTTTTTCCGAAAATCTCCTTTAGATGGAGTCTCAAGAGTCCCATCATTAATTACAATTGCAATTTCTCCACCTGGTTTAGTAGATTTAATTACTCTTTCTAAAAACATCAATTCATATTTACTTTCATTTGTAAACTCAAAATTATTAATACTTACTTCACCATCATATTTACCCATTGGAGGATTAGTTAGGATATAATCAAAAGTGTTTTCTTCATACCCCATTTCTGAATTCCATCCATTTAATGAATCATTTTCGTAAATATGAATGTGCCCATCACCTACAAGAAACATATTTAATTTTGTTCTTGCTACAGATTTATCATCGTTATCATAACCCCAAAATGTTTTCTGTTTAAGTTGTTTTAAGATATTTTTATTTAGTTTATTATTTGCAGAATAATTCATTATAAGAGCCTTATAAGCCTCTGTGAGAAAACCTCCCGTGCCACAAGCATTATCACATATTTTAAGTTCTCTTGGATTAGTTTCTTTTCTTAATAATATTCTTGCAACCATACCAGTAATATGTCTTCTTGTGTAAAATTCTCCAAATTCTCTCTTTTTTGTTTGTGAAGCAAACTCTTCATAAATTGCACCAAATAAATCAAAATTTGCACCATGAAAATGATAATCATCTAATTCAGCATACATCTTCTTAAAATGTTCATCTTTTAGTTTAGAAGGGAAAATCATTAAATCTTTAAAGTCCTTATAGATATTGTCTTTGTATCTACTCTTATTCCCCCAAATCAAATTAACCATTGTGTCAAATTCAACTCTTAAATCTCCAACAGATTTTTCAGAAGCAATATCATTTAAATTGTGCCACAATTTTATGACTTTATCTAAAGTTCTTTGTTCTTGTTCTTTTTCAGAAATATATTTTAAAACAACAAAACTTATGGTTGGATCAATTCTCTCATCTCCTTTTTTTAGTCCAGCACTTCTATAAACATCAGCTAATTTTTTAAGCGTATTTCTAAATTTATGTTCTGATATAGGTTTAATTACTTTACTAACTTTATGTATAACATAAGAATTTTCCTTGTTTACTTGTGTTTGAATTTTTTGTAAAACATCAATTGGTACAAGTCCAGTAATTACCTTACCATCAAGTATTATCTCCTCATCATTATGAGAATTATAAAACCTTACTTCTGATCTGCAATTAGTAACAATATAATAGTCTAAATGTTGTTTTAATGACTTTTCTTTACCTTGACGCATAGCATCTCTCCAATCAATATCTCCTATAGTGGAATTTTTGTGCTTCGCTTCAATTAAGGCAATTATATTTTTTTCAAAGTTTCTTGATTCGTGTTTTTCAATAGAAATCCAAATATCCCCTCTTTTATTTCCACTTTTTTCAGTTGTAACGTCTATTTTACAAATGGATATATTAATATTTACATCCTTTAGTTTAGGCACAAGATATTGCATAATATCATTAGTTTCTTCTCTTTTCATAATTTCTTCTCCACATAAATTGATATACTTTTTATTTAAAGCTCACGCTTTGTTGTCTTGTGGTTGTGCTTTTATTTTCTTTTTTTTCTTTTGAGTATTCCTTTTAGTAGGTTGAATTTGAATTTGTATGTTGTTGGTTTTCTTTTAGTTTTCTTTTTCATTTTTTTCTATGGCTCCTTTTTTTATTAATTCTTTTAGGTATTTTTTTGATGTTGGGTAGCTTATTTCTGCGTATTTTGCTACTTCATAGGTTGTTAGTTCTGTTTTTGATTGATATAATAATCGTAGTATTTTTTTCTCTATTGGGTTGAATTCTTGTTTTTTCATTTTTTTATTAGTGTTGCTTGTATTGTGAATTCTGTTTCTTCTTCATTTGGTGGTATTAAAACAAATCTGAATTTGTCTTCTTTTTTTATGTTAGCTTTTTCTGCAAATTTAGCTGGGATTCTTACTGAGTATTGTTTTTTGTCTTTTATTATTGCTCTGTCTTCTTTTAGGTATTCTGAGTCCTCGTGGTATCCTACTATGTTTGCAAGCTCTTCTTTGTTAATTTCAGCCATATTTATTAAAGTCGGCTTAATCATTTAAATATTTTTCTATATTTTAAGCCGATATTACTTAAGAGTTACGAAAACTATTTAAATAGAAACATATTTCTATGTTTATATGAAATCAGCCGAAAATACTAAAGATGAAGTAATAGAATTATACCCTACTCACTCTGGGCAGTACACTTTCATTAAACCAATTGAACCTATAGAACCAGAAGAAGAAATAAAACCTAAAAAAGAAACTTATTCTCAAGACTGGAACGCATATAACAATGCTAAAACTAATGAAGATGTTTTATTCAAAAAATTATTAGAAGAATTATTATTCTTATCAATTGAAGAAGCATTGCCTAAACCAGGAAGAAAACCTTATAGTATTAAAGATAGAATATTCTCAATGTGCATAAAAGTTTATTACAAAAGTGACCTAAGAAAAGCTGAAAGCATATTAAAAGAACTAAAAAACTTACATTACATAAATAAAGTTCCTTGTTTCAAAAGTATAGATAACTTCTTTAACTCAAAAGAACTAAACAAAATAATAGACGATCTAATTCTAATAACAGCAATTCCCTTAGCACAACTTGAAACAACAGGAGCAATAGACAGCACAGGATTCTCAATATCAAGATTTGACCAATGGTTTAATTACAAATGGGGCAAACATACTGGTAAAGAAAGAGTATGGAGAAAAGCCCATGCAGTAATAGGTTGTAAAACAAACACTTTCTTATCAGTAGAAGTAACAACAAAAAACAAAGGAGACATTTCTATGCTGGAAAAAGTTATAGGGAACAAAACCAAACACTTTAACTTAGAAAACTTCACCGCAGACAAAGCTTACAGTAGTAAAAGAGTTCACGAGTTCTTACATGAATTAGGATTAAACTCTTACATTCCATTTAAGAAAAATACTAATGGGAAAGCCAGAGGATCACCAATATGGAGAAAAATGTTCTTAGAATTTAAATACAACAAAGAAAAATTCATGAAAAAATATCATGCTAGAAGTAACATAGAGTGTGGATTCCATATGATAAAAAAGAGATTTGGAGATCACTTAAACACAAAAACAGAAATAGCAAACTCAAACGAAATAAAAATCAAATTCTTATGCCACAACATCTGTGTCTTAATACAAGAAGCATTTGAAAACAAAATAAACATAGATTTCGAAGCCTGTGTAAAAAAGAAAAACCTTGTGTAAAAACTACTTCTATTATTACACAAAGCCTATCTCACCGAAAACTTTATAAACAAGTAGATATTACCCCTTCTTACGTTGAGCTTAAGTCAACGAATCAAGGGGTTTAGGATGGGCAAGAATAAAGATCAGAAGAATGCAGCTGCAAAAGGACATACTGGATTAGCAGCACCAAAGATATCTAAAGTAGAACAATTAAACAAAGACAAATTAGATTTAACTCTACACTTACAAAGGTTACAAGCAGAATTTGAAAACTTTCAAAAGAGAAATGCAAATGACAACCTGAGATTTGCTAAGTTAGCAAATAAAGAGCTAATAAAAAATTTATTACCAATTCTAGATAACTTTCAATTAGGATTCCAAAATAAAGACTCAAAAGAGTTCATTAAAGGAATGGAACTTATCTACTCAAACTTTTATTCAATACTAGAAGAAAATGGATTAAAGAAAATAGATGGAGAAGGAAAATTATTTGATCCTTATAAACAAGAAGTTCTATTGACTGAACATTCTGATAAAAATTCTGATATAGTTTTAGAAGTATTACAAGAAGGTTATGAATTAAATGGTGTTGTCATTCGATCTGCTAAAGTTAAAATTTCTAGAGGTTCTATTGGAAAACAAACTAAAGCAGAGTTTGATAAAATTGAAAGAGACTTTAATGAAGGAAAAACTACTAAAGAAATATCTGAAAGAAGAGATAAAGAGCAAAGGCAAGGATTGTAATTTTCATTACTAACCCCCATCTAGAACGTGGCAAAACCCAGAACAAAGTTCTGGAAAATATCGAGTAATGCTCGACGATAATATTAAAATAAAACAAAATAACGAGGTAAAAAAAAATGAATAAAGAAAAAATAATTGGAATCGATCTTGGAACAACTTTCTCTGCAGTTTCAGTAATGGAAGCAGGTAAACCTGTAATCATACCGAATGCAGAAGGAGAAAGAACAACTCCTAGTGTAGTTGCATATAAGAATAAAGAAAAACTAGTGGGTCGTGTGGCAAGAAACCAAGCTGTTTCAAACCCGGAACACACAGTTGCAAGTATTAAGAGACACATGGGAGAAGATAAGAAATTTCCTCTAGAAGGTAAAGACTATACTCCTCAGGAAATCTCAGCAATGATTCTGCAAAAACTTAAAGCAGATGCAGAAGCTTATCTAGGACAAAAAGTAACTAAAGCAGTAATCACTGTTCCAGCTTACTTTGAAGACTCTCAAAGACAAGCAACTAAAGATGCAGGAAAGATTGCAGGTTTAGAAGTTCTAAGAATAATCAACGAGCCAACTGCAGCAAGTTTAGCCTATGGTTTAACAAAAACAAATGATCACGCAATTCTAGTTTTCGATTTTGGAGGAGGAACTTTCGATGTTTCTGTTCTAGAACTAGGAGACGGAGTTTTCGAAGTAAAATCTACAAGCGGAAACAATCACCTGGGTGGAGACGATATTGATAACTTAGTAATGAATTGGTTAGCAGATGAATTCAAAAAACAAACAAACATCGACCTAACCAGTGACAAAACTGCAATGCAAAGATTAAAAGAAGCTGCAGAAAAAGCTAAGATAGAATTATCAAGTAAGATGACTGCAAGTATTAACTTACCATTTATCACTGCAGATCAAGATGGCCCAAAACATCTAGAAAAAGAATTAACAAGAGCAAGATTCGAAGCTTTAATAGGAGATATTATAACAAAACTAGAAGAGCCTGCAAAAAAAGCAATAGCTGATGCTAAAGAAACAAAAATAGACAAAGTTATTCTTGTGGGAGGTTCAACTAGAATACCCGCTGTTCAAGAAATGGTAAAGAGATTAACTGGTAAAGACGGAGACAAATCTGTTAATCCAGATGAAGCTGTTTCTCTGGGAGCTGCAATTCAAGGTGGAATCCTAGCAGGAGAAGTTAAAGACGTTCTATTATTAGATGTAACACCTCTAAGTCTGGGAATTGAAACTCTAGGTGGAGTATTTACAAAACTAATAGATAAGAACACAACTATCCCAAGTAAGAAATCTCAAATCTTCAGTACAGCTGCAGACAACCAACCTGCTGTAACAATTAGAGTAGGTCAAGGAGAAAGATCAATGTTTATTGATAACAAAACTCTAGGACAATTTGATTTATTGGGAATTCCGCCAGCACCAAGAGGCATACCTCAAATCGAAGTAACATTTGATATTGATGCAAACGGAATTGTTCATGTATCTGCAAAAGATCTGGGAACAAAGAAAGAACAGAGTATTAAGATAACTGCAACAACTAATCTTTCAGAAGAAGAAATTGAGAAAATGCGAAAAGACGCAGAAGCTCACGCAGAAGAAGACAAGGCTAAGAAAGAAAAAGTAGAAACTCTTAACCAAGCAGAAGCAATTGTTTTCCAATACGAAAAAACTCTGAAAGAAATGGGAGACAAAGTTGACAAGAAAGAACTAGAAAGCATCCAAAAAGATATTGATGGTTTAAAAGAACTTTTGAAAGACAAAGAAAAGAATTATGAGTTAATCAAAAAAGCAAAAGATGAATTAACTACAAAATTCCAGAAAGTTTCAGAAGAAATGTACAAGAAAGCTGCAGCAGAACAACAAGCTGCACAACAAGCTGGATCTCAAAAGCCTGAAGGTAAAAAGGATGACGAGAAAGTTGTGGATGCAGACTACGAAGAAGTTAAGGATAACAAAGAAGAAGTCAAAGAGGATAAAGAGGAAAAGAAATAGTTTTTTTCTTACTTTTTTTTTAAAATGCCACCGACAATATATCAACAGCAAAAGTTCATGCAATATGAATTGCAAAGAGATTTTAATAAACCTCTAGCTCAGCGTGGATCAGCAGCATCTTATCTTTCTAAAGATTATTCTGATAATTTATTATCAATTAATCAAGAACAAGAAATGAAACTAAAAATGTATCATCACACACCAAAAAAGATGTATGATTCTAAAACATTAGTATAAAATGAAAATTAGTATTAACAAAGCATTTAAATTATGGGATAAATATTATTTGCCAGAAAAGATTAGAGAGCATACTCTAAATGTTATCAAAGTTGTAGTTTTTATGTCTGAGCAATATCTGAAAAAAGGATTAATAACAAATCAAGAACAAATGAGAATGATTATTGCTGCAGTAATGCACGATATCATGAAACCAATATGTAATTCTGGTGACTTTGAAAAAGTAAAAGAAAAATATAAGTATACAGAAGATCAAATAAGGTTTTGGAGAAAATTAAAGATTAAGTATCCAGATTTAAATCATGAAGAAATGATTTATTTAGAATTAAAAGAAGATTATCCCTCAATAGCAAAGTTAATACGTCCACACGGTTTTTGGTTTGATATAACTGAACCTAACATTCCAACTAAATTATTAGCATATTCTGATCTTAGGGCAAATGGAAGCAAAGTGTTATCTATTGAAAAAAGAATTCTTAATTTACATCTTGCGTATAAACATTTGTATACAACATATGAAGATTGGTTAAAAGTAGTTGACCAAGATGGGAAATTGTTAAAACTTGAAACACAACTATTTTCAAAGATAGATGCAGAACCAGAAGACTGCAACAAACTAAATAATATTACAATAGAAGAATTATTTAAACAACACAATATTGATAAAGACCAAGAAATTGAAGGATAAAATGTCTAAAGATTATTATAAAATACTAAATGTAGAAAAGGGTTCTTCTAAAGAGGAGATCAAAAAAGCCTACAAAAAACTTGCAAAAAAATATCATCCAGACATAAACAAAGCAGAAGATGCTGAAGCAAAGTTTAAA